>NZ_JBQQBP010000017.1:0-222651 GCF_052245875.1 Actinomadura sp. 3N407
CGGATCACTCCTGCACTGGACCCGCAAAATGATCGAGATCCGGCAACGCCACCCCGTCTTCGGCGTCGGCTCCTACGTCGAACTCTCCGCCTCCAACCCCTCCGTCCTCGCCTTCACCCGCGAGATCACCGAGGAGGAGAGCCCCTGGGGCGAGATGGACACGATCCTGTGCGTCAGCAACCTGTCGCGCTTCCCGCAGCCGGTCGAACTCGACATGCGGCGCTTCGAGGGCTACTCCCCCGTCGAGTGCATGGGCGGCGTCCAGTTCCCCGCCATCGGTGAGCTGCCGTACCTGATGACGCTTCCCGCGCACGGGTTCTTCTGGTTCCAGCTGATCCCCCCGGACGACGGCGACACCGTCCCGGACGTGGCCACGGGCGCGGCCCGGGGTTCGGTCCCCGGCACGGGCACCGGAAGGACCGTCTGAACGTGCTGCCACCTGAACCGGCCCTCACGCGCGACCTCGCGGAGTGGCTGCCCCGCCAGCGGTGGTTCGGCGGCAAGGACGGTCCCATCGACGCGTTGTCCATCGGCACCGCCACCGAACTGCGCACCGGCGACCCGGGCCTGCACCACCTCATCCTCGACGTCACCCAGAACGGCACCACCGACCACTACCAGCTGCTCCTCGGCGTCCGCCGCGACCTGCCGGACCGGCTCCTGCACGTCGAGATCGGCGGGATGCCCGGCGGCCCGGACGGCCCGGAGGCGCACCTGTACGACGCCGCCCACGACCCGGACCTGACCCGGATCCTCCTGGACGAACTGGCCGCCGAGGCGTCCGTCGGCCCGCTGCGGTTCCGGACCGCCGGCGGCGCCGGCATCCGGACGGACCTGACGAGCCTGCCCATCACCGCCGAGCAGAGCAACACCTCGCTGCTGTTCGGCGACGCCTACATCTGCAAGCTGTTCCGGCGGCTCAGCACCGGCGTCAACCTCGACCTGGAGGTCAACCTCGCGCTGACCCGCGGCGGCTGCGCGCACGTCCCCGCCGTCCTCGGCTGGATCGAGCTGGAGCCGGGACGGGGCGCACGGGCCGGCGGGAACGGGGAGCCGGTCACGCTCGCCCTGCTGTCGGACTACCTGCACACCGGCGCGGACGGCTGGAGCCTGGCGATCGCGAGCGTCCGGGACTGGTTCGCGCACACGCCGACGGCGGGCGACGACGAGTGGGCGGAGCTGGACGCGAGCGCCGCGGGCGGCGACTTCGCGGCCGAGGCGGAACGCCTCGGGGCCGCGACCGCCGAGGTGCACCGGGCGCTCGCGGACGCGTTCGGCGTGACGACGCTCCCGGCCGCGGAGGTGCACACCATGGCGGCGCGGATGAACGCCGAGCTGACCGGCACCTGCCGCGCCGTGCCCGGCCTGGCGCCGCACGCGAAGGCGCTCACGGCGGCGTTCCTCGACCTGGCCGCGCAGGCGAGGCCGCTGCCCGTCCAGCGCGTCCACGGCGACTACCACCTCGGCCAGGTCCTGCGCACCGAGAGCGGCTGGACGCTGCTGGACTTCGAGGGCGAGCCGGCGCGGACGCAGCACGAGCGGCGGGCGCCCGCGCATCCGCTGCGGGACGTCGCCGGGATGCTGCGCTCGTTCGAGTACGCGGCGAGGTTCCTCATCGCCAAGTCCGGCACGGTGCCGCCCGAGCCCGGGGGCCGGCTGGAGACGCGGGCGCACGCCTGGGCGGCGCGGAACAGGGCCGCGTTCTGCCGTGGCTACGCGGCCGCCGGCGGCGCCGACCCGGCGGCGCATTCGGTGCTCCTTCGCGCCTTCGAATTCGAGAAGGCGATCTACGAGGTGCGGTACGAGGCACAGAACCGGCCGGCCTGGCTGCCCGTTCCGCTCACTTCGCTGGCCCATCTGGCCACATGATCAAAGACACCAAAGAGCGCCACTAATTCCGCGTCATGATCATGCAAAATCGGCGCGCACTCCCAATTCCGTCACGATCAACGGGGTACCCGGACTCTCGGCGGGATCCTGATCACCCGCCCCGTGGAAAACCCGCGGCACATCCGGAAACGGAACGGAGAGCACAGGAATGTCCACCGCACACCGCTCACACGAGGACGACGCCGGGAACGGAGCACGCGCCGGCCATACCGGCCGCGCCCGGACGGGAGCCCGAAAACAGGGAATGCTCCGGACGGCGGTCACCGTGACGGCGACCGGGCTCGCGCTGGCGGTTCCTCTGAGTTCGCAGGCCTGGGCGGACCTCAATCCCGCCGTGCTGAAGAGCCTGCATCTGGACTCCGCCACGCTGAAGAAGGTCAAGGCGTACGACAAGTACCGGACGCGCGTGGCGGCCCAGCGTGAGAGCGCGAAGACGGCCCTCAAGTTCGCCCGCAAGCAGATCGGCAAGCCCTACCGGTGGGGCGCGGAGGGACCGGGCGGCTACGACTGCTCCGGGCTCGCGATGGCCGCGTGGCGCAAGGCGGGCGTCAAGATTCCCCGCGTCACCCACGCGCAGTACCGGAAGGTGGACCGGAAGGTGAAGCTGAAGGACCTCAAGCCCGGGGACCTCATCTTCTTCCGGGGCCGCCGACATGTCGGAATATATGTGGGTGACGGTAAGTATCTGCACGCACCGCGCAGCGGGGAGAAGGTCCGGATCGACAAGCTCACCAAGAGGCGCAGGAAACAGTTCGCCGGCGCTGTCCGGCCCGGTGCGCCCGCCTACAAGAAGTGGTCGCCGTCGGTGAAGGAACTCGTAGAAAAGATCGACAAGATGAGCGCACAGAAGAAAGCGGATCAGAAACCACCTGATAAGCAGCGGACCCCCCAGATTCCGCCACCCACCGACATGTTTCCCAAAAACGACGACCAGCCCAACACTCCCGATAACCCCCAAATGAACGCCCCCGGACACACCCCGGCGGAACAGGCGGCGCCGCCCGGAGGCCCCGCCCCCAGGCCGGATGATTCCGCGGCCCAGGGCCCGCGAAGCGACGCACCGTCGGACAAGACGAAGCCCGCCCCCCGGCCGAGGTACGAGACCGAGCAGGGCACGGCATCGCAGCAGGGGCCCTCCCGGAACCGCTCGGAGGTCCGCCCGTGGACCGAGTACGTGGGCCAAGACCCGTTCAACACCCTGACCGCACCCGGTCACACCGCGAACTGACGGATCCTCTCGTGGAGGGACGGCACGTCCTGCGGACGTTGCTCCACTTCTTCTCCAGAAGGCCCTGAACGAGAGCGTTGAGCTCGGCAGGCACGCCGGGAACGGACGAGGGCCGTTCCCGGACGTGCTTGCCGGCTGTCCAATCCGCTTCCCGTAGCTGGACCTCCGGGGCTAAGGAGCCGGATGGAGGTGGCCGTCCAGGAGCCCGTCGAAACTCAACCGGACCAGGGTCTCCCCCAGCGACGACATTTCGCGCAGTGTCTCTGTCAGGCGGGCCAGTTCCTGGAATGCGCGGCCGTAGGAGCGCTGGCGTTCGAGGGAAAGCCGGGGGATGCGGGTACGGCGCAGGTCCATGCGGCTCGACCCGGTGCCGGCGCGGGTGTGCGCGAACGTCAGGAAACCGGCGAGGAACCCCGCGTCGAGCCGCTCCCCGTCCGGGCGGTAGAGCGTGAGGTAGGGGCCGAGCGCTGCGCCGGGCTCGGTGATCACCCGGGCGGAGCCGGCGGCGGTGGCGACCACGTCACCGGGTTCGAGCATGATGAGGCCGGGACCGGCGGCGGACGTCCCGGACGGGCCCGTCCCGGCGCTCACGTCGTCGACGGTGAGGACCGGCGCGTCGCCGCCGGACGGCAGCCGGGCGGGCGCGTGGCTGATCGCGACGACCCCGGCCTTGGCCAGCTCGGACAGCGTCGTGAACGGCAGCGGCCGCCGGTCCGGCAGCAGGTCCAGGGCGGGCGGGACCGGGGTGGCGGCGGCCAGCCGGTCCAGCGCATCGGTGAAGCGGCGGCCGAACGCCTCGCCGCTCTGCCGGGGACGGTGCCGGGCCGGGCTGACGTCGACCTCGTCGTCGAGCAGGTCGATGACGGGCACGGAGAACTCGCCGTCCGGATGCCGATCCCATTCGCGCTCGGCCCGCGCGAGGTCGCCCTCGGCGTCCAGCAGCAGGACGGCGGCCGGGGGCCGCTCGCCGGGCTTCGGGCGGTGCAGGAGCCACAGGTCGGGGCCGCCGGGCGCGAGCGTCACGACGGCCCGCAGCGCGCCCGACCGCAGCAGGTTGCCGCGGACGCGGCGGCCGGGGCGGCGGCTCGCCACCGCCGACGGCATCAGCACGGCGGCGCATCCGCCGGGCCGAACGTGGGCGAGGCAGTGCTGGGCCCAGGCCAGCTCGGATTCGCCGCGCGGCGGCAGCCCGTGCTCCCAGCGCGGATCGCCGGCCAGGTCCTCGTGCCCCCACGCGCGGTCGCCGAACGGCGGGTTGCAGACGACGGCGTCGGCGACCTCGCCGGGAAATCCGTCGCGCCGCAGGGAGTCGCCGGGGACGATCTCGGCGGGCGTCCCGGCCAGCAGCAGCCGGATCGCGGTGATCCGGGCGGCGGAGGCGTTGCTGTCCTGGCCGAGCGCCAGCCGCGCACCGGGCACCGACAGCAGCAGTGTGCCGAGCCCGCACGCCGGGTCGAGGACGACGTCGCCGTCCCGGCAGGCGAGGCGCGTCATCAGCCGCGCCACGTCCCCGCGCGTGACGACGAGCCGCCGTGAGTGGGCCTGGACGTAGCGCTGGACCAGCAGGTCGAACGCCGCGGCGTGGCCGTGCTCGGCGGCGAGGTCGGCGAGCAGGCGGGGAAGGTCGGGGTCGTCGGGTTCGATGGCGGGCGGGGGCATCCTCCCGGGTGCCGGCGGGGCGTCTCCGCGGAGTTCGAGGAGGCGCAGGCCGGCCCAGCCGACGAGGTCGGCGAGCCGGAAGTCGTCACCGGACGCGCGGAGCCGCTGCCAGAGCCGGTCGGCCGCCGACACCTCGAACGGCTTGCCGTTGCGGCGCAGCCAGCTCTCGACGTCGGCGAGCGAGAACAGCGGGCTGGTCGCGGTGCCGCCGACCGGGCGCGGGAAGTCGTCGTGGCGGCGGCGCCAGTTGCTGACCGTCGCGCGCCCCACGCCCGCCAGCCGGGCGATGTCGCCGGCGGTCACACCCGGATCGCCGCTCATTCCGTCACCATACTTGATCTTTGCAACATCGATCGGCTCGAAGAATGACTGTGAACAGAGTCAATTTACCAGTTGATGACGATGCCGGCCGCGCGCCGCAGACCGCCTCACAGACCGCCTCACAGACCACGCCACAGACCACGCCACAGACCGCCTCACAGGCCGGGTCATGGGCGGCGGAGCCGGCGGCCCAGCCGGGCGAGTAGTCCGGGGTCCTGCGCGGCGGCGCCGAGCGTCATCGGCTCCTGCCGGGGGACGAGCGAGGGCGCGATGACGTCCGCGACGACGCAGGTGATGTTGTCCTGCCCGCCGGCCTCGTTGGCGAGTTCGATGAGGCGCGTGACGGCGTCCGCCGGGCTCGCCGCGCGCGCCATCGTCTCGCGGATCTCTTCCGGCGCGACGAAACCGGAGAGCCCGTCGGAGCACAGCAGGTAGCGATCGCCGGGCCGCGCGTTCTGCCGGAACACGTCGGGCTCGGCGCTGCTCCCGCTCTGCAGCGCCTTGATCAGCGCCGATCCCCGCGGATGGCGCGCGGCCTCCTCCGGGGTGAGCTGCCCTCCGTCCACGAGCGACTGGACCATCGTGTGGTCGCGGGTCAGCTGGACGAGGTCCCCGGCGCGCAGGACGTACGCGCGGGAGTCGCCTATGTGCGCCACCGCGAAGCGGACGCCGTCCCAGGCCATCGCGGTCAGGGTCGTGCCCATCCCCGCCAGTTCGGGATCCTCCCGCACCAGGTCGTCGAGCCGGTCGGCGATCTCGGCCACGCCGGCGGCGAGGTCGGCGGCGAGGTCGGCGGCCGGGTCACCGGTGAGCGGCAGGTCGACGATGATCGCGATGGCGGTCCGGCTCGCGACGTCACCGTGCGGATGGCCGCCCATCCCGTCGGCGACCGCGAGCAGCTGCGGACCGGCGAACGCCGAGTCCTCGTTCACCTTCCGCCGCTTGCCGACGTCCGTCCCGGCGGCGAACCGAAGTGCATGGTGAGCCATGCATCTCATGCAACCACGTTAAAACACAATTCACAAGCATCTAACGCAGGGATTCGGCTTGCGTCGGGTGCGCGCGACCACGCCCCGACGCCAGGACGGCGCACGCCGGGTCGAGGGCGCACGCCGGGTCGAGACGGATCATGCTACCTTCACAATGAAAACCGTTTTCATTTTCGGGAGTTCTGCAATGACCCCTGTTCAGCGTGCCCGTCTGCTCGGCGCGGGCGCCGTGCTCGCCGCCTCGGCGCTTGCGGCCGCCGCCTGCGGCTCGTCCTCCGACGCCGGCGCGGTGACCCCGGGCGGCGCCCCCGTGTCCGTCGTGACGTCGACGAACGTCTACGGCGACATCGCGCGGCAGATCGGCGGCGACAAGGTGGAGGTGACGTCGTTCATCAGCGACCCCGGGCAGGACCCGCACTCCTTCGAGGCCGGGACCCGCGCCCGCCTCGCCGTGTCCAAGGCCGCGGTCGTGGTCGAGAACGGGGGCGGCTACGACGACTTCGTGGGCACGCTGATGAAGGGTTCCGGGTCCAAGGCCGAAGTGCTCAACGCCGTCCAGGTCTCCGGGAAGACCGCGCCGGACGGCGAGGAGCCGAACGAGCACGTCTGGTACGACCTGCCGTCCACCGCGCTGCTCGCCGACCGGCTCTCCACCGCGCTCGCCAAAGCCGACCCCGACGACGCGGGAACGTACTCGGCGAACGCCGCCGCGTTCAAGACCAGGCTGAAGGCCCTCGAAGGGAAGGTGGCGGCGCTCAAGGCCGCGCACTCCGGCGACGGTGTCGCGATCACCGAGCCCGTCGCCGTCTACCTCCTTGAGGCCGCCGGGCTGCGGAACCAGACGCCCGACGAGTTCAGCGAGGCGATCGAGGAGGGCGGCGACGTGCCGCCCAGGGCGCTCCAGGAGACGCTCGCGCTGCTCACCGGCAAGAAGGTCGAGGCGCTCGTCTACAACTCGCAGACCAGCGGGCCGCAGACCGAACGGCTCAAGAAGGCCGCGGAGGACGCCGGCGTGCCCGTCGTGCCGGTCACCGAGACCCTCCCGGAGGGACGGGACTACATCACCTGGATGGACGGCAACATCGCCGCCCTCCAGAAGGCGCTGTCGTGATCTCACTGCACGGCGCCGCCGTGGCCTACGGGGACCGGACGCTGTGGCGGGGACTCGACCTCGACGTCGCGGCCGGCGAGTTCCTGGTCGTCCTCGGGCCGAACGGGTCGGGGAAGACCAGCCTGCTGAAGGTGCTGCTCGGGCTGCGGCGCCTCACCGCCGGGACCGTCACGGTGAACGGGCGCCCGCCGCGGCGCGGGAGCGACCTCATCGGGTACGTCCCGCAGCACGGGACCGTGGTCCCGCACACCCCGCTGCGCGCCCGCGACCTGGTGCGGCTCGGGATCGACGGGCACCGGTGGGGACCGCGGCGGGCCCGCCCGGAGACGCGCCGCCGCGTCGAGACCGTCCTGCGCGATGTCGGCGCCGCGCCGTTCGCGGACGTCCCGCTCGACCTGCTGTCGGGCGGCGAGCTGCAGCGCGTCCGGGTCGCCCAGGCCCTCGCCACCGGCCCGCGCATCCTGCTGTGCGACGAGCCGCTGCTGTCACTGGACGCCGAGCACCAGCGGATCGTCGCCGAGCTGGTCGACCGGCGGCGCCGCGAGCACGGCACCGCCGTCGTGTTCGTCACGCACGAGGTCGAACCCGTCCTGCCGCTGGCGGACCGCGTGCTGGACCTCGGCGGCGTGCGGGGCGGTGTGGAGGTCGGGGCCGCATGAGCTGGCACGAGGTCTGGGGCGAGATCTTCAACTTCGAGGACTACGGGGCGCTGCTCGGGCTCGTCCGCAACTCGCTCATCGCCGGGGCGGTGCTCGGGCTGGTCGGCGGGCTCGCCGGGACGTTCGTCGTCATGCGCGACCTCGCGTTCGCCGTGCACGGCATCGCCGAGCTGTCGTTCGCGGGCGCCGCGGCGGCGCTGCTGATCGGGACGAGCGTCGCGGGCGGATCGATCGCGGGCGCCCTGCTGGCCGCCGCGCTCATCGGCGTGCTCGGCGCCGGGGCGCGCGACCGGGGGTCGGTCATCGGCGTGCTGATGCCGTTCGGGCTCGGGCTCGGCGTGCTGTTCCTGTCGCTCTACAAGGGACGGTCGGCCAACAAGTTCGGCCTGCTCACCGGGCAGATCGTCGCGATCGACACCCCGCGGCTGTCCTGGCTGCTGGTGACGTCGGCGGTCGTGCTGGTGTGCCTCGCGGTCATGTGGCGTCCGCTGGCGTTCGCGAGCCTCGACCCGGACGTGGCGGCGGCGCGGGGCGTGCCGGTGCGGGCGCTGTCGCCGGTCTTCATGCTCGTGCTCGGCCTCGCGGTCGCCGTGTCGGTGCAGATCGTCGGTGCGCTGCTGGTGCTCGCGCTGCTGTGCACACCGGCCGCGGCGGCCGTGCGGGTCACCGCGTCGCCGGTCCTGGTCCCCGTGCTGAGCACCGTCTTCGCGACCGTGTCGGTGGTGGGCGGCATCCTGCTGTCGCTCGGGTCGAGCATCCCGATCAGCCCGTACGTCACGACGATCTCCTTCGCGCTTTACGGGGTGTGCCGCGCGGCCGGGGCCGTCCGGGCACGGCGCGGATGGACGGCGCGGATGGACGGCGCCCGGCCACGGCGCGGCCCGGCCCGGCACAGTCACCGCGTGAACACCGTCCCATCATGATCTCTTGGTGCCCGCCCGGCGTTCTCCGCCGGGCGGGCGACGCGCACCGGTCGGCGTTCCGGACATGCCGGACCCGTGTTCGCCAGGACATTGCGATTCGCTTACCCGCGCGTGGGCATCGCCGCGGGGCGCGGGGGCATCAACAGGGCTCTTGTGACTTTCGGGGCGATTGGGGGACGCGATGTGGGATTTCGCGGGCCGTGACACCGCTATCGACATGGGCAGCGCGACCGTGCGGATGCATCTCAAGGACCGCGGGGTCGTCTGCCGGGAACCGTCGCTGCTCGCCCGCTGCCGGCGCACCGGACGCATCCTCGCGCTCGGCGTCCCGGCGCAGGAGATGGCGGGACGCAACCCCGACGTGACCCTCATCCGGCCGGTCCGCGGCGGTGCGCCGACCGAGACCGACGCGGCCGAGTACATGATGCGGGCGCTGGTCCGCCGCCACCAGAGGCGCCACTACACGGCCCGCCCCCGGCTGGTCGTGACGGTTCCGAGCGGGCTGAGCTCCGTCCACTACCGGGCGCTGCGGTTCTCCGCCTACCAGGCCGGTGCGCGGCGCCTCACGCTCGTGCCGACGCCGATCGCCGCCGCCATCGGGATGGACATGACCTCGTCCGTCCGGTCGGAGATCACCGTCATCGCCGACATCGGCGCGGACGTCACCGACGTCGGCGTCATCGCGTTCGGCGGACTCGTCACCTCCCACACCGCGCCCATCGGCGGGTCGGCCCTGGACCGCGCGATCGTCGACCTCGTCCGGCGCGAGCACCAGGTGTCGCTGTCGCGGTCCGCCGCGGAGGCCGCGAAGGTGGAGGTCGGGGCGGTGCCGCCGCTCGGGCGGCGGCCGGTGCGGCAGACCGTGGTGCACGGCCGCGACATCGCGACGGGCATGCCGCGGGAACTCGTCCTCACCACCGTGGACGTCGGCCGGGCGATCGCCGGTTCCGTCGCCGAGATCGTCGACGCCATCCGCGCCGGCGTAAGCGGCTGCTCCCCCGAGATCTCGGGCGAGCTGCTCAGCGTCGGCGTCACCCTCACCGGCGGGTCCGCCCGGCTGCCCGGCCTGGAACGGCTGATCCGCGACCGGACGGGGCTGGCCGCGCGGATCGGGGACACCACCGGCGACGCGGCCGTCCTCGGCGCCGGCGAGGTGCTGCGCGCGGCCCGCTCGCCGGAGCCGCCCGCCCGCGACAGCTCACCGAACCCGCATCTGCTGACGACCCTGCCCGAGTTCGAATACTGATACCGGCGCTGTCCGTGGGTCGTTTCCACGGCGCGGGACGCGGCGGCACGTCACGATGGACGCATGTCCTTCGAAGGGATGCCGGGACACGACCTGATCAACGTCGTCAGGGACCTGGAACCGGTGGCGGCCGTCCGCGACCAGGAGGCCGCCGAGCGGCGGCGCGCCTACCCCGAGATCGTGGGCATGGGACCGCCGGAGTTCGGCTGCGCCGAGCAGGCCGGCGGCGTGTGGCGGATCCTGTCGCTCGGTGCGCTGGACCCCCGCGAGGCCCGGGTCGACCTGTCGGTGCATCTCCGCGGCGTCGCCGGCGACCACGAGCCGGCGGTGCGCGAGGACATGCTGCGCATCGCGGACGCGCTCGAACAGGCTGGGCTCGAACAGGCTGCGCCGGAAAGAGCAGCGCCGGAAAGAGCAGCGCCGGAAAGAGCAGGGAGCGCCGCGCCCGAGGGCGGGGCGGGCTGCAACGAGTGCGCGGCCGGGCCGCTGCGGTTCCGGATCGTCCGCGTGCTGGGCTTCGCCCGGTTCGGCGACGACGGGCCCGAGCCGGCCCGCGTCACCGACGGCGAGGACGGGCCGCTGCGCGAGTTCGCCATCGACCCCGCGGCGCCGGTCGGCCCGGCCGACGCGGCGCTCAGGCTGGAGTTGCTGGGCCTGGCGCCGGCCGAGGGCACCGTCCCGGACGAACTGCGCCGCGAGGCCGTCACCGCGATCAAGGCGCATCCGGGCGTGGTGCTCCTGCCCCCGGAGTTCACCGTCCTGGAGGACCGCGACGGCCTGTGGCGGCCGGTCACCGGCGGGATCGGCCCGCAGGACGCCCGCGACTCCCTCGCGCACTACTTCCGCGTGCTGCTGCCGAAGGCCGGACCGGAGGACTGCGGGCCGCCGCCGAGCCCCGGCGAGCTGGCCGAGTACGCGGAGGCCGCCGACCGCATCGACGCGGACGGCGGTGTCGAGTTCGTGGCGTGCGGGCGGCGGTTCCGGATCGTCCACGTCATCCGGATGATCCGGGTCGGCCCGGACGGTCCCGAACCGGCCCGCCCTTCCGACGAGGACCCCTGACCGCGCGGCATCCGCGGTCTCGGCGTGCCCCGCAATAGGATGCCGTCCCATGAGCGACGCGCCCGACCGCGAAGGTCCCGGAACCCCGCGCCTGGAAGAGGTCTCGGACGGGGTGTTCGCCTACGTCCAGCCGGACGGCACCTGGTGGATCAACAACACCGGCTTCCTCGTCGGGGAACGCGGCGTGGCCAGCGTGGACTCCTGCTCGACCGAACGCAGGACCCGCGCCTACCTGGAGTCGATCCGCTCGGTCACGGACCGGCCGGTCCGGACGCTGGTCAACACCCACCACCACGGCGACCACACGTTCGGGAACTACCTGTTCTCCGGCGCGACCGTCGTCGGCCACGAGCAGACGCGCGAGAACGCGCTGTCGTGGGGCAAGCCGTTCGACGAGCCGGTGTGGACGAAGGTGGACTGGGGCGACGTCGAGCTCGAACCGCCGTTCCTCACCTACACCGAAGGCGTGACCCTGTGGGTGGACGAGCTGCGGTGCGAGGTGCGGCACGTCGGGACGCCCGCGCACACCACCAACGACTCGATCGTGTGGATCCCGGAGCGGCGGGTGCTGTTCTGCGGCGACCTGCTGTTCAACGGCGGCACCCCGTTCCTGCTGCAGGGCTCGATCTCAGGCGCGATCAAGGTGCTGGAGGAGGTCATCGCGCCGCTGGACGCGGAGACGATCGTGCCGGGCCACGGCCCCGTCGGCGGCCCGGAGCTGATCGACCGGGTGGTCGGCTACGCCCGGTTCGTGCAGACGACGGCCGCGGCGGCGAAGCCGGCCGGGCTGACGCCGCTGGAGGCCGCCCGCGAAGCCGGTCTCGGCCCGTTCGCCGAGCTGACCGACGCCGAGCGGCTCGTCGGCAACCTGCACCGCGCCTACGCCGAGCTGGACGGGCTTGAACCCGGCGGGCAGATCGACGTGACCGCCGCCATCGGCGACATGATCGCCTTCAATGGCGGCCGTCCCCTGACCTGCCGGGCCTGAGCACGCTGACCTGCCGCGCCTGAGCACGGTGACCTGGCGGTCCAGC
Organism: Actinomadura sp. 3N407; assembly: GCF_052245875.1. Classification (NCBI taxonomy): domain Bacteria; kingdom Bacillati; phylum Actinomycetota; class Actinomycetes; order Streptosporangiales; family Thermomonosporaceae; genus Actinomadura; species Actinomadura sp. 3N407. The sequence continues at coordinate 12,123 of NZ_JBQQBP010000017.1, forward strand.
TCACCCATCGCGGCTCTCGCGCAACCATAGAAGAAGATGCCGGCATATCCGTAGGATCGGTAAATGGTCCACGTGGACGCCCCCCGGACATGGCGGCCGGGCGACGTCGTGCTCGACCTCTACGACGTCCTCGACGTGATCGTCAGCGGCGGCATGGGACTGGTCTACCGGGTACGGCACCGCGGCTGGGACACCGATCTGGCCATGAAGGTGCCCCGTCCCGAGCTGGTCGGGTCGGAGTGGGGGCTGCGCAGCTTCGAGGCCGAGGCCGAGACATGGGTGGGGCTCGGGCTGCACCCGCACACCGTCGGCTGCGCCTATGTGCGCCGCCTCGGACCGCTGCCGGGCGTGTTCGCCGAGTGGGTCGACGGCGGCAGCCTCGCGGACGCCGTCCACGACGGGCGGCTCTACGGCCCCGACCCGCGGCGCACCCTCGGCCGGATCATCGATGTCGCGGTCCAGTTCGCATGGGGGCTGGAGCACGCGCACCGGAGCGGGCTCGTCCACCAGGACGTGAAGCCCGCCAACGTGATGCTCACCCCGGACGGCACGGCGAAGGTCACCGACTTCGGGCTGGCCAAGGCCCGCGTCCTGGCGGGCGAGGGCGGCGAGCCGCGCGCCGACCCCGATCCGCTGGTCAGCTACGCGGGGCTGACTCCGGCGTACTGCTCGCCCGAGCAGGCGCGGGCCGCGGCGGACGGCCGGACGCCGCTGAGCCGCGCGACGGACGTGTGGTCGTGGGCGCTCAGCGTGCTGTCGATGTTCACCGCCGGCCCGCCGACCAGGATCGGCCAGGCCGGCGGCGAGGTGTTCGAGGGGTTCCTGGCGGAGGGGGCGGGCGACCCGCGGATTCCCGCGCCGCCGCTCGGCCTCGTCGACCTGCTGCGGTCGTGTTTCCGGCCGGACCCGGCGGACCGGCCGGACCGCATGGACGAGATCGCCGACGCGCTCGCCACCGTCTACGCGCAGGTCGTCGGGGACCCGTATCCGCGGGACCGGCCCGCCGCCGCCCCGCTGCTCGCGGACGGGCTGTCGAACCAGGCGCTTTCCATGCTCGACCTCGGCCACACCGAGGAGGCCGAGGCGCTGTGGGAGCGGGCGCTGCGCACGGACCCGCACAACCCGCACGCCGTGTTCAACCGCGGGCTGCACCGCTGGCGGGCGGGGCGGCTGACCGACGCGCAGCTGCTCGCCGAGCTGGAGCGGGTCCGGGCGACGCATCCCGGCGACTGGATCGGCGACCATCTGCTCGGTCTCGTCCATCTGGAGCGCGGCGCCCCCGCCGAGGCGGCGGCGCTGCTGCGGGCCGCCGCCGCGAAGGCGCCGCACGCCCCGGAGCCCGCCGCCGCCCTGAAACGCGCACAGCGGCAGGACGTCCCGCCGCCGCCCGCCGCCCTGGAGGGCCACCCCAACGCCGTCAGCGCCGTCGCGCTCGCCGGGGACGGCGCGCTGGCGGTGACCGGCGGCAGGGACGACGCGTCCCCTCCCCCGCCCGGCGCCGAAGGCGGCACCGTCCGGGCCTGGGACCTCGCCACCGGACGCTGCGTCCACGTGCTGCCGGCGCATTCCACCGGAATGGGCGGCGGCGTGAGCGCCGTCGCCGTGAGCCCCCAAGGCGGCCTCATCGCCTCGGGCGGCGCGGACCGGCTCATGTTCGTGTGGCACCTGGCCACCGGCCGCCTTCTGCACCGGATCGACGACCACGCCAGCCGGGTCGAGGCGCTGGCGTTCACCCCGGACGGCTCCCTTCTGGTGTCGGCCACCGAAGGCGGAGCCGTCCGGATCTGGGAGCCCGGCGGAGGACGCTGCGTCCGGACGTTGCAGCGGGAGCAGGACCTCGGCCGCGGCCACGGCGGGACCGTCGCGGTGACCGGCGACGGCCGGCACGTCGTCAGGTGGGAGACCACCACGATGCGCCTGCGGGCATGGGACCTCGCCACCGGAACCCTCGTGCGCTCGACACCGCTGCCGCGGGCCCGGGTGGCGTTCAGCGCGGAGGGACGCGTCGCCGTTGCCTTCACCCACGTTGCCTTCACCCACGTTGCCTCTTCCCACCAGGACCGGTCCCGGACGGAGGTGCGCGTCCTGGACGCCGTGACGGGCCGGGCGCTGATGTCCGCGGACGTCCCCGCCGGGCGTGAGACGCGGTTCACGGTCACCGGCGACGGCACGCGGGCACTGTCGCACGGGCCGGACGGCCTGCAGCTGTGGGACCTGCGCGAGGCACGCTGCCTCCGCACGCTGCCGGACAGCGCCTCCGCCGTCGGGTCTGTGGCGCTGAGCGACGATGGACGGTTCGCGCTCCACGCGTCCGGCGGCCAGGACGTCCGGGCGTGGCACCTGGCGCCCGCCGGGCCGCGCTCGCCGTGGAGCCACGCACGGCCGCGCGCGGCGGCGGAACTCACGCGCGAGGCCGGCGCCGTGGACCTCGCCCTGGCCCGCGCCCGCAGGCTCGCGGACGGCGGCCGGTGGGCGCGGGCGGCGGCGGAACTGCGGGCCGCGCGGAACGTGCCCGGCCACGAGCGGAACCGGGACCTGCTCGGCCTGTGGCGGGAGGCCGGACGGCACGGCGTCCGGACGGCACTGAGAGGGGCCTGGCAGGCGCGGGAACTGCCGGGCGACGGCCGGATGCCGGCGCGGACCCGCGCACTGGGTCCCGGCGGCGTCCTCGCGGTGACGTTCGGCGGGTCGGTCGTGCGGCTCGTCGACGTGGGGTCCGGTGAGGTCACGCACACCCTGCGGGTCGGCGGCACGTCCCTGAACGCCCTCGCCTTCACCCCGGACGGGCGGCACCTGCTGACCGGGGCCAGCGACCGGAAGGTCCGGATGTGGGACGTCGCGACCGGGGAGAACGTCCGCGTCCTCGGCGGGCACAGGGCCGAGGTCACCGCGGTGGCGGTGAGCCCCGACGGGGTGCTCGCCGCGTCGGGCGACGAACACGGCACCGTCCGGGTATGGGACCTCGCCAGAGGGCGGCGCCGGCACGTTCTGAAGGGACACAGCGGGCACATCTGGTCGTTGCGGTTCGGTCCCGGCGCCCGGACCGTCCTGGTGGGCGACTTCCGCAGCGTCGTCACACTGTGGGAACTGGACGGCGAACGCTCACACGTCCTGCCGGGGCAGGCGCCCGCCACGATGAGCACGGATGGCCGCAGGGTGGTGTCGTGCGGCCACACGGTCGGGACGCTGTGGACGGCCGACGGGACGACGGGCGAGGGGACCGGCTACGTCCGGGGACCGTCCGAGCAGCTCAGATCGATCGACGTGAGCGCGGACGGCCGCCTCGCCGTCACCGTCGGCCCGGGCGGTGCGCTGCGGGTGTGGGACCTCGACGCCGAGCGCCTCCTGCACGGCGACCTGTCGGAGTCGGCGACCTGCCTCGCGCAGAACGCCGGGGACCGGTTCGCGGTCTCCGGTGAAAGCGACGGGACGCTGCGCGTATGGGACGTCCCCGCCGGACGGTGCCTGCTCTCCCTCAAGGCGCACACCGCCGCCGTCGAATGGGTCGGGCTCGGCACCGGTTCCCACCTAGCGGTGTCGCACGGCAAAGACGGAACGATGCGCGTCTGGGAACTCGACTGGGACTACGCGTTCCCCGAGCCGACGGACTGACAGACCAGATCCGCCCGCGCGGAGGCGGGCACGGACGGAAGAACGGAGAGGACGGCCATGCTCCTCGGTTGTTCGGGCTGGGCGTGCACGCGGCTCATCTCGGTGTCCAAGGTGCCCGGCGGCAACCCCGTCGCGCGGAACGACCCCGAAGGATTCGCGATCGATTTCATGATCTGCGAAGACTGCCACAGCAACTTCTGCGACCGATGCCACCCGCCCGGGACCCGCTTCCGCCCGCCCCGGTGCACGTCCTGCGGCGGCAAGCTCATCCCCGGCAGGAAACTGGAGCAGATCAGCGGACGCGCCCTCCCGCCCGAGATCGAGCACCACCAACGCGGCGTCGAACTCGTCGAGTCCGGCCGTTTCGAGGACGCCCTGGCGGAACTCGACGCGGCCGTCCGGCTCCGACCCGGATACGCGGCGGCCCACTACTGGCGGGGCGGCGCCCTCCTCCAGATGAACCGCACCGCCGACGCCCTCGCCGCGTTCGAGACGTCGCTCCAGCACAACCCGTCCGACGTGGCGGCGCTGTTCGAGAAGGCCGGAGCCCTCAGCAGGATGGAGAGGACGGACGAGGCGCTCGCCGCCTACGACCAGGCGATCGCCGTCCAGCCCGGCTACCCGGCGCCGCGGCTCAGCCGGGCCGTCCTGTACCTCAACGGCGGCCGCGACGCGGACGCGCTGGCCGCCGCCGACCACATCATCGCCCTCATCGGCGCCGAGCGGAGCGTCGGCGGCCGCACCCACGACAACGCCGGCGCCCACAGCGTCAAGGGGGCCGCGCTCATCAGGCTGGGCCGCTACGAGGAGGCCCTCCCCGTCATCGACTACGCCATCGACAACGGCCCCGACTCCTGGAACGACCACTACAACAAGTCCTACGCCCTGGAACGCCTGGGCCGCCTCGAAGAGGCGGCCATCGCCCGCGAGATATCCGACACCCTCCGCAACGCCTAGGAGCCTGCCGAAGAAGGCGCCCCTCGACCGGGTCCCTCAATCGGCGGTGTGCATGTCCTGTTCGACGGCGTCGGCGGCCTTGCGGGCGGCGATCAGCACCGGGTCCCAGGCGGGTGAGAACGGCGGCGCGTAGCCGAGGTCGAGACCGGTCATCTCCTCGGCCGTCATCCGGTTCCACAGCGCGATGGCGAGGCCGTCGACGCGTTTGCCGGCGTTCTCCTCGCCGACGATCTGCGCGCCGAGGAGCCGGCCGGAGCGGCGCTCCACGATGAGCTTCGTCTTCATCCTGGTGGCGTCCGGGTGGTAGCCGGCGCGGGTGGTGGACTCCACGACCACGCTCAGCGTCTCGAATCCCGCGGCGGCGGCCTCGCGTTCGTTCAGGCCCGTCCGCGCGACCTCCACCTGGCAGATCTTGGAGATGGCGGTGCCGACGACGCCGGGGAACGTGGCGTAGCCGCCGCCGAGGTTGATGCCCGCGACGCGTCCCTGCTTGTTGGCGTGCGTGCCGAGCGGGATCGCGACGGGCCCGCCGGAGACGAGGTGGCGGGTCTCGACGCAGTCCCCGGCCGCCCAGACCCGTTCGGTGCGGGTGCGCATCCGGCGGTCGGTGACGATGCCGCCGGTCGGGCCGGTCTCGATCCCGGCGGCACGGGCGAGGTCGGAGCCCGGCCGCACGCCCAGCCCGAGGACGACGAGGTCGGCAGGCAGGGTGCGGCCTCCGGTGCGGACCCCCGTGACGTGCCCGTCCGGGGACGTGTCGAAGCCCTCGACCGGCTCCCCGAGGTGCAGCTTCACGCCGATGCCGCGCATCGCGTCCGCGATGATCGCGCCCATGTCCGCGTCGAGGGTCCGCATCGGCTGGTCGGCGAGGTCCACGAGGGTCACCTCCAGCCCCCGCATCACCATCGCCTCGGCCATCTCCAGGCCGATGTAGCCGCCGCCCACCACGACGGCGCGGCGCGCCTTCTCCTGCTCGACGGCCTGCCGGATGGCGATCCCGTCACCGAGGATCTGGACGCCGTGCACGCCCTTCGCGTCCGCCCCGGGCAGCCGCGGCCGCACCGGGACCGCGCCCGTCGCGACCATGAGGTCGTCGTAGGACTCCCAGCGCTCCCCGCCGCCCTCCACGTCGCGGACGCGGACGCGGCCGCCGTCCACGTCGATCTCGACGGCCTCGGTGCGCAGCCGCAGATCGATGTCGCGGTCGCGGAACTGGGCGGGCGTGCGGGCGATGAGCTTGTCGAGATCGTCGACCACACCGCCCACGAAGTACGGGATGCCGCACGCCGAATACGACACATGGTGCCCGCGCTCGACGACGAGGATGTCCAGGTCGTCCGCCGCTCGCCGCCTGCGGGCCTGGGACGCGGCGCTCATCCCCGCCGCGTCGCCCCCGATCACGAGCAGCCGTTCACGTGCGGCCATGCCGGTCGCCTCCTGCAGTGTCGTGTTGCTCAGATGCCGTGTTTGCTCAGATGCCGTGTTTGCTCAGATCCCGTGTTTGCTCAGATCCCGTGTTGACAGATCCGTGTTGGTCAGATCCCGTGTGCTCAGATCCCGTACACGCGGCGGGCGTTGCCTGATGCGATCAGCCCGGCGACGCGTCCGGCGTCCCGGGCCGTCCAGGCGCCGTCCTCCACTCCCCCGGCGAGCAGCCCCGCCAGTCCGCGGCGGAACAGCAGCGCGCCCAAGTGGTAAAGCTCGGCGAGCCCGAACGCGTCCGACGAGTAAAGCACCTTTCCGAACGGCGCCAGCTCAAGCAACTCGGCGATCAGCGCGGGCGCCCGGTGCCCCAGGTTGTGGGTGGCCAGACCGGCGTCGACGTACACGTTCGGGAGCACCTGCGCGAGGTAGCCGGCGTGCCGGTGGAACGGGTAGTTGTGCAGGAGCATCGCGGGGACGGGGTCCATGGCGCGGAGCAGCTCGATGAGCAGCAGCGGGTCGCCGCGGCGCAGGTCGGCGTCCACGTCCCCGTAACCGACGTGGAACTGCACCGGCAGCCCGGCGTCGACCGCGCACCAGACGAGGAACCGGTGCATGACCTCGTCGCACACCCGCGGCCGCTCCCGCCCCATGAGCCGCCCGGCCGCCGCCGTCACCTCCGCGGCGGACGGCCGCTCACCCGACAGCTCCAGCCCGGCACGGTACGCGGCGATGGACTTGGCGCCCACGGCGTCCCGTCCGCTGATCCGGGAGCGCACCTCGTCCGCGAACCGCGCCGCGTCGACGCCGTCTCCCGCGACCTGCTCGGCGACGGTCTCCAGCCGCACGATCTCGTGGGCCGCCGCCCCGGCGAGACGTCCCAGATCCGGGGGATCCAGCATCGCCCGCGGCGTGTACCCGGTGTCCACGCACAGCGCGTCCAGCCCGGCCCCCTCCAGGAATCGCCGGCCGACCTCGGCGGCGCCCAGCTCCGCGCGGCGGGCGAGATAGGCGTCCGGCTCCGCATGGGCCTCCAGGTCCAGGACGGGCGGGCACCAGCGCCGCAGCGCGAAACCGACCTGCGTGTCGAACATGCTCACGCCCGGCGGGCCCGGCGTCTCCGCCTCCGTGAGCATCTCCTCGAACTCCGCGCGGCCGAGGTCGCGGCCGAGGACGCCGTGGCAGTGGTGGTCGACCAGCGGCAGCGACTCCAGGTACTCCAGCACCGCATCCGCCTCCTCCTGAAACAGGTCTCCGATCTTCCTACGATGCCCTTACGTACACCGCCATTCTCGCCACTCCGATCGGGAGCCAGCACCGTGGAACAGATTCCCGAACGCGTCACCGCCGGGCAGACGCTGAACGCGCACGCACGCGCACGGCTCGGTGCCCGTGCCGCCGAGACGGCGCGGCGGCTGACCGGGCAGGGCATCGTCGCCGTCGCGCTGACGTGGGTGGACATCAGCGGGATCACGCGCACGAAGACGGTCCCGGTGGAACGGCTGGAGCACGCCGCGGCGTGGGGCGTCGGGATGTCCCCGGTGTTCGACGTGTTCCTGCTGGACGACTCGATCGTGTCCGGGCGGCACATCGGCGGCCCGGTCGGGGACCTGCGCCTCCACCCGGACCTGGACCGTCTCGTCCCGATGGCGGCGCTGCCGGGCTGGGCGCACGCGCCGGCGCACCGGTACGCGCAGGACGGAACCGTCCATCCGCTGGACACGCGGGCCGTGCTGCGCCGCGAAACGGACCGGCTCGCGGGGCACGGATGGTCGGTGAAGGCGGCGTTCGAAATCGAATGGGCAGTGTCCAACAAGAACGGATCCAACAAGAACGAGGCCAACAAGAACGGGTCGGAGGGGGAAGGGGACGGTTTCTTCCCCGCCTGCCGTGGGCCCGCGTACGGGATGACGAGGGTCACCGAGCTGGCCGGCTACCTGCGGGACGTCCTCACGGCGCTGAGGGAGACAGGCGTCACGGTCGTCCAGCTGCATCCGGAGTACGCGGCCGGGCAGTACGAGGTGTCGGTGGCCGCCGAGGACCCGATCGGCGCGGCCGACACCGCGGTCGTGGTCAGGGAGACGATCCGGGCGGTGTCGATGGAGCACGGCCTGGCCGCCTCGTTCTCCCCGAAGGTCGAGGCGGACTCGGTCGGCAATGGAGCCCACGTCCACCTCAGCCTGTGGCGGGCGAACGCGGACGGTCCGTCGAACGCGATGGCGGGCGGTGACGGCCCCTGCGGGATGACGGCCGCCGGGGAGGCGTTCACCGCCGGGATCCTGCACCGGCTGCCCGCGCTGCTGGCCGTCGGGGCGCCGACGGTGGCCAGTTACCTGCGGCTGATCCCGTCGCACTGGGCGGGCGCGTTCGCCTGCTGGGGGCTGGAGAACCGGGAGGCGGCGCTGCGGTTCGTCACCGGCGCCGACGGCGAGCGGGCCACCGCGGCGAACGTGGAGGTCAAGTGCGTGGACGCCGCCGCCAACCCGTACCTGCTGCTGGCGGCGCTGCTGGCCGCCGGGCGGGACGGGCTCGACGCCGACCGCGGGCTGCCGGAGCCGGTCGGCGTGGACCCGGCCGGGTTCGCGGCGGACGAGCGCGCCGCCCGGGGAATCGACCCGCTGCCGTCGTCGCTGGCCGAGTCGGTCGCGGCGTTCGAGGCCGACACCGTCCTGCGGGACGCGCTCGGCGAGGCCGTCACCGACACCGTGTCGGCCGTCCGGCGCGGCGAGATCGACCTGCTGGACGGCGCGACGCCGCAGCGGGTCGCCGCCGTCACCCGCTGGCGCCACTAGGACCGGTCCGGTGAAGGGACGTCACCGCACCGGGCGGCCACGACCGTGCCGGACTCGAACCGCTGCACGCGGACCTGCACCTCGCCGCAGGCGCAGCGGGTATAGCTCACCACACCCTCCGACGTCAGATGGCGCGAGAGCACCTCGTACACCTGCGACTCGGGCCAGCCACAGCGTGGGCATTCCTCCACCGCGCATCCCCATGGAAGTGTGAGTTTCAATCTGTAAGGGTTATAACTAAGATGCCGTTTACAGCATGACATGTCAGCGGAGGCCATGGCAATGCGGATAACCGGGTACAAGAGCCACGGCGTGGCCGCCGCCGCCGCGCTGGTTAACGCCGTCACCAGCGCGGACGGCGACGACTCCGCGGACGCGCTGCGCCGGGTCCTGCGCGAGAACCAGTTCTTCTGGCAGGAGTTCGAGGACGCCGACGCCGCCGACTTCCGGCGCTGGGGCCGGATCCTGCGGCCGTTCTTCGAGGCCCCCCGGGTCGAGGACGCGATGGCGCTGCTGAACGGGCTCATGCTGGAGGTCCCCATGCACCCGCACCTCGCCGACCACGAGCCGCACGGGCTGCACATGCACTACGCGCCGCCCTCGTCCCGGCTCCCGGACCGCTTCCGCGCGACCACTCTCATGAACCTCGCCGAGCTGATCGTCGAGCACGGCCTCGGCCGGACGGGCGTCTGCGCGGCGGACGGCTGCGACCGCGTGTACGCCGACACGTCCCGGGCGGGACGCCGCCGCTTCTGCTCGGAGTCCTGCTCGAACCGCACGAACGTCGCCGCCTTCCGCGCCCGCCGCCGCACGTGAGCCGGCGCGGACTCGTCCGAGTCCGGGTTTTGCCGCGATATTGCCCGCATGCGGGAAGAACCCCGGCATGGCACCCGCGTTCTTCCGCCGCCGCGACCGTCCAGGCCGGGCATACCGGACATGCTGGACAGGCTGGACCAAACGGCTAGGCGGGACCGAACGAACAGACGGGACCGAGCGAACAGACGGGGCCGAGCGAACAGACGGGGCCGAGCGAACAGACGGGGCCGGCCGGTCTCCGCTGCACGTGGCGACGGAGGTGCAGTCCGCCGTCTTCCGCATCGCCCGGCTGACGATCACCGCCACCCTGTCCTTCGTGCTGGCCCTGACGATCCTTCCGCCGGGCGGCCCGAAACCGCTGCTGTCGCCGCTGACCGCGCTGCTGGTCGTCCAGTTCTCGGTCTACCAGACGATCCGGGCCGGCATCCTGCGGGTCGCCGCGGTCACCTCGGGGGTTCTGGTCGCGGTCATGGCGTCGAGCACCATCGGGTTCTCCTGGTGGACGCTCGGGCTGACCATCCTCGCCGCGCTCGTCATCGGGCACGTCCTGCGGCTGCGCGAGCACGTGCTGGAGGCGCCGATCAGCGCGATGCTGATCTTCGCGCTGGGGGCGGCCAGCGAGGCCGGCGCCACCACACGCGTCCTGGAGACGCTGATCGGCGCGGCCACCGGCCTGGCGGCGACGCTGCTGGTGCCGTCGGTGCGCGTCCGGCCCGCCGAGGAGGCCGTCCAGGACATCACCGAGAAGCTGCGGCGGCTGATCGAGGAGATCGCCGACGGGCTGCGGGGCGAGCGCGCCGAGGACGAGGCGGCCCGCTGGCAGGACGCGGCCGAGCAGCTCGCCCGGGAGATCGGCCGCACCGACCGGCAGCTCAGCGCGGCGGAGGAGAGCGTCCGGCTCAACCCGCGGACGCGGGCGCGGCGGCTCATCGACGCCGGGGTCGCGTTGCGCAACGCCATGGAGACGATCGAGCACTTCACCCTCTCGCTGCGCGGCCTCACCCGGTCGCTGGCCGACGACGAGCGGTTCGGCGAGCACGGGCGGCTGCTGACCGAGCCGGCGCTGCGCCGCGAACTCGGCGACGCCCTCGCCGGGATCGCCGCGAGCATCGCCGCCTACGGCCGGCTCGCCCGCTCCGACCTGGCCCGCGACGCCCGGCCGTTCCTCGCCGAGCACGACCTCGAGACGCGGGTCGACGTCGCCCGCGAGCGCCGCGCCCGGCTCACCCGCAGGCTGCACGAACGGGCCGCGTCGGGGGACCTGTGGCCGCTGTACGGCGAGGTGTCCATGGACGTCGACCGCCTCATCGAACATCTGCGGGTCGAGCACCGCGCCCGCGCCCGCGAGCACTGGCGGCGGCACCGCGGCGCGGCCCGGCATCTGCCCGCGCGTCCCGTCCGCGTCGTCCAGCAGGCCGGGCACCAGCTGCGCAGGGCCGCCGAGTCGGCCGCCACCGCGGCCGACCGGAACGCCAGGGAGTCCGACGACCCGGACCACCGCCACTGACGCACGCCCTTCCCGACGCGCCCCTCCCCCGACGTGCCCCTCCCTGACGCGCCCCCTTCCCTGGCGCGGCCTCCCGCCCCGGAACCATCGCGGCCCGGAAAGGCAGAGGCCCGTCCCTGGGGGGAAGGGACGGGCCTCTCTGGGGAAAGGGCCTTGCGGTTCAGCGGAAGGTCGGCTCCAGGACGTCGATGCCGCGGTTGTTGTCGGCGACGTAGACGTACCTGCCGTGCCAGTACGGCTGCCAGGACGAGGCGTCGGCCGGACGGTAGTAGGCGACCTGCCTGGGGTTCGTGGGATCGCGGACGTCCAGGAACCGGGTGCCCTGCGCGTAGAACGACTGCACGATCACGCCGTCGCGGACGTCGAAGTAGTGGGCCGAGCAGTCGGTGCTCTCAGGGTCGCTGCCCTCCTTGCCTGCGACGCCCCACGTGCCGATGGTGCGCAGGCGGAACGGGTCGTCAGGCGTGGACCGCCAGCCCTCACCGTCGTAGGAGCCCTTCAGCGACGCGATGACGAGCAGGCCGTCGTTGGCGCAGCCTTCGCTGAACGTCTCCTCGGTGACGTACAGCAGCTTGCCGTTGCCCCACCTGCGCGGGTCGGCGGCCTGGTTCCGGGTACGGCCGACCGCGCGGTAGCTGTTGTGCATGAACGCGGAGTTGGTGGTGGCCTCGTCCAGGCCGCCGCCCGCATACGGGACGGGGTCGTAGGCCGTGGCTCTGCGCCACCTCTTCTCCACCGGGTCGTAGTGCCGGCCCCTGGTGTGGTAGCCGCGCACGCCGCCGCGTCCGGACGCCCAGGCGACCCCATTGGAGTCGACCTGGATGTCGTGGGTGTAGTCGGTCTTGCCGTCGTTGCGGCCCGTGTCGATGGGCTTCTTGTAGACCTTCGGCTTGGCGGGGTCGCGGACGTCGGTGACCCAGACGGGCCGTCCGCCCCAGTCCTCGGGCATCCAGTCCGCCTTGGCGGGACCGCCCGTCCACAGGTACCTGCAGTCGTTGACGCAGGTGGTGGTGTGTCCGGCGGGGACCTTCACGTACGTGATCTGCCGCAGGGTCTCCGGCTTGGACGCGTCCACGACGTAGATTCCCGACTCGCCGGTCCGGGTGTCGCCGCCGAACGCGCGCGGGTCCCGGGACAAGTAGATGATCTTGCGTTTCGGGTCGAAGTCGGTGTCCTCGGTCTCCCACATGCCCGGCATGCTGAGCTGCCCGACCAGCTTGGGGACGCGGGGGTCGGCGGTGACGTCGTAGGCCCTCAGCCCGTAAGTGCCGGTCGCGTACATGATCGTGCGCTTGTGCCGGCCGTGGCCGTAGTCCATGAACATCAGCGAGATCGTGCCCTCGACGCCGGACACGCCGCCGACGCGCCGCACGCCCTTGGTCGCCTCGGACTTCGTGGCGGCCGCGTCCGCCCGGTGGTAGTGCCCGGCGTGGCGGGCGCCGGTGCCCTCACCTTCGGCGGCGGTGGTCTGCTTCTCCTGCTTGTTCTTGGGGTCTTCGGGCGGGCACGCCCAGGCGGTCCCGGCCATCAGGGCCAGGGACACCGCGGCCGCGCCGCCGCCCTGGAGCAGACGTCTGACGGTGACACCGGCGGCGATGCCGGTGGAATGAGATGTGCGGGGGAGCATCACGCCTCCACGGGAGGGGATTTCGCAAGCGCCAGTGTGAACGGGGTCGCGCACTTGATCAACAGTCCGCCATGTCACGAAATGGACTCAGGACCGCCAGGGCTGGTCGGACCTGTCGCGCTGCCGTACGCTCCTCGGCGTCCGCCCCCTCCGGCTCCCAGGAGAGGCCGATGAAGAGCTCCACGCGCACCGCGGCCCTGGTGACCGGGGCCGTCGCGGTGCTGCTGGCCCCGGTCGCGGCCCTCAAGGCGTGGAGCGAACCCGCCGACCCGCGGATCTCGGTCGGCGCGGCCGCCCCCGCGACGCTGCTGCCCGGCGACGTCCGCGACGCCACCGGCCGGATGATCGCGAACGCGGTGTGGACGGGCCTGGTCTCCTACCACCCGGAGACCGGCGCGCCCGCGAACGCCGCCGCCGCGTCGATCACCAGCCCGGACCGGCGGGTCTGGACGATCCGGCTGCGTCCCGGCGCGACGTTCCAGGACGGCTCGCCCGTCACGTCCCGCTCGTTCGCCGGTGCCTGGACGACGGTCCTGCGCGAACGCTGGGCCGGGGCGCGGCTGCTCACCGATGTCGCGCACGTCAAAGGCGCCCGGCGCGGCGAGGACGAGGTGCCGGGCATCGAGGTCAAGGACGGCCTGACCTTCGAGGTGACGCTCGACCGTCCGCTGAACGGGTTTCCCGCCCTGCTCGGCGACCCCGCGTTCTTCCCAATGCCCGAGAGTGTCCTGGAGTCGCGGGACTGGGCGTCCTACGGGCGGGAACCGGTGGGCAACGGCCCGTTCCGCGTCGGGTCCCGGAACGCGCGGGAGATCGTCCTGCAGCCCCGTGAGGGCGGCCGTCCCGTGGTCGTCAAGGCGATGCCGGACGCGCGCACGCAGTACACCGCCGCCGTTGCCGGCGACCTGGACGTCGCCACGCGGGTCCCGCCCGGCCGGCACGCGTCGATGGACGCCGACTTCGGCGACCGCCACCTCGCCGTCCCCGGACGGGACATGACCTACCTGGCGTTCCCCGGCTGGGAGGAGCGTCTCGCGTCCCCCACCGTGCGGCACGCGCTGTCGATGGCGATCGACCGTTCCGCCGTGACGGAGGGGCCGCTCGGCCACCAGTACTCCCCCGCCGACGCGCTCGTCGCGCCCGGCGTCCGGCCGGGCCGGCGCGAGGGCCAGTGCCGCCACTGCGTCCACGACACGAAGGCCGCGGTCGCCGCGCTCGCCGACGCGGGCGGGCTGACCGGGCCGCTGACGCTCTGGTACGAGGCGGACCGCGGCGACGGCGCCTGGGTGAAGGCCGTCGCCGATCAGCTCCGCAAGGAACTCGAGCTGGACGCGCGGCCCCATCCCGTCACCGGCCTCCGCGAGGCGCTCGAAGACCGGAAGGCGGACGGTCCGTTCGTCGTCCACACGGCCGCCGCCTACCCGGCCCCGGTCGCCGCGCTCGCCCCGCTGCTGGAGGCCGGCACGGGGTTCGACGACGACGACACCCGCGGGCTCGTCGCCGAGGCGGAGAGCGCCGAGAATCCCGGTGAAGGCGTGATCCCGGCGCGGCTGGCGGAGAGCGCCATGCTGCGCGACATGCCGCTCATGCCGCTGTGGTCGCACCATGATCACCTGGTCTGGTCGGAACGGGTGCGGGGCGTCACGGCCGACGCCTTCACCGGCCTCCGCCTCGACGCCCTCACGATCAAGGACTGACGCGGCACGGACCGGCACGGCACAGACCGATGAGCACGCGCCCGGCACCGACCGACCGGCGCGGTGACCCCAACTTTCGGTGGAACCTCCGAGATCTCTATGCTTCGGACATGCAACAGGACGAGGATTCCGGCCGGGTGACCCTGGCCCAGGTGGCCGATCAGGCCGGTGTCTCCGTTTCGACCGTCTCGAAAGTTTTGAACGGACGCGAGGACGTGGCACGCAAGACCCGCCTGCGGGTGGAGCGTCTGCTGGAGCACCACGGCTACCGGCGGGGGGTCAGGTCGGCGCCCGACGCCCCGCTCATCGAGATCGTCCTGCACGAGATCGAGAGCCTGTGGACCATGGAGCTGATCCGCGGCGTGGAGAGCGTCGCCAAGGCCAACGACGCGAGCGTGGTGCTGACCGAGAGCGGCACCCGGCACTCCCCCGGCCCCGAGTGGATCAGCGGGGTGCTGCGCCGCCGCCCCCTCGGCGTCGTGCTGCTGTTCTCCAGCCTGGCGCCGGAGTACAAGAAGCGGCTGCGGTCCCGCTCGATCCCGTTCGTCATCATCGACCCGGCCGGGGACCCCGAGCCGGACGTGCCCTCGGTCGGCTCGGCCAACTGGTCCGGCGGGCTGGCGGCGACCCGGCACCTCATCGACCAGGGCCACCGCCGCATCGCGATCATCACCGGGCCCGCGGACATGCTGTGCTCCATCGCGCGACTGGACGGGTTCCGCTCGGCGATGAGCATGGCGGGGCTGGACGTCGATCCGTCCCAGGTCACCTACGGCGACTTCCACGTCCAGGGCGGCTTCGAGCGGGCGATGGAACTGCTCGGGCGGCCCGACCGGCCGACGGCGATCTTCGCCGGGAGCGACCTGCAGGCGCTCGGGGTGCTGGAGGCCGCGCGCGTGCACGGGCTGCGCGTCCCGGACGACCTGTCGGTCGTGGGGTACGACGACGTCGCGGTCGCCCCCTGGGCCAGCCCTGCCCTGACCACGGTCCACCAGCCGCTGCGGCAGATGGCGGAGTCGGCCACCCAGATCCTTCTCGGCATCCGGGCCGGGGAGGCCGTCGCCACCCGCATGGAGCTGTCCACCAGCCTCGTCGTCCGCAAGAGCACCGCCCCGCCGCCCACCACGGAGTGAGATCCCGGCACTGAGTGAGACCCCGGCACTGAGTGAGACCCCCGGAACGGCGACCGCCTTCCCGCGGCCGGGGCCTGGCCGCGGGAAGGCGCGCCTGCGGGGGGCGGCGGGTCAGGTCATGCGGCCCGGCAGGAGACCGACGGCCAGTTCCAGTTGCCGTGGTGCATGATCGTGAAGCCGAAGGCGTTGCCGCTGCCGTTCGGCCGCATCGTCATCACGTTCCCGCCGGAGTCCCAGGCCGGCGACCCGTTCCAGGTCGCGATGATCTCCTGCGGGTTCTGCACGGTCACGGTGACGACCCAGTCGTTCGTCCCGGAGACGCTGACCGACAGGTTGAACCGGTCGTTCCACTGCTGACCCTGCGAGATCTGCGCCGTGCAGGAGCCGCCCTGCGGAGGCGGGTCGTCACCACCGCCACCACCGTCACCACCGTCACCACCGTCACCACCGCCGCCGGTCGGGGCCACGGCCCGGCCGGTGGCGGGTGAGATCATGCCGGCGCACAGGTTGCGGCTCTTGAGGTTCGCGGCGATCTGCGGGACGGCCGCGATCGTCGTGGAGTAACCGTCGTGCATGAGGATGACCTGGCCGTTCTGAAGGGAACCGGCCCGCTGCACGATCTGGGCGGTGGACGCGCCGTTCCAGTCCTGGGAGTCGACGTCCCACAGGACCTCGGTCAGGCCGAGCTGCTGCTCGACGGCCCGCACCGTGGAGTTGGTCTCCCCGTACGGGGGCCGGAACAGCCGGGGCGCCGTCCCGGTGATCTGCTGGAGGGCCTGCTGCGTCCGCTGGAGCTCCGACATGATCTGTGACTGCGGCAGCTGGGTCAGATGCGGGTGCGACCAGCTGTGGTTGGCGATCCACATGCCCGCGTTCTTCTGCGCGTTGACCAGCGACGGGTTGTTCTGGGCGTTCTGCCCGGTGTTGAACATGGTGGCGCGGAGGCCGTTCCGCTGCAGAGCGGACAGCAGCGCCGAGGTCTGGCCCGTGGGGCCGTCGTCGAAGGTCAGCGCCACATAGCCCCCGCTGCAGTCGTCCGCGGCGGCGATGCCGTGGCGGCCGGTCTCGGACGCCGCGGCACCGGTGGCGGCGGTCACGCAGACCATGGACCCGGCGGCGAGCAGGGTGGCGAAGGCGAGGACGAACGCTCGGCGGGTGGTGCGTGCGGGTCTGCCCCGCGGGGGAGCGTGTTCGATCATCGGTGTTCCTCCAGCGGAACGGACGGGACGGGGCGGGGCCGTCCTCCCGGCGGACCTCATTGTGAAAACTCCCACGAAAGGTGTCAAGACATCGAAAGGCACTTTCGAAGCCGAAATCCGTTCGAAGAGTCGATGAACACAGCTGACATGCGGCAATCAATTCGAAATATTTCGAAGTGCTCAGAAATGTGCGGCTGTCCAAAGATGCGATCCGGCTTGAGAATGTAGACCGGTCGGTCTAATATCGTGGGCATGGCACCCCGGGGCGAGACGAGAGAACGGGTTCTGCGGACTGCGGCGGACCTGTTCCAGCGGCAGGGCTACCACGGCACCGGGCTCACCCAGGTCCTCGCGGACAGCGGGGCACCGAAGGGTTCGCTGTACTTCCACTTCCCGGAGGGCAAGGAGCAACTCGCCTCCGAGTCGGTGGCACTGTCCGGGCGGACGGTCGGCGGCGCGCTCGCCGAGGCCGTCCTCGCCGCACCGGACGGCCGGGCCGGAATCGCGGCCCTCGGTGAGCACTTCGCGCGCAGCCTCCTCGACTCGGATTTCAGCAAGGGCTGCCCGGTCGCGACCGTGGCGCTCGAGACGGCCGCCGAGAGCGAGACGATCCGGGCCGTCTGCGAGTCGACCTACGACGACTGGCAGCGGGGCATCGCGGTCGCCCTGCGCGGATGGGGCGTCCCCCCGGAACGGGCCGAACCGCTGGCGGCGCTGGTCCTGTCGTCCTTGCAGGGCGCCGTCATGCTCGCCCGCGTCCGGCGGGACGTGTCCGTCATCCACGACGTCACCCGGCAGCTCGGCGACCTGGCGCACGGCGAGACGGTCTGAGACGGTCTGAGGCGCCCAGCTCACCGCTGGGAGAGGCGGTGTGTGAGGGCGGTGTGGCGGCGGCCCGCACCGGCCGTGCGGACGGCCGCGGCCAGGGCCCGGCGTGAGCCGACGAGGACAACGAGCTTCTTCGCGCGGGTGATCCCCGTGTAGAGCAGGTTGCGGCGCAGCATCATCCACGCGCCGGTCGTGAGCGGGATGACGACGGCCGGGTACTCGCTGCCCTGCGACCGGTGGATCGTGATCGAGTAGGCGTGGGCGAGTTCGTCGAGCTCGTCGAAGGCGTAGTCGATGCTCTCGTCCTCGTCGGTCAGGACCGTGAGGGACTGGTCTTCGAGGGACACGGACGTGACGACGCCGACCGTGCCGTTGAAGACGCCCGCCTCGCCCTTGTCGTAGTTGTTCCGGAGCTGGGTGACCTTGTCGCCGACGCGGAACACGCGTCCGCCGTAGCGGCGTTCGGGACGCGCGTCGTCGTGCGGCGTCAGGGCCTCCTGCAACAGCGTGTTCAGGGACCCGGCCCCCGCGGCGCCCCGGTGCATCGGCGCGAGGACCTGGACGTCGCGGCGCGGGTCGAGACCGAACTTGCGGGGGATGCGGTTGGCGACGACGTCCACGGTCGTCTCCGCCGCCTCGTCCTGTTCCTCACACGGGAAGAGGAAGAAGTCGGGGTACCCGCGGGTGTGGGGGTGGTCGCCGGAGTTGACGCGGTGCGCGTTGACGACGATGCCGGACTGCTGCGCCTGCCGGAAGATCCTCGTGAGCCGGACGCGCGGGATCACTTCGGCGCCGAGCAGGTCGGCGAGGACCTCGCCGGCGCCGACGGACGGGAGCTGGTCGACGTCCCCGACGAGCAGCAGATGCGCCCCGCGCGGGATCGCCTTCACCAGCTTGTTCGCGAGGACCAGGTCGACCATCGAGCTCTCGTCCACCACGACGAGGTCGGCGTCCAGTGGATTGTCCTGGTCGAACTTGGGGTCTCCGCCTGGCTGGAGCTGGAGGAGCCGGTGGACGGTCGCGGCCTCGTGCCCGGTCAGCTCGGAGAGGCGCTTGGCGGCCCGTCCCGTCGGCGCCACCAGGACGATCCTGGCCTTCTTCGCGGCGGCCAGCTCCACCACCGAGCGGACGGTGAAGCTCTTGCCGCAGCCGGGACCGCCGGTCAGCACCGACACCTTGGACGTCAGCGCGAGCTTGACCGCCTCCTCCTGCTCGGGGGCCAGGGCCTGGCCGGTGCGCTGCTTCAGCCACGGCAGCGCCCTGTCCCAGTCGACGCCGACGAACGCCTTGAGCCGGTCGGCCGGGGCGTCGAGCAGCTCCAGCAGGCCGCGGGCGAGGGACCGCTCGGCCCGGTGGAACGGCACCAGGTAGACGGCCGGGATCGTCGCGGCGTCCTCCCCCTCCCCCGGGATCGGCTCCCGGACGACGCCCTCGTCGCGGGCCAGCTCGTCCAGCGCCGGGACGATCAGCTCCCGCTCGACGCCGAGGATCTTCTCCGCCGCCGTGACGAGGTTCGGCTCCGGCAGGAAGCAGTGGCCGTCGTCGGCGGCCTCCGACAGCGTGTACTGGAGCCCGGCCTTGATCCGCTCGGGGCTGTCGTGGGGGATGCCGACGGCCTGCGCGATCGTGTCGGCCGTCTTGAACCCGATGCCCCACACGTCCGACGCGAGCCGGTACGGCTCCCGGCGGACGGTGTCGACGGACTTGTCGCCGTACTGCTTGTAGATGCGGACGGCCAGGGACGTGGAGACGCCGACGCCCTGCAGGAAGACCATCACCTCCTTGATGGCCTTCTGCTCCTCCCACGCCTCCCCGATGCGCTTCGTGCGCTTGGGGCCGAGGCCCTGGACCTCGACGAGGCGTTCCGGTTCCTCCTCGATGATCCGGAGGATGTCGGTGCCGAAGTGCCCGACCATGCGGTCGGCCATCACCGGCCCGATCCCCTTGATCATGCCGGAGCCGAGGTAGCGGCGGATGCCCTGCACGGTCGCCGGCAGGACGGTCGTGTACGACTCGACCTCGAACTGCTTCCCGTACTTGGGATGCGAACGCCACCGCCCGACCAGGCGCAGGCTCTCCCCCACCTGCGCGCCGAGCAGCGCGCCCACGACGGTCAGCAGATCGCTGCCGCTCTTGGCGGTCGCCACCCGCGCGACGGTGTAGCCGGTGTCCTCGTTCGCGTAGGTGATCCGTTCCAGCACGGCCTCAAGTTCCGCAGGTCGCGGCGGCGTGGCGTGGGGCGTCGGGGAGGTCGGCACGACCATCATGATGGCCGATCCGGAGGGCGCTCTGGCCGGAACCGGCACACGTGCTGGATCTTCCACGGCATCTCGGTCAAGGGAAAGATCGTCCTCGCCCGGTACGGGGCGGTGTTCCGCGGTGTGAAGCCCCGGGAGGCGGCCAAGCGCGGCGCGAAGGGCGTGCTTCTGTACTCCGACCCCGCCGACGACGGGTTCACCAACGGCGAGGTGTACCCGGACGGGCCGTGGCGCGCACCGGACGGCATCCAGCGCGGCAGCGTCGCCCAGATCCAGCTCGCCGCCGGCGACCCGCAGACGCCCGGCTGGCCGTCGGTGAAGGGAGCGCACCGGATCCCGCCGTCGCAGGCCCCGATGCTGAAGGGGCTCATCCCGACGACGCCGATCTCCTACGGCGCGGCCGAACCGCTGCTGCGGGCGCTGAAGGGCCCACAGGTGCCGGACGAGTGGCAGGGCGGCCTGCCGTTCGAGTACCGGTTCGGGCCGGGCGGGACGAAGGTCCACCTGGACCTGAAGAACGAGTTCGAGGTCCGTCCGCTGTGGAACGTCATGGTGCGCGTCCCCGGAAGCCTGCACCCCGAGCAGGAGGTCATCCTCGGCGCGCACCACGACTCCTGGACGTACGGCAGCAGCGACAACCTCTCCGGCGCGGAGAACGTGCTCCAGGTAGGCCGCGCTCTGGGGACACTCCTCAAGAAGGGGTGGCGCCCTAAGCGCACCATCGTCCTGGCCACGTGGGACGGCGAGGAGTACGGCCTGTTCGGGTCCACCGAGTACGCCGAGCACCGGGCCAGGCAGCTCCGCAACGCGGTCGCGTACGTGAACATGGACGGCGCGGGAGGCTCGCGGTTCGGCGCCGCGACGACGCCCGCGCTGGACCAGTCCGTCATCGACGCGACGAAGGAAGTGCGGTGGCCCGGCACGGACGGGACGCTGTACGAGGCGTGGAAGGCGCAGAACGACGGGAAGACGCCGATCGGCCGCATCGGCGGCGGCTCGGACTTCCAGGCGCTCTTCCAGCGGTACGGGGTGCCCGCGATGGACGTGGGCTCGTCCTCGCCGGGGAACGCCGGGAACTACCACTGCGCGTGCGACGACTTCTACTGGATGTCGCGCTTCGGCGACCCGAGCTGGGAGTACCACGCGGCCATGTCCCGGCTGGCCGGCATCACGACGCTGCGGCTCGCGAACGCCGACGTGATCACGCTCGGCTACCGCCCCTACGCGGAGGAGACCGTCCAGTACCTCACCGACTTCGTCCAGGAACAGCGTGAACGGCTGGGGCGCGTGGTCGTGGACGTCTCACGTGACATCGAGCAGGCCGAGGCTTGGCAGCGCGCCGCGAAGGCTCTGCAAGCGCGCGCGGAGGAGGCGCTCCGCGAGGGCGACACGGCCGCGTTCCGCCGCCTGAACGTTAAGATCATGAAGACCGAGCGGGACCTGCTGACGCGGGCGGGCCTGCCGGGCCGTCCCTGGTACCGGCACCAGATGTACGCGCCCGGAATCGACACCGGCTACGCCACGCAGCGGCTGCCCGCACTCAACGACGCCCTGTTCATCGACAGGGACGTCCGCACCGCCAAGGCGTACGAGGCCCGGCTGTACCGCAGCCTGCGCGCCGCGACCCGCACCCTCGCCGCCCGAGGAGAGTCATGAACAGAACCCTCACCCGGCAGCCCTTCGGCACCCTGGAGGACGGCACGGCGGTCGACCGCTACACCCTCACCAGCGGGAACGGCATGCGCGTCCGGATCCTCACCTACGGCGGGATCGTGCAGACCGTCGAAACACCGGACCGGCACGGCCGCGACGCCAACATCGCCCTCGGCTTCCCGGCGCTTGAGGACTATGTCGGCAAGAACGGCGGCCCCTGCTTCGGAGCGGTCATCGGCCGTTACGCGAACCGCATCGCCAAGGCCCGGTTCACGCTGGACGGCGAGACGTACCGGCTGGCCGCGAACAACGGCGAGAACAGCCTGCACGGCGGTCCCGGAGGCTTCAACACGAAGGTGTGGAAGGCCCGCCCCGTCGAGGGTGGCGACAGCGTCGGCCTGCGCCTGGACTACACCAGCGTTGACGGCGAGGAGAACTTCCCCGGCACGCTCACGACGACCGTCACCTACACGCTCACCAGAGGCAACGAACTCCGGATCGAATACCACGCGACCACGGACCAGCCGACCATCGTGAACCTCACCAACCACTCGTACTTCAACCTCGCCGGTGAGGGCACGGGCGACGTCTACGGCCACCGCGTGACCCTCAACGCATCCCGCTACACGCCGGTGAACGCCGCCCTGATCCCGGTCGGCGAACCAGCCCCGGTCAAGGGCACGCCGTTCGACTTCACGAGCCCGCACAGCATCGGCGAGCGGATCCGCGCGCACGACCCGCAACTGCTCATCGCGCAGGGATACGACCACAACTTCGTCCTCGACCAGCCTCACCCAAGCCGGCTCACCGAGGCCGCACGGGTGACCGAACCGCGCTCTGGACGCGTCCTGGAGATCAGCACGACCGAGCCGGGCGTGCAGTTCTACACGGGCAACTTCCTCGACGGCTCCCTCATCGGGACCGGCGGCCGCGCCTACCGGCAGGGCGACGGGTTCGCGCTGGAGACCCAGCACTTCCCCGACTCCCCCAACCAGCCGGGTTTCCCGTCGACCGTCCTGCGCCCCGGCGAATCGTTCGACTCCACGACCGTCTACGCGTTCTCAACCGGCTGAGCCATCTCCGCGTTCTCAACCGGCTGAGCCATCTCCGCGTTCTCAACCGACTGAGCCATCTCCGCCTCGAGCGCCGGCCCCTGACCGGGCGTCGCGCCGGCTGAGACCTCCAGTACTCCCGTCTCGGTGACCAGCGCCGTCACGAGGCGGGCGGGCGTGACGTCGAACGCGGGATTGAACGCGCCCACCCCGGCCGGGGCGGTCCTCGCGCCGCCCCAGGCCAGGATCTCCTCCGCGGGACGTTCCTCGATCGGGACACCGCCGCCGTCCGGAACGTCCAGGTCGACGGTGCTCCACGGCGCGGCGACGACCAGCGGGATGCCCGCCGCCTCGCAGGCCAGCGCCACACCGACCGAGCCGATCTTGTTGGCGGTGTCGCCGTTGGCGGCGATGCGGTCTGCGCCGATGACGGCCACGTCCGCCAGCCCGCGCAGGATCGTGCTCGGCGCCGCGGCGTCCGCCTGGACGACGCACGGGATCCCGGCCTGGTCGAGCTCCCACGCGGTGAGCCGGGCGCCCTGGAGCAGCGGGCGTGTCTCGTCCACATAGACGATCTCGACGCGTCCCCTCAGGTGCAGTTCCCGGACGACGCCCAGGGCCGTCCCCCACCCGGCCGTGGCGAGCGCGCCGGCGTTGCAGTGCGTGAGGACGCGCAGAGGGCGGTCACCGGCGCGGCCGAGGATCCAGTCCGCGCCGTACGCGCCGATGGCCCGGTTGCCGCGCACGTCCTCGTCCAGCAGCGCCTGGGCCTCGGCCGCGACCGCGTCGGCTCCCCTGCCGATGAACGGCAGCACGCGGTCGACGCCGGCGGCCAGGTTCACCGCGGTCGGGCGGGCCTCCCGGACGCGGGCGATCGCGGCGTCGCGCGCGGCGTCGTCCCAGCCCTCCCGCGCGGCCTGGCGCACGGCGATGGCGACGCCGAACGCGCCCGCGACGCCCAGTGCGGGGGCGCCGCGCACGACCAGCCGCCGGATCGCGTCCACGAGCGTGCCGACATCGCGGACCACGAGGTACTCGACCCGGGCGGGCAGGACGGTCTGGTCCAGCAGCCGCAGCCCGTCGCCCGCCCATTCGAGAGGGCCCGCCCACTCGATGGTCCGCACATCACTCGTCATACCGCCCATGATGCCCGCAAAATCCCGCGAACCCCCATGCCATCGGAGGTTCAGGCCGCACCATCACACTCTGTGACCTGCGAGAACTTGACATGGGTCGAACTTGTGTTCGAAATTGTGCGGAGGGGATGAAGGGAGGCCGACCGTGCCGGAGGCGGCGCTGCGGGAGCTGGTGCTGGATTCGGCACCGCGTGGCACGGTACCCGTGCTGCCCGCGCTCCGCCCCGTCGTCCCCGGCGGGCTGCGGCCCGGCTCGGTCGTCGGTCTCGACGGTCTCGGCGCCGCGTCCCTCGGCTCGGCGCTCGTCGCGGGCGTCTCGCTTCACGGCGGCGAGGACGGCACCGGCGGCTGGTGCGGCGTCGTCGGCCTCCCCGGCTTCGGCGTGGCGGCCGCCGCCGGGATGGGCGCCGTCCCCGAACGCCTCCTCCTCGTCGACGACCCCGGCGACCGCTGGCCCGACGTCGTCGCCGCGCTGTGCGAAGCCGTGGATCTGGTCCTGCTGTGCCCGCCCGAACGTCCCGGCGCCGCCGCCGTCCGCCGCCTGTCGGCGCTGGCCCGCAAGCACGGCTGCGTCCTCACGCTGACCGGCGCGTTCGCCCGCGACTGGCCGGGCACCCGGCTCCGGCTCCGCCTGGACGACGTCGCCTGGGACGGCCTCGCAGACGGCCACGGCCGCCTCACCGGCCGCCGCGTCCAGATCGTCGCCGGGGGCCGCGACGCCCCCGGCCCCGGCCGCCGCGCCCGCGTCTGGCTGCCCGCCCCCGACGGCACGGTCAAGCCGGCCGAGACCGCCCGCCCGCCGCTGGAACTCGTCCCCGAGCCCGTCGCCGCCGGTGCCCCGGTCCATCCGCGGCCGTCCGGCGGCCCGCCGCCGGTGCGGGCGGAGGTCGAGGAGGGGATCGCATGACCCGGGTCTTGGTGGTGTGGTGCCCGGACTGGCCGGTGACGGCGGTGGGCGTGGACGCGTCCATCGCCGGTGCCGTGGTGGTGCAGGGGCAGGTGGCGGCCTGCACGGCGGCTGCGCGGGCCGAAGGGGTGCGGCGGGGTCAGCGGCTCCGGGACGCGCAGCGGCGGTGCCCCGAGCTGGTGGTGCGGGAACGCGACGTCGACGCAGAAGGGCGGCTGTTCGAGATCGTCGTCGAGGCGGTCGCGGAGCTGACGCCGCGCGTGGAAGTGGTGCGGCCGGGGCTGTGCGCACTGCCGGCGGGCGGCCCCGCCCGGTTCTACGGGGGCGAGGAGGCGTTGCGCGTCCTCGTGCAGGACACGGTCGTCGAAGCCGGGTACGACTGCGGGTCGGGAGTCGCGGACGGGCTGTTCGCGGCGGAGCTGGCCGCGCGGGCCGGGGAAGGCGGCCTGGTCGTGCCGGAGGGCGGCGCGGCGGCGTTCCTCGCGCCGTATCCGCTGTCGGTCCTGCACTCTCAGGACGCCGGCCGCCCAGAGCTGGCGGATCTGCTGCGGCGCCTGGGCGTCAAGACGCTCGGGGACTTCGCCGCGCTGCCGTCCGGGCACGTCGCCGCGCGGTTCGGGACGGACGGGGCGCTCGCGCACCGCCTGGCCAGGGGCGAGGAGCCGCGCCCGCTCGCGCCCGTCAAGGCCGCCGCCGACCTGTCGGTGCGCGCCGCGTTCGACCCGCCCGCCGAGCAGGCCGAGCGGGTCGTGTTCGGGGCGAAACGGCTGGCCGCCGAACTGCACGAGGCACTCGCTGCGGGCGGGCTGGCCTGCGTCCGGCTGGAGGTCGCGGCCGGGTTCGCGGACGGGCACGTGCTGCGGCGGCTGTGGCGCCACGACGGCCTGTCGGCGCTGGCGGTGGCCGAGCGGGTCCGGTGGCAGCTGTCGGCCTGGCAGCCGAAGGGCGGTCAGGTCGAGGACGTCTGGGGCGGGGTCACCTGGCTCGAACTGGCACCCGACCAGATCGTCCCGGACGGTGGACGCCAGGAGGCGCTGTGGGGCCGCACGACCGTCACCGACCGCATCGCCCGGGCCGCCGACCGCATCCAGGCGCTCCTGGGGCACCAGGGGATCACCCGGCCCGTCCTCGTGGGCGGGCGCGGGCCGGGCGAGCGAGTCGTCCGGGTACCGGTCGGCGACCTGGTCCCCTCGGGCCTGCCCGAGGGGCCGTGGCCGGGACGCGTGACGGGTCCCGCGCCCGCGGTCGTCCCGGTGACACCGTCCCAGGCGGAGCTGGTCGACACGTCCGGCGACGCGGTGGTGGTGTCGGCGCGCTGCGAGGTGTCCGCGCCGCCCGCCACGCTCACCGTCCGGGGACGTCCCGCCGCGGTGACCGGCTGGACGGGCCCATGGCCCGCCGACGAGCGCTGGTGGGATCCCGACCGGTCACGGCGCAGAGCACGGTTCCAGGTCACCACCGATGACGGCGCGGCCTACCTTCTCGCCATCGAGCGCGGCCAGTGGCATGTCGAGGCCGTGTATGACTAGGCGCTGCATGACCGGGCGCTGCATGACCGGGCGCTGCATGACCGGGCGCTGCATGACCGGGCGCTGCATGACCGGGCGCTGCATGACCGGGGTCGGCTGATGGGCTGGAGCAACCCGCCGATCTCGTGGCGGGAGTTCGAGGAGCGGTTGTCATGGCGGCCCACCGAGCGGCAGCCGGACGAACCGCCGGACACGTCTCGCCCCCCGCCCAGCGCCCCGTCCCCCGCCCCGTCCCCCGCCCTGTCTCCCATCCCGTCCCCCGCCGGGGATGTGCCGTTGCCGTGGGCGGAGCTGCACTGCCACTCGTCGTTCAGCTTCCTGGACGGGGCCAGCGATCCCGGGTCGCTCGTCGCGGAGGCGGCGCGGCTCAGTGTGGAGACGATGGCGATCACCGACCACGACGGCATGTACGGGGCGGTGCAGTTCGCGCAGGCCGCGCACGACGCCGGAATCGGGACGGTGTTCGGCGCGGAGCTGAGCCTCGGCCTGCCGGGGCCGCAGACCGGCGAGCCCGACCCGGCCGGACGTCATCTGCTGGTGCTCGCGCGCGGCGCACCCGGGTACGCGCGGCTCTGCTCGGCGATCACGGCCGCGCAGCTCGCGGGCGGACGCAAGGGCCGTCCCGTGTACGACCTGGACGCCCTTGCCCACGACGGGCACTGGGCGGTGCTGACCGGGTGCCGGAAGGGCCCGGTTCCGGCGGCGCTGGAAGCGGGCGGCCCGGACGCGGCGGAGCGGGAGCTGCGGAACCTGATCGGCAGGTTCGGCCGCGACAACGTGTTCGTCGAGCTGATCGACCACGACCAGCCGGACGACGACCACCGCAACGACACCCTTTTCGCACTGGCCGGGCGGGTGGGCGTGGACGTGGTGGCGTCCAACAACGTGCACTTCGCCGCGCCCGGGGCCGATGCGCGGCTGGCGCAGGCGATGGCGGCCGTCCGGGCCCGCCGCAGCCTGGACGACATGGTGGGCTGGCTTCCCGCGGGAGGCACGGCGCACGTCCGGAGCGGCGCGGAGATGGCGAAGAGGCTGGCACGCTTCCCCGGCGTCCGGGAACGAACGGTCGCGCTGGCGAAGGAGTGCCTGTTCGACTTCGATGTCGTCGCGCCCCGCCTGCCGGACTGGCCCGTCCCGGACGGGCACACCGAGGCGAGCTGGCTGCGGCACCTGGTGGAGGAGGGGGCGCTCAAGCGGTACGGGCCGCCGGAGCGGGAACGGATCTCCGGCGCGTACGAGCAGATCGCCAAGGAACTCGACGTCATCGAGCAGCTCCGCTTCCCCGGCTACTTCCTGATCGTGCACGACATCGTGGAGTTCTGCCGGAGCAGGGGCATCCTGTGCCAGGGACGGGGGTCGGCGGCGAACTCGGCGGTCTGCTACGCGCTCGGCATCACGGGCGTCGACGCCGTCCGGCACGGGCTGCTGTTCGAGCGGTTCCTGTCACCGGGACGGGACGGGCCGCCCGACATCGACCTGGACATCGAGCACCGCCGCCGCGAGGAGGCCATCCAGTACGTCTACGGCAAGTACGGGCGCGAATGCACGGCCCAGGTCGCGAACGTCATCAGTTACCGGCCGCGCATGGCCGTCCGCGACGCGGCGCGGGCGCTCGGCTTCTCCCCCGGCCAGCAGGACGCGTGGTCCAAGGGCATCGATCCGCGTGACCCCGTCGGCTCCGAGTCCGACATCCCCGCGCCGGTGACGGACCTGGCGAGCCGGATGCTGACGCTCCCCCGGCATCTCGGCATCCATTCCGGCGGCATGGTGATCGCCGACCGGCCCGTCGGGGAGATCTGCCCGATCGAGTGGGCGACGATGCCGGACCGCAGCGTCCTGCAGTGGGACAAGGACGACTGCGCGGCGGCCGGGCTCGTGAAGTTCGACCTGCTCGGCCTCGGCATGCTCGCGGCGCTGCACGACTGCTTCGACCTGGTCGACGAGCACCACGGGCGGCGGTACGACCTGCAGTCCGTCCCGGCGGAGGACCCCCTCGTCTACGACATGCTGGGCGACGCCGACACGGTCGGGGTGTTCCAGGTGGAGTCGCGGGCGCAGATGGCGACGCTGCCGCGGCTGAGGCCCCGCGAGTTCTACGACCTGGTGGTGGAGGTGGCGCTGATCCGGCCGGGGCCGATCCAGGGCGGGTCCGTCCACCCGTACCTGCGCCGCCGGAAGGGCATGGAGCCCGCGAGCTGCCCGCATCCGCTGATGGAGCCCGCCCTGTCGCGGACGCTCGGCGTGCCGCTCTTCCAGGAGCAGATGATGCAGCTCGCCGTGGACTGCGCCGGGTTCACCCCGGCGGAGTCCGACCAGCTCCGGCAGGCGATGGGCGCCAAACGCGCACCCGAGCGCGTCGAGCGGCTGAGGCGGCGGCTCCTGGACGGGATGGCGGAACGCGGCATCCCCGCCGACATCGCGGAGAGCGTGTACGAGAAGATCCTGGGCTTCACGGGGTTCGGGTTCCCGGAGTCGCACGCGCAGAGCTTCGCGCATCTGGTGTACGCGAGCGCCTGGCTGAAGCGGCATTTCCCGGCCGCGTTCACCGCCGCCTTGGTGCGTAACCAGCCGATGGGGTTCTACAGCCCGCAGAGCCTCCTGGCCGACGCCCGGCACCACGGCGTCGTGGTCAGGGGCGTGGAGATCAACGCCAGCGACGTCCACCCGACGCTGGAGGAGGCGACCCCGGTCGACTCCGACCATCCGCACGCGCCCGCCGAGCCGCAGCCCGCGATCCGGCTCGGCTTCGCCGGCATCCGCAACCTGGGCGACGAGACGGCGGAGGCCATCGCGACGGGCCGCCCCTACACGAGCATGGAGGACCTCGCCCGGCGCGTGCCGCTGTCGGCCGGGGCCCTGGAGTCGCTCGCCACGGCGGGCGCGTTCGACCGGCTCGGCCTGTCGCGGCGTGAGGCGCTGTGGGCGGCGGGCGCGCTGGCGGGTTCCGGCCCAGGGCAGCTCGAAGGGGTGACGCCGGGCACGTCCGCGCCTGCGCTGCCCCCGATGACGCCGATCGAGGAGACGCTCGCCGACCTGTGGGCCACCGGCGTGTCCCACACCCATCCCGTGGCGCACGTCCGGGAGGCGCTGGACGAACTGGGCGCAGTGTCGTCCAAGCGGCTCGCCGAGACGCCGGGCGAGACCAACGTCGTCGTCGCCGGGCTCGTCACCCACCGGCAGCGCCCGCCGACCGCCGGCGGCATCGTGTTCATGACGCTGGAGGACGAGACCGGCATCATCAACGTCGTGTGCCCGCCGCAGGTGTTCCAGCGGCACCGCGGCCTCGCCGTCGACTCGCAGGCGCTGCTGGTCAGCGGCCGGTTGGAACGCGCCGACAACGTCGCGAACGTCCGCGCGACCCGGCTGCGGCGCCTGCCCGTCCCCGGCCGCGTCCGCGCCCGCAATTTTCATTGAGCTGCCCTTGGCGTCGGGCGCTGGGGGCGCCCTCCTTCGGCGGGTGACTCGGCGATCGCCGCATCGCTCCGGCCCGCCTTGCGGCTCGCCGCGCGATCAGTTTCTCGCAGGCTCGAACTGCCTTCGGACGCGATCGCGATGGTTCAGGTTGTCGACGGCTGGGGCCATCGGCTGATGATGTCGCTAGAACCTCGCAGCCTCCTCTGACATCGTAAGGAGACGTGGGCCGCGTGCCGCCGCGTCGGCGGCCGCCAAGACGCGGCTCGTGGGGCGGAAAGGTGATCTCTATGGACGGCCCGCGAGCGTCTTCTCTGCGCGAACTGCGCCCGGGGGACCCCACGCGGATCGGCCCGTACCGGATCGAGGCCAAGATCGGCGAGGGCGGGATGGGCGCGGTGTACCTCGGCCGCGACGGGGACGGGCGACGCGTCGCGGTGAAGGTCGTGCGGTCCGCGCTGTCCGACGACCGCACGTTCCTCGCCCGCTTCCACGACGAGGCCGCCAACGCGCAGCGCGTCGCGTCGTTCTGCACCGCGCAGGTCCTGGAGCACGGTGAGGACCTCGGCCTCGCCTACATGGTCACCGAGTACATCGAGGGCCCTTCCCTGCTGGAGCACGTCACCGAGAACGGCGCCCTGTCCCCCGGGATGCTGCACGGCGTCGCGGTCGGGGTGGCCGCCGCGCTCGTCGCCATCCACAGCGCCGGCCTCGTGCACCGCGACCTCAAGCCCAGCAACGTGCTGCTGTCCATCTCCGGACCCCGGGTGATCGACTTCGGGATCGCCCGGGCGCTGGACGTGGCGTCCGCGCACACCCGGACCGGCCAGGTCGTCGGCACCCCCGGCTGGATCGCGCCCGAGCAGGTCACCACCCAGCAGGTCACCCCGGCCGTCGACGTGTTCGCGTGGGGCTGCCTCGTGGCGTTCGCCGCGAGCGGCCGCAACCCGTTCGGGCAGGGCCCGTTCCAGCTCATGGTGGCCCGCGCCGTGCACGCCGAACCCGAACTCGGGGAGCTTCCGCGGTCGCTGGCCGGGCTCGTCCAGTCCGCGCTGCGCAAGGACCCCGAGCAGCGGCCGGGCGCCCGCGACCTGCTGCTCGCCCTCGTCGGCGGCGCGGGCGAGTCCGAGGTGACGACCGAGCTGGGCGAGTCGTGGACGCCCCCACCGGACGACCCCGGCGCCACCTCCCGCGACGTCACCGCCCGGCACGCCGCCCCGCCGCCCGTCACCGCCGCCGCACCTCCGTCTCCTTCCCCGTCCCCGTCCCCGTCTCCAGCCCCGCCGCCTTCTCCTTCTGCGGCCCCATCTTCTTCTGAAGCAACGCCGCCTTCTCCAGCCCCGTCTCCGGCCCCGCCTCCGGTGACCGATCTGGCGCCGGAATGGCCCGTCCAGGAAACGAAGACGGAGCCGGCGTACGAACGGCGCACCGACCCCGTCACCGAACGCCAGTTCGCCGCGCCTCCTCCCCTCCTCCCTCCGGTCCCCGGCTGGGCGGACGGCCCGCGCGGGCGGCGCGGGCCGAGCGGGCAAGGCGGGCAGGGCGGACTGTCCCGCCGCACCACGCTCATCGCCTCGACGATGGCCGGAGTGCTGGTCGCAGGTGCCGTGGCCGGGGGTCTCTACTACTTCAACCGGCCGTCCGGCGAGGCGGAGAACAAGAGCGGGCCGGCGACGTTCCCGTCCGCCCCGCTGCTCGTCCGGATCGACAACGAACCGGGCTGGCCGAAGTCGTGCCACGCCGACATCGGCCTCTACAAGCCCGGCGAACCGGCCGCCACGAAGCTCATCGGCGGGGACCGGTGCGAAATACTGCCCGAGCCGTCCCCGGACCGCAGCCGCATCGCGTTCACCCGGAGAGGCGGCGGCAGCACAGAGGCGTGGGTGATGAACGCCGACGGGACCGGTGCGCAGAAGGTCACCGACATCGTGGACGGGCGGGTGACCTGGTCGCCGGACGGCACACGCCTGGCGTACATGGGCAAGGTCGGCGACACCCGGCAGATCTTTACGATCACCCTGCAAGGACGCAAGGTCACACAGCTCACCGACGACGACTCACTCAAGGACGATCCGATGTGGTCGTCCACGAACAAGCTCGTGTTCTGGAGCGAGCAGGACGACGCCCTGCAGATCTACACCCTCGACCCGGACCGTCCGGGATCCGACTGGACGAGGCTGACCAAGGACGGCGTGCGCGCGGTGGACCCCGAATGGTCACCCGACGGCTCCAAGATCGCGTACGTGCGCGGCCCGGACGAGAGCAGCACGATCTGGGTGATGAACGCCGACGGGACCGGGGCCCGCGCCCTGACGACCGGCGGGCTGGACGACATGGATCCGGCGTGGTCCGCCGACGGCCGCTGGCTCTGCTACGTGCGCGGCAAGGTCACCGACCCGGTGATCCACGCCGTCCGGGCGGACGGCACCGGCGACCGGGTGATCACCCCGGCGGGCCACACGTTGGGTCACCCAAGCTGGATGTAGCGCGAACGACCACTACGCTCCCTCGGGTGCGATGGCGACATGACACCTGGGTGAAACGCGGCGGGCTGGCACTCGCGGTCGTGGTCCTGTTCAGCGGCGGCTACCTGTGGTTCTGGCTGCGCTCCGCGGAGCATCGGGTGTCGCAGATCTGCGGCGGGATGCTCCCGGTCGACGACACCGTGGGCATGATCTTCGGTGTCGACGACCTCAAGCTGGAGAACAAGAAGCTGAACATCACCTCGACCGAGGTGCCCGAACTCAGCTGGCGCTGCAAGGCGAACAACATCTGGGTCACCATCGAGCCCGCGACCGGAACGGAGGACACGCTCGGCCCCTCCTCCTTCTCGTCGAGCAACCACGAGCACTTGCCGGTACCGCTCGGTTCGGGGTGGACGGGCTTCGTCCTCAGAGACGATGGCAGCGACAAGGGGGCGGTCCTGCTCGACTGCCGGAACTGGGCCGGCGACAAGGGCGAAGGCCTCTTCATCACCGTCAGGGACAGCTACGGCGCGGACACCCGCCTCGAGAACCGCGCGGACCTCGCCCGCGTCCTGACCGGCACGGCCCGCCGCGCCGCCGAGAAGACGGGCTGTGACGCCGAGCCGGGCTCCACGATCGACCGCATCGCCCCGCTGCCGCCGGAGGCTCCCCGCAGGCTCTCCGAAGCGACGGGCACCTGCCAGGGGATGACGTCACAACCGTCCGCCCGGGGCACGGCGGCGGGCGGGTCCCCGGCCGAGTACTGCGTTCTCGGTCCCGAAGTCCCTCAGGGTGGAGGCCCCGAACAGGGACTGGTCCTGACCGCCATGTACGGCCCTTACGCCGTGCCGATCCCCGGTTTCTTAAAGGAGCCCGCAGGTATCCGAGGTGACTCGATGTGGGCATCGGCCACCTGCAAGGACGTCCTGGGTACCGCCCGGTACCTGGCATCGCCCCAGGATGAGAGGCGTCTGTTCACCTCCGAGGAGAACAGCTCCGCCCTGGAGCCGCTCACCGACGCCGAACTCGCGGATTTCGCCCGCTTCGCCGAGGCGTCCGCCGCCCGGCACGGCTGCGAGGCACCCGTCCTGCCCCCGGCGGCCGACGCCTGAGCCGCCCACCCGCCCGCGCCGGAGCTCAGCCGGTGATCATGTCGAGGCGGCGCAGGATCACACCCTCGCGCAGCGCCCACGGGCAGACCTCCAGCTCGGTCAGCTCGAACAGGTCCATCGCGGCGTCCGCGACGATCGCGCCGGCGAGCAGCTGCGGGGCGCGCCGCTCGGAGACGCCCGGCAGCTCGGCGCGCTCCGCCGACGGCATCGGCGCGAGCTTCTCGGCCCACTCCGTCAGGTCGGCTCCCGCCAGGACCCGCCGCTGGTACGGCCCGTCGGCGGTGGGGGCGGCGCCGCCGATCCGGGCGAGCTGCTTGAAGGTCTTGGACGTGGCGACCGCATGGTCGGCCGGACCGTACCGGGAGACGTCCCCGACCCTGCGGGCGATCTCCGCCCGGACATGCCGCCGCAGGTCGCGGACCTCGTCCGGGGGCGGCGGGTCGGCGGTGAACCGGTCGCGGGTGAGCCGGCCCGCGCCGAGCGGCAGCGAGAACGCCACGTCCGGTTCCTCGTCGATCCCGGACGCGATCTCCAGCGAGCCGCCGCCGATGTCCACCACGAGCAGCCGGCCCGACGACCAGCCGAACCAGCGCCGGACGGCGAGGAACGTCAGCCGCGCCTCCTCCTCACCCGACAGCGACCGTATGTCGATCTCCTTGTCGGCGCGGACCCGCCCGAGGATCTCCTCGCCGTTGACGGCGTCACGGACGGCGGAGGTGGCGAACGCGACAAGGTCCTCGACGCCTTTGTCCTCGGCGATCTGCAGCGCCTCGTCGACGAAGTTGCGCAGCAGCGTCTCGCCCTCCTCGGACAGGCGGTCCCCGTCGTCCAGGTGGGCGGTGAGCCGCAGGTCCGCCTTGTGGGAGTACGCGGGAAGGGGCCGTGCCCCCTCGTGCGCGTCCACCACCAGCAGGTGCACCGTGTTCGAGCCCACGTCCAGCACGCCGAGTCGCATGGGCAAAAAATATCGGACGGCCCTGCCGGGATTCGGGACGACCATGCCCAAACCACCAGCACGGATGCATTCCCGCACGTGAGACCGGGGGCCGGACACAGCAATGTGGCGGTCGGGCACGCTGCGTGGTCCGGACGACACCCGGGCTGCGGCTACGGTGTCGGGCATGGAAGCGGGTCCGGAACGCCGGTGGCGTGTACCGCCAGGTCATGTGGCGGTCAAGTGCGCCGCGGCGACCGCCGTCACGGCGCTCATCGTCCTGTACTCCCACGACCCCCAGTTCCTGTTCCTGGCGGGCGCGGCCGCGGTCGGCCTGAACGCCCTGACGCTGCGCGACCTCGTCGCCCCGGTGCGGCTCACGGCCGACGGCGAGGGCATCACCACCGTGACCGGCTACGCGGGCCGCCGCCGCATCCCCTGGGACCGGGTCACCGCGATCCGGGTGGACGAACGGCGCCGGCTCCTCCTGCACACCCGCATGCTGGAGATCGAGACCGAGGACGACCTGCACCTGTTCAGCACGTTCGACCTCGGCGCCGACGTCCACGACGTCGCCGAAGACCTGTACCGGCTCCGCGCCCGCACCAGCGGCTGAGCCCGGCGGGTCAGTCGACCGGCAGTTCCTCGGGCGTCGGGTAGGAACTCTGCGCACCTCGCTTCCGGACGGCCGCTGCGCCCACGCGGGTGGCGTAGCGGGCGGCGTCCCGCAGCGAGTCGCCGCGGGCGAGCCGGAGGCAGAGCGCGGCGGTGAAGGCGTCGCCCGCGCCGGTCGTGTCGACGGCCTCCGCCTTCGGGGACGGAATGGACGCCGTCCCCTCGCCGTCGGCGACCACGACCCCCTCGGCGCCGAGCGTGACGACGACCGACCGGGGCCCGGACCGGACGAGCGCCGCCGCCATCTCGTGCGGGCCGCCCTCACCGCCCAGCAGATAGGCGGCCTCGTGTTCGTTGACGACGAGCGGGTCGCAGAGGGCGAGCAGCCCGTCCGGGACGGGGGCCGGCGGCGAAAGGTTGAGGACGACCCGGCCACCCGCCTCGGCCGCGGCGCGGGCGGCGGCCTCGACGGCCGGCATCGGCACCTCCAGCTGGAACGACACGACGGCCGCGCCCGCGATCATGTCACCGGCCGAGCCGATGTCGTCCGGGCCGAGCCGGGCGTTCGCGCCTGGCGAGACGATGATGCTGTTATCGCCGTCCGGCCCGAGCGTGATCAGGGCGACGCCGCTGGGCGCGCCCTGGGTGGTGGTCAGGTGGGCCAGGTCCACCCCGTCCGCGGCGAGGGCGGCGCGCAGCAACTCGCCGTGCCCGTCGTCGCCGACCCGCCCGACGATGCCGACCCGCCCGCCGAGCCGGGCCGCCGCGACGGCCTGGTTGGCGCCCTTGCCGCCCGGATGGGTGGCGAGGTCGGAGCCGAGTACGGTCTCCCCCGGCGCGGGCCTCCGGTCGACGCCGACCACCAGGTCCGCGTTGACCGATCCCACGACGACGACTTCCCAATTACGCGAGTGTTCCCGATTACGCGAGTGTTCCCGATTACGCGAGTGCTGTCCGATCACGGTGTAACCGACTACACGGGCCGGACCCTCCAGCGCAACTCGTGTCGCTACCGAGTGCGCAGCTCAGCGAGGTTCACCACCTCCGCCAGCTCCTCCACGGACGAGTAGTAGCCACGCCCGGCGAGCACCCCGTTCCTCGTGACCAGAAACGCGCTCTGACCGCGCACACCGGCGAACTCGGCCAGCACCCGATGCGCACCACTCAACCGCACCGCCGTGACACGCAACCCGCCGGGCCCAGTCCAACTCCCCCGACCATCCCCCATACACAGAACGTTACGACTAGTGACATTACGTAACACATGCGGGTCCCAGAACTACGCGGGTCCCAGAACTACGCGGGCGCCATGCCTACGCGGGCGCATGCCTACGCGGGCGCCATGCCTACGCGGTGCCCTGCGCTCACGCGAAAGTCCTGCACCTACGCGAAGTCCCACGCTCACGCGAAGTCCCGCGCCTACGTGGGATCCTGTATCCATAGGGGGCCCATGCCAACGTGGGTCCTATACCGTGGTGCGCCGTGAGTGAGGTGCACGAGTCCCGGCTGGCGCGCCGGGTGACCGAGGCCGCCGACGAACTGCTGCGCCGGTCACGCTCGGTCGCCCCCGTGGACGTCTTCGCCCGCATCGGCTGGATCAACGCCGCACAGGTCGATCGGTGGCGGCAGGGCCGGATCGACCATCTGCATGAGGCGATGAACGTCCGTCCCGACAAGATCGCCACCGCCTTGAGGACACTGCGCGCCTGGGCAGAGGCACAGAGCCTCGAACCCGCAGAGACCGCCTACACCGCCGCCACCCGTGACCGCCGTCCCCTGCGCTTCACCACCGGCGGACGCGAACCCGCCGAACGCGAACACCGCACCCACTGGATCTCCCCCGACCTGACGCCCGCCCAACGCGACCGCATCACCGCCCGCGACGCCAAGGTCCCCGACCTCGTCGTCCTGCAGGCGACGGCCGAGTGGACGTGCGGCGGCTGCCACGGCACCGGCGACTTCACGATCGTCGAAGATTCGGTGCCGCTCTGCATGGCCTGCGCCGACCTCGGCCACCTCGTCTTCCTGCCCGCCGGGAACGCCGCGCTCA
Organism: Actinomadura sp. 3N407; assembly: GCF_052245875.1. Classification (NCBI taxonomy): domain Bacteria; kingdom Bacillati; phylum Actinomycetota; class Actinomycetes; order Streptosporangiales; family Thermomonosporaceae; genus Actinomadura; species Actinomadura sp. 3N407. The sequence goes on from NZ_JBQQBP010000017.1 coordinate 48,835, forward strand.
GCCGCCGCGCCAAGAAGGAGAGCGGGCTGTCGGCCGTCGTCGTCCAGCACAACCGGCGCCGCAAGCGGTACGAGCGGCGCGGGATCCTGGTCGAGGAGTCCGCACTGGAACGGGCCGAGGAGCAGTGCCTCGCCGACGACGACGCACGGGCCCGCCGCCGCGACCGTGACCGGGAGCGCCGCACCGAACAAGACGCGGAGTTCGTGACCCGGATGACGGCCGAGATCGTCCGGCTGTTCCCGGGCTGCCCCGCGGACCGCGCCGAGGAGATCTCCCGGCACGCGGGCCTGCGCGGCAGCGGCCGTGTCGGCCGGACCGCCGCGGGCCGCGACCTCGACGAGGACGCCGTCACGCTCGCGGTGGTCGCGTCCGTCCGGCACCTGGACACCGGCTACGACGCCATGCTGATGGCGGGGGTTCCCCGGCGGGAGGCGCGTGACCGCATCCGCGGGGACGTGGACGCCGTCCTCACCACCTGGCGCCAAACCTGACGCCGCGTCAACCAACCACGGGGGTCAGCCGCTATTGAAGGTGGCGGGGTCGGGGCCGACGCGGATGCCCTTGTCCAGCTCACCGATCGCCTTCATGTCGTCCGGAGACAACTCGAAGCCGAACACGTCGATGTTCTCGGCGATCCTGGACGGCGTCACCGACTTCGGAATGACCACGTTGCCGATTTGCAGATGCCACCGCAGGGCGACCTGCGCCGGGGTGCGGCCGTGGTCACGCGCGATGCGGCTCAGCGCCGGATCGTCCAGCAGCCCCTGTCCCTGGCCGAGCGGCGCCCACGCCTCGGTGCGGATGCCGTGGTCCCGGTGGAAGGCGCGCAGGCCGTCCTGCTGGAAGTACGGGTGCAGCTCGATCTGGTTGACTGCCGGGACGACGTCCGCCTCATCGATGACCCGCCGCAGCGTCTCCACGGTGAAGTTGGACACGCCGATCGAGCGGGCACGTCCGTCCTCCCTGAGCTTCTCGAGCGCCCGCCACGTCTCCAGGTAGGTGCCGCGGTCCGGCATGGGCCAATGGATCAGGTAAAGATCCAGATGGTCGAGACCGAGGCGGGACAGGCTCGCGTCGCAGGCCCGAAGCGCGTTGTCGTAACCGTGTTCGCTGTTCCACAGCTTGGTGGTGATGAACAGCTCGTCGCGCGGCACACCCGAATCACTCAGGGCGCGCCCGACGCCCTCCTCGTTCCCGTAGGCGCTGGCCGTATCGATGCTGCGGTAACCGTTCTCAAGCGCCGCGCCCACCGCGCGTTCGGCCTCGTCGTCGGGGACCTGGAAGACCCCGAATCCGAGCTGTGGCATCGCGGCCCCGTCAATGAGATCAACGTTCGGTACCGTCACGATCTCCGTCCCCCTTCAGCGGTTCTGCTGGGCCGTTCGGCGGCGCCCTGGGAGGACCCTGCCCAGCGGGGCCCACCTGACTCACACGACCGGCAGCGTCTTCCCCCACCCCCACCCCGATGCCGTCCCCCTCCCCCGACGCCGGCGGTCCGGCGGTCCGGCGGTCGAGATTCACGGTCGTCATGGGGGCGAGGCAGGTCTCAAGCGGTTTGGTGGGCGCGCTGGTTACAGGCGACCTCCCGGAAGGCGTCCTTGAAGGCGTCGTAGCGCTCTTCGCCCAGCGCGTGCCTGTGGCGTTGCTCGATGTCGGCGAGGATGGCGCGGGCCTTGGCGACCTCGTCGAGGCCGTGCGCGGTGAGAACGATCCTCTTGGCGCGGCGGTCGGTGGGGTCGGGTTCGCGACGGACGTAGCCGAGCGCGACGAGTTCGTCCACGATCGTGCCGACGATCTGCTTGTGCTGCCCCGATCGGGCCGCGAGTTCGGTGGCGCGCACGCCGGCGGGTTCGAGGAACGCCAGGACGGTGCCGTGCCGTGGCCGGACGTCCGGGTGCCCCTGCTTGGCCAGACGCTGGAACAACTCCTCCTGAAGCGATCGCATCAGCTGACCGACAAGGATCCCTAGGTCGTGCCCCCTGCTCTCGGCGTTCATGAGTGGCGCCTCCCAAAAATTTAATCACGAATCTTGACTATCAATATCCGTGACTATAGCTTACTCCCAAGACGCGGACCACCGCACGCCGAGCCGCAGAGTGAAGGGAAACCCATCATGGGAAACGAGATCGACACCTACGTCGCCACGAAGCTCGACCCCAGGTACACCGAGATCCTCGCCTCGCTGCGGACGCTCATGGCCGAAGGCGCCCCCGATGCCGCCGAGTGCCTCACCTACGGCTCGCCCGCTTGGCGCGGCAACAAGATCCTCGCGGTCATCAGCCAGAGCAAGACCCACCTCACCTTCGCGTTCGAGCGCGGCGCCGAGTTCGACGACGAACACGGGCTGCTGGAGGGCGTCGGCAAGAAGACCCGCCACGTCAAGGTCAAGACACTGGACGGCATCAACGAGGACGCCCTGCGCGGATACATCACCCAGGCCGTCCGCCTGGACCAGAGTTGACCGACGCCCGAGCGCCCCCAGGACGATGCCAGGGGGCGCATGTCGGTCCGACGGCCGGTGTGCGACCGTCAACTCACGTCCGTCGAGTGGGCCAGGTCCTTCTGGGCCTCGACGTCCGCCAGCCGGTCGCTCAAGGCTGCGTGAACCCGGCCGTAGGCGTCCGACCCGAGCAGCAGGCGGCGCGGCGGGGCGTCGAGACCGGCGGCGTCGATCATTGCGGCCGCGACCTTGGCCTGATCGCCGGGCATGTCCTCCACGGGCACCGCGTCGCCGCGCATGATGGCCGGATTGGACGCGTACGCCGCGTGGACGGCGGCCCGCTGCACGGCGGAGTAGAACGAAGTGCGGACCATGCCCGGCTCCACCAGGATGGTGCGGACGCCGAACGGCTCCAGTTCGGGGGCCAGCGCCTCGAAGAAGCCCTCGATGCCCCATTTGGTGGTGTGGTAGAGCGAGAACCCGGGGAAGGCCATGTGACCGCCCATGCTGGACACCTGCAGGATCCGGCCCCCGCCCTGAGCGCGCAAGTGCGGGACGACCGCCCGGACGAGCTGGATCGAGCCGGTCAGGTTGGTGGCGATCAGATCGTCGATGTGGTCGTCGGTGAGTTCCTCGGCGGCCCCGATGACCCCGTACCCGGCGTTGGAGACGACGACGTCGATGCGGCCGAGTTCGGCGAACGCCGCGTCCACGACCTCGCGGAGCCGGACGGTGTCGGTCACGTCCAGCGGACGCACCCACAGCCGGTCGCCGTACCCGGCCAGGCCGGCGAGGCGGCTCGGGTCGCGGAGGGTCGCCGCGACGCGGTCGCCGCGGGCGAGGAGCTGTTCGGTCAGCTCGCGGCCGAGACCGCGGGACGTTCCGGTGATGAGCCATGTCTTCATGTCTCCATCACACGGCGGCAGGGGCCGGTGAACAACGAGGAAGCCGCGCACGACCGACAGGCCCAGCCTGTCGACCGAGGTCACCGTCGGTGTCCGATGAGTTTTGGAGGGGACGATGGTCTGCATGGGGACGGATCCGCGAAAAGCGCTCCTCCAGAAAGAGGCAGAAAAATGGCTCTGGTCGTAGCCGAGATGACGATGTCGCTGGACGGTTACATAGCCGACCCGTCCGACGGTGTGGACGAACTGTTCGGCTGGTACTCGAACGGTCCCGTGGAGATCCCGACACACGACCCGTCGATCACGTTCCGCGTCTCCGAGGCGAGCGCCGCGCACCTCCGCGAAACGCTCGACGGCGTTGGCGCGATCCTCACCGGGCGGCGCCTCTACGACATCACGAACGGCTGGAACGGCACTCACCCGCTAGGCGGCGCGATCTTCCTCGTCACGCACCGGGCACCCGACGACCCGCCCGCCGGGGTCACCGTCGTCACCGGCGGCATCGAGAAGGCCGTCGCCGCCGCATCTGCCGCTGCGGGCGACGGCATCCTGGGCGTCGGCGGCGCGGCCACCGCCCAGGCCTGCCTCGACGCGGGGCTCCTGGACGAGGTCCGTGTCAACCTCGTCCCCGTCCTCCTCGGCAAGGGCATTCCGTTCTTCTCCGGCCCGTCCACCGCCCCCGTCCGGCTCGACACCCCCTACCGCGTCATTGAGGGCACCGGCGTAACCCACCTGTACTTCCGCGCCCGCTGACGGCGGAACCACCGGACGCCACCGCCCCGATATCGGCCGGTCCGGCGCGCCGGGTTCCGTGACTGCCGACGGATGGGGCTCAATGGGCTACAGGTCTCACGGGACGTACGCGCCCTCGTCTCGGTGCTGCTGACCAATCTGGTAGTCGTCCTTGGGACGAGTGCCGCCTGGCTGGCGCTCGGCAGGGGACCCCGACGATCGTGGGACGGCCGCAGCACTGCTGGCCCTCGTCGGCGGCATGCTTCCGTGCGTCCGACGCAGAGACACCGCTGAGGAACCTTCATCGTGGCCGCCGTTCATTCTCGCGGTCATTCCAGCAGCCTGCCGTCGCATTCGCCGTCCCCCAGCACGATCTGTAGGACTCAGTGCTCCCGGTTTAGCCCATTTGTTCATTCGCTGCTCGTTCCTTCATAACCACGTGGGCTGAGCCTGGTCACGTCCGTTGCGGCGGTCTTTTCTCGGATTTGTGTGGCTGATGCAGGTGCACGGTTGCGGTGGCCCCTGACCGGTCAGCGCGTCCGTCCAGGTCAGCGCTGATTGCTGGCACTTCGGCTGAGGTCGGTGGTTTGGGTTCGGTGTTCATCGCTCGGGTGGGGCGTCGGCCGAACTGAGTGAACACACCACCTGAAGAGCATTCTCGGCGACTACTCCGACATTCTCTCCATCTCCCCCAATTTCGGGCACCACGATCAAGCTCAGCGGGAATGTAGCCGGAGAGACTCAATAATCTAACCAAATATCAACTTCTCGATCTTCAATGTTCGATAATATTGGTTCATGAGTTCGAACCAAGTGATCGACGTCGAGTCGGCGTCCACCGCTGAGTTGGTGGACGCGGCGGCCTCGATCGCGGCCGAACTCGCCCGCCGTCCCGTGGCCGCCAGCCCGGCCGTCTGCATGGAGCAGGCCGAGACGCTGGCCCGCACCACCGACCTGCATGAAAGCACCCTGGCCGGGTTGATCGGCCGAGTCGATCGCGCTGGGGAGATGCGCAGGTGGGGCCTGCCGTCCGCGCTCGCGTGGCTGCGAACCCGCATGGGCATGCGGGAAGCCCGCGCCAAGGAACGACTGGCCCTCGCCCGCCAGCGGGACCGGCTTTCGCAAGTGGCCGACCGACTCGCCTGCGGTGAGCTGTCCTACGGATACGCCGCCACGATCGCAACCGCCGTCCCCCGCCTGAACGACGAAGACTGCGCCACCGCCGAAGAGATCCTCCTCGACCTGGCCGGGCAGGGATTCTCGGCGGGCAAGGTCGCCGCGTTCGGCAACAAGATCACCGATCTGATCGCCGAACGCGACGGCACCGAACAGGCACCCGACGACGACACCCGACGCGGCTACGAACGCTCCTGGATCGACTCCACCCGCGCCTTGGACGGCGGCCGCTACATCAAAGGCTGGCTCAACGCCGAAGACGCCGCCGTCTGGGACGGGACCCTGGCTCCCCTCGCCAAACCCGCCGGCACCGACGACCGCCGCGACCTGTCCGAGCGCACCGCAGCAGCCCTCACGAGCGTCCTGTCCGGCGGCCACAAGGCCACCAAGGTCACGGTCATCTGCGACCTGGACACCCTCACCGGCGGCCAGGCACCCGCCCGCCTCACCGACGGCACGCCCATCCCCGCCGCCCAAGCCCGCCGCATCGCCCTGTCCGCCGGAGTCTCCCCACTCATCCTGGGACGCGGCAACACCCCGCTCTACCTAGGGCACAGGGAACGGTTCGCCTCCCCCGGCCAACGCCGGGTCCTGGAGACCCTGTACCCCACCTGCGCGGTCCGCGGCTGCGAAGTCCCCGGAACACTGTGCGAGGTCGACCACGTCAACGGCTGGGCCCTCGGCCACAGCCCCACCGACATCGACCAACTGGCCCTCACCTGCGGCTGGCACAACCGCTGGAAAGCGTCCAACCCCGCTCACATCCACATCACCAAAGGCCAGGACGGACGATACACATACCGCGTCCGGCCACCGGATGATCCGTGCCCACCACCACAGACACCACCCGCCACGGACCTGTGGAACCCAGCCGCAAACCATCGGGTACAGCCCCGCCCCCGCCGACACCGCCCCAGCCCGACCCGAGGCCGACGCCAGGCAGCGGGCCCCTAAACCATCACGGACAAATCCGACACCACCGTCCACCGGGCGCGGGAACGAAACCTTCCCACAACAGGGCGCTGATCGCTGCCGCCAGCACCTCGGCGACCGCTGCCGCACCCCCGGTTGCCCCCACTCGCCCGCAAGGCCCCGCAACGCCTCAAAGCCCCGAACGCCACAAGCGGACACGCCCCACCCCGTCCCCCCACCCGTCCCCCACTCCGTCCCGACCCCCGCCTGAGCTCGCCGCCTATCGCCGCGCCCATCGGGCGCGGCAACAACCGCACCCCGCAACAAGCCGCACCAGCACACCCACCTCACGCTCCAACCCCAGCCAAAGTGACCCCAGCCACAACCAAGCCGCACTCGATCACCCACCCGCAGAGGCCACCTCAGCCACCCACCCACGCCAGCCACACAATCCCGGTAAAGACCACCGCAACACACGCAACAAACACCAGCCCCCGCTGACGTCGTCGACCAACACCCCCGCCCCAAACCACGTCCCGTCGCCACACCACCGCGCCGCGCCACACCACCGCGCCGCGCCACCGCCCCGTCGCCACCGCCCCGGCGCCACACACCACCGCGCCGCGCCGCCGCGCCGTGCCATGTCGTTCTGCCGCATCAACGGCTTTTGGGATATGGCGGCGGCGACGGGATAACGGCGGCGCTGACGGGGTGCGTAGGATCGGGGTGGCCATGGAGCTTCGGCAACTGGAGTATGTGCTGGCCGTCGCGGAGGAACTCCACTTCGGACGCGCCGCCGCTCGCATGCATGTGACGCAGCAGTCGGTGAGCGAGCAGGTCCGCCGGCTGGAGCGGGAGCTGGGGAGTCCGCTGTTCGCGCGTACGAGCCGCCGGGTGTCTCTCACGACGGCCGGTGAGGCGTTCCTGCCCGAGGCACGTCGTGTCGTCGACGCCGCCCGGCACGCGTTGGACGTTGGACGCCGCTCCGCGCGCGGGGGCATGGAGATTCGCGTCGGCTACGCGGACGATCTCGGCCCGCGGCTCTTCGGACTGGCGGTTCCGCGCGCCCCGTCGATCAAGGTGACGCCTCGGCCGATGACGACACCGGAGCAGATCGCGGCTCTTTCCGAGCACCGCCTTGACCTCGGGCTCGGCTGGACGCCGGATCTCAGGCCCGGACTGTCGAGCCTGCTGGTCGCCCGCGAACCCCTCGTGGTCGCGCTCGCCGAGGGCCATCCCTTGGCGGACGGGGCCGCCGTGGACCCGGCACGTCTGTCGCATCAGCCGCTCGCCGTCGTCCCCCGCGATGTTAACCCGTTGCTGCACGACCGCATCATCGGGCAGCTCGTGACCCGCGGCGCGGCCGTCACCGTCCACCAGGAGATTCCCAGCCTCGACCGGATGCTGCCGCTCGTCCTCGCCGGCTCCGCCCTGGGGATCACGGTTCCGAGCGCCGCGGCGGCGAATCCGTTCGCCGGGGTGGTCTACCGGTACTTCAGCGATCCCGGCCCGTACATCGACTGCAGCCTCGTGTGGCGGCGCGACGACACCAGCGTGGCGGTCGCGGAGCTCGTCGGGGTGGTGCGCGAACTCCGCGACGAAGGCGCCTTCCTGCCGCCCGACCTGGATGGCGGACACCGCTAGTTGTACCGGGCCGGTTCAGGTACGTGGGGGCGATGGCGTCTCCGCCGGGCTGATGCGCCGGGCATAGGGTCGGGGGATGAGTGATCCACGTGGGGATGTGCGTCCGCCCGGCCTGAACGCCGATGAGAGGACGACGCTGCTGACGTTCCTCGACTATCTGCGGGACGCGGTGGTGGCCAAGGCGTCCGGTGTTCCGGACGAGGCGGCGCGCACGCCCGGGGTCGCGTCGGGCACGAGCCTGCTGGGCCTGGTCAAGCACCTGACGCACACCGAGCTGAACTGGTTCGTCTGGGCTTACGAGGGCGCCGACGTCCCTCAGTGGGACGGCGGGGAACCGCCGGGTGAGGAGGAGACGGCGGAGAGCCTCATCGCCGCGTACCGGGCGGCCGTCGACCGCAGCAACGCGATCGTCGCGGGGTGCCCGGATCTCGATCGGGTGTGTGTCCGGTCGTTGCGGGAGACGCCGCCGCCGTCGATGCGCTGGCTGCTGGTGCACATGATCGAGGAGACCGCACGTCACGCGGGGCACGCCGACATCCTGCGGGAGCAGATCGACGGGTCGGTGGGCCGCTGACCGGGCGGCCCACCGGACCGCCCGGTCAGGGATTCACTTCGTCGGGTTCCTGCCGGTCATGGGGTCTTTCCTTCGAACGTCCAATCGCCGGAGCCGATCTCGAAGACGGCGCTGCCGTTGTGGACGCCGATCCACTTGGCGTCCTCGGGGGCCTCCGGGCGTGCCGTGGCGCCCAGCAGCGGGAACTCGACGCGGGCCCGGGTGCCGGGCGGGACGGTGACTTCCAGGCGGAGCTTCCGGCCGGTGCGGCGCCAGGAGGCCGCCGCATGGCCGCGCGGTGTTTCGTAGGTGGCGGCGGCGCGGGTGATGTCGCCGACGACGGCGGGTCTGATGAGGAGGGTCTCGTAGGCGATCGAGTCGTCGGTCTGGCCGAGGCCCGCGAGGCCGGCGTGGAACCATTCGTCGATCGCGCCGAGCATGAAGTGGTTCTGGGAGTTGCCGGACGTGGGGCCGTCCCAGTTCTCGGTCAGCGAGGTCGCGCCGTGGACGACCTGATAGCCGTAGCTGGGGTTGCCGGTCTGTGTGGCGAAGGCGTGGATGACGTCGTGGCGGCCGGCGGCGGACAACACGTAGAACACCGACGGCAGAGAGATCTCGCCGACGGTGAGGTGATAGCCCTCGGCCTTGATGCTGTCCACGAGGTGGGCGAGGACCGCGTCTTTCTTGCCGGACGGGACGGCGCCCATGTCCAGCGCAAGGGCGTCGCACGCCTGGCTGCCGGACCCGTAGGTGTCGCCGGTGGCGTACTTGGCGTGGAACGCGGAGCCGATCTCCCCCGCGAGGGACTCGTACTTCGCGGCGTCGTCGTCCTTGCCGATGACCTTGGCGATCCGGGCGAGGGCGGTGACGGCGCGGTGGTAGCCGAACGTGGCGGTGACGCCCTTGGGGGTGCTGTCGTCGAACGCGATCCAGTCGCCTAGGCCGTAGTCGAGGAGATGCCCGTCCGCCTTGCCGGACAGGTAGTCGACGTAGCGGACCATGTTCGGGTAGTAGGTGTGGAGCGTGGCGACGTCGCCGTAGGCGCGGTACATCTGCCAGGGCGCGAAGACGATGACGTTGCCCCAGTTGGGGTCGTCCCGGAACCCGCCGGAGAACACCGTGAACTCGGGTGCGATGTCGGGGACGAGACCGTCGCCGGTCTGGGCTTCGGCGATGTTGCGGACGATCGAGCCGTAGTAGGCGGCGACGTCGTAGTTGCGGGCGACGGCGGGGAACACGAGGTTGGCCTGTTCCAGCCAGCCGAGTTTCTCGCGGTGGGGGCAGTCGGTGAGGACGGAGTACATGTTGCCCTGCACGGCCCGGTCGATGATCTTGTGGATGTCGTTGAGGAGGCCGTGGGAGCTGGTGAACGAGCCCGCCTTCTCGTTGGCGGCGCGGAGCACGATCCCGGTGACCGTGTCCTCGTCCGGGGCGGCGGGCAGCCCCTCCAGCTGCAGATAGCGGAACCCGTGGTAGCAGAACCGGGGATGCCATGTCTCGGTGCCTTCACCGGACTGGGTGCCGGACAGGGTGCCGGACAGTGTGTAGGTGTCCCAGATGGGCGAGCCGGTGGTGTGCTGGCTGACGGTCCCGTCGCCGTTGAGGAGTTCGCCGGGACGCATCGTCACCGTCGTCCCCGCGGGTCCGCTGACGCGCAGCTCCGGCCAGCCGGCGATGTTCGTGCCGAGGTCGATGACGTGAACGCCGTCCCTCAGCTCGGTGATCTTCTTGGCGCGCACGACGCCGACGGGCTCGATCGGCGGCGACATGCGGGCGGCGAGGGTCGCGGCCGGCGACGCGACCCGGACCGCGTCCGACCAGTTCTCGGGGGTGCGGCGCGCGTCGTGGTCCTCGCCGCCGTACCAGCTGGTGAACGTGGTGGCACCGAGCGCCGTCCGCCAGGACGTGTCGGACGCGACGACCTCACGCGACCCGTCGGTGTAGGTGATCTCCAGCTGGCCCAGGAACGTGGGCGGGCCGTCGGACCGGGTGAGTTTCTGGTACCGGCCCGGCGTGGGCGGAACGTGCGCCATGCCGGTGCCGAGTTCCACCTGGACAGTGTTGCCTCCACGGCGGAGCAGTTTCGTCACGTCATAGGTCGAGTAGACGAGCCGTTCGCTGAAGGTGGAGTAGGGCGGCTCCAGCACGGCGTCGCTGACGGGCCGTCCGTTCACGGTGATGTCGAGCACGCCGAGGGCGGTCGCGTACAGGCGTGCCGTGCGGACGCGCTTGGCGAGCTCGAACTCCCGCGTGAAGACGGGCAGCGCATCGGGCCGTTGGTGCAGTGGTGGCGGCGCCTCCTGTCCCTCGACCGTCGCGGCCGTGTCGAAGGCCGTGCCGTCGCCGGACGTCTGGACGGTGAAGTTCTCCGGGAAGTTGGGCGTCTTCTCGTCGTCGGTCATCACGTCAGTGCGCGGGTAGAGCAGGATCCGGTCGAACCGCCGCTCCTCGCCCAGATCGATCTGGAGCCAGATGGGTTCGGTGAGGTCCTGTTCCCGGCGTTCATAACTCGTGTAGCCGAACGGGGCGGCGTCGCTGGTGAGCGAGCCGTCCGTAGTGGCCTTCGGTTCCCACTGGCCGGGGACGGTGTAGCTCTCCGACGCGGACACCGGCGCGTTGAGCGCCAGGTCGCCGCCGGACGCCCCGTCCCTCACCTCGACCTCGGCGAGCTGGAGCCGGGACACCTTGTACGGCCAGCCTTCCTTGATCGGGAGGCCGAGCCGGGTCACGTTCAGCCGGACGTACCGGGCCGACCGGGCGGTGAACGAGACGGTCACGGGCGACGGCTCCGGCTCGGCGGACCACGTTTCGTTCCCGATCCACTGGGCCGTCCAGTCGGAGGCGGCGAGCAACCCCATCTCGAAGTGGGACGGCTTGCTCCACGCGGACGCGCTGCCCCGCTCGTCCCACACCCGGACCTGCCACGACGCGCGCTCGCGGGACTTCAGGGCCCGGCCCTCGTAGCGGACCGAGACGGCGCCGCCGGCGACCTTGCCCGTGTCCCACAGGTCGGGGTGCGCGAGGCGCGCGTCCGCGCTCGCGACACGCACCTGGTAGGCGGTCTGGACGGCGTTGCGCGGGCCGGCTCCGTAGCGCCAGCCGAGGGTCGGGTTCGTGTCGTCGATGCCGAGAGGTGACCGCAGGTGGTCCACCCGCGGGTCCACGGGACGCAGCGTCCGTGCCTTGGCGTCGAGGGGCGCGGCTCCGGCGGGGGACGCGATCGCGCCGCTCGCGGTGATCGCCGCCGCGGCTACGCCCCCGGCCTGAACGAACGTTCTCCTGGACAGTCCGCCGGTGATGACCGACTCGCTCATCTGCTGACTCCTTGGAGCTGGTGAGAACGGGTGGTGAGGACAAGTGGTGAGAAACTGGTGGTGAGACGGAAGGAGATGCAGCCGAGCCGAACAGGCGGGGGTGTCCGGCGGCGCGGGGCCGGGTGGCGGTTGCCGGGGCCCGGCCCCCGCGCGGATGGGTCAGGCCGTGGTCATCGGCCCGCCGGCATGTGGCTCACGGTGAAGCGATACGAGCCGGATCCGACTTCGAAGACCGCGGCGCCGTCCTGCATGCGCAGGAACTTCGCTCCCTTCTGGGAGACGTCGGCGGGATCGCCCGCCGGCACCCAGACCTCGGCGGTCGTGTTGACGGGAACGGAGACGTGGAGGGTGAACCGGCCGCCGTTCAGGGTCCAGCGGGTGCTGACCGGCCCGTGGACCGAGTCGTAGGTGGCGGCGGCGCGGTGGACGTCCCCGCCGGGCCTCGGCCGGATCACCGTCCGGCGGTAGCCGGGTTCGCCCACGCTGATGCCGGCGATGTTCTGGTACATCCATTCGCCCACGGCCCCATAGGCGTAGTGGTTGAAGGAGTTCATCGCCGGGTCCTGGAAGCTCCCGTCCGGCTTGATCGAGTCCCAGCGCTCCCACATGGTGGTGGCGCCCTTGCCGATCTGGTAGCCCCACGACGGGAACGTCTTCTGCTGGAGCAGCCGGTAGGCGACGTCGTTGTGCCCGGTCGCGGTGAGGACGGGCAGCAGCCGCGGGGTGCCGAGGAAGCCGGTGGACAGATGCCAGTCCCTGGCCTTGATCAGCTCGACGAGCCGGTCGGCGGCGGCCCGGCGGGCATCGTCGTCCGGCGAGTCGTCCGGCGAGTCGTCCGGCAACAGGTCCATGGACAGCGCCAGGACGTAGGCGGTCTGGGTGTCGCCCTTGATCCGGCCGTCCTCGACGTACGCGTCGACGAACGCCGCCTTGACCTTTTCCGAGAGCCGCTCGTACCTCGCGGCGTCGTCCTTCTCGCCGAGGACGCCGGCGACCTGGGCGACCAGGCCGGCCACGTGCGCGAAGTAGGCGGTGCCGATGACGTCCTTGGGTGTCTCGTCGTCGACGTTCAGCCAGTCGCCGTACCCGGACGCGGGACGCAGCAGCCCGTCGCTGTTGTCCTCCAGGTAGGCGATCCATTTGCGCATCGCCGGGTAGTTGCGTTCCAGCGCCTGCCGGTCGCCGTACGCCAGGTAGAGGTTCCAGGGGACCGTGACGCCGGCGTCGCCCCAGCCGGCGGACCCTCCGCCGAGGCCGCCGACCAGCGGCGCGATGTCGGTGAAGGCCCCGTCGTCGGTCTGCGCGTCCCGCATGTCCCGCATCCACTTGGTGAGGAACCGCGCGGAGGTCATGTTGTAGGTGGCGGTGCGGGCGAACACGTTGATGTCGCCCGACCAGCCGAGCCGCTCGTCACGGGCGGGGGTGTCGGTCGGGATCGACAGGAAGTTGCCGCGCTGCCCCCACGTGATGTTGCGGTGCAGCTGGTTCAGCATCGGCACGTCCGTCTCGAACGACATCGTCATCGGCTCGGCGGTGTGCTTGACCCGGCCCACGATCGCGTCCTTGCCGGGCGTGCCGGGGTAGCCGGTGACCTCGACGTAGCGGAAGCCGTGGAAGGTGTAGCGGGGCTCGTAGGTCTCGGTGCCGCCGCCCTTCAATGTGCCGCCGCCCTTCAATGTGTACGTGTCGGTCGCCTTGGCCGTGCGGAGGTTGGCGGTGTAGAGGGTGCCGTCCTCGTTCAGCACCTCGCCGTGGCGCAGGGTGACCTTCGTGCCCGCCGGGCCGCGAACGCGCAGCCGGACGGTCCCGACCATGTTCTGGCCGAGGTCGAAGATGTGCACGCCCTTCTCCGGGCTGGTGACCTCGACCGGCTCGATCTCCCGCTCGACACGGGTGGGTGCGGCGGACTGCGCCACGGGCTGCGCCGTCGCCTTCTCGTTGACGATGACGGGTTGCCAGCCTTCGGCGCCGAAGCCGGGGCGGCTCCAGCCGGGCGTTTCCCGGCGGGCGTCGTACTCCTCCCCCATCAGCAGGTCGGAGGTGAGGACGGGGCCGGTGGAGCTGCGCCAGGTCGGGTCGGTGACGACCCGCCGCGACGTCCCGTCGGTGTAGTCGATCTGGAGCTGAGCGCGCAGCCACGGCCGGTCGCCGTACTGGCCGGGCCCGAAGCTCGCGACGTGCCCCGCGTACCAGCCGGGCGCGAGCGTCGCGCCGATGGCGTTGCCGCCCCTGCGCAGCAGCTTCGTCACGTCGTAGGTCTGGTACTGGACGCGGGTGTTGTAGTCGGTCCAGCCGGGGGTCAGTTCGTCGTGCCCGACGCGCCGCCCGTTGATCTCGGCGGTGTAGACGCCGAGCGCGGTCGAGTACAGGCGTGCCCGCGCGACCTTCTTCCCGACGGTGAAGTCCTTGCGGAGCCGGGAGGTCAGCCCGTCGGGCCCGGACGACTTCGTCTGGAAGCTGAACCGGCGGTCGCCGGGGACCGGCTCGCCGTTCTTGTAGGCCCGCCCGTGCTCGTAGCCGCCGTCGGTGTGGCCCCACCAGCCGATCGTCCCGGACGGCTCGGACTGCTCGATGTAGTACGTCCCGGCGGGGGCGGGCGAGTCGAGGTCGAGGGTGGCCTGGGCGTTGTCGGAGTGGTCTTCGACTCGGCGTTGCGCGACGACCTCACCGCCGGGGCCTTCCTCACGGAGGGTGAGGGTTACGTCGGAGCCGGAGGTGTGCCACGTCGGCATCGGGATCGACACCTGCGTCACCGGCTTGTCGGAGGTGAACGTCTGCCCCTGCGTACCGTCCTTGAGCTGCGAGGGGTCGTTCTGTCCGGTGAAGGAGGCGGGAAGCGGCAGCGGCGCGTCGTGCCCGATCCACTGCCCGGCGAGGGTCGTGCCGTCCATCAGGCCGGTCTCCCACCAGGTGGGCTTGCTCCACGCGGAGGGGCGGCCGTTCCCGTCCCACACCCGGACGGACCAGTGGTAGCGGGTGCGGGGTTTCGGTTCCGGCCCGCCGTAGGGGACGAGGACGGAGCGGGAAGAGGTGACCTTGCCGCTGTCCCACACATCGGGTGACGCGAGCCGTCCCGGTGAGGACGCCACCCGCACCTGGTACGCGGACTGGACCTGGCCGCGCTCGGACGAGTCGAGCCGCCAGGCCAGCCGCGGGCGGGCGGCGTCGATGCCGAGCGGGCGCTCCGCGTATTCGGTGCGGGTGTGCAGCACGCGCACGCTGCCGCCGGCCGCGGCCGCCGCGGGCACCACGCCGCCTCCGGCGGCCATGAGAAGGAGTGCTGTCGGAAGGATGAGGAGTCGCCGAATGGATGTCCGCCGTTTGGGTGCCCGCCATTTGGGTGTCCGCCGCATGGGCTTCCTCCGGTTTTCGGGCGCGGTGAACGGAGCCCGCGGCCCCCTGGCGGGACCCGGGCGCGGTTCACCGTCACCTCAGATGTGGATCCCCCGATCCCGCACAGGTCGGTTCAGGGGCTCACCTCGACGAACTCGATTTCCAGGAGGTCGGCGACGGCCTTCAGGTCGGCGATGCGGTGGCCGGTGCCGAGGGCCCAGTGGTGGGAGATCCCGGTGGCGCTCCACGCGTCGGTCCACTCGCCGGGGTCGCAGCCGAAGTCGACGCGGGAGGTGGTGTTGCCGATCTGCAGCAGGGGGCCGTCGACGGTCTCGCCCTCGGACGCGGCGAACGCGAACCGGCCGTCGCGGCGCTGGATGATGCCGAACGCGGTGACGGGGCCGTGCTTGACGTCGAACTCGACGGACACGCCGTAGCCGCGCTTGCCGTGGTAGACGCCGAGGCCGCGCAGCAGCGGGCGGCGGGCGCTGATCGCCAGGTGCGCGGGCCCGTCGTGGCCCATCTCGACGTGGCCGCGGCGGAAGTCCAGGGCCTGCAGCTCGGTGAAGGAGCCGCCCGCGCCGAGCCGGTCGGCGATCAGCATGGCGAGGGACATGCGCAGCTCGTACTCGCCGGCCGCCGGGATGCCGCGCGCGGTGAGCATCGACGCGCCGAGGATCATCCCGGCGCCGAGCCGCTCGTGGATCTCGCCGTCCAGGCCCCGGTGGTAGTAGGCGAGGCTGTCCAGCTCGAAGTCGTCCGCGAGCCGGTCGAGGCCGGCGGAGACGCGGGCCGCCCAGGTCAGGTCGTCGTCGTTGACGGACGGGTCCAGCTCGAAGATCTTCTCCGCCTCGGCCTTCTTGGCGGCGGCCTCGGCGTCGGTGACCTTCTCCACCCGGACGCGCAGGTCGTCGAACTCCAGCACCTCCACGTGCCCGCCGAAGTTGGCGCTGACGAGCGTCAGGTCGGTGGAGACGTCCAGCATGCCCGGGTAGAGGTGGCCCATCAGGCCGTGCCTGCCGCGGCGCAGCGCGGCCCGGACTCCGGCGGCGCGGACCCAGCGGCCGATCTTCGTCCAGGCCCGTTCGTCCTCCAGGTATCCGGAGACCGAGCGGAAGGGGACGCCGCAGCGTTCGAACGCGTTCGCCATCTCGGGCAGCGGGCAGGCGCCGCAGTAGGCGAGCCACTGCCCGGTGTCGAAGGTGGCGTGGTCCATCGACTCGGTCGGCTGCAGGTTGATCAGCAGGACCGGGGCGTCCGCCCGCTGCGCGACGGGGACCAGCATCGTCGCGGTCATGTAGGTGGTGAGGAAGCCGACGATGATGTCGCAGCCGGCGGCGCGGAGCTTCTCGGCGGCCGCCGCGCCCTCCTGCGCGTCGGAGATGAAGCCGACGTCGACGACCTCGGCGCCGAGGCCGCGCATCCGCTCCGAGACCCGCTCGGCGGACCGTTGGAGCTGCGGCAGCAGATCCGGGAACTGGGGCCAGTAGGCGCCCAGCCCGCCGGCCACCAGGCCGACCTTGACCGGCGGCACCGTGTTGTCTGTCATTCCTGTCCTCCTGTCGGTCAACGGGCCGCGGCACCTCGGCGGGTCCCGCGTCCTCCTCAGCCGCACACCCTCCTCAGCCGCACACCCTCCTCAGTGCCACACCGTCCTCAGTGCCACACCGTCCTCAGTGCCACACCGTCAGCGCAGGAACGCTGCGGCGACGCCGGCGTCGACGGGGATGTGCAGGCCGGTGGTGTGGGCGAGGTCCCCGCCGGTGAGGGCGAAGACGGCGGCGGCGACGTGCTCGGGCAGCACCTCGCGTTTGAGCAGCGTCCGCTGGGCGTAGAACTCGCCGAGCTTCTCCTCCTCGACGCCGTACACGGCGGCGCGTTCGGCGCCCCAGCCGCCGGCGAAGATGCCGGAGCCGCGGACGACGCCGTCGGGGTTGACGCCGTTGACGCGGACGCCGTGCTCGCCGAGTTCGGCGGCCAGCAGCCGCACCTGGTGGGCCTGGTCGGCCTTCGTCGCACCGTAGGCGATGTTGTTCGGCCCGGCGAACACCCCGTTCTTGGACGAGATGTAGACGATGTCGCCGCCCATCCCCTGCTCGATCATGACGCGGGCGGTCTCGCGGGAGATGAGGAACGAGCCGCGCGCCATGACGTCGTGCTGCAGGTCCCAGTCGGCGGTGGTCGTCTCCAGCAGCGGCTTGGAGATCGACAGCCCGGCGTTGTTGACGACGAGGTCGACGCCCCCGAACGCGAGGACGGCGTCGTGGACGGCCGCGGCGACCTCGTCCTCGGAGGTCACATCGGCGCCGACGGCGACGGCGGCGTCGAAGGAACGCGGGGCGTTCGCGCCGATCTCGGCGGCGACCTTCTCGGCGGCGGCGACGTCCCGGTCGGCGACGACGACGCAGGCGCCCTCGGCGGCCAGGCGGCGGGCCGTGGCCGCGCCGATGCCGGAGCCGCCGCCGGTGACCAGCGCGACCCGGGTGGCGAGCGGTTTCGGCCTGGGCATCCGGCGGAGTTTGGCCTCCTCCAGTTCCCAGTATTCGATGCGGAACTTCTCCGCCTCGTCGATCGGCGCGTACGCCGACAGGGCCTCCGCGCCGCGCATCACGTTGATGGCGTTGACGTAGAACTCGCCGGCGACCCGGGCGGTCTGCTTGTTGGCGCCGAAGCTGAACATGCCGACGCCGGGGACCAGCACGATCGCCGGGTCCGCGCCGCGCATCGGCGGCGAGCCGGGGGTGGCGTGCCGGTCGTAGTAGGCCGCGTACTCCTCGCGGTAGGCGGCGTGGAGTTCCTTGAGGCGGGCGCGGACGTCGCCGAGGGGTGCGTCGGGCGGCAGGTCCAGGACCATCGGGCGGACCTTGGTGCGCAGGAAGTGGTCCGGGCACGACGTGCCGAGCGCGGCGAGGCGGGGATGCTCGGCGCGGGAGACGAAGTCCAGGACGGTGTCGCTGTCGGTGAAGTGCCCGACCTGCGGACGGTCGGTGGACGCCAGGCCACGGAGCAGCGGGAACAGCGCCGCGGCGCGAGCGTGCCGCTCCTCCTGTCGCAGCGGCGGGTGGACGACCTCGCCGAACGGGTCCGCTTTGCCGTGCTCGGCGATGTAGGCCTCGGCGGTGCGGATGATGTCGACGGAGGCGGCCTTGCACTCCTCGCTCGTGGCGCCCCAGGCGGTGATGCCGTGGCCGCCGAGGATCACGCCGATGGCCTGCGGGTTCGCGTTCTTGATCTCGGCGATGTCCAGGCCGAGCTGGAAGCCGGGACGCCGCCACGGCACCCACGCGACCCGGTCTCCGAAGATCCGCCGGGTGAGCTCCTCCCCGTCCGCCGCCGTCGCGATCGCGATGCCGGAGTCGGGGTGCAGGTGGTCGACGTGGGCGGCCTCGACCAGGCCGTGCATGGCGGTGTCGATCGACGGCGCCGCGCC
Source organism: Actinomadura sp. 3N407 (assembly GCF_052245875.1). Lineage (NCBI taxonomy): Bacteria > Bacillati > Actinomycetota > Actinomycetes > Streptosporangiales > Thermomonosporaceae > Actinomadura > Actinomadura sp. 3N407. The sequence goes on from NZ_JBQQBP010000017.1 coordinate 67,274, forward strand.
GCCCTTGCCGTGCAGGCAGTAGTCGAACGCGGTGACCATCTCGTCCTCGCGTTCGACGCCCGGGTACACGTCCACGAGGGCGCGCATCCGGTCGAGGCGCAGGACGGCCAGGCCCTTCTCGGTGAGGGTGCCGAGGTCACCGCCGGAGCCCTTCACCCACATCAGCTCGACGTCGCGGGCCGTCACGGGGTCGGTGACGGTGCCCTTCGCCGAGGCGTTGCCGCCCGCGTAGTTGGTGTTGCGCGGGTCCGAGCCGAGGGTGTTGGCCCGTTCCAGCAGCTGCTCCACCTCGGGTGGAGTGGCGGTCATGAATATCTCCCAACGTGGTTACCTGCGTGTCTGGGTTTGCTGTGCGTGGTCCGTCTGTGCGTGGTCCGTCTGTGCGCGGTCTCTCTGTGCGTGGTCCGTCTGTGCGCGGTCTCTCTGTGCGCGGTCTCTGTGCGTGGAATCCGTCTGTGCGTGGAATCGGGCTAGGCGAAGCGGGCTAGGCATGGAATCGGTACGTCCCGGACACGGCCGTCAGGCGGACGGTGCCGTCACCCGCGCCCAGGACGCGGACGCCCTCGGCCGAGGCCGCGGGCCGTCCGCTCTCGGTGACCCGGTCCGCCGCGGCGGCGGGCATGTGGATCTCGGCGGTCGCGCCGACCGGAACGGTCACGTCCAGGGTGAACCCGGAGCCGGACCGCTTCCACCGGACCGAGACCGTGCCGTGCGGGGTCCAGGCCGAGCCCGTCACCCAGGTCAGGTCCCCGAGCGGCTTCGGGGCGATGCGTATCCGGTCGAAACCGGGCGCGGCCGGCTCGATCCCGGCGAGGTCCTCGGTGAACCACTCCCCGATGGCGCCGCCGAGGAAGACGTGGTCGCGGGACCGGGCCTCCAGGTCCCAGCGTTCCCACAGCGTGGTGGCGCCGTTGTCGACCCAGTAGCCCCAGCTGGGGTAGGTGCGCTGGTCGGCGACCTTGAAGGCCAGCTCACCGTGGCCCCGCGCGGTCAGTTCCGTCAGCAGGTACTTGGTGCCGAGCGCCCCGGTGTTGAGGTGGTCGCCGCGCTCCTCGACGTCGCGGACGAGCCGGTCGGTGACGGCCTTCTGCGACTCCTCCGGCGCCAGGCCGAGCGCGAGCGCGATCAGCGCCGACGTCTGCCGGTAGCCGGGGTCGGTGTCGGTGACGTAGGCGTCGCCGCGCAGGAACTCCCTGTTGAACGCGTCCTTCATCTTCGCGGCGGCCGCCCGGTAGCGGGCCGCGTCGGCGCCGTGGCCGAGGACCTCGGCGATGTCGGCCGTGATCAGCGTGTTGGAGTAGGTGTAGGCGGTGCCGTGCAGCCGTTTGTCCTCGGGGGTGTTGCCGCCGTAGCCGGGGGCCAGGTAGTCGTTCAGCCGGCTGGGGTAGATGCCGTCGTCCGAGCGCGTGAGCCAGTCGTCCAGGTAGCGGCGCATGGCCGGGTAGTTCGCCGACAGGACGTCGCGGTCGCCGTACCGCTCGTACATCTGCCACGGGATGACGGTGAAGGAGGCGTGCCACGGCGGCGAGGGCCATCCGTCGCCGAGGCCCCAGCCGTTGTCGGGGACGATCGCCGGGACGAGCCCGTCCGGTCCCTGGCTGTCGCGGTGGTCGGTCATCCACTTGGCGAACAGCCGCCGCAGGTCGTAGCGGCCCATCTCCATCTCGGCCATGAGCTGGGCGTCGCCGGTCCACCCGTTCTTCTCGTACATCGGGGTGTCGGTCGGGATGCCGTGCCAGTTGTTGAGCACGGTCTGCCTGGTGATGGTCTCCACGGTGTTGAACAGCTTGTTCGAGCTGCGGAACGTCCCGGCCGGCCGCAGATCGCTGTGGACCTCACGGCCGTCGAGGTCGTCCACTGTGGGCGGTTCGCCCGGCCAGCCGGTCACCTCCACGTACTGGAAGCCCTTGTAGCTGTAGCGGGCCTCCCAGGTCTCGGTACTGCCGCGCCCGGCCAGGATGTACTCGTCGGTCTGGAAGCGGCCGGTGACGAGGCCGTTGTCCGCCCGGACGGTGCCGTCGGAGTTGAGTCGCTCGCCGTACTTCAGCCGGATGGTCGTGCCCTCGGGGCCACGGGTGCGGATGCGCGCCCAGCCGGCGGTGTTGTGCGGCATCTTGAAGACGTGAACGCCCGGCTTGGGGGTGGTGACCTCGACGGGACGCAGTGTGCGGGTGACCCTGATCGGCTCGTGTTCCTCGGGCACGATGTTGTCCGTGGGTGCGGGCAGGGTCGCGGCCTGCTTCCATGAGGACGCGTCGAAGCCGGGACGGTCCCAGCCGGGCTTCTCCTCGCGGGCGTCGTAGGTCTCGCCGCCGTAGAGGGAGTCGTAGCGCACGGGGCCCTCGGCATAGCGCCACCGGCCGTCGGTCGCGATGGTCTGGGTGCCGCCGTCGCGGTAGGTGACGACGAGCTGGGCCAGCAGCCGGGGCTCGGCGGTCCACGGGGTGTCGTGCCAGCCCCACACGTTCTGCTGGGTCATGCCGTAGAAGCCGCGGCCGAGCCGCGCCCCGATCACGTTGTCGCCGCGCCGCAGCATCCGGGTGACGTCGCGGGTGACGTACTCGACGCGCTTGTCGTAGCGGACGAAGCCGGGCTGCAGGACCTCGTCTCCGACGCGCCTGCCGTTCAGGCTCAGCTCGACGTAACCGGCCGCGGCCGCGTACAGCCGCGCCTTGGCGATCTTCTTGCCGGGGACGGTGAAGCCGCGGCGCAGGAGCGGCTCCGGACGGGTGGGCTTGTCGGGCTTCACCTCGCCCCAGGGAGCGCCGCCCCAGGCAGTCAGGACCTTCGTCTTCGCCCAGGCGGCGTCGTCGAAGCCGGCGGCCCGCCAGTCGCCGGACGGCTCCTCGTTCGCGGACCGCCAGCCGGCACCGGTGTCGAACCGGCTCGGGTCCTGGCCGGGCAGTTCCAGCCGCCCGAGGAGCCCGGCGGGGCTCGGCCTGCCGTTGGTGGCCTCGACCGCGATGACGTTGCGGCCCACTCGCAGCTTCGAGGTCACGTCGACGACGATCGGGCGCCTCCAGTTCTCCTTCGCCGGGTCGGGGACGCGTCCCCCGGCCTCGGCTCCGTTCACCCAGGCGGTGAAGCCGTCGTCGGCGGTCATGACGAGGCGGGCGCCGTCGGGAACCGACGCCAGGTCGAACGTCCCCCGGAAGTAGCGCGACTCGGCGGGCGCCTCGGTGGCGGGGTCCCCTTCGGGGTACCAGATCCAGCTGGTGCCGGTGAGGTCCGGGGTGGACGCGGCGTCGCCCGGGGCGCCGATCCACGAGCCGCGCCGGCCGTCCTTGGCGAGCGCGGTCTCGAACCAGGTCTTCTGGCTCCAGCGCGTCCAGTGTCCGCGCGCGTCGGCGACCTTGACCCGCCAGGTGTAGCGGGTGGCGGGCTTGAGCGCGGGACCGCCGTAGCGGACGTCGTACGAGCGGGCCCCGGACACGGGTCCCGAGTCCCAGACCGTCCGATCTCCGTCGGCGGTGGCGACCGAGACGCGGTAGGCGGTCTGCCGCTGGCCGCGTTCGCGGGACGTCAGCTGCCAGCCGAGGCGGGGCTCGGGGTCGGCGACGGCGATCGGTGTGGTGGCGTGCTCGGTCTCCAGCCCGGTGACGCGCAGCGCCGCCTCCTCCCGCGCGTGCGCGGGGGCGGCGAGGGCGAGGGCGAGCCCGGCCGTGATGACGGCGGCGGTCCAACGGCGTCTTGGGGGCCGTTTTGAGATCCGGCTGTGTTTTGAGATCCGACGGCGTTTGGAGATGCGGCTGCGTTTTGAGGTGGGGGCCATCCTCAGCGTGCTCCTTGTCGACCTGATCTAGCCGAGCTTGAAGTCGATGACGCGGATCGGGGACGGGGTGGTTCCGGTGGACTTCTGCTGGTACATCACGGACAGGACTCCATCGGAGGCGACCCGGGAGTCGTCGACGAGGACCTCGCCGAAGACGTTGAGCGTGCGCCCGTCGGCGTCGTGCGTGCCGTCGAAGAGCAGCTTCCAGTCCGTCCAGCCGCTGGCCTTGCTCGCACCGGCGATCCGGCCGAACGGCATGATCACGTAGGCGTTGTCCGCTTCGTCGAACACGATCCGGGAGCGGCCGAACGCCTTGTTCGGCACCGGGATCTCGACCTTGCGCCACTTGCCGGCGGCGTCGCGGGTCAGGTGGAAGGCGTACGAGTACGCCTTGCGCTGGGCGGTGAAGTCGGTGACGCACTGGGTGAACCGGCCCGGCACGTAACTGATGATCACGTGCGGGCGGCCGGCCGAGTCCACGGCCTGGCTCTCCTGGTTCATCAGCGCGTGATTGGGGTCGATCGGGTCGACGACCAATCCCGGGTCGTCCAGCGCCACCTGGTCCGCCGTGCCGGTGGTGGCCACGGCCTGGCCGGCGTTGTTGCGCCATGTGCGGCCGCGGTCGTCGGAGTACACGTAGCCGGTGTCGTGGTTGGACAGGCCGCCCGGGTGGCACAGGACGCCGAAGTTCCGCTCGCGCCAGGTGAACGCGGCGTGCAGGCGGCCGTCCTTGCCGTAGGTGATGCCGTGCACGTACATGTTCCGGGCGTCGCTGGTCTGCCCGTTGCCGGAGTACGTGCCCGCGGCGCTGGACCACTTGCCGAGCCTGGTCCAGGTGCCGCCGCCCGCCGCGTCGTACTCGGCGATCTCGTTCGTGCCGTTGCCGGAGCCGCCCGTCCGGTAGACGAGCTGGAGCCTGCGCTCGGGCGTGACGGCGAACTGGGGATAGGTGATCGCTCCCAGGTCGGCGCCGTCGAGCGTGCGCTGGACCGGCCCGAAACGGGACGCGTCCCAGCGGGCCGGAGAGGGCCTCGACACGAGCCCCGGCTCGGACCTGGTGTAGTAGACCCGGGTGTTGTGGGTGTCCATCGCCACGTGCAGGCGGCCGTCCTGCGGGGACACGCCCATGGAGATGACGTTGTGGGAGTCGTTGGCGCTGAGCTTGTGCGGCAGGGTCACGGCCTTCCACGGGCCGTTCGGCAGATGCCGCCGCGCGATGACGGCGCTCCGGTCGGCGGTGTACCAGCCGGCGTACTGGTAGCCCGCGTAGGTGAGGATCCCGCTCTGCTGGAACGACCCGTTGTTGACCAGGCCGTCATAGGACACGAAGTACAGCGCGTTCGCGTCCAGCTGAGTGTCCTTCAGCCTCTGCAGGGCCGGGCCCTCGGCGCGCTTCCCGGCGTCGGCGTCGGCGGCGGCCTGACCGCCGCCCGGCGCCGTGAAGAGCAGGGCGGCGGCCAGAGGCGCGGCCACAGCGGTGCCCCTGCGGAGCGTCCCGGACAACATCAGGCCCCCCATCCGGCGGCCTGGCCGCCCTTGCGTTCCTCGGCGATCCGCTCGTAGTAGCCGGACGCCTTGTAGGCGGCGACCGGGTCCGGGTGAAGGCCCATCTCCTCGCGGAGCTCGGCCAGCAGCGGGCGGACGTCGGTGTTGAACGCGTCCATGAACACCGCGTTGGCTTCGAGGACCTCACCGGACGACTGCGCGGCGGACAGCGCTTCGGCGTCCACGAGCAGCGCCTTGGCCGTGGCCTCCTGGACGTTCATCACCGAGCGGATCTGGCCCTGGATCTTCGGCTCGATGTTGTGGCACTGGTCGAGCATGAACGCCACGCCCGTCGCCGCGTCGTATCCGCCGCCCCGCACCACCTCGTACATGATGCGGAACAGCTGGAACGGGTCGGCGGAGCCGACCATCAGGTCGTCGTCGGCGTAGAAGCGGGAGTTGAAGTCGAACCCGCCGAGCCTCCCCTCCCGCAGCAGGAACGCGACGATGAACTCGATGTTGGTGCCGGGCGCGTGGTGCCCGGTGTCCACCACGACCTGCGCCTTCGGGCCGAGCTTCACGCAGTGCGCGTAGGAGGCGCCCCAGTCCGGCACGTCGGTCATGTAGAACGCCGGTTCGAACAGCTTGTACTCCAGCAGGAACCGCTGGTCGTCGCCGAGCCGCTCGTAGACGGCGGCGAGGGCTTCGGCCATCCGGTCCTGGCGGGTGCGGATGTCGTCCTGACCCGGGTAGTTCGTGCCGTCGGAGAACCACAGCTTCAGGTCGCGGGACCCCGTCATGTCCATGATGTCGACGGCCTCGAGCAGATGGTCGAGGGCCTTGCGGCGCACGGCGGGGTCGGGGTTGGTGACGCTGCCGAGCATGTAGTCGTCGTCCTGGAAGACGTTGGTGTTGACCGCGCCGATCCGCACCCCCTTCTCCTTGGCGTGCGCGGCCAGCGCGGCGTAGTCGTCCACCTTGTCCCAGGGGATGTGCACGGCCACGCTGGGCGCGACGCCCGTGAAGCGGTGCACCTGCGCGGCGTCGTCGATCTTCTCCTGCGGGGTGCGCGGCACGCCCCGCTGGGCGAAGACCTTGAAACGGGTCCCCGAGTTCCCGTACGCCCACGAGGGAGTCTCGATCTGCTGGCGGCGCAGGGCGTCCTTCACCGCGCTGGTGTCGTTCACGGTTACCTCTCTCAATCCAGTACTTCACTCAATCCAGATGGAAGACCTCGGGGAGCAGCCGCATCCCCTCATCGGGGCGGCCGTCGAGGTCTTCGAAGTACTGCGCCATCTCCGCCTGCCACCGCGCGTTGACCTCGGTGCGGGCCATCCGCTCCTGCGCGGCCTCGAAGTCGTCGGTCTCCAGGTAGCCGACGAGGAGGCCGTCCTCGCTCAGGAACAGCGAGTAGTTGTGCCAGCCGGAGTCGCGCAGGGCCGCCCGCATGTCGGGCCAGACCGCCTGGTGGCGCAGCTTGTACTCCTCCAGGCGGTCCTGCCTGACCTTCAGCAGGAAGCAGATCCGCTTCTTGCGCGAAGAGTCCGTGTCCATGTGCTCAGACATCCACGGGTCAGAAGTGGTACTCGTCGATGTTCTCGGCGTCGAAGACCGTCGGCGGGCCGAGGATGATCTCGCCGTTGGCGCCGATGGTGCGCTCGCCGAGCTTGCCGGCCTTCAGCTTCTCGCCCTGCTTGCCGGTGATCTGGCCGGACGCCAGCGCCGCCGCCGCGTAGGCGGAGAGGTAGCCGAGGTCCTTCGGGTCCCACAGCGCGAACGACTCGACCGTGTCGTTCTTGATGAACTTGCGCATCTGGTCCGGGGTGCCGAGGCCGGTCAGGACGACCTTGCCCTTGTACTCGGAGCCGGAGATGTAGCGGGCCGCGGCGGCGATGCCGACCGTGGTCGGCGAGATGATGCCCTTGAGGTTCGGGTACGCCTGAAGCAGGCCCTGCGTCTGCTGGAACGACTTCTGGTCGTTGTCGTCGCCGTAGGCGACCTTGACGAGCTTCATGTCGGCGTACTCGGGCTTCTTCAGTTCCTCCTTCATGAACTCGATCCAGGTGTTCTGGTTGGTGGCGTTCGCGGTCGCCGACAGGATCGCGATCTCGCCCTTGTGGTCGATCTGCTCGGCGAGGAGCTTGACCTGGCTGCGGCCGATCTCCTCGGAGCTGGCCTGGTTGATGAACACGTCCCGGCATTCGGGGTTGGTGTCGGAGTCGTAGGCGACGATCTTGATGTCCTTCGCCATCGCCTGCTTGAGCGGGCCGCACACCGCGTTCTCGTCGTTGGCGGCGATGAGGATCGCGTCGTGCTGCTGCTGGATGAGCGTGTTGATGTAGGAGACCTGCGAGGACGCCGACGCGTCGGACGGGCCGACCTCCTTGGCCTCCGCGCCGAACTCCTTGGCCGCCGCGATGCCGGCGTTGTCGACGATCGTCTCGTAGGGGTTGTTGACCTGCTTCGGCAGGAACGCGATCTTCAGGCCCTTCTTCAGGGGCGCGTTCGGGTCGGCGGTGGCGTTCCCGCCGGCCTTGCCCTCCCCGGAGGCGGACGAGGAGTCCTTCGTGGTTCCGCCGCATGCGGCCAGGCTGAGGGCCAGGACGCTCACCGTGGCTGTGGCCGTCAACCGGGCCGCCAGCCGTCGCGGGGCGCGCAAACGAGTGGTCATCTGGGTGCCTTTCAGAAATCCGGGTCTTGCTTCGGGGGTGGGTGGTCGCGGCGAGGGGCGTGCGGGGTCGCCCCGGGGCTAGGGGACGGCGGACGGGGTCGCGGGTCGCGCGCCCCTCCGTCTGCCCCGGGCCTCGCGCGCCACGGCGATCAGCCGCGGCGTGAGGACGCTGATGATGAGCAGCAGGCCGGTGACGATCGACTGGACCTCGGTGGAGACGTCGTTGAGCATCAGCAGGTTGCGGAGCAGGCCGATCAGCAGCACGGCGGCGATGACGCCGCCGAGGGTGCCCTTGCCGCCCTCGAAGTCGACGCCGCCGAGCAGCACGGCCGCGATGACGGCCAGTTCCAGGCCGAGGCCGTTGTCGGCGCGGGCGCTGCCGTAGCGGAGCGTGTAGATGATGCCGGCGAACCCGGCGACCAGGCCGGACACCACGAACAGGATCATCTTGATGCGCTTGACGCGGATGCCGGCGAAGTAGGCGGCGTCCTCCTGAGCGCCGATCGCGAACAGCGACCGTCCGATGCCGGTGGCGTGCAGGACGACGCCGGTGACGATGGCGAGCAGGACGAACAGCGCGATCGGGTACGGGATCGGGGTGCCGGGGATGGACGAGGTCGCGAGGTCGGTGTAGGTGAACGGGAACTCGGAGATGGCGCCGGTGCCGAGCGTCACGTACGCGAGGCCCCGGTAGAGGGTCATCGTGCCGATCGTGACGGCGAGGGACGGCAGCCCCAGCTTGGTGACGAGCAGCCCGTTGACGAGGCCGCAGACGACGCCGACGGCCAGGACCACCGGGATGATCGTCTCGATCGCCATGCCGCCGTCCCACATCTTGCCGGTCAGCGCGCTGCACAGGCCGAGGATGGAGGCGACCGACAGGTCGACCTGCCCGCACACGACCAGCAGCGTCATCGGCAGCGCGATCAGCGCGATCTCGCTGAGGTCGAGCAGCGCGAACGACAGGTTGCCGTTGCTCGCGAAGTCGGGCGAGAACCCGGCGCCGCCGAAGAACACCATGATCAGCAGCGCGGTGATGGCGGTCTCCCACCGCACCATGCGTCCCAGTCGGCTCATGACCGGCCCTTCCCTTCCGGAGCCGTGGTCTCGGTGGTCCCGGCCGTGTCCATGTCTCGGTGCGCGTCCCGATCGGGCCGCGCGTCGCCGTCGGGTCGCGGGTCCACGTCGTGGTGCGCGGCCGACTCCAGGGATCGCTGTTTCAGCGCCCGGGTGACGCGGAGCGCCAGGAGCCGGTCGACGCTGATGGCCAGCAGCAGGAGGACACCGGTGATCGCCTCCTGCCAGAACGAGTTGACCTTGAGCACCACCAGCACGCTGCCGATGGTGGTGAGCAGCAGCGCGCCGAGCGCCGCCCCGTACACGGTGCCGACGCCGCCGGTGATCGCGACGCCGCCGACGACGACGGCGGCGACGACCGTCAGCTCCCAGCCGTGCGCGGCGTCAGCGACGACGGTGCCGAACCGGGCGAGCCACAGCACCCCGGCGAGGCCCGCGAGGGCGCCGCTGACCAGGTAGGCGGTGAGGATGCGGCGGCGGATCGACACGCCGGCGAGCATCGCGGCCTCGGGGCTGGACCCGATCGCGTAGTACTCGCGTCCGGACGAGTAGGAGCGCAGGTAGTAGCCGACGGCCAGCATCACGGCGACGGTGATGATCGGCAGGGAGGGGATGCCGAGGACGCCGTCGTTGCCGAGGCTGAGGACCGACGCCGGAAGCTCGGAGGCGCTGATCTGGTCGCCGTGCGCGATGCGGTAGTCGAGCCCTTGGATCACGTACAGCGTGCCGAGGGTGACCACGAGGGAGGGGACGCGGCAGAAGCTGACGAGCAGGCCGTTCACCAGCCCGCAGGCCAGTCCGATGAGGACGCCGACCACGAGGACCAGCACGACGTTCCGGTCGCCGCCGGAGGCGAACTTGCCGGCGGTGAACGCGACGAGCCCGACGACGGAGCCGACCGACAGGTCGATGTTGCGGGTGACGACGACCATGCTCTGCCCGACGGCGAGCAGGACCAGGATCGAGGCGTTGAGGAAGATGTCCTTCACGCCCTGGCCCGACAGGAACCGCGGGTTGGCGACCGTGGTGCCGACGACCAGGACGACCAGGGCGCCGAGGATGCTGAGCTCGCGTGCGCGCAGCACCAGTTCGACCAGGCGGCGCCCGCCCCCGCGGGCACCGCCCGATCCCGGTCTGGCCGGTGACTGGGTGAGTACGGTCATCGGGTCAGGCCGCCTTTCCGTTGCCGGCGCGGCCGGTGGCGGCGGCCATCACGCTCTCCTCGGTCGCGTCCGCGCGGGGGATCTCGGCGGTGAGCCGGCCCTCGTGCATGACCAGCACGCGGTCGGCCATGCCGATCACCTCCGGCAGGTCGGAGGAGATCATCAGTACCGCGAGGTCCTGCGCGGCGAGCTCCGACAGCAGCCGGTGCACCTCGGCCTTGGTGCCGACGTCGATGCCGCGGGTCGGCTCGTCCACGATGAGGACGGCCGGCTCGGTGGCCAGCCACTTGGCGAGCACGACCTTCTGCTGGTTGCCGCCCGACAGCACGCCGACGGCGTCGGTGAGCCGGGAGTACTTGAGCTGGAGCCGCAGCCCCCAGTCGGCGGCGCGGTCGCGTTCCACCTTCCGGGAGATGAGGCCGCCGCGGCCGGTCTGGCGGCGCAGCGTGCGCAGCTGGGTGAGGCCCATGTTGCGTTCGATGGACATGTCCATGACCAGGCCCTGCAGGCGGCGGTCCTCGGGGACGAGCGCGAGCCCGGCCGACATCGCGGCGGTCGGGCTGCCGGCGGGCAGGGCGCGCCCGGCGACCTCGACGTTCCCGGCGTCCCAGCGGTCCACGCCGAAGATCGCGCGGGCGACCTCGCTGCGGCCGGCGCCGACCAGCCCGGCCAGCGCGACGATCTCGCCGCGGCGGACCTCGAAGGAGATGTCGGTGAAGGCACCCTCGCGGGTCAGCCGGCTGACCTTCAGCGCGACCTCGCCGGGCGTCACGTCCTGCTTGGGGTAGAGCGCGTCGAGGTCGCGGCCGACCATCCGGCGGACGAGGTCGTCGGGGGTGAGGTCGGCGGTCGGGTCGGTGCCGACGTGGGCGCCGTCGCGCAGCGTGGTGACCCGCCGGCACAGCTCGAAGATCTCTTCCAGCCGGTGCGAGATGAACAGGACGGCGCAGCCGTGCTCGCTCAGGGTGCGGGTGACCGCGAACAGCCGGGCGACCTCCTGGCCGGTGAGCGCGGCGGTGGGCTCGTCCATGATGAGGACGCGCGCGTCCCGGGAGATGGCCTTGGCGATCTCGACGACCTGCTGGTCGGCGATCGACAGCCCGCGGGCGGGCTGCTGCGGGTCGAGCGCGACGCCGAGCCGCCGGAACAGCTTCGCGGTCTCGGCGTGCATGGCGCGGCGGTCGATGCGGCCGAGCCCTGAGATGTGACCACGGGCGCGCGGCTGGCGGCCCATGAAGATGTTCTCGGCGACCGACAGGTCGGGGAACAGGGTGGGTTCCTGGTAGATGACGGCGACGCCGGCGGTCTGCGCGTCGGCGGGTCCGTGGAAGGTCACCGGCTCGCCGTCGACGCGCACCTCGCCCGCGTCGGGGCGGTACACCCCTGCGAACGTTTTTACGACCGTGGACTTGCCCGCACCGTTCTCTCCGGCCAGGGCGTGCACCTCGCCCGCGTGCAGCTCCAGGGTGACGCCCTGGAGGGCGCGCACGGCGCCGAACGACTTGCTCACGTTGACCAGTGCCAATGTCGGCGGCGCCGACCGGCCGGGTGCACCCATCGCGGCCCTCCTCGCGGGGCAGGTCTATGACCACCTGATGAAAAACGTTTTAACGTGATGTTGCGGAGGACGCTAGAGTCACGCCGCGCAGCCGTCAAGAGGCAACCCGCTCGAAGATCCCGCCGGATGCGGCGAGAATGGCGGCGCCACAGGGGCGGGGACGTTGTCGAAGTCGCCCGCGGCCGAGGCCGTGCCGCCCGGCAGGTACCCCGATGTGTCGACAGCGGGCTTGACACGTTTTAATTCGATGACCAAAGTGAAGCGGCACGGCGAGCGACGCATCCAGAGGCGCATTCACACATTCACAGGCACAGTCACACAGGCGCGGGCACAGTCACACAGGCGCGGGCACGGGCACATTCACGCGGACGGACCGGGGGCACACAGATTGAGCACAGACGACACCGGGCGTCCCGGGCACTTGAGCCGTACCGTCGGCATCAAGCAGGTCGCGGCGCACGCCGGCGTCTCGCCGGGAACCGTGTCGAACGTGCTCAACCGGCCCGAGCGCGTCGCCGAGGCGACCCGGATCCGCGTCGAGCAGGCCATCCGCGAACTCGGGTTCGTCCGCAACGGCTCGGCGTCGACGCTGCGCGCCGGGCACAGCAGCACGATCGGGCTGATGGTCCTCGACCTCGCCAACCCGTTCTTCACCGACGTCGCCCGCGGCGTCGAGGACATCGCCAGCGAACGCGGCTACGCGGTGATCCTGTCGTCGTCCGGCGAGTCGGACGAGCGGGAGCAGCGCAACCTGCGGGTGCTCGCCGAGCAGCGGGTCCGCGGCGTCCTGCTGACCCCGGTCGGCGACGACGGCGAGGCCGCCGACCGGCTGCAGGATCGGGGCGTCCCCGTGGTGCTGCTCGACCATCCGACGCCGCGCGCCAACCAGTGCTCCGTCGCCGTCGACGACGTCGCGGGCGGTGAACTCGCGGTCGGTGAGCTGCTGGACGGCGGCGCCCGCACGCTGGCGTTCGTCACCGGCCCCAGCGTGCTGCGACAGTGCACCGACCGCCGCAAGGGCGCGCTGCGGGCGCTGCGCGCCGCGGGCCTCGGCCGTGAGGTGATGCGCGAGGTGACGGTCGGGGCGATGAACGCCCGGTCCGGGCAGGAGGCGGCGCGGCGGCTGCTGGAGGCCGGTCCGCCGCTGCCCGACGCGATCTTCTGCGCGAACGACCTGCTCGCCCTCGGCGTGCTGCGCGTGCTGGTGCAGGCCGGGCTGAAGGTGCCGGCCGACATCGCGCTGATCGGGTACGACGACATCGAGTTCTCGGCGGCGGCCGCGGTCCCGCTGAGCTCGGTGCGGCAGCCCACCTACCAGCTCGGCCGGATCGCGACCGAACTGCTGCTGGAGGAGTGCGACGAGTCGGGCGGGCATGCCCACCAGCAGGTCATGTTCCAGCCCGAGCTGGTGGTCCGCGAGTCCAGTCGCCCTGGAGGCGCCTCATGAAGGTGGCGTTGTTCCTCACCTGCGTGAACGACACGATGTACCCGGAGACGGGCAAGGCGATGGTGCGGCTGCTGCGGCGGCTCGGCCACGACGTCGAGTTCCCGGCCGCGCAGACCTGCTGCGGGCAGATGCACCTCAACACCGGCTACCGGCGGCAGGCCCTCCACCTGGTGAAGGGGTTCTCGGAGACGTTCGAGCCCTACGACGCCGTCGTGACGCCGTCCGCGTCCTGCGCCGCGATGATCCGCGACTGGCATCCGAAGCTGGCGCCGCGGACCGCCGGGGTCGCGTCGCGCGTGCACGAGCTGTCGGAGTTCCTGGTGGACGTGCTGGGCGTCACCGATGTGGGCGCCTACTTCCCGCACCGCGTCACCTACCATCCGACGTGCCACTCGCTGCGGATGCTGCGCGTCGGGGACCGGCCGCTGCGGCTGCTGCGCGAGGTCCGCGGCATCGAGCTGGCCGACCTGCCGGACGCCGCCGAATGCTGCGGGTTCGGCGGGACGTTCGCGCTGAAGAACTCCGAGGTGTCGGCCGCGATGTGCGCGGACAAGGTCACCGCCGTCCGGGAGACCGGGGCCGAGGCGCTGTGCGCCGCCGACAACTCCTGCCTGATGCACATCGGCGGCGCCCTCACCCGTACCCGCGCCGGGGTACGGACCGTCCATCTGGCCGAGATCCTCGCCTCCACCGAGGAGGAACAGAAATGAGCGGAGCGAACCGGGGGGCACGGGGGGCCGGCCCCCCACGAGGAACACGCACGGCATCGTCCTCGATGCCCACGTACGTCGGGATGCCGTCCTTCCCGGACGCGGCGCGGGGCGCGGTGGCCGACGCGCGGCTGCGCGGCAACCTCGCCCACGCGACCACCACGATCCGGGGGCGGCGCGAATCCGCCGTCGCGGAACTGGACGACTGGCCCGCGCTGCGCGAGTCGGGCAAGCAGATCAAGGACCACGTCCTGGAGAACCTCGGCCACTACCTGCGCCTCCTGGAGGAGAAGGTCACCGAGGCGGGCGGGACGGTGCACTGGGCGCGGGACGCGGGCGAGGCCAACCGGATCGTCGCCGGCCTGGTGAAGGCGACCGGCGAGACCGAGGTCGTCAAGGTCAAGTCGATGGCCACGCAGGAGATCGGCCTGAACGAGTTCCTCGCAGAGGAGGGCGTCACCGCCTACGAGACCGACCTCGCCGAGCTGATCGTCCAGTTGGGGGACGACCGGCCGTCGCACATCCTCGTCCCCGCCATCCATCGGAACCGCGCCGACATCCGCGACATCTTCATGCGCGAGATGGAGGGCGCGCCGGAGGGGCTGACCGACTCCCCCGCCGCGCTGGCGGAGGCGGCCCGCCGCCATCTGCGCGCCAAGTTCCTGTCGGCGAAGGTCGCCGTGTCGGGCGTGAACTTCGCCGTCGCCGACACCGGCACCCTCGTCGTCCTGGAATCGGAGGGCAACGGGCGGATGTGCCTCACCCTGCCCGAGACGCTGATCTCGGTGATGGGCGTGGAGAAGATCGTTCCGAGCCGGCGGGACCTGGAGGTGTTCCTGCAGCTGCTCCCCCGCTCGTCCACGGCCGAGCGGATGAACCCCTACACCTCCACCTGGACGGGTGTGCACCCCGGTGACGGCCCGCGCGACTTCCACCTCGTCCTGCTGGACAACGGCCGCCTCGACACGCTGGCCGACGAGGTGGGCCGGCAGGCGCTGCGCTGCATCCGCTGCTCCGCGTGCCTGAACGTGTGCCCGGTCTACCAGCGCGCGGGCGGTCACGCCTACGGGTCGCCGTATCCGGGGCCGATCGGCGCGATCCTGTCCCCGCAGATCCGGGGCATCGGGTCGGACGTGGACGCCTCGCTGCCGTACGCGTCGACGCTGTGCGGGGCGTGCTTCGACGCGTGCCCCGTCGCGATCGACATCCCGGAGGTGCTCGTCCATCTGCGGGCCCGCGCCGTCGAGAAGGGCCCCCGGCATCCGCTGGAACGGGTGGCGATGACGGCGGCCGGGTGGACGCTGCGCTCCCCCACCCGGCTCGGGCTCGCGCAGCGCGCCGCGTCCGCGAGCCGCCGCGTCGTGGCGCGCGGCGGCCGGATCCGGCGGCTGCCCGGCCCGCTCGGCGCCTGGACCGAGACGCGGGACGCGCCCGCGCCGCCGCCCGAGTCGTTCCGCGCCTGGTGGGCCCGGACCGGCGGCGGCCGCGACGCAGGCGACGTAGACAAGGCAGACAACGTCGGCAGCGCAGACGACGTTGGCAACGCAGGCGACGAAGATCACGTTGGAGGGAATCCGTGAACGCGCGTGAGGAGATCCTCCGCCGTGTAGAGGAGATCGTGCCCGCCCGCCCGGCCGCCGAGGTCGCCGCCTCCTACGACCGGATCGATCGGGACTACCTGCGCCGCCACCACGACGGCGGTGTCCTCGACCTGTTCGCCGAGCGGGTCGCCGACTACCGCGCGACGGTCCTGCGGGTCTCCCCGGCCGACGTGCCGGCGACGGTCGCGGAGCGGCTCTCGGCCCGGCCCGGCACCTACGGCGTGCCCGGCGACCTGCCCGGCGAGTGGCTCGCCGCGGCCGGCGTCCCGCTCGTCCGGGATCCGGACATCGCGTCGCTGGACGGGCTGGCGGGCGCGGTCACCGGCTGCGCCGCCGCGATCGCCGAGACCGGCACGGTCGTCCTCGACCACGGCGCCGCTCAGGGGCCGCGCGCGCTGTCGCTCGTCCCCGACTACCACCTGATCGTCGTCCTCGCCGATCAGGTCGCGCCGGACGTGCCCGAAGCCCTGGAACGGCTCGACCCGTACCGGCCGCTGACGTTCGTGTCCGGCCCCTCCGCCACGAGTGACATCGAGCTGTCACGTGTGGAGGGCGTGCACGGTCCGCGGACGCTGGAGGTGCTGGTCGTCTCATGAGCGCTGCGACCTTCGCGGCCGTCGACCTCGGGGCGTCCAGCGGGCGTGTCATGTCCGGACGTGTCGGCCAGGGCATGCTGGAGCTGGACGAGATCCGCCGCTTCGCCAACCGTCCCGTCCGCGTCAACGGCACCCTGCACTGGGACATCCTCGGGCTTTACGGCAACGTCCTCGACGGGCTGCGTGCGGCCCCGCCCGGGCCGGCCTCGGTGGGCATCGACTCGTGGGCCGTCGACTACGGCCTCCTGGACGCGGGCGGGCGACTGCTGGGAAACCCCGTCCACTACCGCGACGCCCGCACCGACGGCGTGATGGACCGCGTCCGCGCGGAGCTGGGCGACGACCTCCTCTACCGGACGTCGGGTCTCCAGTTCCTCCCGTTCAACACGATCTACCAGCTGGCGGCGGACGACCTGTCCCGGGCGAGCACGCTCCTGCTGATCCCCGACCTTCTCGCCTACTGGCTCACGGGCGAGATCGGCGCCGAGCGGACCAACGCGTCCACGACCGGCCTCCTGGACGTCCGCGACGGCACCTGGTCGCGGGAGCTGCTGGCGCGGCTGAACCTCCCGGCGGGGATCCTCCCGCCCCTCCGGAACCCCGGCGAGATCGTCGGGACCCTCCGCGGGGACGTGGCGGACGAGACCGGCCACCCGGGTCTGCGGGTCGCCGCCGTCGGTTCCCACGACACCGCCTCCGCCGTCGCCGCCGTCCCCGCCACCACCGGACGGTTCGCCTACATCTCCTGCGGCACCTGGTCGCTGGTCGGCGTCGAGCTGGACGCGCCCGTCGTGACCGGGGCGAGCCGCGAGGCCAACTTCACCAACGAGGGCGGCGTCGACGGGACGGTCCGCTACCTGCGCAACGTGATGGGCCTGTGGCTCCTCCAGGAGTCCCTGCGGACCTGGGGCGACGCCGACCTGCCCGCACTGCTCGCCGAGGCGGAGCACGTCCCGGGGCTGCGCCGCCTCATCGACCCCGACGACCCGGAGTTCCTGGCGCCCGGCGACATGCCCGCCCGCATCGCCGCGCACTGCCGCCGCCGCGGCCTCCCCGCACCGGTCACCCGCGCCGAGACGGTCCGCTGCATCGTGGACAGCCTCGCCCTCGCGCACCGCGCCACGCTCCGCGAGGCGTCCCGCCTGTCCGGCCGGGAGATCGAGGTGGTCCACCTCGTCGGCGGCGGCAGCCGCAACGACCTGCTGTGCCGCCTGACCGCCGACGCGGCCGGCCTCCCGGTCGTCGCCGGACCGGTGGAGGCGACCGCCCTCGGCAACGTGCTGGCCCAGGCCCGCGCGCACGGTGTCGTCGGGGACCTGGCGGAGGCCCGCGCCCTGGTCGCCGCGACGCAGGCGCTCCGCCACTACACGCCGTCCGGTGACGAGTCCGCATGGGCGGCCGCCGCCGCCCATCTCGGCCTGGAACGCTGACCGGCCCGCCAGGGTCCGGATGTCACGGCGGCGAGACGGTTTACCGTCCCGAGGTTGACACGGGGCGCCCTAGGACGGTTGATAGCAGTGAACGCTGATGCGATGAAACGCTGATGCAGTGAAAGGCACGGTCACGAAGGCACCGTCACGAAAAGCACGGTCACGAAAAGCACGGTCACGAAAAGCGCCGTCACGGAAGGCACCGTCACGAAGGCACGGTCACGGAGGAGGCCGGTCCGTGGGATGACGCGCTGGCGGAGGCGTGTTGCCTCACCTTATTGACGTTCCACCCGATAGGGTGAATCTCGCCAGTTCTCAGGAACCGCAACGATGAGCAAGATCACGGCGTATCGGCCGCCTGTCGCTGTTGGGGTGTGGACATGGAGGGTCGTGCGGCCCGCGACGCCGGGGCTCGGTCCGGCAACGCTCCGCTGGTTGGGCGACATGTCGCGCTGCAGGAGATCGGCCGCGTTCTCGACGCGACCGAGCGCGGGTACGGCTTCCTGGCGCTGGTCGGCGAGCCGGGCGCGGGCAAGACGCGGCTGCTGAACGAACTGGCCGACGGCGCGATCGCGCGGAAGCTGCCGTTCGTGGCGGGACGCGCGGCGGAGTTCGAGCAGGAGATGCCGTTCGGCGCCGTGGTCGACGCCCTCGACGACCGTCTCGAAGAGCACACACTGAACCTGTCCCCCGCGGCGCTGCGGCTGCTCGGGACGGTCTTCCCCGCGCTGGGCGACCTGACCGACCCGGCTCAGGTCACCGGCGGAGCCGCCTCCCCCGCCTCGCACGTGGCCCGGTACCAGCTGCACCGCACCGTTCGGCATCTGCTGGAGGACCTCGCCGAACCGGACGGGCTCGTGCTGATCCTGGACGACCTGCACTGGGCCGACGACGCGACGATCGAGCTGATGGACCATCTGGTCCGGCATCCGCCGCGCGCCCGGGTGCTGGTGGCGGTCGCCTACCGGCCCGCGCAGGCGTCGCCGCGGCTGGCGGCGCTGGTGGACGCCGCGGGACCGCAGGGCGTGCGGGTCACCGCCGACCCGCTCAGCCAGAGCGAGGTCGCGGAGTTCCTCGGGCCGGGCGTGAGCCGGTCGCGCTGCGAGGCGCTGTTCAAGGCCAGCGGCGGCAACCCGTTCTACCTGGAGGCCCTGTCCAAGATGGGCGACGGGGCCGGCCCGGCCGGACGTGACGGCACCCGGCTGCAGGGCTGGGAGAACGGCGTCGCGAGCCTGACCGAGGTGCCGCCCGCAGTGCGGGCCGCGCTGCAGGTGGAGCTGAGTGCCCTGCCGCCCGAGGCGCTGCTGATGGCGCGGGGCGCCGCCGTCGCCGCGGACGTGTTCGAGCCCGCCCTCGCCGCGGTGGCCGCGGAGATGGAGCAGAACGCCGCCCTGACCGCGCTGGACGTGCTGACCGGCCATGACGTCGTCCGTCCCGCGCCGGGCGGGCGGTTCCGTTTCCGGCACCCGCTGGTGCGGCACGTCGCCTACGCCTCGACGGCGGCGGGCTGGCGGATCGCCGCGCATTCGCGGGTGTCGTCGCGGCTGTCGGAACTGGGCGCCCCGGCGGCCGTCCGCGCCCACCACGTGGTGCGGTCGGCGCGGTTCGGCGACCCGGAGGCGATCCGGACGCTGGTGGAGGCCGCCCGCGTCGTCGCGCTCCAGGCGCCCGGCACCGCCGCGTACTGGCTGAAGGCGGCGCTGGAGCTGATGCCGGACGCCGCCGGCCCGGAGCACCCGGACAAGACCGGGCACCAAGACGAGACCGGGCATTCAGACAAGACCGGGCATCCAGACAAGACCGGGCATCCAGACAAGACCGGGTATCCGGACAAGGTGGAACTGCTGGTCGAGCTGGCCCACATGCAGGCCGTCAGCGGCCACGCCGAGGAGGGCCGCGAGACCGCCCACACGCTGCTCGGGGTGCTGCCGCCCGACGACACCGTCCGCCGCGCCCGGACGGTCCACATGTGCGCGATCATGGAGCGGCAGGTCGGCCGGATCCACGAGGCCCGCGCGATCGTCCTGGACGAACTGCGCCGCATCACCGACCGGCAGACCCCCGAGGCGGTCCTGCTGCGGATCCGGCTCGTCGCCGACCGCATCCAGCGGGCCGACAGCCGCGGCTCGCAGGCCATCCTGGACACCATCCCCGACAGTGCCCCCGGGTGGGGGCCGGGGCTGACGGCGGCGGTCGCGTCGATGCGCCCGATCGTCGCCTACGTCCGGGGGGAGGTCGAGGAGGCCATCGGCCACGCGCAGACCGCCGACCAGCTGTTCTCCGCCGCGTCCGACAACGACTTCGCCGACTGCCTGGACTGCTTCGCCTGGCTGGTGTTCGCCGAGTCGTTCCTCGGCATGTACGACCCGGCGCTGCGGCACGCGGAGCGGCTCGTGTCGATCACCCGGACGACCGGGCAGACGTTCATCCTCGGCTACATGCTGGCCGGGCAGTCCCGCGTCCTGGCGCAGCTGGGGCGCATGGAGGAGGCCGCCGCCGTCGCCGACGAGGCCGCCGCGGTCGGCCGCGACCTGCGCTCGAAGGAGGTACTGGCCTACGGGCTCATCCAGCAGTGCCTGACGGCGAGCTGGATGGGCGACCACGACCGGGCGCTGCGGGCCGGTGAGGAGGCGGTCGCCAACGACACCGGGTCGGGCGAGTGGTGGACGCACATGGCGCACGTCGCCCGCGCCCTCGCGATCATCAACGAGGGCAGGCTGGAGGAGGGCGCCACCGCGCTGATCGCCGCGTGCGGCGACGGCACCCACGGCCTGGACTTCAGCACGCTGGTGATCTGCGCGGAGGCGCTCGCGGGAGTCCGCGCCGCGCAGGAGGACGCCGGCGACGCCGCCAGATGGGCCGGCATCGCCGAGGCGATCGCCGATCCGATGATGACCGGTGACGTCGGCATGGCGAGGCTGACCCGCGCCCACGCGATCCGGGCCGCCGACCCGGCCGGGTCGGCGGCGCTGGCCGCCGAGGCCGCCGACCTGCTCACCAAGGCGGGGCGCCGTCCGGAGGCGGGACGCGCCGAACTGGCCGCCGGCCTCGCGCACGCGGCCACCGGCGACCGCGCCCAGGCCCGCGAGCGGGTCCGCGCGGCGGCGGAGACCTTCCAGGCGTGCGGGCTGCGGGGCCTGCACGCGCAGGCCGTACGGGAGCAGCGGCGCCTCGGCGTCCGGGTGCCGGCGACGGGCGGACGCTCCGCCGCGGGGCAGGGCAAGAGCGCGAAGGGCGCGAAGGAGAAGCTGCCGTTCGGGCTGTCGCCGCGCGAGCACGAGATCGCCATGCTCGTCGCCGAGGGCCGCAGCAACCAGCAGATCGCCGAGCGGCTGTATCTGAGCGTCCGGACGGTCGAGACCCACCTGTCCCGCGTCTTCACCAAGATCGGCGTCTCCTCGCGGGTCGGCGTGGCGACCAAGATGAACCGGCCAGAGTGAACCGGCCAGAGTGAACCATAGAGACTGATTCCGACTCTTAGTTCACGTAGGTCCCGTACATACGGCCGGTCCGATGTTCCACGTAAGTACGGGTTCTCCACGATGCCGCGCTGATGTACGCGTTTGGCAAGGTTAGGGCGTCAGAAGCCGGAGGGGATGGACACATGGACCAGCAGCGGATCGCGCGTTTCACCCGCGCGGGCGTCGCCGACGCCGAGGTGTCCGCACACCCCTTCGCCACCGAAGACGGGCTGGGTTTGAACCTGACCCGGTTCCGCCGCGCCGACTGCGACGATGTGGTCCTGCTGGTGCACGGGCTGACGACGTCCAGCGACATGTACATGATGCCGGAGCACACCAATCTGGTGACCTTCCTGCACGACGCCGGGTTCGGCGACGTGTGGGCGCTGGACTTCCGGATGAGCGGCCGGTTCCCGTACAACGCCGAGACCCACCGCCACGACCTCGACGACGTCGCGCTGTACGACCACCCGGCGGCGCTGGCCGAGTTGCGCCGCCACATCGGGGACCGGCGGGTGCACGTCATCGCGCACTGCCTGGGCTCGGTGTCGTTCTCGATGGCCCTGTTCGCCGGGACGGTCACCGGCATCACCAGCCTGACCTGCAACAGCGTCTCGCTGACCCCGCGAACGCCGACCTGGTCGAAGATCAAGCTGGGGTACGGGCCGGCGCTGATGGAGTACGTCCTCGGACCGTGCCAGATCGACCCGCGCTACGGGGAGGCGCCCGCGCTGACCCGGGGCTGGATGCTCGCCAAGGCGGTCGCGCCGTTCCATCGCTCGTGCGACGAGCCCGCGTGCCACATGCTCAGCTTCATGTGGGGCGGCGGGAAGCCGATCTTCTCGCACGACAAGATGTCGCCGGTCACGCACGGCCGGCTGCCCGACCTGTTCGGGGCGTGCAACGTCCACTACTACCGGCACATCCACAAGATGGTGAAGGCCGGCCGGGCCGTGAAGTACGACCGCCGCGCCCCGGCCCACGCGGACCTGCCGGACGACTACCTCGCGGGCGCCGCGTCGGTCGCCACGCCGATCCTGTTCCTCACCGGAGACCGCAACCACGTGTTCACCGACTCCAACATCGTCTGCCACCGCCTGCTCGAATCGACCACGCCCGGTCTGCACGAGCTGGCGGTCCTGCCCGGCTACGGCCACCAGGACCCCTTCATGGGCGCCAACGTCGACGCCGAGGTGTTCCCCCAGGTTCTCGACTTCTTGAAGCGGAAGGCGGGTTGACCATGGAACAGGTCGGCGGAGGACAGGTCGGCGGAGGGCGTGTCGGCGGAGGGCGTGTCGGCGGAGGGCGTGTCGGCGCCGAGCATGTCGACGCCGTCGTCGTCGGGTCCGGGTTCGGCGGATCGGTGGCCGCGTACCGGCTGGCCGAGGCCGGACGGTCGGTCGTCCTGCTGGAGCGCGGGCAGCCGTACGCGCCGGGCACCTTCCCGCGGTCGCCCCACGAGCTGGGACGGGCGTTCTGGGACCCGGCCGCCGGGCTGTACGGGATGTTCGACGTGTGGCGCTTCAAGGGCTGTGACTCGGTGGTGTCCTCGGGGCTCGGCGGCGGCTCGCTGATCTACGCGAACGTGCTGCTGCGCAAGGACGAGAACTGGTTCGTCCACGACCGGCCGCTGCCCGGCGGCGGGTACGAGCCGTGGCCGATCTCGCGCGCCGACCTGGATCCGCACTACGACTCGGTCGAGAAGATGCTGGGCGCGACGCCGTACCCGCTCGACCAGGTCCCCTTCGACGACACCCCGAAGACGCACGCGATGCAGGACGCGGCGGCGGAGCTGGGGCTGCAGTGCACGCTGCCGCCGCTGGCGGTCAGCTTCGCCTCCCAGCCGGGCGGCACGCCCGCGCTGAGCCTGCCGATCGTGGACGCTGGGTACGGCAACATCCACGGCGTCCCTCGGCGGACGTGCCGGCTGTGCGGCGAATGCGACATCGGCTGCAACGAGGGCGCCAAGAACAGCCTCGACCACACCTACCTGTCGGCGGCGGCGCACCACGGCGCCGACATCCGCACCTCCCGCGAGGTGAAGGCGCTGCGGCCGAGGCCCGGCGGCGGGTACGAGGTCGACTACGTCCACCACGCGGATCTGACGGCGAGGAAGAGCCGCCCGCCCGTCCAGACGATCACGTGCGACCGGCTGGTCCTGGGCGCCGGCACCTACGGCACCACGTACCTGCTGCTGAGGTCGCGGGACGCGTTCCCGGGGCTGAGCGACGCGCTCGGCACGCGGTTCAGCGGCAACGGCGACCTGCTGACGTTCCTGATGCGGGCCAAGGACCGCAACCGGGTCCGCCCCCTGAACGCCAGCCGCGGCCCGGTGATCACCACCGCGATCCGGCTGCCGGACGAGCTGGACGGCGTGCCCGGCGCGGGCCGCGGCGCCTACATCCAGGACGGCGGCTACCCGGGGTTCACCGACTGGATCGTCGACGGCTTCGACATCGGCAACGACTTCGAACGCGCGGTGAAGTTCCTGTGGGACCGGTTCACCGACCTGTTCCGGGACGCGCCGGACACCAACCTGTCGAAGG
This sequence comes from Actinomadura sp. 3N407, assembly GCF_052245875.1. NCBI lineage: Bacteria > Bacillati > Actinomycetota > Actinomycetes > Streptosporangiales > Thermomonosporaceae > Actinomadura > Actinomadura sp. 3N407. The sequence continues at coordinate 90,791 of NZ_JBQQBP010000017.1, forward strand.
AGATCTCGGAGCTGATCGGCGACGGCGCCCTCACGGTCAGCTCGCTGCCGCTGCTCGGCATGGGACGCGACGCCGCCGACGGGCGGCTGCACCTGAAGGACGGCCGGCTCGCCGCCGACTGGACGGCCGAGAGCAGCGAGGAGCTGTTCAGCCGGGTCCGCAAGACCATGCAGGGCATCGCGGACGTCCTCGGCGCCGACTACGCCGACAACCCGATGTGGTTCCGCAAGCGCATCATCACCGTCCATCCGCTGGGCGGCGCCCCCATGGGCGTCCACCCGGGCGAAGGCGTCTGCGACGCCTTCGGCGAGGTGTTCGGGTTCCCTGGCCTCTACATCGCCGACGGGGCGGCGATGCCGGGACCGGTGGGCCCGAACCCCTCGCTCACGATCGCCGCGCAGGCCGACCGGCTGGCCACGCGGCTGCTGGAGGACGCGTCCGCACAACGGGGTGCGGGCGGCTCCGCCGCGACCGTCCCGTCTGCCACGGGGGCCGGGCCGGTCGGGGGAACCGGCTCGCCGGACGGGGCGGGGAACGGCTCGACGTACGGTCCGGATTCGGGGCGCCACGGAGGGTCATGGGGACCGTCCACCGTGGCGGCGGGCCGTACGTCGCTGTCGTTCACCGAGGAGATGAAGGGGTTCGTCACCTACGGGGAGACCGATCCGCGGATCGGTGAGATGGCCGACGGCCGCCGGTGGCTGTCGTTCCGCCTGACGATCACCGCGGAGGACACCGACCGGTTCCTGGCCGAACCGGACCACGAGGCACGCGCCGAGGGGTGGGTCGACGCGGCCGGCCACGGGGGCCGGCGTCCCGTGGAACGCGGCACGTTCAACCTGTTCGTCGCCCCTCCGGACGACCAGCAGGGCGGGCACGGCCAGGACAGGCAGGACGAACGGCGGCTGATGAAGTACCGGCTGTTCTACACCGACGGCGACGGCGCACGGCGCACGCTGAGCGGGCAGAAGGACGTCCTGCACGGTCCGCCGACGCGGATCTGGCCGGACACGTCCACGCTGTACGTGCGGCTGCTGGATGGCCATGTCGGCGAGGACGAGGAGGACGGCGCCGAGGTCGTCGCGGCGGGTGTGCTGCACATCCAGCTGACGGACTTCGCGCGGCAGCTCACGACGTTCCGCACGTCGGGGCCGGACGGGGTGGAGAAGCTGTTGAGCTTCGGCAGGTTCTTCGCCGGTGAGCTGTGGGAGGTCTACGGCCCCGATCCCGCGTGAGCGGGAGGGGCCGACGGGGGGCCAAGTTCGTGCAGGCCGAGGGAACTGCGGGGTGCTCTCGGCCTGCACCTTTTCCGCCGGGGGCCGCGCGGGGGGTCGCGCGGCCTCCGGCCCCACGGCGTCTCCCGGGAACGCCCCTCAGACCCCGGTGTCAGATGTCGCCGGCCTGGCGGGCGGGGCAGTCCGGGGGGCACTTCTCGGCGTGCGCGGGCAGCCAGCGGGTGAAGGCCGACAGCATGAGCCGGAACATGAGCCGCAGCAGGGGGCCGGTGCCGGGGATCAGCGGCTCGAGCTCCGCCTCCCAGCGGATGGCGGTGCCGGAGCCGCGGGCCTCCAGGTGGACGTCCGACCGGTAGCGGCGGACCGGCAGCCCCGACAGGGCGACGTAGCCGAAGTGCGTGTACGGCTCGTAGGCGACGGTCTGCTCGCTGGCGGGCCAGATCTTCTTGACCGTCCCGACGCCGTAGGTGGTCGTGTCGCCCTTGCGGGCCCGCTTGGCCGGGATGGGGAACTTGCCCCACGCGCCCCACGCCTCGGGGACGGCCAGATGCCGGAACAGTTCCTCGGGCGTGGCGGTGGACGTGGCGGTGGCCTGGATCATTACCGAAAGGTAGCCAGCCGGGCACGGCGGGCACAAGCGGGTCTCCCCGCCCCTGTCAGCACGCACCTGCCAGCACGCACCTGCCAGCGCGCCCATGTGAGCACGCGGTGCGTCAGCCGCCGGTGAGGCGGGCGGTGTAGACGGCGCGTGCCGCGTCCAGCAGGTCGAGGTGGGCGACGAGCTGGTTCGGGTCGTCGATGCGGGCGGCGCGGCGGAGCAGGTCCTCCAGCCGGTCGAGGTATTCCAGGCACCAGCGCAGGTCCGCTTCGCGCGCGACGTGCCGTCCGTCCACGTGCAGGTGAACGGGACCGGTGTGCGCGAACGCGCCGGAGTAGTGCATGGAGCGCTCGTGCTGCGGGCCGATGGCGACGGCGACGACATATGTCGGGTTGCCTGCGGTGAGCTCGGCGGTGACCTCCCCCGGCGGGCCCTCGGCGAGGACGCCGTCGGCGGTGCGCAGTTCGATGCGGAGGACTTCGGGCCCGATCGTCCGCGCGGTGACGGTGACGCGTTCGCCTGGGGCGACGTCCAGGACGTCTCCTGGGCCGTGACCGTTCACGTCCAGCTCCAGCCAGGGGCCGGTGGTGGCGAACGTGCGTCCGCGGCGGATCGCTTCGGCGAACGACGCGGCGGTCAGCGGGCCGTCCACCCGGGCGTAGACGCGTTCCCATCCGGGCGGGCTGGACTGGTTGCCGCGCCGCTGGAACGACAGCATCGCGTCGGTCCCGGCGGTGACGGCCAGGGTGTTGCCCGCGCCGAGCAGGCGCCGGTACACGATCGCGGTCGTCTGGATCGAGGAGTGGTTGAGGACGTCGAGGGAGTCGATGAGGCCGAGCGCGGCGTCGGCGACGATCTCGCGGGCCGAGCAGTTGCGGCCTCCGGCGAGCGCGGCGGCGGGCGGGTCGTCCTCGTTCACCGGGATGTGGAACGGGTGGCTGTACCCCAGGACGGCGCCGAGGTCGCGCAGCTCGCGGCAGCCCACGCCGTTGGGCGGCCAGTCGGCGGTGCCGAGGAACCCGGTGTGGAAACGTCCGGGCGGCGCCGTGACGCCGAACGCGTACAGGTGCCCGAGCAGGTCGTTGCGGTATTCGACGCCGAGGCGGGCGAGGTGGGTGGCGTCCGACCACGGCATGTCCCGCCCGGCCCAGTGCTCCAGGGCCTCGCGGTCGTAGACGCGCTGCGAGGCGACGTTGCCCGCGACGAGGTTGAGGACGTGCAGGTCCTCCCCGTGCTGGACGGCGGCGGCCTGCGCGGGCGTGCCCACGTTGTCGCCGGCCCAGTTCATGTGGACGTGCATGTCGCCGCCGTACCAGCCCCTGGCGGCGGCGTCGTAGAGCCGCCGCGGGGACAGTTCGACGAGTGTCTCCACACCGACGCCTGGGGCGATCTCCGTCTCGGCGGTGTCGTACTCCATCCCTCTGGTGACGCGCACGGTGAGCGGTTCCGCGGGCACGTCGAGGACGATGTCGTCGCCGTGGAAGTAGGGGGCGCGGTGGGCGTCGACCCTGTGCGGGGCGTCCGCCGGGTACCAGCCGTGCCCGTCGGAGCCGACGACCGTCCACCGGCAGGGGAACCCGGAGCGCAGCCGCAGCCGTCCGGCGAGGGCCTGCCGGGTGAGCGGGCCGAGGGGGACGCGGGTCCCGTCCACGGCGAGGTGGCTGTGCGACGTCACCGGGACGAGCCGCGCGCCGCGCGCGGGGACCTCGTGGGCGGCGCCGTCCACCCGCACGACGGCCGGAACGTCCCGTGAGGAGTCGATGAGCAGGGTGGTGCGGAAGGGGTCATCGTTCAGCACCGCCCGCGGGAGTGCCTCCAGCGACGCGCCGCCCGGTGCGACGCGCAGCGCGGGAAGGTTGTCCAGGACCCGGCCGCCGAGCGCGTCCCGGACGACCTCGTGCAGGTCGAGGTCCCGGACGCGGGCGTCGATCTCCTCGTCGGACGCGCCGGGGTGCTCGTCGACGACCTTGCGCAGGCAGGTGATCCAGTAGTCGTGCTCGTCCATGAGGAACGCGCTGGTGGCGATCTGCCGGACGTAGCCGATGGGGTCCTCGCCCCAGGTGGGGCCGTGCTCGCGCAGCAGCGCCCGGTACTCCTCCAGGGCTCGCGCGACCGCGGGCGGCAGCGGCGCGTCCGCGTCGCACATCGTCCCTCCCGATGATCGGCGGCCCCGTGATCGGCGGCGCCGTCAGCGTGACACGGAACCCGCCCGCAGCCCAGCGCCCGCCGTTCCCGCGGCGCAATTCACGCGCCGCGGGTGGCGAAACGTTCGACCCGGTAGAAGGATCTTCTACCGGCGCGCCGGTCAGCGGGGCACGGTCAGCGGGCGAAGCCGTACAGGCGCTCGACGTGCAGGCGGATGACGAGGCGGCGGTCCTCGACCATGGCCTGGCGGTACTCGTCCCAGTCGGGGTGCTCGCCGCGGATGTCCCGGTACACCTCGACGAGTTCCTCCACGGCGGCGTCGCCGGGGTCGGCGGCGACGGCCGACAGGTCGGCGTCGCCCTCGGCGACGGCGTACGACCAGCCGTCCGGGGAGCTGACGTGCAGGCTCGCCCGGGGGTCGCGGGCCAGGTTGCGGGCCTTGGCGCGGTCGGCGGTGATGGAGATCCGGACGAGCCGGCGGTCCGGGTCGAAGTGGTAGTTGATGTTGGACAGCTGGGGCCGCCCGTCGCGCTTGAGGGTGGCCAGCACCCCGAGGTCGCGTCCCGCCACCAGGTTCACCAGCGCCGCGTCGTCCGCCATCGTCCGCCTCCGTGGGAAGTTCCGGTTTCAGGCGACAACCCCGCGCCGGATCGATCCCTTCCCGGCCCCGGGCGGGGATCCGGTCGATCACCTGGACGCGAGGGCGGGGAAGTCGAGGACGCGGGCGCCGGGGGCGGAGCCGCCGTCCGGTCCGCCCCGCTCGCCGCCCGCGCCGTCACGGCCGCTGCTGCGGGCCGCGCGGCCGGTGAGGATGTGGCCGCGGAACGCCGCGCCCTTCGCGGTCACCTTGATGGCCTGGAACGCCTGCGGCGGCAGTGCGCAGAACCCGGTCCGGACGACGTCCTCGAACAGCGAGTCCGAGACGACGTAGGCCAGGTCGCGGTCCGCTTCGTCCACCAGCAGGCGGCGCAGCGGCGCGGCGTCCAGCAGCCGCTGGACGACGATGGGCGCGTCGCCGGCGGGCCCGAACGGCCCGGCCGTCAGCGTGCCGTGGTGCAGGGAGAGCCGCACCCGGAGCCGGAAGCGGCCCGCGTCCCGGTTGACCTCTCGCAGTGCCTCGGCGAGGCCGATGACGAAGTCGCCGGCCACCGGTGCGGGGTCGATCCCGTCCGGCAGCGTGGCGAGTTCGCCGTCCCCGCCGACCTGCTTCTCCCAGCGGCCTCGGTCGAGGCCGACGCCGCGTGCCGCGTGGTCGAGCGCGTCCGACAGCTGCCGCTGCGCGAGCAGCTGCTCGCGCGTGTCGCGCTTGCTGTAACCCTGGATGTCCACCGCCAGCAGCAGGCGGTAGGTGAGCTGCGTGTTCCCGTTCCCTTTCACTATGCCGATCCGCCCCTCGGTCCTCTGTGGGCAAATGGGCCTGATGCCCGCATTCGCTCCAAGCGTGGAGTGAGCGTTGCCCGGCGGAGGTCCGCCGCGGTGAGTCGTTCGGCAATACGACGCGGCCCGCGGGCGGCACGCGCCAGGGGTAAGGAAAAGGTAGCGAACTAGTAAGGGATCAACCGGAAAATCCACGGCGAAAACGGGCGCTGTTGAACCTCCGGCCGCCTGGATCCCGTACTGCCTCCCAACGTGACACCAGGCTCACGGTCACCGCGTCGCCCCGCCCCCGCACCCGCCGGAGACCCCCGATGGCCCACAGATCACCGACCGCCGTGTCGGCCCCCCGAGAACGACCAGCCGGCCCGTGGAGCTGGTTCCGCGGCCCGCAGCCCTCGGGCGGTGTGGACGACCAGGTGATCGTGACCGAGCTGTACCGGGTGTACGGCCGTCCGCTGCTGTCGTTCGTGCTGCGCCTCACCGGCGGCGACCGGCACTGGGCCGAGGACGTCGTGCAGGAGACCATGATCCGCGCCTGGCGGAGCGCGCACCAGCTCGACGAGAACGCGACGTCCCTGCTGCCGTGGCTGGCGACGGTCGCCCGCCGGATCGTCATCGACGACCAGCGCCGCAAGAACGCCAGGCCGCAGGAGGCGGGCGAGGGCCCGCTGGAGAACATGCGCGTCCCCGACGGGTTGGAGGATCTGCTGCGCTCCGTCGTCGTGTCCGAAGCCCTCCTCGCGCTGTCCCCGGCCCACCGCGAGATCCTCAACGAGACGTTCTTCCGGGACCGCTCGGTGAACGAGGCCGCCAAGCATCTCGGGATCCCCGTGGGCACGGTGAAGTCCCGGGTCTACTACGCGCTCCGGGCGCTGCGCGTCGCCCTGGAGGAGAGGGGTGTGACGCCATGAGCGCGGACATGCTGCACATCGACGTCGGCGCCTACGCCCTCGGCCTCCTGGAAGAGCCCGACCGGCGCGCGTTCGAGGCGCACCTGCCGACGTGCATGCCCTGCCACGAGGAACTCGGCGAGCTGCGCGGGATCGCCCAGACGCTCGACGGCATCGGGCCGATCGCCGACCCGGCGGGCACGATCCCTGTGCCGCCGGAGCCGGCGGTCGTCTCCGACCTGATGCGGCACCGGATCCGCAGACAGCGGCGGCACCGCGCGGCGCGGGCGCTGGCCGCGGCCGCCGCCGGGGTCGTCCTGCTCGGCGGGGCGCTCGGCACCGGCTTCACGCTCGGCGCCGACCGGGAGCAGGCCCCGCCCCAGCCCGACACCGGGACGGCGGCGCTGATGCGGGACGGGCAGCAGGTGTCGGCCTCCGACTCGGGCACCGGCGTGACCGGGACGGTCGCGATGCAGGACAAGGCGTGGGGCAGCCGGATCGGTCTGAAGCTCAGCAAGGTCCGCGGGCCGCTGAAGTGCGAGCTGGTCGCCGTGGACGGGCGGGGCAACGCGCACACGGTCGCCGGATGGTCCGTCCCCGCCAAGGGGTACGGGCTGCCCGGGTCCGCGCAGCCGCACCTGACGCTGCAGGGCGGCACCGCGCTGAACCCCGAGGAGATCAGCCGGTTCGAGGTCCGGACCATCGGTGAGGGCCGCACGCTGCTGACCGTCCCGGCGTAGGCGCGGGCACGGCCGCGCGGGCAGACCAGCGGCGCGTTCCCATGGCCCGGCCGCACCGGCCGCGGGGACGCGCCGCCGCCTTACGCATCGGCCCTACGTATCTCGGCCTCACGTACCTCGGCCTCACGTATCTCGGCCTCACGTACCTCGGCCTCGCGTATCGGCGCCGCAAGTCTCATAGGCTGATGCGGTGAGTGCGACCCGATCGTCCGCGAGCCCGGAGCTGATGCTGCCGGGGCTGCGCGAGGTGTACGCGGCCTACGTCCGGGAGGCCGGCGCCCTGCCGTCGCTGCCCGGCCCGCTGCAGGCGGAGGTGTGGGTGTCCGCGCAGCTCGGCGGCCTGGAGGCCGCCGCCCCGCACGTGCAGGGGCGGCGCGCCGCGCTCGGCGACCTGATCACCTGCCTGCGGGCGGCGGCGACGCCGGGCGCGCGGGCGTTCCTGCGGGCGCTCGCCGTGATCGGCCCGGTGGAGGGACGCAAGGCGGCGGGACGCGCGGCCGGCGAACTCGGCGGCGTCCCGGCGGCGCCCTGGGAGGGGGCGCTCGGACGCGTCGTCCCCGGCCACGTGTGGCTGATCCAGGAGGGGCCCCTGGACGGCGACCGCCTCGTCTGCGAGTTCCGCTACGAGGACGCGGGCACGCGGGGCATGCACGCGCTGGCCGTTCGGCTGTCGCACGGCGACGTCCCCTCCGAGGTGGTGATCGTCGGGGACGTCCCGGCGCTGATGGGGGCCGCGCGGCAGGCGATGCAGGCCGAGCTGTGCGTCGTCCAGCCCTACGACGCGGCGGCGGTGGGGCCGAGGCTCCGCGCCGCCCTCGGCACCGCGGAGCCGCTTCCCGAGGGGTGCTATCCGGCGCTGGCGCTGGCCCGCCACCGCGCGGCCCTCCTGCCCGGCGGCCGGCCGCACGCCGGGGCGCCGGGGCGCGGCTAGCGGCCCATGGCGCGGTAGCGGCGCACCGACAGCGGGATGAACACCGCCGCGATCACCAGCGGCCACACCACCGCCATCAGGACGCTGTGCTGCGCCGCCCACGAGGTGCCCGCGTGCCCGGAGTCGCCGAACAGTTCCCGGCAGGCCGTCACGGTCGCCGACATCGGGTTCCATTCGGCGATCGCGCCCAGCCAGCCCGGCAGGGTGCTCGGCGCGATCATGGCGCTGGACAGGAACCCGATCGGCCAGACCAGGATCTGGACGACCGCCACCGACTCCGGTCCCTTGGCGACCAGGCCGAGGTAGATGCCGAGCCACACCAGCGAGAACCGCAGGAGCAGCAGGAGCCCGAACCCGGCGAGGGCGCCCGCGGCGCCGTCGTGGACGCGCCAGCCGATCAGCACGCCGCAGACGGCCATGACGGCCAGGGCGGCGACCGAGTGCAGCATGTCGGCGGTGGCGCGTCCCACGACGACGGCCGACTGGGCCATCGGCATGGCGCGGAACCGGTCGGTGACGCCCTTGGCGGCGTCGCCGGCGACGGCGGCGAACGTGGTCTCGACGCCGAACGCCATCGTCAGCGCGAACATGCCGGGGACGATGAACTCGCGGTAGCTGCCGCCGCCCGGCACGTCCATCTGGCCGCCGAACAGGTAGCCCATCATCAGCACGACCATCACGGGGAACAGCAGCGCGACGGCCACCTCGCCGGGCCGCCGCGCCCAGTGCGCGAGGGCCCGCCCGGTCAGTGTGCGGCCGTCGGCGACGGCCCACCGCAAGGTCTGGACGCTCATGCGCGCACCCCCTCCTTCTCGTTGCCTGTGTTGTCGTTGCCTGTGTTGTCGTTGCCTGTGGGGTCGGTGTCTGTCGTCTCGTCGCCGGTCTCGGTGAGGTGGAGGAACACCTCGTCCAGGGTGGGGCGGCGCAGGCCGATGTCGGCGACCGTGACGCCCGCCTCGTCCAGGGCCCGGACGGCCTCGGTCAGCGTCGCGGCGCGGCCGCTCACCGGCGCCCCGACGCGCAGCGCCTCGGCGTCCACGTCCACCTCGCCGGACGCGACGCGGCCGAGGATCTCGGCGGCGGAGGCGAGCGCCCCGGGGTCGTCCAGGACGACCTCGATCCGGTCGCCGCCGAGCCGCGCCTTCAGCGCGTCGGGGGTGCCGGCGGCGATGACGCGGCCGCGGTCGATCACCGAGATCCCGGTGGCGAGCCGGTCGGCCTCCTCCAGGTACTGGGTGGTGAGCAGGACGGTCGTGCCGCCGTCCACCAGGGTGCGGATCGCGTCCCACACCTCGTTCCTGCCGCGCGGGTCCAGGCCGGTGGTGGGCTCGTCCAGGAACAGCACGGGCGGCGCGAGGATCATGGACGCGGCCAGGTCGAGGCGGCGCCGCATGCCGCCGGAGTACTGCCCGGCGGGCCGGTCGGCGGCGTCGGTGAGCCGGAACCGCTCCAGCAGCTCGTCCGCCCGCCGCCGCGCCCGTTTCGCGCCGAGGTGGTAGAGGCGGCCGAACATGACGAGGTTCTGGCGTCCGCCGAGCACCTCGTCGACCGCCGCGTGCTGCCCGACGAGCCCGATCCTGGTGCGCACCTCGGCGGCCTGGCGCACCACGTCGTGCCCGGCGACGCGGGCGGTTCCCCCGTCCGGCCTGCTCAGGGTCGTCAGGACCCGGACGGCGGTGGTCTTGCCGGCGCCGTTCGGGCCGAGCAGCCCGTGCACGGTGCCGGCGGGCACGCGCAGGTCGAGCCCCGCGAGCGCGTCGGTGTCGCCGTAGCGCTTGCGCAGTCCCTCGGCGTCGACCGCGAACCGTGAGTCGGCCACGCGTCCTCCCAAACTCGGTGCGTGATAACTATGTACGCAGTACGGATTTACCATCGGAAGCAATATAACGTACGAAGTACAGAGTTTCATCCCTGGAAGGATCGGCGATGTGACGACCGAGTACAGCGGGGGCGGTGACCCCCGGCGCAGCCTGGAGCTCCTCTGGGGCGTCAAGGAGCCGCCGAAGCGCGGCCCCAAGCCCCGCCTGACCGCCGAGAAGATCGTCCGGGCCGCGATCGAGGTGGCCGGCGCCGAGGGCCTGGAGGCGCTGTCCATGCGCCGCATCGCCGACGAGCTGGGCGTGTCCCCCATGTCGATCTACACCTACGTCCCGGGCAAGGCCGAGCTGATCGACGTGATGGTGGACCGCGCGTTCGGCGAGCTGACGCCGCCGTCCGGCGACGGCTGGCGGGCGCGGCTGGACCACATCGCCCGCGACAACTGGGCGCTGTACCACCGCCACCCGTGGCTGCTGCGGGTGACCCTCGCCCGGCCGCCGATGGGCCCGAACACGATCGCCAAGTACGAGAACGAGCTGCGCGCCGTGGAGGGAGTCGGCCTCACCGACCTGGAGATGGACTCGGTCGTCGCCCTCATCACCGGGTTCGCCGAGAGCGCCGCCCGCGTCTCGGTCAACGCCGCCGAGGCCGAGCGCCGCAGCGGCGTCAGCGACATGCAGTGGTGGGAGGCCGTCGCACCCGTCCTCGAGAAGTTCGTGAACGAGGACGACTACCCGATCGGCACCCGCGTCGGCACCGCCGCGGGGATGGAGTACAGCGCCGCCATCGCGCCCGGCCGCGCCTTCGAGTTCGGCCTGGCCCGCGTCCTGGACGGCATCGAGGTCCTGATCAGCTCCCGCTAGCGCGCTTGGTCCGCTTCGTCGGGACGGCACCGGCGGGGTCCTCCGGCCACGGATGCCGGGGGTAGCGTCCGCGCAGCTCGGCCCGGACGGCCTTGTAGCCTTCGCGCCAGAACGAGGCCAGGTCCGCGGTGACCGCCGCCGGGCGTCCCGCCGGGGACAGCAGGTGCACGACCAGCGGCACCCGCCCGCCCGCGAGCCGGGGCGCCGCGTCCCACCCGAACAGCTCCTGCAGCTTCACCGCCAGGATGGGCCGCTCCTGCGCGTAGTCCACCCGGATCCGCGACCCGGACGGGACCTCGACCCGCTCGGGCGCGTACTCGTCGAGCCGCCTCGACTGCTCCCACGGCAGCAGCCCGCGCAGCATCGCCGTGACGTCGATGCGCCGCAGGTCGGCCCGGCGCCGCGCGCCCGCCAGCCACTCCGGGACGCGCTCCAGCAGCGCCGCGTCGCCGACGTCGGGCCACGGCTCGCCCAGCGCCCCGTGAAGGAACGCGAGCCGTTCGCGCAATGCGGTGGCGGCCCGCGTCCAGTTCAGCAGGCCGAGGCCTTCGGCGCGCACCCCGTCCAGCAGCGCCGCCCGCACCCGCTCCGGATCGGGGTCCCGCAGCGGCGACGCGTCCAGCTCGATCGCGCCGAGCCGCCCCACCCGGCGTGCCGCCACGTCCCCGTCCCGCCAGGCGATCTCCTCGGCGGTCTCCAGCAGCGGCGCCGCCGCGAACCGCGCCACGTCCTCGTCGATCACCACGGCCTGCCGCACCCGCGCCGACGCCGACCCGGCGGGACGGTCGGCCGAGGCGATCGCGAGCCACTCCGGCCGCGCCCCCGCCAGCGCCGACCCGGCGGCGAGCACCGCGCCCGTCCCGGACGCCATCAGGTGGCCGCTCCCCCGCCGCGCCCGCGCCACCCGCTCCGGGAACGCCAGCGCCACCACGACCCCCGCCACGGCGTCGTCGCCCCGCGCCGCCCAGCGGGAGGGCGCCGCGTCGGGCGGCGCGTTCTCGGTGAGGGCCCGGGGCGTGACGGCGCTGCGGAGGCGTCTGGTCTCGTCGCGCCAGCGGGCGGCGTGGGCGTCGGCGGGGCGGCCCGGGCGGCGGAGCGCGCGCCAGGTGGCGGTGAGGTCGTCGCCGGCGGACCGGGGCGGGGGCTCGGACAGGAGGGCGACGATCTGGGCGGCGTCGCGGGCGCCGACCTCGGAGGCGCCGTCGATCAGGGCGCGGGCCAGCCGGGGGTGGAGCCCGACGCGGGCGAGGACGCGGCCGCGGCCGGTGACGCGGCCGCCGTCCACGGCGCCGAGAGCGCGGAGGGTGGCGCGGGCGGCGTCCAGGGCGGCGGGCGGCGGCGGGTCGGGGAGGGCGAGGCCGCCCGCGCCGGGGTCGCCCCAGCAGGCGGCCTGGAGCGCGAAGCCGGTCAGGTCGGCCAGCTCGATCTCGGGGCGGGGGCGGGCGGGCAGGCGTTCGTGCTCGGCCTGCGTCCAGCAGCGGTAGACGGTGCCGGGGGCCTCGCGTCCGGCGCGCCCTGCGCGCTGGCGGGCGGTGGCGCGGGACGCGCGGACGGTCGTCAGGGCGCCGAGGCCGCGGGCGTGGTCGGTGCGGGGTTCGCGGGCGAGGCCGGAGTCCACGACCGTCCGGACGCCGGGGACGGTGAGGCTCGACTCGGCGACGGAGGTGGCGAGCACGACGCGGCGGCGATCGGACGGGGCGAGGACCGCGTCCTGCACCGACGGGGGCGCCTGCCCGTGGACCTGGAGGACGTCGGCCGGGACGCCGCCGAGCAGGCCCGCGACACGCGCGATCTCGCCGGCGCCGGGCAGGAAGCACAGGACGTCGCCGCCGCGTTCGGCCAGCGCCCGGCGGGCGGTGGCGGCGACGTGGGCGAGCAACGCCGGGTCGACGCGCATGCCGTGCGGCGGCGGTACGGGACGGGACGGCGGCGACCAGATCGTCTCGACGGGGTGCAGCGCGGCCGAGGTCTCCACGACCGGGGCCGCGCCGCCGTCACCGCCGAGGAGACGCGCCCAGGGGCCGGTGTCGGCGGTGGCGGACGCGGCGACCAGCCGCAGGTCGGGGCGGAGGGCGGCGCGGACGTCCAGGAGGAACGCCAGCGCCGTGTCGGCGTCCAGGTGCCGCTCATGGCATTCGTCCAGGATCACCGTGCCGACGCCGGCGAGTTCGGGGTCCGACTGGAGGCGCTGCAGGACGACGCCCGTGGTGACGACGTCGACGCGGGTGCCGGGACGGGTCTCGCCGCGGACGGTGACGCCGACACGGCCGCCGACGCGTTCGCCGAGGAGCCAGGCCATGCGGCGGGCGGCGGCGCGGGCGGCGAGGCGGCGCGGTTCCAGGACGAGGACCTTGCCGGCCGCGGGGACCCTGCCGGCCTCGGGCGGGCCGCCCTGCCCGCGGGTGAGGGCGAGCCCGGCGAGCGCGAGCGGGACGAGCGTCGTCTTGCCCGTCCCGGGGGGCGCCGCGAGAACGGCCGCTCCACGCTCGTCCAGGGCCGCGCGCAGGGCGGGGACGGCGTCGCGGACGGGAAGGCTCTCGGCGACGCTCAGCTGCATCCGACCAGTCTGCCCGGTGCCGGTGGGTGATGTCCGTGCCGGTGGGTGATCGTCCGTGCCGGTGGGTGATCGTCCGTGCCGGAAAAGCGACCGCGGATGAAAAGGGCTCCGAGCGTTGCGGTGATAGTTGCACCGTGCCTTTCAGCCATTCACCGGAGACGCTTAAAGTTCTTCCCAGGAATCGGCCGCGCAACCACGGGGAAACGCCAGGTGGGCAATGCTGTCCAGACCGGCGCTTGCCTTTCAGTTTGGTATACGTCACCTTGCAAAGTGTGGCGACAATGCCCCACGTATCCCCATAATGAGGGCGTCATCGCAGGTGCTGGGAGGTTCGTCATGATCGGCAGCTCCATCTATCTGAGGGACCGGGCCGCGTTCACCGGCGGTTCACCCCAGGCGGTATACGAGGAGCTCTGGCAGCGCGGCCGAAAGGGTAGATTGCGGACCCGCGCAATTCTGGCGGGCGCGACGCTCGTACTGTGCGGGCTGCTCGTCAACGCCGTATTCGGGATCGTGATGGCCGCCCTGGTGGCGTCCGCGGACACGTTCGTCCATTGGCGGCTTTACAACGCCTCCAGCGTGTGGCGGCGCGGGCTACGCGGCGAGGAGCGGACGAACCGGCTGCTGCGCCACACTCTGGAGCGGCGCGGGTACCGGGTCCTGTACGAGCGGACGATCCCCCAGCACGGGCAGGCCGACGAGCTGGTGGTCGGGCCGGGCGGCGTGTGGCTGATGCACAACGAGGCCTGGCACCCGGACGCGGAGATCTCCCAGCACGGAGGCAGGCTGTTCATCGACGGCCGGACCCAGTCCAGGCTGGTCGGCGCCCTGACCGCCCGCGCCGACGCCGCCGCGGACCTGATCTCGCAGGTCACCGAGGTCCCCGTGAAGGTGACGCCGGTGCTGGCCGTGCACGGCGGAAAGCTCACCAGGACGCCGTTCGCCGCGGACGGGATCGTGTTCGCGCCGCCGCTGAAGCTGATCCGCTGGATGAGCCGCAACCCGTCCGCCGACCACTCCCCCGACGAGGTCGAGGCCATCGCCAGGGCCGCCGTCCACGCGCTGCCCATCGGCGGCCGCATCACCCCGCCCGCGGCCGCCGCGTGATTTTCAGACACCTGTGGCCGGAGGGCTCACACGCCGCCGCCCACAGGGCGCCCACCGCCCGCTCTGGGCCCGCCACCCTGGCGGGCGGTGTGGCGCAACCACAGCAATCCCACGACCGGGAGCACCAGCGGGACGAATCCGTACCCGCGCCCGAAGGCGGACCAGACGGTCTCGTCGGGGAACGCCGCGGAGCCGGCGAGGCTGAGCGTCCCCACGATCAGCACACCGGCCAGCTCGACGCTGCAGGCGGCGACGGCGACCCGGAACGACGTCCGGCCGCCGAGGGCCAGCGCGACCGTCGCCAGGACGTAGACGGCCGCGGCGAACGCCGACAGCGCGTAGGCGAGCGGCGCGTCGGCGAACCGGGTGGCGATCTGCACGCCCGCGCGCGCACCGGCCGCGAGCGCGAAGATCCCGTAGACGGCGACCAGCACCCGTCCCGGCCCGCCGCCGGTGCCGGGGCGGGCCGTGCCGCCCGTGCGGGCTTCGGCGCCGGCGCGGGCGCCGTCGTCCGCACGGGCCTCACCGGCACGGGCGCGGTCGGGGTCAGACACCGGAGCCGCTCCACAGCCGATCCATCCGGACGATCATGACGGCGACCGCCAGCCCGGCGACCACGATCACACCGGGCCCCCACCGGGTGCGTTCCAGCAGGCCCCACCCGGCCCCCGCGAGGGGGATGAGCAGGATGCCGAGAAGGTAGCCGATGAAGGTGGCGGGGCTCGCGGGCCCCTCGTCGCCGGACACCTTGACGAACCCGACGACGGCCTGCGCGATCAGCAGGACCTCCAGCACGCCGAGCGCGACGAGGTGCCCGGTCCCCATCGGACGGTTGCGCACCGTCGTCACCAGGGCGTGGCCGGCGGCGAGCAGCGCCACCACGATGATCACGGTGGCCAGGACGTTCGTCACGGCACCGAGAGTACTACCGGTCGTAGAGGACGGCACCGCGGCCGCCGCCCGATTTGCGGCGGCATGTTCGGCGGCATGGCAGCATGGCGGGCGTGAACGCGCTGCAGTGGCTGAACGTGACCCGGCACGGTGAGAGCACCGGCAACCTCGCCTACCAGGCCGTGGAGGGCACCGACGCCGAGGAGGCCGGCATCCCCGAACGGGACGCCGACGTGCCGCTGTCGGACACCGGCCGCGCCCAGGCGGCGACGCTCGGCCGCTGGCTCGCCGCGCTCCCCGAGGACGAGCGCCCGACGCTGGTCGTGTCCTCCCCCTACGTGCGGGCCCTGGACACCGCGAAGATCGCGCTCGCCCAGACGTCCTACGCCGCGCCGCGGGACCCGGGGGGGCTGCGGCCGCGGGTGGACGAGCGGCTCCGCGACCGCGAGCAGGGCGCCCTGCAGGGCCTCACCACCCTCGGCGTCGAACGCCGGTTCCCCGAGGAGGCGGAACGGCTGCGGCACCTCGGCAAGTTCTACTACCGGCCGCCCGGCGGGGAGTCGTGGGCCGACCTGGCGCTGCGGCTGCGCAGCTTCTACCGCGACCTGGGGGCCGACGCCCCCGGCGGACGGGTCCTGGTCGTCACGCACGACGCGATCGTCGTGATGACCCGCTACCTGGTGGAGGACCTGACCGAGAAGGAGGTCATGGAGATCGAGAAGGAGACGGTCGGGAACGCGTCCATCACCCGGTGGCGCCAGGGCGGCTCCGGGCTGCGGGCCGTCCGCTACAACGACTGCGCCCACCTGATCAACGCGGGCGTCTCCGCCTCGTGACCTCGCGGCCCGGTGACCCCGCGGCCTCGTGACCCCGCGGCCTCGTGACCCCGGCCGCCGCCGCGCCGACCGCGCCGTCCGCCCGCGCCGCTAGATCTCGCCGTCGAGCAGGCGGTCGCTGCGGGAGGCGACGGCGGCCTGCCGCGGGTCCCCCGGCAGCAGGACGACGCGGAGCCGCTCCAGCACCTCCAGGTCGGCGCGGCCGGGCTCGGTCTGGGCGTAGGTCCACATCGCGTCGCCGCAGCCCCGGTCGAGCAGCTGCCGCCGGACCCGCACCGCCAGCTCGTCACGTTCGGCGCGGACGGCGGGCGCGTCGGAGCGGGGCAGCAGCTCACCGGTGTACAGCCGCACGGCCGCGGCGACGTCGCCGTCGTCCAGGAACCGCCGCACGGTGAGGAAGTCGGCCTCGACCGCGCACCCGAGCCGGTAGGGGCGGGCGGGGATGACGCCGCCGAGCTGCTGGCGGAGCCGGTGGATCTCGGGCCGGACGGTCGCGGCGCTGCCGTCGTCGCCGTACAGGCACAGCGCCAGCCCGTCGCCGGTCAGGCCGCGGGGGTGCAGGGCGAGCAGCGCGAGGATCTCGGCGTGCCGCAGCGTCAGGGTGACCGGGCGGCCGGCCAGGCGCGCGTGCGGGCGGCCGTCGCCGAGGAACGACAGCGTCAGCGGCGGCCCCGCGCCGACCGCGGGCGGCACCGCCGCCGCGTCCTCCGCGCCGTCCTCGTCGTCCGAAAAGGGGGCCAGGCCGGGCGGCGCGTTGAGGCCGTGCCGTCCGCGGGGACCGGGCGGGCGCAGCAGGAACGCCTCGCCGAGCGGCTCGGCGACGGCGGCGCGGCCGTCGGGCAGCCTGACCGTCCCGCCGGACTCGGGGACGTTCACGCGCCGCCCCCGCCACCCCGCCGGGCCCAGGCCGGTCAGGTCCGCGAGGATGCGGCCGGTGGCGGTGACGAGCACACCGGCGTCCCGCAGCCCACGCAGGTGCGGCAGGAGCCGTTCGCGCAGCCCCTCGTCCCGCTGCCGCATCTCGTTCTCCAGCCGCGACTCCGCGAGCCGCGCGGCGGTGGCGACGAGCGCGACGGTCGCCGGATGCAGCGCCCGCACGGTCGCGCTGACGTCGATGCAGCCGATCACCCGCCCCGAGTCGGGGTCGCTGATCGGGGCGCCGGCGCACGACCAGCGGTGCAGGACGTGCGCGACGTGCTCGGCGGCGTAGACGTACTCGGGGCGCCCGCTGGCCAGGGCGGTGCCGATGCCGTTGGTCCCGACGGTGTCCTCCGCCCAGCGGAACCCCTCGGTCAGCCCGATCGCGTCGGCGGCGCGCCGCGCGGCCGGCGGGCCCTGCGTCCACAGCACGTGCCCGGCCTCGTCGGTGATCACCATCAGGTGCTCGGTCTCGTCGGCGACCCGCCGCAGCAGCCCCTCCAGCATCGGCAGATGCCGTTCGAGGGGGTGGGCGCCGCGCGCGTCGGCGAGGACGTCCCGGTCGAACACCAGCGGCGCCGCCATCACGGCCACGTCGACGCCGGCGTCCCGGGAGCGCCGCCACGACTCGGAGATCGGCGGCCGCACGGCCGCGGGCTTGCGCACCATGAGCGGAACCTTTTCGTCCTCGGCAAGGGCTGCAGGGGCAGGGCTCTGGCGACACGCCGGACAGGAAAAGGCTCAGCCCTTTCCCCCGGAGCGAACCTCGGCACGTCCGAGGATCGGCCCATCCGCGGGGGCGGCGCAACCGATTCGGGGTATCTCGCCAACCCGAATCCCGCACGTTGCGTGACCGAATCGTCGCAACGTGCATGCAACCTGGGGATGCGTAGCGTGGCCCGCGCTGGGAGCCGACTGGGCCATCGTGTGGTCCCGCCGTCCCGCACGCGTCCGGGGGGAATGCGAGCGGGGCGGCGGGCTCCCCGCATCACGGGGAGGACGAACGACGCATGCTCTGCCTGACCTGTCACCGTGTCCGCCCGGCGCTGAGCCGGGCCGACTACACCGCCGAACGCGCCTGGCTCATCGTCCGCCGGGGCCTGTGCACCTGCAGCGGTCCGCCGCCGCACGCCACACGCCCGCCGGCCGTTCGAAAACCCGCGCGGACCGCCAAATAAACACCCGGTTCATAAAATGTTCACGCCCGGTTCGCCTAGAGTTTAAGGAGAATCCATTCGAACTGCCCCTGGAGGGAGCGCCATGACCGTGATCCCGGGTCTCGTCCGCCGCGCCGCCGCCGAGGCGGAGCGCCATCTGCGCGAGGGCGCCGGCCTTCTCGGCAGGCTCGGGCGGGATCTGGAACGGTCTGCGGAGCTCGGGCGGCTCCTGCCCTCCTACATCGAGCGCATGGCGAGTCTAGAGCAGGCCGTCCGGGACCAGGACGCCGAGCTTCGCGCGCTGCGCACCGAGCTCGACTCGCTCGTCGGTCAGCTCAACGACCGGCTGCTGCCGCGCATCGACGAGCGGATGGACGACACCGAGCGTGACCTGGCCTCCGTCGCCACCAGCCTGATCCGCACCGGCCGCGACACCGCCGCCCACCGCACCCGGCTGGAGACCTCCGAGCGGCGCATCACCGACCTGCGCACCAAGATCGCGCAGCTGGAGCAGCGGACCGGCCTGTGGCGCGACCTCCAAGCCACCATGGCGCGGCTCGGCGACGACCTCGACGCCATGCGCGCCCGGGTGGCGCTGCGCTCCGCCGAGCCCCCGGCCGACGCCGCGCCCGCCCCGGTGCAGAACATCACCGACCGTCCGGCCTGACGGATGAGCCCCGCCGGACGCGGGAAACGCGCGGGCACGGAAATTGCGCGTGCGGTGTCCGCGAGAATGGACGCATGACGCAGCCGCCGGCCGAGCACCGAAGCAAAAGCCGCCCACCCGCCCCGCGCGGTTTCGCCAGCGACAATCAGGCGAGCGTCCATCCGGACGTCCTCGCCGCGCTGGCCGCCGTCAACGACGGCCACCAGCCCGCCTACGGCGACGACGACGTCACCGGGCGGCTCCGCGAGGTCGTCCAACGGCATTTCGGCGACCGCGCCGAGGTGTTCCCGGTGTTCAACGGGACGGGCGCGAACGTGGTGTCGCTGCAGGCGATGTCGGAGCGGTGGAGTTCGGTCGTGTGCGCCGAGTCCGCGCACATCAACACCGACGAGTGCGGCGCGTCCGAGAAGATCGCGGGCCTGAAGCTGGTCACGGCGCCGGCACCGGACGGCAAGCTGACGCCCGGCCTGGTCGAGGAGCGCGCCACCGGCTTCGGCAACATCCAGCGGCGCCGCCCCGCCGTCGTGTCGATCACCCAGAGCACCGAGCTCGGCACCGTCTACACCGCGCGGGAGACCGCGGCGGTCGCGGCGGCGGCGCACGAACGCGGCCTGTCGGTGCACATGGACGGCGCGCGGATGGCCAACGCCGCCGCCTCCCTCGGCCTGCCGCTGCGCGCCCTCACCACCGACGCGGGCGTGGACGTGCTGTCGTTCGGCGGCACCAAGAACGGGCTGCTGCTCGGCGATGCGATCGTCGTGCTGAACCCGGACGCGGTGCGCGGGGTGGAGTACCTGCGCAAGTCGAGCATGCAGCTGGCGTCGAAGATGCGGTACGTGTCCGCGCAGCTCACCGCGCTGCTTGACGGCGACCTGTGGCTGCGCAACGCCGCCCACGCCAACGCCATGGCCGGACGCCTCGCCGACGCCGCCCGCGCCGTGCCGGGCGTCGAGATCACGCAGGCCGTGCAGGCGAACGCGGTGTTCGCGATCGTCCCGAAGGACGTGGCGGAGCGGCTGCGCAAGCGGTTCCCGTTCTACACGTGGGACGAGCGGACCGGTGAGGTCCGCTGGATGTGCTCGTTCGACACCACCGAGGCCGACGTGGACGCGTTCACCGCCGCCCTCGCCGACGAAATGGACGAGATGTCCGCCTGACCGGCGCGCTCCCCGGGTGCGCCCGGGGGCGTCCCGGCCATCGGGATACGGGACCGGCGCGCGACCGGCCCGGCACGTTATCGTTGCACCGAACAGGATTCGGTACAGGAGGCGAGCCTGATGGCCAACCGCACCTTCGTCGTCGGCGTGGGCATGACCAAGTTCGAGAAGCCGGGCTCCCGCGACTGGGAGTACCCCGACATGGCCAAGGAGGCCGTCGGCAACGCCCTGCAGGACGCCGGCGTCGCCTACGACCGGATCGAGATGGCCTACGCCGGCTCGATGTACGGGTCGATGGGCCAGCGCGCCCTCTACGAGACGGGCATGACCGGCATCCCGGTGATGACCGTCCAGAACGCGTGCGCCACCGGATCCAGCGCGCTGTTCCTCGCCCGCCAGGCCGTCCGCGGCGGCCTCGCCGACTGCGCGCTCGCGCTCGGCATGGAGAAGATGAAGAAGGGCTCGCTCGGCGCGGGCATGGGCGAGTCCAAGGTCACCATCATCGACCACCACCTCACCTCGATGACCGCGGCCCGCGAGTGGGAGATGGACAAGGCGCCGATGCCGCAGATGTTCGGCAACGCCGGCCGCGAGCACATGGAGAAGTACGGCTCCACGCCCGAGCACTACGCGTGGATCGGCTGGAAGAACCACAAGCACTCGGTGAACAACCCGTACGCGCAGTTCCAGACCGAGTACTCCCTCGACGAGGTCAAGAACGCCACGATGATCTTCGACCCGCTGACCAAGCTGCAGTGCTCCCCCACCTCCGACGGCGCCGCCGCCGCGGTCGTGGTCAGCGAGCGGTTCGTGGACGAGCACGACCTGTGGGAGCAGGCCGTCGAGATCGCCGGCCACCACATCGCCACCGACACCCGGGAGAGCTTCGCCGGCAACTCCTCCATCCAGGTCGTCGGGGCCGGCGTCTCCCGGCTCGCCGCCCGCACCGCGATGGACGAGGCGCAGATCTCCATCGAGGACGTCGACGTCATCGAGTTGCACGACTGCTTCAGCGCCAACGAGCTCATCACCTACGAGGCCCTCGGCATGGCCGACGTCGGCGAGGGCCACAAGCTCGTCGACGACGCCGCGACCACCTACGGCGGCACGTGGGTCGTCAACCCGTCCGGCGGCCTCATCTCCAAGGGCCACCCGCTCGGCGCCACCGGCCTCGCCCAGTGCGCCGAGCTGACCTGGCAGCTGCGCGGCGAGGCCGGGAACCGGCAGGTGGACGGCGCCCGCGTCGCCCTCCAGCACAACATCGGCCTGGGCAGCGCCTGCGCCGTGGCGGTCTACAAGCCCGCCACCGCCTGACCACGGCCACCGCGGCGTGCCGCTCTCACGAGCACCGCGAGGAGAGCGGCACACCGCGACGGGACATGCCGTGGACGTGTGACAACAATTGACTCTTGTCTCATCTGGGCTATCCTCGCGGTAAGTGGTACTGCCAGGAGGCGTACCGCCAGGGGGTGTACTGCCAGGGGGTGTACTGCCAGGAGGTGTGATGCCCGCCCCGTCCTCCCCGCCCACCGTGGTCACCGCCGCCGCCCGCACGACCCCGCACACCGCCGCGCACGCACCGCTCGGGCCCGGGACGCTGCTGTGGCGCCACGCCGCCGACCTGCGCTCCCTGCTCCCCGGCGCCGCCGCCGGCCTCATGCAGCTCATGCACCCCGGCATCGGCGCCGGAGTCACCGAGCACTCCGCGTTCTTCGACGCCCCGTTCGACCGGATCCACCGGTCCGTCCCCCAGATCTGGGCGACGATCCTCGCCCCGGACGGCACCGCCCGCGCCCGCACCATCCGCGACCTGCACCGCGCCATCGGCGGCGTCGACGAGCACGCCCGCCGCTACCACGCCCTCGAACCCGAGACGTTCTGGTGGGCGCACGCCACCTTCACCTGGGAGATCTTCAAGGCCGCCGAGACCTTCCACCCCGGCACCCTCACCGCCGAGGACCACGAGCAGATGTACGCCGAGACCGTCACCTGGTACTCGCGCTACGGCGTCAGCATGCGCCCCGTCCCCGCCGACTACGCCTCCTTCCAGTCCAAGTTCTGGCACGTCTGCACCAGGCGGCTCGAACTCACCCCCGCCGCCGCCCGCGCCCTGGAGATCGCCAAGCACGGCTCGGAGACCATCACGATCCTGCCCGTCGGCGGCCACCGCCTCGACCGCGCCGGACGCCTCGTCATCGAACGCCCGCTGCGCCTGCTCACCTTCGGCTGCCTGCCCACGATCGTCCGGCAGCGCTTCGACATCCCCTGGACGCCGCTCGACCAGGCCCAGTTCGCCGCCCTCGCCCTCGCCAACCGGCAGGGCTACCGCATGATGCCCACCGGCATCAACCACTGGGCCCTCCGCAGCATGCTCCGCTACATAGGCGCCCACACCCGCCGCGAGAGATACCGGCCCGCAGCCTGATCACCCGCGCCGGTCAGCCCGCCGGGGCGGTCACCTGTTCGGCCAACCGGGGCCGGAGGGCCCGGCAGGCGGCGAGGATCCGGTTCACGTCGTCGTCGGTGAGGCCGGCATGGGTCGAGAGGCGCACCAGGGTGCGGCCCACGGAGGCCGTGGGCGGGAACAGCGCGGCACTGAAGATGTCGCGGGCCACCAGGGCGTCGCGCATGAGGGTCGCGTCGGCCTCCGACCCCGTCTCCAGCGCGATGATCTGCGTGTCGGACTCGACGAGCCGGTAGCCGAGGCCGACCAGGCCGTCCCGCAGGCGGCGCGTGACGGCGTGCAGGCGGTCGCGGCGGCGGCACTCCTCCCGGACGACCTTCAGTGCCGCGGCGAGGCCCGCGACGTCATGCGGCAGCAGCGTCGAACTGAACACGGCCGGAAGCGCGGTATGAACGAAGTAGTCCGCGAAGCCGGGACGGTCGCAGGCGATCAGGCCGGCACGCCCGGACAGGGCCTTGGCCAGGCTCGCGGTACGGAAGTCGACGCGGCCGGTCAGGCCCAGGGCGGCGACGAGGCCCTCACCGCGCGCACCGTGCGTGCCGAGCGAATGCGACTCGTCCACCACCAGGAGGCAGTCGTGCTCCTCGGCCACCTCCACCAGGCCGGGCAGCGGGCACATCGAGCCGTCGGTGCTGTAGACGGCGTCCACGGCGATCACTCCGGAGCCGCCCACCTCGATCCGGCGGCGCAGGTGGCCGAGGTCGTTGTGGCGGAAGTAGGCGAGTTCCGCGCCCGCGGTCCGCGCCCCTTCCCACAGCGACATGTGGGCGAGGGCGTCCAGGTAGACGGGGACGTCCGGCCCGGCGACCACCTGCATGAGCCCGGTGTTGGCCGCCCAGCCCGACGAGCACAGCACACCGGCCCGCGCGCCCATGTGCCGGGCGAACTCCGCGCCGAGGACGATCTGCGGGTGGTCGTCGGGAAGGCACGGGCCGGGCACCGGCGCAGCGCCGTCCGCCGCCCGCAGGCTGGCGATCATGGCGTCGGTGATCGCCGGATGCTCGGCGAGGGCGAGATAGTCGCTACAGGTCAGTACGATCGTCCGGCTGCCGAGGGCCTTGGCGGGCGACGGACGGCGACCGCCCCTGGTCCCCCGGAAGCGGCTGATGCGTTCGCCCAGTCGCTGGTGAGCGCTGGTCATGGTCGTCACTCTCCCCCACCATCAGATAGTCACATGCTGTAGCGGTCCCTGATCATAGTGTGAAAAGAATCTATGGCGGGAACCAAATACGCGCGCCGCACGGGAAAACTTCTCGATGTGGAACGTATCGTTCCGTTCTGTTATGATGGTGGCATGAACCAGATCACCCCCTCCCGCTGGACCGACCTCGACACCGCCCACGAGGCCCTGCGCGACGTCGTCCGCGCCGTCCCGGCCCACGACCTCGACCGCCCCACCCCGTGCGCCGACTGGACCGTCGCCCAGGTGATCCAGCACGCCGCCGGCGACCAGCTCGCCTACGCCTCGTCGATCACCGGGGAGCCCGGCCCCGACTTCGACCCGTTCGCCCCGTCCGGCAAGCTCGACGGAGCGCCGATGGACCTGGTCGACACCTGCGTGTCCGCCTGCGCCGCCGCCTGGGCCACCATCGGCCGCGACACCGCCGAGGTGGCCGTCCCCGTGCCGCCCGGCTCGCTCACGCCCGAGACCGGCGCCGGCGCCGCCGCACTGGACGCCGCCGTCCACGCCTGGGACATCGCCGTCGCCACCGGCCAGGCGTCCCCGCTCACCCCCGCCCTCGCCCGCACCCTGCTGGACGTCGCCGCCCAGATCGTCGAACCGCTGCGCCCGTACGGCGCCTACGCCGCCGCGATCGAGCACACCGGCGGAGACGACGTCGCCGCCCTCCTGCGCTACCTCGGCCGCGACCCGGGCTGGACGGCCTGAGACCCCGCCGGCGGGCCCGCCCCGCCCGCCGGCCACGGACGTCCGTCAGCGTTCGCGTCGAACCACCCTGCAGGTCGCATACTCTTCAACCAGGTCGCCGAACAATAAGGTGTGGAGACGATCGCCGCAGGCGCTGAAACCGCGGCGCCCGCCAAGCTCCCCGAACTTGGCGGGAACGCCGCCGCCCCACCCCGCATCCGTCGGACCCACCGGGTCCGCTGGGCCGTCCTCGGGGTCCTGCTGGCCGCCCTCGCCACCGCGGCTCTGATGACCACCGGCACCTCACGCCCGGCCCTGTCGGCGTTCCTGTCGGCGATCGGCCGCATGCACTGGGCGTACCTGCCCGTCCTCATCCTGCTGTCGCTGCTGCACTTCGTCTGCTCCGCCGTCGCGCTGCGCGCCGCGTCCGGCCGGCCGATCCCGCTCTACCAGACCACCCTGACGCAGTTCACCGCCGCGGCCGCCAACCGCGTCACACCGGGCGGCCTCGGCGCCGTGGCGGTCAACACCCGCTACCTCGTCTGCCGCGGGCTCCCGCTCCCCCAGGCCGCGGTCGCCGTCGCCGTCATGCAGGTGGCGGGCGTCCCCGCGGACCTCCTGCTGCTGGGCGCGGTCGTCGGGCTCGGCGGCGGGAACGGCCAGGTGCTGGACGCGCTGGGCCGGCACATCGCCCAGGCCGCCGGGCTCGTCCCGCCCCTCCCGCTGCTCATCGCCGCCGGGGTGCTGCTCGTGGCCGTCGCCCTGTGGGGGCGCCGCGCGTTCCGCTCCGCCGCCGTCGGGCGGGCCGTGGCCGGGCTCACCGGCCTGTGCCGCCGCCCGCGCGACCTGGCGGTGGTGCTCGCCGGGTCCGCCTCGACCACGTTCGCCCTCGGCCTGGCGTTCGCGCTCAGCGTCCTCGCCGTGCCCGGGACCTCCGCGGGCCCGGCCGACGTCCTCGCGCTCGTGGCCGCCTACCTGGTGGGGGCCGCGGCGGGTTCGGCGGTGCCGTCCCCGGGCGGCGTCGGCTCCACCGAGGCCGCCCTGGTCGCCGCGCTCGTGGCCCTCGGCATCGCCGCCGGCCCGGCCCTGCACGCCGTGCTGCTGTTCCGGGCGGTCACGTTCTGGGCGCCGGTGCCGCTGGGCCTGCTGACCTGCCGGACGCTCCGCCGCTGAGCGCCTTTACGTTGTAGATCATTAGAGGTGGAAGACGTGCTCGGCGTTGCCCGACAGGAACGCCTCCTTCGCGTCGTCGCTCAGCCCCAGGTCGTCCAGGCCCTTGAGGGCCCGCTCCGCCGTCATCATCGGGAAGTTCGTGCCGAACAGGACCTTGTGCCGCCGGTCCTGAGTCATGTACCGGACGAGTTCCGGCGGATACCTCCGCACCGTGTAGGCGGACGTGTCGATGTAGACGTTCGGGTGCTTCCGGCACACCGCGACCATCTCCTCCGTCCACGGATAGCCGATGTGCCCGCCGACGATGACGAGCTCCGGGAAGTCGAGCGCGACCTGGTCGACGTAGGGAATCGGACGTCCCGTCTCACTCGGACGCAGCGGACCCGTGTGCCCGACCTGCGTGCAGAAGGGGACGCCCAGTTCCACGCATTCGGCGAACAGCGGGTAGAAGCGCCGGTCGGTGGGCGGCAGCTCCCACAGCCACGGCACGACGCGCAGCCCCCTGAACCCCAGTTCGCGGACGCACCGCCGCAGCTCCCGGACGGCGTCCATGGGCTTGCGCAGGTCCACGGACGCGATGCCCAGCAGGCGCCCTGGGGCCTGCTCCACGAACGAGGCGACCTCGTCATTGCTCACCAGGGCGCCCTCCGGGCCGTACCAGGCGCTGATGAGCCCGACGTCCACTCCCCCGGCGTCCATGGCGCCGACCGTCGTCTCGACCGGCACCTCCTCCTCCGGAGGCTTCTGCCCGGTCCACCGCCACAGCGAATCCAGCATCTCGTGCTGGAGGAACCGCACCGTCCCGTGCTGCATCCACGCGTCAATCACCATGGTTACCTCCCACCGACCGCCATGCGGCCTCGCTAAGCGACACGACCTGTTCGCCGTCCGGCTCCGGGCTCTGGCCGTTCAGCCACAGCCGGCTCAACTCCTGCGCGGGCCCGAGCCACAGCACGAACGCCGTCACGACGTCGACGTCGATCAATTCCCCGTGGCGCACCTGAACGCGCCACCAGTTGCGCACCTCACGGAAGAACATCCGGTTGCGATCGGCCAGCCCGGTGCTCCCGGACGGACGTTCCGTGAACATGAACCTCGCCTGCTCGGGATGCTCCCTGCACCACCGCACGTGAAACGCCACCACCGCGGGCACCGCCCCGCGCGCGCTGTCATGCGCCCGGAGCTCTTCCAGGAAGGCGTCCTGATACATCGAAAGGCACTCGATGAACAGCGCCTCCGCGACCTGCTCCTTGCCCGCGAAGTGGTGGTAGAAGCTGCCCACGCTCACGCCGCTCGCCGCACGGAGGCTGCTCAGCGTCGTCCCGGCGACCCCGCTCCGCCCGAACAGCTCCAGCGCCGCGCGCAGCACCTTCTCCCGGCCGGCCTCGCTCACAGAACATTATTCTGGCATCACAGAACAATATTCTGTCAACCCCCGCCGGCCTCGGCTCCGTCCGGGTGCCGGCCTTTGCTCGCGTTCTTCGGCGCGGGCTCCTTCGCGGGCGTCACCATCGGCGGCCGGACCGCCGGCGCGCATCCGGCCGCGCTCGTCGTGACCGGCATGACGGCACTCGCCGCCGGGCGGACCGCCCTCACGCTGACGGCCGGAACCCGGCGGCGATGATCGTGCTCGTGTTCGTCCAGGGCATGCTCGCGATCGGCGCGGGCCCCGGCTACCGCTCACCCGTCCGGGTGGGCGCCTCGCCGACGGCCCTCGCCGTCATGCCTTTTTCCGCAGGTCGGTTCCGGCCGGGCTCTTCAGGACGGTCCGGGCGGAGCCGGTCAGGGCGGGCAGGTAGCCGAGCCGGTGCCCCCGCGCGGTCGGGTGGTAGGACGACTCGATCGGGATCGTCACCGCGTTGAGCCAGTCGTCGCCGGAGCACAGCTCGTGCCCGGCGAACTCGTCCCGGACGTCGGACCAGGCGAAGCCGGCGCGGCCCGCGGCCCTGGCGGTCACGCCCGCCAGGGTGTCGGCGGCCCCGTTGAGCGCGGTGCGCTTGGCGTTGCTCAGCCCCACGCACCAGTCGACGATCGTGTAGAGGCGCGGGTAGCCGAGCACCACCACGCGCGCCGAGGGGGACTTCGCCCGGATCTTCGAGTACAGCGAGTCGAGGCGTCCGGGCAGGGTGTTCCTCATGTAGCTCTCGGCCTGCGCCACCCTGCTCTGGCACGTCGAGGTCGAGTACAGCACGCACGTCTGCATCACGTCACTGAAGCCGGCGTCGTTGCCGCCGGCCGTGATGCTCACGAGCGTCGTCGAGGAGCCGAGCGCGCCGAGCTGCCCGCCGGCGACGTCCGTGGTGGTCGCCCCCGAGCAGGCGACGAACTTGAACGACTCCGTGGTGTGCGACGCCGCCCACAGGTTCGCGTAGGCGTTGGCGCTGCGCTTGCACGACCCGCTGTCCGGGTCGTAGCTTCCGGCCCCCGTGCCGGACGAGTAGGAATCCCCGAGTGCGACGTAGTTGGGCCCGGCCGCATAGGCGGCCCCGGACCACACCATTGAACCGGCGGCGAGAGTCACCGCACCAAAAGCGGACAGAAGGGGGCGGGAGAGACGCATCTGCACTCCGGAGCGACGAAGCGAATTGGGTCGCCCGACTTATACCCGTGCCGCCATTCTCCCAAGCACACTCCTGATCAACAACGTTTGTCATGATTTGCCGTAGAAATCCGCGATTCCTACCAATTCAAGATTGTCAAGACCCAAGAAGTAACAACCATTTCGGCCTGAATCACAATGGCCTCAGAAACCCCACCAGTCCATTCTTCACACGGCGTTCCCCGCGTGCCGTCCGCCGGTGCCCGCCGTCCGCCGGCCACGGACGCGGAGGATCTGCCGAACGCGCGCTGACGCCCGGGAACGCCGTGGACCAGCATGATCTCCGGGCCGCGACCTCGTCGGCGATGTCGAGGAGACCGCGGCGGTCGGCGTGCACGGAAAGCCGCATCGTCTCGACCCGGACACGAAGGGGGACGTTGACCTCATCACCATGATCGGGAAACGTGAAAGTACCGCCCGCCGCGGGGAGGCCGAGAAGCGCACGGCCAGGCGATTCTTCGTCCTGATAACCGGAGACGAACAGCGCGCTGCCCGGTTCGGGCAGAACCCTCCGCGCCCACTGGACGGCGGGGCCGCCATTCAGCATGCCCGAGGTGGAAATGACGCCCCGGTCCGGAAGGTGTCGAGTTCGGCGGGCCGGTCGGCGACCGCGGCGGCGCCCCCGAACACCCGCGGCCGCGGGTTCAGCGTCTCGAACACGGCGTCCCAGTCGAGCGGGCCCGCCTGCGCGACGGACACGAGGCGCCCCAGGGCGACCTCGCCGTCCAGCTTCAGCGTGTGCGGGTCCAGCGGACGCCGGCGGGCAGCAGTTCCCGGTTGGCCATGCGCGGGCAGCGGCTCGGTCTCGGGCAGCTCCGCCCCGTCCAACAGGGGTGAACACCCCTCCGGGCAGGGACCGCGCCGCCTGCACGGCCGCCTTCCCCGCGGCCCAGGCCATCGCGGTGAGCGCCGCGTCGATCTCCTGGCGCCGCCCGCTGACCGCCTCCAGCAGCGGCCCCGCCCGCCAGAGTTGGACGCTGGTTTCCACCGTGGTCCGCGAGCCCTCGTCCGCGGGTTCGGTGGACGGCCCCGGCAACGCCCTGTCCGGCTCTGAGCCGCGGCGAGATGACCGCCTCGTTCACCATGGCGGCGCTACTGCACGCTAGACGGCGCGGCCTCGCCCCATTCTCTTCCTGACCTGGTGCCAGGCGGCGCGGGCGTAGCCGTTCAGGCGCTCGCTGATGCGGCGCGCCCGGGGGAACTCGGTGCCCAGCAGTCCCAGTCCGGCGAGGATCGCCACGATCCCGGGCCCGGGCAGCACCAGCATCGCGACTCCCGCGACGATCAGGGCGAACCCGACGACCGTGACCGCGATCTTGCGCAGTAGCCGGACGGGCCCCCCGCGCCGCGGTATCGGCGCCGAGTCGGGCTCCGTCTCTGTTCGGTGCGTCACGCTCGCGGTCAAAGCGCCCCCCCGGGTCGTTGGCCTTTCCTTAGGGACGAACCGGAACGTCCCTAAGGATCCCGATCAGGCGCGGTGTGGCCGAAGCCACATCGATCAGGGGCGGCTAGCATTCGGCAATGGAGATCCGGTCTGCCGCGCTCCATGCGCGCGGGCGCCTCGGGACGGTGGTTCACCGGACGGCCGCCCGGATGTGGAAACGGCTCGGCGGGCGGATGCAATGGCGGCTCGCCCGGCTGAGGCATCGGACGTTCCTGGTGTACGCGGGCGGAATCGTCCGGGACGATCAGGGGCGGATCCTGCTGCTGCGGCACCGGCTCTGGCCCGCCTACCGCGCGTGGGGGCTGCCCGGCGGATACGTCAACGCCGGAGAGCGGCTGGAGGACGGCGTCGCCCGCGAAATCCGGGAGGAGACGTCCCTGGAAGTGGAGGTCGCCGGGCGTCCGGTCGGCCTCGCCAGCGGGTACCGGCACCGGGTGGAGGCGTACTACGAGGCGCGGGTGACGGGCGGGCGGCTCGAACTCGACGCGGCGGAGATCCTTGAGGCGCGCTGGTACGCCAACGACGAGCTGCCGAACGAGATGTCCCCGCGTCTGCGAAGCCTGATCGCGTCCCTGTAGCCGGGCTACCTCCGCGCGGCCCGCTCCGGGCCGGCCGGTCAATCCGGTTGGATCCTCGGATGCGCGCCCGCGCCGGCATGGGCGGCCTGTGGGCGCGGGGCCTACGGCTCCTCGCCGGGCCCCGGTCCCGGTGGTTCCTCGCTCGGCCCCTGGTCCGGCGGCTCATCACCGGGCCCGGTGGGCGGCGTCTCCTCGCTCGGCACCGGGGCGGACGGCTCCACGCTCGTCTCCCGATCCGAGGGCTCCGGCTCCGGGCTGGACGGCTCCGGGCTCGGGCTCGGCTCCCACGACTCCCATCCGGGCCAGGGTTCGCAGTCAATGCCGTCATGGTCGGCGTCGCGGTACCAGTGGTACTCGGGGTCCACGCCCTTGAAATACGGGCCGTATCCATGGGCATTGGCCTCCGCGCACGTGTCGAAGCGCGGATCGAGGGCGGTTCCGTCGCGTGGCTCCCGCGTCGCGGGCTCCTTGCCGGGCTCACCTGGCGTGGCGGGCGCCGGCCGTCCTCCGTCCGGCATATTCGGCGGGACCGGGGTGGACGGCGCCGCGGATCCGGGCGGCGTGCTCCGCGGGAACTCCT
The DNA here is from genome assembly GCF_052245875.1 of Actinomadura sp. 3N407. Lineage (NCBI taxonomy): Bacteria > Bacillati > Actinomycetota > Actinomycetes > Streptosporangiales > Thermomonosporaceae > Actinomadura > Actinomadura sp. 3N407. The sequence goes on from NZ_JBQQBP010000017.1 coordinate 121,383, forward strand.
CGTCCGCCTGGCCGCACGAGGCGAGGCCGCCGAGAAGCAGAAGCACGGCGAGTGCGGCGAGGGCCACTGAGAACCGCCGTGTCGGACGAGCGTGGTGGGCAATGCGACCGGTGGGCGATGCGGGCATGGCGCGACCTTCATACGTGGAGTCCGCCGCACCAGACCTTCCACTTCACCCCAAAAGCCTCAATGTGGACATACGCAGCAGACATCGCAGCGGCAAACATCCATCTAAATACCGGGCGCGAACGTTCGGCCGAACGGTCACCGACCGGGCCGGGCGGCCCGCGGCGCGTCGACAGAGCTTGACCTCAACCATGCTCAAGGCTCCATGCTGGCACCATGAGCCTCACCGATCTTGAACGCGAATACCTCGCCACCCAGCGGCTCGGCCGCCTGGCCACCGTCGGCCCCAAGGGCGACCCGCAGAACAATCCCGTCGGATTCAGCTACAACGCCGAAACCGGCACTATCGACATCCGCGGCTACAACCTCACCAAGACCCGCAAATACCGCAACCTGCGCGACAACGACCAGGTCGCCTTCGTCATCGACGACCTGGCCTCCGTCAAGCCCTGGCGCGTCCGCGGCATCGAGATCCGCGGACGCGCCGAAACGGTCGTCGAGGACGCCTCGCAGGGCTTCACCACCGCCCTCATCCGCATCCACCCGGACAAGATCTTCACCTGGGGCATCGACCCGTCCGCCGACGGAATGACCAAGCGCACCGTCCCGTAGCCCCCCGCGCACCGGTCGACGAACAGCACCGTGGCCCCGGCTCCGCGTCCCACGCCGATGGGGGCGCGGCCGATGCGTGCTGATCGGCGACGCGATGCACGCGATGCCGCCCCACCTGGCTGCGCCGGTGCGGGCGGATGACGTGCACGAAATGGCGAGCGGGGGTGCGCGCTGTGGCGACCTCGAAGCCGGGCCTGCCGCCTACGGTCGGCGTAGCGCGCCTTCCCCGTTGTCGCGCTCGCCGAGGAGGGGAACACGGTGAAGACGAAAGCAGCGATACTCACCGCGGCTCGCCCGAATGGGCGGACATGCTGCCCGCGGCGCGCGCGAAACTGATGCTGCGGCTGGCGGAGCTCGTCGAGCGGAGCGCCGACGAGCTGTCCCGCCTGGAGACCACCGACCAGGGCCAGCCGCTGTACGTCAGCGGCGGCTCCATCGCCGGCCTGGCGGACCACCTCCGGTACTACGCCGGCTGGGCCACCAAGATCACCGGCGTGACCGCCTCGCCGTCGGTCCCGGACGTCGACTTCCGGACGCGCCGCGAGCCGCTGGGCGTGTGCGCGCTCATCGTCCCGTGGAACTTCCCGCTGCCGATCGCCGGCTGGAAGTTCGCCCCGGCGCTGGCGGCGGGCAACACCGTGGTGATCAAGCCGGCCGAGCAGACTCCGCTGAGCACGCTGCGCCTCGGCGCACTCTTCGTGGAGGCCGGCTTCCCCGACGGTGTCGTCAACATCGTCACCGGCGGCCCGGAGACGGGCCGGGCCCTCGTCCGCCACCCCAAGGTCGCCAAGATCTCCTTCACCGGGTCGACGGAGGTCGGACGGGAGATCGCGGCCGAGGCCGGACGGGCGCTCAAGCGCGTCTCCCTCGAACTGGGCGGCAAGGCGCCGAGCATCATCGCGGCGGACGCCGACGTGGACGGCGTCATCCAGGGCAACCTGCTGGCGGCGTGTTCAACTCCGGGCAGGTGTGCGCCGCGTGCACCCGGTACTACGTCGACCGCAAGCGGGCGGACGAGTTCACCGAGAAGCTCGCCGGCGCCGCGTCCCGGATGAAGCTGGGGTCCGGCCCCGACGCGGACACCAACCTCGGGCCGCTGGTGTCGGCCGAGCATCTCGAACGGGTCGACGGCTACGTGAAGATCGGCAAGGAGGAGGGCGCGGAAGTCGTCACCGGCGGCGCCCGGGCGGACGGCGAACTGAGCAGCGGATACTTCTACCGGCCGACGGTGTTCGCGGGGGTCGGCCAGGACATGAGGATCGCCCGCGAGGAGATCTTCGGCCCGGTGATGTCCGTCCTGCCCTACGACGACCCGGACGAGCTGGCCGCCAAGGCCAACGACACCGAATACGGACTGACCGCCTACATCTGGTCGCGGGACATCGGCACGGCCAACCGCCTGGCCCGGCGGATACGGGCCGGCAGCGTCTACATCAACACCTTCCCGATCCTGGACGCGGCCGCGCCGTGGGGCGGGATGAAGGCGTCCGGCCTGGGCCGGGAGATGGGCTGGGAGGCGATCGAGGCGTACACCGAAGTGAAGAGCATCTGGACCCACCTGTAGGACCGCCGCCCGGGCGGCGGGGGCCGGCGCGGCATCGTGGAGAGGCTGTGACAGGTGACGGTTACCTGGCATCGAGGACCGCGAGGTCGGCGACTCCGACGAACTCGAAGACGCGCTGTCGGACGTCTGCGCCCCGATGCGCATCAAACCCGACAGGGACCGGCCTTTCACCGGCGCGTTCCGCGGCACCCGCATCGGGGACGTCTGCATAGCCCGGGTCCGCAGCGCGCCGTGCACGATCGTCCGGCCCGCCGGGCTCATCCGCTCCACCGATCGCGAAATGCTCAAGCTGGTCTTCCTGGACGCCGGCCGCATCGGCATCGAACAGGCCGGCAGGCAGTCCCTGCTGAAGCCGGGTGACATGGTCGGCTACGAGACCGTCCGCCCCTACGCGCGCGAGCTGCGGTGCCTGAACACGGCCGAAAGCGTGATCGTCGCCGTCCCGACCCTCATCGCTGGGCGCACACGCCAGCCTCATGTCCCGCCACACCGCGGTAGCCGCCCCGACCGACACGTGGCTGCACGCAGCCATCGGCGGCTTCCTGCGCGACCTCGCCGACGTGGCCGGACCCTCGAACGGCAGCGCCGACCAGTACCTGGCCGACGCGCTCGTATCACTCGTGATCGCCCAGCTCACCAACGTCCTGCCGCCCGCCGCGCCTGACGGCCTCGCCGGCCGGGTCCTCGCGTACTGCCTGGCGCACCTGTCCGACCCCGAACTCTCGGTGGAGGCGGTGGCCCGCGCACACCGGATCTCCGTCCGCTACCTGCACAAGATCCTCCAGCCGCGCGAAGCGACCCTCTCGGCCTGGATCCGGCGGCACCGCCTCGAACGCATCCGCCGCGACCTCGCCAACCCGTCCCTGGCCGCCCAGACGGTCTCCGCGATCGCGGCCCGCTGGGGCGTCCTCGACGCCACCCACGTCAGCCGCGCCCTCAAGGCGGAACTCGGCCAGACCGCCGCCGACATCCGCCGCCACGGCACCCACGACCACATGGAGGTACCACCGGCAGAACGCCACACCACGATCCCCTGAACACCCGGACACCATCCCGCATCTGATGCGATGAAGAATTCTTCCTGCGGCTGGGAGAAGCGCGGCGATCACGCTATTGCCGCAGCGCTGAACTCCCACCTGGTGCGGCAGGTTCGACGGTTTCTCGTCTTCAGCGCTGAAGTCAACTGAAGCCGCGCGACCGCCCGCACTCCCCTGTGAATCCGGCCATACGGAGAAGGCCGGGAAGCACACGTCAAGATCGTCCGTACACGCCGCCACCCGACGAACCCGCGGCTCTCCTGGACGACCGCCTCGCCCGGAAATCCGCGCCCGCCCCCGCGCCCGCAAGATCGCGCAAGCGGCAAATGTATCCGTCGAGGGCAAGAGCGAAGACGGCGGGTACGAGCCGTGCGGAGAGCGCGACGTTCCCCGAGGCGAACGGACACGCGGGCGCCCGACGGCGACCGGCCCCGAACGAAGAGCCGGACCGGCCGCGAGCCGGTTTCCGGCTCGAAGACGAGCGGATCGACCGGCGAGCCGACAGCCACCCGCGCGCTGGTCTCCGGCGTGACCCTCAAGCACTTTGCCAGAGGGACAATCGGTGAAGCCCATCTCAGCCAAAGGGAGCTTGCTTCATATCTGACCAAGGGCGGGCCGAGGTTTGACGCACGGATTCCCTGATACCGTCCTCGATCGGCTCGCCCGCCCATGACCTTGCGTACTGGGTTGCATAAGGGACTATGCCCGTTTGCCCCTGGGACGTGGAAATGCCGGGATCCGCATGGCGGTCGAAGACGCGAGTAATGGCGGCATCTCGCTAGAGCCGGCCGGGCGACGCTGCGGCACAGCCCGCCGCCGACGATGCGATGGCGGTTCACGATCGGTCGGGTGGGCAGTTGAGCCAGGCGCGAAGCACGGAGTACGGACGCAGCCGGAACGCGTCGCGCGTAAGATCACCCCGCTTGTCGTTCTCCATCCCCTGTGCCCGAGTCCCGACCGTGACGTGGCGCGGTCCGTGCCGTGCCGGGCCGGGCCGGGCCGGATGCCTGCAGCGACCCATCCATGGATGACCGATGCGATGGACGGCGCGAGCGAGGAGCGCAGGGAAGCCTCGACGACGAGTTCGCCCGACCGCAGCATCACGATGATCAGCCTCGACTCGGTCGAATCCGAGGTCACCGGCATAAGCGTTTCGGCGACAACACCCGCCGGCCTGCCGATGACCCGACACATCCGCCTTCACGGCGCACCGGGCACGGCCAGCTGTAGTCTCCACTTGAAATTGCCTCCGAACGGCCGTGGACAGAGCCCGGGACAGGCCCTATCCTCCGAACCCGAAAGCACTTACCTCATCAAAACGACCAAATCCACCACTGTCCGAACGAAACCCGAGGCCAGGTCACGGTAAAGCATCGGTTTCATTATCGTGTCGCGCTGCGGGGCTATCCGTTGACACCAAAGGAAAGGTCCAGACATGGCGGAAACCCCGACGGGTGGTACCGAATCCAGAGGCGATCCGAGCGACACCGTGGCATCGAGTGCGGGGGAAGGCCCCCTCGCCGAAGGGGCCCGAAAGCTCGGTCTGCGCACGGACCCCACCATCTTCTTCGTCTCGGCGGGGTTGATGGTCCTGTTCCTGCTCCTGATGCTGCTGTTGCCCGGCCAGATCAACGACGTCTTCAGCTCGGGCCGGGACTGGATCGTCACCAATCTGGGCTGGTTCTTCATCCTCGGAGTGACCACCTGGCTGGTCTTCCTGGCATGGGCCGCGCTCAGCCGGTACGGCAACCTCCGGCTCGGTGGTGACGGCGCCCGCCCCGAATACGGGAACCTCTCCTGGTTCGCGATGCTCTTCGCCGGCGGCATCGGCACCGTCCTGATGTTCTGGGGCGTCGCCGAGCCGATCACGCACTTCGCCGAGCCCCCGGTCGCCGGGGTGGAGCCGTACTCGGTCGAGGCCTCCCGCCAGGCGATGGACTTCTCCCTCTACCACCTGAGCCTGCACACCTGGGCGATCTTCACCCTGCCCGGCCTCGCGTTCGGCTTCTTCATCTACCGGTACAACCTTCCGATGCGCGTCAGCTCGGTGTTCTACCCGTTCCTGAAGGACCGGATCCACGGCCCGATCGGAAAGACGATCGACATCTTCGCCGTCCTGGGGACCCTGTTCGGCCTGGCGGTCTCGCTGGGCCTGGGCACCTCGCAGGTCGCGGCCGGCCTCGGCGCGCTGACGCCGCTGTCGGACGGCGTCGGCACCCGCGTACTGGTGATCACCGTGCTCACCGCCGTCGCGGTCGGCTCCATCGTGGTCGGCCTCGACAAGGGCGTGAAGCGGCTGTCGAACATCAACATCCTGATGGCCGTCGGGTTGATGATCTTCGTGCTCTTCGCCGGGGGCGAGACCGTCTTCCTGTTCCGCCAGATCTTCGAGAGCACGGGGCGGTACCTGGAGAGTCTCGTCGGGCTGTCCCTGTGGAACGACTCCATGGCCGACTACACCAAGGAAGGCGGCTGGGGCTGGCAGAAGAACTGGACCGTCTTCTACTGGGCCTGGACCGTCACCTGGGCGCCGTTCATGGGGGTGTTCCTGGCGCGCATCTCCAAGGGCCGCACGATCCGCCAGTTCGTCGGGGGCGTCCTGCTCGCGCCCTCGCTGTTCACCGTGGTGTGGTTCGCCATCTTCGGCTGGTCCGCCATGCAGATCGACGGCATCGGCGGCAGCGGCGGTGACCTGACCCGTGAGGTCGTCACCAACGAACAGGTCCCGCTGGCGATGTTCGAGTTCTTTTCGAACTACCCGGCGGTGACCCTGATCCAAGGAATCGCGGTCCTGGTGGTGGCGCTGTTCTTCGCGACCTCCTCGGACTCGGCGTCGCTGGTCGTGGACATGCTCTGCGTCGGCAAGGGCGACGCCGGCCCGGTGCGGCAGCGCGTCTTCTGGGGCGTCTCCGAGGGCACCTTGGCCGCCTCGCTCATCGTGCTCGGCGGCGACGAGGCCCTGGGAGCCCTGCAACAGGTCATCACGGTGATCGGGCTCCCGATCTTCCTCCTGTCCTTCGTCATGATGTTCAGCCTCGCGGTGGGACTGAGACAGGAGTCGCACGCGGCGTACGCCGCGCAGCTCGACAAGATGCAGCGGCGGTCCGAACCACCGGCCGAGTCGAAGACACCCCCCAAGGAAGTGGCCAGCGGCTCCACCGAAAAGTCCTGACCGGCTCCCTCCGACCCATCGGCGGCGCGCGGACGGCACCCGTCCGCGCGTCGCCGGCCTTTGTCGGCATGCCGGTCGACGATCAGCACCGGGCTCACATCGTCGCCGGCGCGGCGCCACACCTCGCCCGGTCGTTGCCGCTCGGTCCGGCAAGTGCGCCGCCGTAGCCGGCGATGGCGCTGTCAGGCGTCGTCGAACAGGCGGAGGCGGTGGGCGGTGGCCGCTGCCGCGCCGCGGCCGGTGACGCCCAGCTTGGTCAGGATGTTGGACACGTGCACGCTCACGGTCTTCGCGCTGATGAAGAGCCGTTCTCCGATCTGCCGGTTGGTGTGCCCGGCCGCGACCAGCCGCAGCACCTCCGTCTCCCGCTCGGTCAGCCCCAGGCGGTCAAGGGCGTTGCCCGCGGCGGGGGTGTCCGGGTCGAGAGTGAGATGGGCGTCGAGAGTGAGATGGGCGTTGCGCGCCAGTACCCGGATCTCGTCCAGCAGCGGCGTGGCTCCCAGCCGGCCGGCCGCCTCGGCGGCTCTCCGCAGCCGGACCGCCGCGCCCTCCCGGTCTCCTGTGGCCAGGGAGCGTTCGCCCGCGCTCAGCCCGGCACAGGCCATCTCGAACGGCCGCTCCAGCCGCTCCCATCCGTCCGCGACCTCGGCCCACATCCCCGCGGGCCCCGCGCCGTTGATGTCGGCGGCCGGTGCGTGTGCGCTGAGTTCGGCGGCCACGTGGCCCGCGTATTGCGCGCGCAACGGCGTGTCCGTGGGGAGGCGGGCTTGGGCGGCGCGCAGTTCGGCGGTCAGGCGGGTATGGCGGGCCTCCGTGGTCACCGGACGAAGCAGGGAGGCGATCCGGGCGGCGGTGAGCAGCATGGGCCAGACGGCGCGAGCGCCCGCGGCGGCCAAGGCCTCGGTGAGCAGTTCGCAGGCGTGGTCGTGACGATCGTCGCGGACGGCCAGCGATGCCGTCACCGCGACGGCCTGGGGGCCGGGTGGTCCGCCTGACATCGAGCCGGCCGAGGCCGACTCCGCACGGGCGGTGTCCCACTCGCCTCGGGCCAGGGCCGTCTCCGCCAAGAGGAGGTGCAGTTCGGCGGCGGGCTGCCCCTGCGGGTCGCGTTCGAGAGCGGACCGGGCCGCGGTCACCGCCTCGTCCCACGCGCCGGTCGCGGCGAGTGCCGTGCCCAGCCGGGACGCCAGGTGGGTGCCCAGAGTCCGTTCCAGGCCGCACTGGCGGGCGGCGGTGAGGCCCTCCCGCGCGGCGTCGCACGCCTCCCGGTGGTCGCCGAGGACGTTGCAGGTCTCGGCGATATTGAGGCAGGCCCGCGCGATGCCGACCGGATCGTCATGATCGCGGGCGAGGTCGCGGGCCCGGCCGAGGACGCGCAGCGCCTCGTCGTGGGCGCCGGTGCCGGCGAGCGCCCAGCCCAGCGTGATGCGCACGTTGATCTCCAGGGCGGTGTCGCCGTGCTCGGCGGCGAGCCGGGCGGCTTCGGCGGCGGCGTCGCGGCCCCGTTCGGCGGCTCCGTGCATCGTGAGCACGGCGGCGGTCAGGTCGAGGATCCGGGCGCGTTCGGGTCCGGTGACCGCGGGCAGCAGCACGCTCGCCTCTTCCACCGCGGTGAGCGCCCCGTCGCGGTTCAGTTCGTGCAGGGCGATGCCCCGCTGGGCGAGGAGGCGCGCCACCCGCGCGGGCTCGCGGACACGATCGGCTTCCGCGAGCGCGCGGTCGATCAGGTCCAGAGCCCGGAGCGGCTCGCCGGCCCAGTTGGCCGCCGCGACCGCCGACTCGAACAGGGCGAGCCGGACGGTGCCCCGGCGCCCGGTCTCGGGCACCCGATGCCACAGCTCCAAGGCCCGTTCGAGCAGGTGCGCCTGTTCCGCGGGGGCGGAGAGCCGCTCGGCGACCCGCGCCGCCTCCTGCGTGGCCGCCAGCGCCTCCGTGGCCCGGCCCGCGCCGTGCCAGTGGAACGCGAGTTCGGCGGCGTACCGGTCCGGCGCGACGAGCCCGGGGTCGGCGCGCAGCGCCTCGGCGTATGCGCTGTGCAGGTCGACGCGTTCGGCGGGCAGGAGCTCGTCGACGACCGCCTCCAGGATCAGCCCGTGCTGGAAGGCGTAACCGTCTCCCTGGGCGATCAGCACGCGGGCCTCGGCGGCGGCCCGCAGCGCGTCCAGCAGGGCCGGTTCGTCCAGCCCGGAGGCGGCGCCGAGCAGGCCGTGCGACACTCGGCGCCCGCCCACCGCGGCCACCTCCACCAGCCGCCGTGCCCGCGGGGCGAGCTCATGGACGCGGACCAGGAGCAGGTCGCGCAGCGAGTCCGGCAGGGGCCCGTCGCCGGCTCGCGCGAGCTCCTCCGCGTAGAGCGGATTGCCGCCCGAGCGCCGGTAGACCTGGTCGGCGAACGCCGGGTCCGCCGCCGCGACCAGTTCGGCGGTCTCGGTCCGCGACAGCGGCTCCAGCGTCGTCCGGCGCACCCGGTCCAGCCGGGCCCACCGGGCGAGGAACGGGCGCGCCGGATGGCGCCGGTCCAGATCCGAGCGGCAGGTGACGACGAGCAGCACCGGGGCGGGCCGCGGCGCCCGGACCAGAACCTCCAGCAGGTCGCGCGTGGACCGGTCGGCCCACTGCAGGTCGTCGATCAGCAGCGCCGTGGGCCGTTGCCCGCCCAGCCCGCGCAGCAGCGCGGTGAACAGGTCGAACAGCCGGGCCTGGGGGTCGGGGCCGCGCTGGTCGGGGTCCAGCTCGGGCAGCAGCCGCAACAGCCCGTCCACGCCCGGCAGCAGCCGTCGCAGCTCCCGCGGACCCGGTTCGTCCACCAGCCGGCGAAGCACGGCGGTGATCGGCGCCAGCGGCAGCCCTTCGGTGCCCAACTCGACGCAGGCGCCCCGCAGCACCCGCATGCCGCCGCCGGCGAGGTCCGCGCCGGCCCGCTCCAGCAGACGTGTCTTGCCCATCCCCGGCAGCCCGGTCACCAGCACCGCCTGCGGCTCCCCGCCCCGCGCGCCCCGGGCGGCGGCCACGACGGCGTCCAGCACCGCCCGCCGCCCCACGAACGCTGTCACGCCCCGAGCGTACTAAGGCCCCTCAGCCCGGATCTAAGGCACCGGATAGGACATCGCTCCGAAGCGAGACCGCCCCGCTCAGCGCGAGGCTCCAAGGCACCGGTCACCGCACCGCCGAAAAGGAGCCGCATCATGACGCACCAGGGCGTCCCGCCACGGGCGGAAGCCGGGCCGGGGGATCCTCGCCGCTGGGGCGCGCTGGCCATCGTGCTGCTGGCCGTGTTCATGGACCTGGTCGACATCACCATCGTTGTGGTCGCCGCCCCGGTCATCCAGGACGATCTGGGCGCCGCCAACGCCGACGTCCAGTGGATCATCGCCGCGTACGCGCTCGGCCTCGGGCTGCTGCTGATCACCGGTGGGCGGCTGGGCGACATGCTCGGCCGCAAACGCGTGTTCCTGACCGGCGTCGCCGGATTCACGGCCGCCTCCGCCGCCTGCGGGCTGGCGCAGGGCATCGGTATGCTGATCGCCGCACGCACCGTCCAGGGAGCCGCCGCGGCCATGATGGTGCCCCAGGTGCTGGCCACCATCCAGGTGGCGTTCCCGCGTGAGGAACGTCCCAAGGCACTGGGCATGTACGGCGCGGTGAACGGGCTCGCGGCGGCCGCCGCGCCCATCGTCGGGGGGCTGCTGGTCGGCAACGACGTGTTCGGGCTGGCCTGGCGCTCCGTGTTCTGGGTGAACGTGCCCATCGGTCTGGCCACGCTGGTCGGCGCCGCCGTGCTGATGCGCGAATCCCGCTCGCCCCGGCCGCCCCGCCTGGACCTGCCCGGCGTCGCCCTGGTGACCGCCGGCCTGCTGCTGGTGCTGTATCCGCTGATCCAGGGCGCGGAACTGGGCTGGCCCGGCTGGGTGTGGCTGATGATGGCCGCCGCCGTCCCCGCCCTCGCGGCGTTCGCCCGCCTCCAGGCTCGCCGGGAGAGCGGGCACACGCAGCCGCTGATGCCGGCGTCGCTGTTCCGGCGGCGGTCGTTCGTGGCCGGGCTGGCCGTGGTCATCGCCATGTTCTCCTCGATCACCGCGCTGTTCCTGGTGCTCACCCTCCAACTCCAGCAGGGGCACGGCTTCTCCGCGCTACGGGTCGGCCTGACCTTCCTGGCCTGGCCGCTGGGGCTGGCCGTCACGTCGGGCCTGGCGGTGCGTCTGGCCGGCACGGCCGGACGCCGCCTGGTGGCCGTGGGGGCGCTGGCGCTGACCGCCGCCATGGTCGCGCTGATCGGCACGATCGCCGTGGCGGGAGACGGGCTGGGCGCCCGGCACCTGGTGCCCGGACTGCTGCTCGGCGGCCTCGGCTTCGGGCTCGTCGCCCCGGTCCTGGTCGGCATCGTCCTGTCGGCCGTGCCCGCCGCCGACGCCGGCGCCGCCTCCGGTGTGGTCAACACCGTCATCCAGGTGGCCGGCGCAACCGGAGTCGCCGTCGTCGGCGCGCTGTTCACCACGCTGCTGGCCGGCGGACGGGACATCGACACCGCCGCGCAGTGGTCCCTCGGCTACGCCGTCGCCGCCTTCGCCCTGGGACTGGCCCTCACCCGCGCACTGCCCTCCCGAGCCCGCTCGCTGTAGATCCGCCACTTCATGAAGGGATACGCCATGACCACGCTCGCCACCGCCGAAGGCGTCCGCGACGATCACATCGTCGTCCCCATGCCCACCGCGTCCACCACCGCCCGGCTGAGCTTCGACGACGGCCTGGACCAGATCACCCTGCGCTCCGACCCCGCCCAGGCCGATCTCCTGGACGCGCGCTTCGGCACGCCCCTGCCCACGGTGTGGACCTCGGAGGCCAACGTGCACATCGCCTATTCCACCGGTGCGCGCCTGCGGGCCCGCTCCCGTCCCTCCACCCTCACCCTCAACCCCGCCGTGCCGTGGGCGCTGGACGTCCACGGCGGCGCGCGGCACCTGGACGCCGACCTCACCGGCATCGATGTGCTCTCGGTGACGTTCCACTCGGGCGCCGCCCACGTCCGGCTCATGCTGGACCGCCCGGCCCGGGCCCGCGTGATCCGGCTGGCCTCGGTCAAGGACCTGCGGATCGAACGTCCCGCGGACGTGCCGGTCCGCTTGGAGGCGGCCAAGGGCATCACCAAGGTCACGCTGGACGACCAATGGTACGGCGCGGTCGGTGACGGACTGACCCGGTCCACCCACCACTCCGGCACCCCCGGCTACCAGCTGATCATCGCCGGTGGCGCCGACACCGTCACGGTGGAGTCCGTATGAGGCGCCGCACCCTCCTGAAGGCCGGACTCGTCGCCGTACCCGCCACCGCGGCCGCCTCCGCCGGCGGCGTCGGATGGTGGTGGTCCGGCGCCGACCTGAACACCGCCGGGAAGATCCGGTTCGAGAACCGGCTGTTCATCCCGCCACAGGCGCGCTCCCGCCGCGACGCGCACGGCCGGCGCGTGTTCGACCTGCGCGCGTCGCCGGGGCGGCACCGCTTCCGTCCCGGCGCCCCGACCCCCACCTGGGGGATCAACGGCCCGCACCTGGCGCCGACGCTGCGGGCGACCCGAGGCGAGACGGTGCTGGTGCGCTTCCGCAACGATCTGCCGGAGACCACCACCCTGCACTGGCACGGCATGCATCTGCCCGCCCGGATGGACGGCGGCCCCCACCAGCCGGTCAAGCCGGGCGCCACCTGGTCACCGACGTGGACGATCGACCAGCCCGCCGCCACCCTCTGGTACCACCCGCACCCCCACGGCCGCACCGCCGTCCACGTCTACCGCGGTATCGCGGGCCTGTTCATCCTGGACGAGCCGGATCCTCCGGAGCTGCCCGGCCGGTACGGCGTCGACGACGTCCCCGTCATCGTGCGGGACATCAACCTGACCGACGACAACCGGCTCGACGAACGGCACCGCTCCCAGGGCGGCAACGGCATCGTCGGCGACCTCGTCACCGTGAACGGCACGCCGGCCCCGTACCTTCCGGTGACCACCCAGCGGGTCCGGCTGCGGCTGCTCAACGCGTCCAACTCGCGGATCTACCGCTTCGGCTTCGCCTCCGGACGGGAGTTCACCCAGATCGGCACGGACGGGGGCCGGCTGGCGGCACCGCACGAGACCCGCCGGGTGCAGCTCAGCCCGGCCGAACGCGCCGAGATCGTGGTGACCTTGCGGCCCGGGGAGCGGGACGTCCTGCGCAGCTTCCCGCCCCGCACCGGCCTGAACCTCTGGGACCGTCGCTGGACCGGCGGCGACGACACCCTCGACATCCTCCAGCTGCGCGCCGCGCCGCGGCTCACACCGTCGCCACCACTCCCCGACCGGCTCGCCGACCCTCCCCGCCTCGCCGACCCGGCGACGCCACCGGCCCGCCACTTCCGGCTCGCCAAGTACACGATCAACGGCAGGTCCATGGACATGGACCGCATCGACTTCGCCGTCGCCCAGGGCGGCACCGAGGTGTGGGAGGTCACCTCCATCGACGGCAGCCCTCACAACTTCCACGTCCACGACGTGCAGTTCCAGGTGCTGTCGGTCGGCGGCGACGACCCGCCGCCGCACCTGCGCGGCTGGAAGGACACCATCCACACCCCGCCGAACGTCCCCATCCGCATCGCCATGCGCTTCCGGGGCACCCCCGACCCTGCGGCGCCCTTCATGTACCACTGCCACATCCTCAACCACGAGGACCTGGGCCTCATGGGCCAATTCGTCGTCACAGCCAACGGACAAGACCCACGCGCCACAACAAAGCCGTCCCACCAACACTGACCCGACCTACCTTCACGGTGAAGGGCTCGATGGCCAGCGGTATGCCGTTCCGCCTCGGTGAGACGAGCCTCGCGCGGCAGGGAGCCGTCGCCGGCGAGCAGCCGGTGCCAGCCCTCGGGCCGGGCACTCGGAGAAACCGGGCGAGCGCGGTTCCCGTCGATGCCCGTTTCGGGCCGATCGAGGCTTTCAAGACCACAGCGGCCGCACCAGAGGTTCGCCACTTTCGGCGCGCGGCCGTGGCGGCGGGCGAAGTCACCGGGCATTGCGCAGCAGCGAGACCGCGGCCCCGTGCCCGGGCCGACGGACCTTCGGAGTTTGCGAACTACGAAACGGACACTGGTGAGTCCTCGCCGGGTCAGGGCCCCCGCCCCGCCCGCTCCTGGCGGGTCAGGCGCGTACGTAGCGCACGTGCGTGGCTCCCGAGGCGAAGGAACGGTACTCGACCGGGCGCAGCCGCAGTCCGCTTCCCACGGGCAGGAACGGCTTGCCGCCCCCGATGACCACGGGGAGCGCGCACACCCAGAACTCGTCGATCAGGTCCAGCAGGGAGACGGCCAGCTCGGGACCGCCGATCTCGAGGGGGCCGTCGATCTCCCGCTTGAGGCGCGTCACCACGGATACGGCGTCCTTGCGGCGGACGAGCGTGACCCCATCGGGGACGGTCTGAAGGGTATCGGAGAAGACGTACCGCGGCGTCTCCTTGTAGATCTGGGCGAACTCCCGCTCCACGGCCGGGGTGCCTTCCTTGCCGAGCTCCTGCGTCCAGGGCTTCTCCATCATCTCGTACAGCCGCCGCCCGAACAGGAAGGCGGCGGTTTGGCGAGCCTGGTCGTTCGCCGCCTGGTGAGCGTCCTCGGCCGGCTCCGAGAAGCCGATGCTGCCGTCGCGGTCCTCGATGTAGCCGTCGATCGAGGTGTGCATCCCGTAGATGACCTTGCCCATGAAGCTCCTCCTTGGTCGTAGGGGTCGTCCCGGAGTGGAGACCCGATGGAGCACCGGAACTCATCGCAGGCAGGACAGCAAACTGCCAGCCCGGCGGCGGCACAGGGCCCAGTGGCATCCGCCACGGTGACCGCCTCCAACCGGCCCCGCATCGAACCTCTTTCCCTCGAACTCGGCGAGCCCGGAGAAGGCCGCCCCGACGATCGCGGCGTCCTCCGGGTGCACCGGCCGGAGTACTAGCCTTGCAGGAACCGCTGGAGGAATGCGGCGGCGTCAGCGGGTTTGAAGGGCTCGCGATGGCCGGTTGACGGGTCGACGATCTCTGCGGCGCCGTTGTCCCACTCGATGCGCCGGACCTGACTGCGGTAGTTCTCCACCTCGACCATCCGCTGCCGATCTCGTCGATGATCCTGATCTCCCGCTCCGGGCGTGCCCTGGAATACGGGAGAGAAGTGTGCCAAAAAATGCCGTGCGGCCCGGCCAGTTCCGATGGCGCGGACGCCAATGAAGACATTCCGTAAAGCCAGGACCGCCGCCATAAAAGGCGTCGGCGCCGCGACCCATGAATCGTGAGCGGACGTGCGAGGACCCCTGTCGGGGAGCGCGACGAACGAAGAACCGGAAAGGCCGCGGCCGTGGTCGCCGGTGGTGAGCACCGATTGCCCGGTCGGTGTGGCGCACCAGGTGTGGATCGAGGCGTCGATCAGCTGGTTCATCGGGGAGTTCGGCCGCTGGCCGTCGTCGCGGGAGATCGTCCTGCCGAGTCCGGAGCTGCTGTCCGGCCGGTTCACCGGGACGCCGGATCAGATCGACGGCATGGTCGAGGTGGTGTGCGGGCTGATGGGGATCGGCCGGTCCGCGCTCACCGTGGAGCTCTTCGACCGGGCGGGCGGAGATGAGAGCGCGGTGCGCAAGGAGCGTCGCGCCGTAGAGCCCGGCGCCCAGCAGCGTTTCGGTGGCGTTCCCTCGGCGGGCATGCAGGAGCCCGCCGCCGCACTGTCAACGGCCAAGTGCGAGAGCGAGCGTGGGACGTACGGCGCACCGGCCCGTCTCGGCCGACGGCCTGGCTCCACCGGGTGGACGTTCCGCACGGTGTCCGATTTGTGCCAGATCGGGGACGACTGAGAGTGGTGAGGTTACCGTTCGGGGCGACGAACGGAGCGGATCATGACCGTCAAGCGTTCGACCGCAACTGCCGCCGCGCTCATGCTGCTGCTCGCCGGATGCGACGGGGTGGCGACGCCGCCGACGTCCGTCACGTCCACCTCGGCGACGCTGACCGCCGAGGTGAACTGCGCGGCCGACGCTCCGGACAATCCGTGCCTCGGCTGGTTCCAATGGTGGGAGAACGGCCCCACTCCTTCCGTGCAGAGCTCCCAATCCACGCCGATCGGCCCGGCGTCGTCCCCCGTTTCGGAGTTCACGATCACGCACGCGCTGAGCGGTCTGAACCCGGGCGGGCTTTACCACTACCAGGTGTGCGGCTCCGGTGACACCAACATCCCCGCTTCGGGCCCGCTGTGCACCGGGCCGTTCGCCACGCAGGTCAACGTGCCGGGCACCACCCCGTCCGACCTCGGCGACTTCGACGCCTTCCAGACCTTCCGGACGGCCACGAGCACCACCGCCGGGACGTCCGACCTCGGCCGGATCCTCACGGCGGCCGACACGCCCACGAACCGCATCTCCCGCGATGGCGGAGTGAGCGCGGTCTACGCCCCGGGCAAGGCCCTGTGGGTGTTCGGCGACACCGGACTGAACGGCAATCCGTTCCCGAACTCCGTGACCGGCACCGCGGCGATCGGCCCGTTCACCCCCGGGCAGGCGCCCCGCGCGCTCACCGAGGTGCCGACGCCGCCCGCTCCGCCGCGCACGGATCTCACCTCTTCCCAGCCGTTCTTTCCGAATCCGACCGGGTTGAAGAGGCCGGGCAGCCCACCGGTCCCGTGCTCGCCGGGCGGCACCGCCGTCGCCTGGATCGGGGGTGCGGCGGCCATTCCCGGTACCGAGCGGGTGCTGCTGACCTACGGCGAGATGTGCCTGGTGTCAGGCGGAGGAGATTGGCTTCTGCAGCGGATGGTGCTCACCGTGTACGAGCCCGCCAGCAACACGTTCACCGCCCGGTCGGTCCCGTTCGACGTGTCGGCGACCGGCGGCAACCTGCCGCTCGGCCAGGGGCTCAGCTCCCCGATCTTCGGTGGTGACGGCTACCTGTACCTGTTCGACTATGGACGCGGCAGCAACCCCGGAGTGTTCGTGGCCCGCGTCTCCAGCTCCGATCCCAGCCGCTGGGGCAACGCGGCCGACTACCAATGGTGGGCCCAACCGCTCGGCGGCCAGCCGGCCGGCTGGCACGGCTCGGCGCAGGCGGACGGCCACCTGGCGTCGGTGCTCCCGGGCGGGGTCGTGCCCTGGGGGATGGCCGTCCAGGACTACTCCGAGACGACCTCGAAGGGCCTGGCGATGATCGTCCAAACGGGCTTCGGATCCGCTCCCTTCACCGTCTACACCGCCACCTCCCCGACGGGCCCCTGGACCGCCGCCGTCTCAGCGAAGGTCCCCGACACCTGTACCGGCGGGGGCTGGGGCTGCTACACCCTCGTCGGCCATCCGGAGCTGAGCAACAACGACCAACTCGTCTACTCCTGGCTCAGCCCCGGCGACCGCGGCGGCGAAGGCCACCTCCGCCTGGCCGCCGTCCCCTGGCAGTGAGAGGGCCCCGCCAGGCCGGGGAAGGCGCGACGTCCGCGCCCGCAGTGCGTCGGCGGGGCGTCGGCGATCCATTCGCCGATGGCCAGGAGCGAGGTGGCTCCGGCCAGCACCGGGCAGGCCGACAGGGCAAGTCGAGATGAGCATCGACAGCGCGGGATCGGCCGATCGGGGGTATGCGGAGTCGCCCAGCCGCCCGCCACCCGAGCCTACGGAGTCCGTCGGTCCGACGTCCGGGGAACTGGAGGTGTCTGGAGAGCGGCTGGTCACGCGCGCTCTCGATCTGTGCAACGAGACGGCTGTCGTCCAGCGACTGAGCCGACAACAGGGCGGCTTCGTAGGTCTGCGCGGCTTCACGGGAGGCGCCGCCATCCTGCAGCGCCCGGTATGCGGTGGCCATGACGCACAGTGCCCGGCCGGGTGGCGCCGCGGATCAGTGCCGCGGCGAACTTCGACCGGGCGGACCTCGACCGGGCGGACCTCGAGCAGTTCATCGGCGACACCGCGGGCTACACCAAGGCGTGGCTTGTCGTGCAGCGGACAAGGCGCCCGTCCCACCTCCCGAGGCAGCCGCCGGGGAGGTTCCGGGGCACGAGGTGGTCGACCGGTAGCGAGTCGACGCCAGGGCGGCTCTCGTAGCGGGCGCTTCTGGGCGGCTGAAGCGGCGAGTTGTGGCTCGGTGCAGGTGGGGCTGGCGACGCGGCCTGCGGAGCAGGAGTCGGGATATGATGCGTTTGTGAAAGCTGCGGTTCGCTCCAGGTACGGCCCGCCGGAAGTGGTTCGGATCGCCGAGGTGGACGATCCGACAGTCGGAAACAATGCCGTTCTCGTCAGGGTGCACGCGACGACGGTGAACCGGACGGACTGCGCCTACCGCGCTGCCAAGCCCTTCTTCATGCGGGCGGTTACCGGCCTTGTCCGGCCGCGGCGCAAGGTGCTGGGGACCGAGTTCGCCGGAGTAGTGGAGGCGGTGGGCGAGGACGTCGCGTCCTTTGTCGTGGGTGACAGGGTCTTCGGGTACAACGAGGGCGCGTTCGGAACGCATGCCGAGTACCTGGCGGTTCCGGCGGACGGCGCGATCGCGACCATGCCGGCGGGCGTGACGTTCGGGGAGGCCGCTCCCGGTACCGAGGGGTCGCACTATGCGCTTTCCTCCATCAAGAAGACGGGAATCAAGGCCGGGCAGGACGTCTTGGTCTATGGCGCGACCGGCTCCATCGGCTCAGCGGCGGTGCAGTTGTTGAAATCCCTCGACGTCACAGTGACCGCGGTTTGTGACACGGCGAACCTGGAAATGGTGCGCGGCCTGGGCGCCGACCGGGTCGTCGACTATACGGTCGAGGACTTCACCGCGGACGAGCAGCGATATGACGTGGTCATCGACGCGGTCGGTAAAACCACGTTCGGGCAGTGCAGGCGGCTGCTGAGATCCGGTGGAGTTTACGTGTTCTCCGATCTGGGGCCGTGGTGGCAGAACCTCGCCCTTGCGCTCGTCACGCCGTTGCTTCGCGGGAAGAAGGTTCAGCTCGCCGTCCCCCAGCAGGACCAGGAGATGGTGCGGTACGTCCGGGAGTTGATCGAGTCCGGACGGTTCAGGCCGGTCATCGACCGGCGGTATCCGCTGGATCAGATCGTCGACGCCTACCGGTACGTCGAGACCGGGCAGAAGATCGGCAACGTCGTCATCGACGTCGTCCCGCAGACCTGACCGGCCGGAAGACGGCGCCTCCTCTCGCGAGTGCGGTGTGCGGTGGGTTGATGTAACCGACCCCGGCGACCATCATGCGGTCGGAGGTGGGCGGGCGTTCCGGTAACGGCGGGCCGATCAGGCCTGCGACCGGCTCGGCCCGGTCGACGACCTGCTCGGCCAGGTCCCCGGCCAGCGATTCTTCGGCCCTGCCGGGCGTCTGGGTGACCGCGTACTCGTACCGGAGCCGGTCGAGCACGGCACGCGGGTGATGGTGAACAGCCAGGGCGTGAACCGGCGGGGGCCGGCCGGCCGGGGAGGCCCCCGCAACACCCCGATGGGCGGTCCGCCTCCCCCAGGAAAGGGCCGCGAGCGTGGGCGTGGAAGACAACACCGATACCGACACTCGCACGGAGACGACCGACGAACCCGCCTCCCAAGAGCGCCCCAACACGCCGCCCGACAACCCCGGCTCCCCCGGCCAGCCGTCCCGCCCGGAAAGCCTCGCCCGCGCCCGCGAAGAACAGCCGGCCACCGCCGCACAACGCAATGAGACCGGGGACGGCCGCGACGGGCCAACCGGGGAACGCGACGCCCGACCCGCCTCGGCGGGATCTGAGAACGGCAGCGACACACCGCAGATGCCCAATGAACTCCGGCCTGGCGAGGCGGGACGGCCGGACGAGCATGGCGAGCAGCCCGATCCCCGTGACAACGGCGTCCCGGCCGGGGACCAGCAGACCAGCGGCCCAGGTGACCGCGACCGACCCGCAGGGCAGGCCCCCGAGGAACCCGCCGACACCCGCGCACCCGACACCGACCAGCCACCGGCCCACGACCACAAGACGGGCCTGGACCAGTTCATCGAGGACGCGACGGCCGGAGGCATCGGCCAAGGGGCGCCGTGGCCGGCCTGGATCTCGGGGAACCAGTCGGGTCGTCAACGTCTCCGTCACTCGGTGGTGGCGCAGGGTTCCGAGTCAGGGGAACGGTTGTCGTCGGGCGGTCGCACGCTGCCCGAGCGCACCCCGGCCGTAGAGTCCGACAAATGGGACGTCGCCGCATTTCTTGAATCATGATTGGCTGGACCGTTGGTCGTCCTGGATTCAGCATTAATAGGGGACGAAGTAATGGCACAGCAGCCGTAACACGGAGCAGTTCGTATGTGCGGTGTCGAGTGTCTTGTGTGCGTACGTGCAAAGTTCGCACGTGCGCGATTACATGGGGTCCGGTGTGGCCCGGCGTCAGCCCCGCGCGTCAAGGCACACGCCCGGCGAACCGTCCGGCCCGTTGCCCTGGCGGACGGGTTCGCGTCCCCCAGGGAAAGGGCCGCCAGCGTGGGCGTGGAAGACAACACCGGGACCGACACCCGCACCGAGACCACCGACAAGCCCACGGCCCAGGAACGGCCGTACACACCGCCGCCCGACAACCCCGGCTCCCCCGGCCAACCCTCCCGCCGCGAAAGCATCGCCAGCGCCCGCCAGGCCCAACTGGAGAACGGGTCGTCGCAGCCGTCCCAGAGCACCGACACCAGCCCCAAGCCCGCCCAAGAACGCGACGACAAGCCCGCCTCACCACAGACCGGCAGCCAGAGCGAGAAGACCGAGGCGTCCGGCAAGCCCGAAGCCCAGGACAAGGAGCACGACCGCGACGACGGCGAGCCCGGGGACGGGCAGGGCGGCCGGCGGGACGGGCGTGAACAGGAACCACGCTCCCAGGACGACCGCAGCTCGACCGGCGGCAAACCCGACACCGGCCCATCCGGCGCCCGCGACCGGCCCCAGCCCGCGCCCGCCGAACAGGGCACCGACACCCGCACCGAAGCCGCCGACAAGCCCGCCACATCCGAGCGGCAGTGGACGCCGCCGCCCGACAACCCCGGCTCCCCCGGCCAACCCTCCCGCCGCGAAAGCATCGCCAGCGCCCGCGAAGCCCAGTTGGACAACGCATCGCGGCAGGCTGAAGGCACCGACACCAGCAGCGAGCCGCCGCAGGAGCACGACGACCACCCCGCCTCGGCACAGCCCGAGGACGACGGCGTGAACACACCAGCAGCGGGCAAGACCGAGGTTTCCGGCAGCGAGCACAAAGCAGACCGGCCGGTGACCGACGAGGGCGGGCCCGAGTCCGGCGAGTCCACCAGGCAGGACGAGACCGGCACGCAGACACACCGCCGCGACGCCGGCACCCCAGCCAGCGGCCCGATCGGCACCGACACACCCGGCGACCCCAAAGCCGACGAGCTGGAACCTCCAGAGCGTCCCACCGAACCACCGCAAGACTCCGAACAGAACTCCCAGACCGCCGACGGGTCACCCGACGACGGCCACCGAACGCGACCCGAATCAGCCGAGCAACCGGCCACCCCTGGCAACGACACCGGCACCGGCGCCCAAGACGGCGAACCAGGCGACCGCCACACCACCGACAACGCCCCGGCTTCGCCGCAAGAAGCAGACCAGGCCCCAGAAACACCGGAACTCCACGGCGACCAAGACGACGACCATGATAGGAAAGCCGAGGAGCCGGAAAGCAGCGAACCCGCCGATCAAAACAACCCACCAGACCGCGATACAGATCAATCCGGCGAAGCGGAAGAACCCGGCAGAGAGCTGGCTCCCCATGAAGCGAGCACCACAGAAGTGGAGGAGGAGCCCAGACGATTCCAAGGCCGCGTCACCATACCCGTCGACGGCGAAGGCCGACCGATCCCATCAAGCCGCGACACCGAAAACGACACCCCAGACCACGGCGAACCCCGTCGCCCCGAGGACGACCCCGCGTCTCGCGACTATCAAGAGAGTGATCCGGATAATCCGTCTCGAGGCCGCGAGGGTCTCCGCAGATTCCTCAACAAGGCAAATGACGCGAAGGATGCTACTAACAAGTATTCCGAACCAGCCCAACAAAACTTGGAACGAGTTCAACCAACAGGCCAGCTAAGCGGAGCCCGACCCAATACCGACCAGGTAGGGCCACTTCATCAAAGCGCCAAGGTCGGCGATGCCGCGCTCGGAGCAGTAAGCACGATAATCGTGCTGACCCAAATCGCCCGTCATGGCATCAACCTTGCGCGACAGACGAGAAGGAGAGATCATGCCGATAACTGATGAGCAAGTGGCCGTGTTGCGCGCTCAGCTGGCAGGGAACCGCGAGGAGCACCTTAGGTTGATGGAGCAACTCGCTTCCGATGAAGCCAACGTGTACTATACGGCGTTGGTCGCCGCTGCCTTCATCGAGGCAGCTGAGCGGCACTTTATTGAGGACGGAAAAACCGCGGACGAGTCAAACGTTATTGATTTTGTCGCACAAGTGCGAGAAAGGGGTGACGAATCCTCGGAGATCATCAATCCACATATCGCCGAGAGCATGATTCTCGACTTGCTCGGCAAAGGCACTATGGTCGACGCCGACGCGGACACAAAATTCGGTCACCAGATCGTCCTGCTCGCGGCCCTGGTGGGCGAGGAGCAGTTCACTTCTGCCGAGCTTGATGCCTTCTTGCTCAGAGCCCGTTCGCTTGCCGACGAGTTGCTCGGGTAATGGATTACTCGGCCGTTCAGATTCGCGAGGAGAACATCCTGGCGCTGCGCTCGTTCCTGTTGGAGGGGCCGGAAGCGTGGGTGCCTCTCCAAGACGAGATCCAAAAGGACGACGAGACGGCGGCCGGCTACATGTCGCTGCTCCACGGAGCGTTCACCGTCGCGGTTCGTCGAAGGTTCTCGCCAACCTACACCGTTGGTGAGATCGTCCGCTTCGTCGCCGATCTGCGGATCAAGGTGGAAGAAGAAGCGTACCTGATCAACACACTCGTCGCCGAGGACATGATCCGCCGTGCCGTCGACGCCCGGCCGCTAAAGGATGGTGGTCCGGAAGACGTAGAGTCTGTCTTACATTCCCAAGTCTTCATCTTGCTGCACCTCGTCGCCGAGGCGGACTTCGACCGGGCGGGCCTGGAGCAGTTCATCGAGGACGCCACCGCCTACACCCGGGTGTGGCTCGCCGCGCAGCGGGCGGAATCCTCCGGAGCCATCGGCCAGGAGTCGCCGTAGCCGGTCCGGGATCAGTGCGGAACGCTCGGTCGCACGGTTCGCTCTCGGAGAGTGAGGGCACTGGACATCTCTTGCCGCTTCCAGTTGATGCCACGCGGCGCTCCAGCGCGCTTGTGGGCGGGCGACCTAACCTTCGGCGCTGGCCCCATCTGACTGCCTTCGTCGGGCGTGCGACTGGTCGAGTGGGCTGTGGGGTACGTGCTCGCAAATCTGGCACATCTGGATATCTGAGCTCATTTCTTGAGGTTCCCGCCAGGTTCGGGTGGGCGAATCCGTCACGCGCGAAAGGCGCACGTGCGGATATTGGCTGTGGCCTTGTCGTGTCGAGTGTGTGACCGAACGTGACCTTATGATTGCTCGACAGTGGTCGAACACAGAGAGTCAGTGATCGCGGCCAACGTCGTACCGCAGGCTCTGCTGGACCCGGACACCCGGCTGGTGGCGGCGCGGCGGCTGTTCGACTCGCGGAGATCCACGATGGCCATGTCGCTCGCGCGGCAGGCCGCCGATCTGCTGGCGCACGTCCGTCGGGTCATCGAGAGGTCGGGCTTACCCGAGCTCGCCGAGCAGGTCGACCGCCGCACCCCCGACCCGACGGCGGCAGGCTGGCAGCTGCTGCCGGCGGCGTCCGCCGCGATGGCTCTCGCGGCGCGGCTGGCGGCGCGCGGCGACGAAGGGGCGACCGCCGCTGAGCGGTCGATGCGCACGTGGTGGCTGCCGCTGGCCGCGCTGGCGCCCGAGCTCACGGGCATTGACCTGGTCGTCGCCGAGCTGCTCCTGTCCGCTCGCACGCTGGAGTTGTCCGCGGCCCCGCCGGGCGAAGACGTCTAGCCTGGCGGGCATGCACGACAACGGGAGTCTCGCCGAGCGGTTGCGTGGGTTCGCGGCAGAACGCGACTGGGAACAGTTCCACACGCCCAAGAACCTCGCGATGGCCCTGGCCGGTGAGGTCGGCGAACTGCTCGCCGAACTTCAGTGGCTCACCCCCGAGGAGTCGGCGGCGGTGATGGCGGACGCCGAGGCCGCCGCCCGGATCAGGGCCGAACTGGGTGATGTCGCCATCTACCTCACCCGGCTCGCCGATGTCCTCGGCGTCGACCTGATGCGGGCCGCTCACGACAAGCTCGACGCGAGCGGGCGGCGCTACGACGCCGCCACCTACCGCGGGTCGGCTCGTAAGGCACCTCCCATTACCGGGTGAGAAATGTCAGGGATCGCCTATAGCCTTTCGCCGTAAGGAGTTGCGGCCCGACGGGCTTCCGCCGACGCGCCCCGGCGCGGACGCGAGACACGCCCCCATACCGCACGAGTCATTCGTGCTGCCTGGGGGAAGATCCCGTGACGGTTCTCCGTCTCACCGCCGAGTCGCTGCTGTCGCCCGCCGAGCGGAAGTTCGCGCAGATCCTCGCCGAGCAACTGAGGATGAGGGACGGCATCACCGTCTCGGCCTCCGAGAAGCGGTCCTGGGAGCGGAGCCTCCCTGTCGTCGCCCAGGACCTCGTCGACGCGGGGCTGGGCCAGGTGGAGATGCTCATCGAGTACAAGCTGCCCTTGACCAGCAAGCGCGCGGACGTGGTGCTCGCCGGCGTCGATCGCCGCACCGGCGGTGACGCGTATGTGGTCGTCGAGCTCAAGCAGTGGAGCCGCGCCGAAGTGTGGGACGAGGACCCGAGCCGCGTGCTGGTCCACGAAATGACGGGGAAGCCGAAACTCCACCCGTCCCTCCAGGCCAAGGGATACACCGACTACATCTACGGATTCCTGGTCGAACTGGCGAAGCAGCCCGATGCGCTGCATGCCGTGGCGTACCTGCACAATGCGTCACGCGGCGATGTCGCCGATCTCTATGACGCCGTCGAGGACGACCGGACGCGGTTGTTCACGCAGTCGACGCGGGGGGCGTTCGTCGACTACCTGCGCGACCGTTTCGCGCCGGCGCCCGGGCACGTGGCGGCCGACAGGTTCCTGAGCAGCGAGGTGCGGCCGTCCAAGCAGCTTCTGGCGCATGCGGCCAAGGAGATCCGGGACCGCGACCAGTTCGATCTGCTGGACGAGCAGCGCCTGGCGTACGAACTCGTCCTGCACGCGGTCGACAAGGCCCGCAAGGAGGACCTGAAGACCGTCGTGGTGATCACCGGTGGCCCGGGAAGCGGCAAGAGCGTGATCGCGCTGTCGCTGCTCGGCACGCTGTCCGGTCGCGGGCTCTCGGTGCTGCACGCCACCGGTTCCAAGTCGTTCACGCAGACGATGCGCCGGCACGTCGCCAAAGGCTCCCCGCAGACGAAGGCGATGTTCAAGTACTTCAACAACTTCATGGAGGCTGAGCGCAACGGCCTCGACGTCCTGATCTGCGACGAGGCGCACCGCATCCGCGAGGTGTCGGCGAACCGGTACACGGCCGCCAGGCTGCGCACCGGCCGCCCGCAGGTCGACGAACTGATCGACGCCGCGCGGGTCCCGGTGTTCCTGCTCGACGGCCGCCAGAACGTCCGGCCCGGAGAGATGGGGACGCTGGAGGAGATCCGTGACCACGCCGAGGACAAGGGGTTGAACGTCCATCACGTCTCGCTGGACGAGCAGTTCCGGTGCGGTGGGAGCCGCAAGTACGAGGAGTGGGTGCTTCGGCTGCTCGGTCTCCATGAACAGCCGGCCGAGCCGTGGACGGGAGACGACGACTTCGAAGTGTCACTCACCGAGTCCCCGCAGGAGATGGAGGCTCTTCTGCACGCCCAGCACGAGCGCGGGCGCACGGCCCGGATGACCGCCGGATTCTGCTGGCCGTGGAGCAACCCGCGCAAGGATGCCGGAGGTTGGGAACAGTCACTCGTCCCCGACGTGGTGGTCGGCGACTGGGCGCGGCCGTGGAACGTCAAGGGCGACCGGGCAGTCGGTGACGCCCCGCCGAGCGAACTCTGGGCCACGAACCCGGGCGGATTCGGGCAGGTGGGCTGCGTCTATACCGCGCAGGGGTTCGAGTACGACTGGAACGGGGTCATCCTCGGCCCCGACCTGGTCTTCCGGGACGGCAGGCTGGTCGCGAGACGTGAGGCCAGCCGCGACCCCGCCCTGCGGCCGAAGACCGTGACGGACGCGGAGGCCGCGCAACTGATCCGCAACACCTACAAGGTGCTGCTCACCCGCGGCATGGTCGGGACGCTGATCTACTCCGTCGACGCGGAGACACAGGCATACCTGTCACGCCTGGTGCGCTGAGCGTCTCCCCCGTCCGAAGGCGGACAGGCCCAGCGGCGATTACTCCATAGTTCAATCATCTTCCGTTTATATCGCCCTCCTGGGATGTGACCTGACAGAACGTCAGGGTGGGGAGAAAGGGCACGGAGTGGCTCAGCTGGCCGTCGCGAACTCGTTCATGCCGCAGTACGCCAAGCTCGAGCCGAAGGTGCGCAAGGGCGTCGAGGCGGCGGTCGCGAAGTTCGCCCGGCACACGCAGCCGTCTGGGCAGACCATCAGGTTGGTGGGCTTGAGGTCTCTATGCACCAAAGGGCGCCGGTGTGCGACGTTCAGCACGGCGCATACCTGAGCGGCTATCAGGGCCGCCCACGATATGGAGAGTGTCTCCTCCGCGTCGAGGACGTAGTCGACCGTGATGCCCTCGACGTACTGCATCACCAGTTAGAAGCAGCCGTCGTGGCTTCCGAAGTCGTAGACGGTCGGGACGCCGGGGTATTCGAACCAGGCAGTGCTGCGTGCCTCCTATTCGAACCGCCCGACGAGTGACTCGTCCGAAACGCGGGTGAACTTGACCGCGAGGCGCCGGTCGAGGACACGGCCGTAGGCGCGCCACACGTCGCCCATCCCGCCGCGCCCGATCGCCTGATCGAGTTCGTACCGTTCGCGTTCTCCGAGGAGATCGCCCCGCCGCAACGCCCACCTCCTCGCCGTGTCCGCAGCGTACTGGCGTCCGGTGTGAGGCGGCGGGGGGCGGCGTCAACCGGACGGGCGCAGGGTGCCGGCGCCGAGTCCTTCGAGGCCGAGGCGCAGGACGTCCGCGCCCAGGTCGTAGGTTTCGCGGAGGGTGGACTCCAGGTCGGTGAGCCGCCGGAACGCGCGGCCCAGTTCGGTCTGCTCGTCCAGGGTGAGGCGGGGCAGGCGGGCCCGGCGGACGTCGAAGCGGGCGGACGAGGTGGAGCTGCGGAGGCGGGCGCCCTGCGCGCCGAGCAGCAGCCAGCCCGCGACGAAATCGGGGTCGGCCCGGGTCGGTTCGACGCGGACCAGGGCCAGGCCGGGGCCGAGGACGGGGCCGTCCCCGGTCATGACGCGGGCGACGGGGTGGCGGGCGGCCAGGGAGACGACGATGTCGCCGGCGGTTATCGGTACGTGGTCGCCGTCCGGCGCGGCCGTTCCCGTGGGCGTGCCGCCTTGGGCGACGTCTTCGAGGGTCAGGACGGGAACGGTTCCTTCGTCGATCCTCACCTTGGGAGGGGGACGGAGTATCTGGAGCACACCCGCCTTGGCCAGTTCACCGATGGTCGTCATCGGGACGTCGTCGCGCGCCGCGGCCTGGGTGAGGGCAGAGAGTTCGGCGGCCGTTTCCCTTAGTTCGGCGGTTTTCGTTAGCAGGAGGTCCTGTGCGGCGGTGAACGAGCCCTCCGAGGCGGGTGCGGTTCGCTGGGGAAGGTAGCGGGCAGGGGTGAGGTCTACTTCGTCGTCCAGCAGGTCGATGATGCGTACGACGACGCTTACGTCCGTCCCATCGCCCTTGCCTTTGTTGTAGCGGCGCCAGGCGTTCAAAGCGACCTTCGGGAAGTTCTCCGAGTCGGCCGAGGTGTCGACCATCAGGACGTCGTCCGCGGGGCTGTCGCCAGGGGACGGACGGCGCAGAACCCACACGGCGAGTGCGACCGCCATGTTCGGCACCGCACCGGACGGGAGGCCGATGACGGCTCGCAGCGCCCCGCGGCGGAGCAGTTCGGAGCGGACGCGGCGTCCGGAGCGGCGGTTCGCGACGGCAGGGGGCATGAGCAGGACGACGGTTCCGCCGGGCCGGACGTGCGCGAGGCCATGTTGCAGCCACGCCAGTTCCGATTCCATGCGGGGCGGTAGCCCGTACTCCCAGCGGGGGTCGCCGGTGAGCCGCTCGTAGCCCCAGCCGCGGTCGTTGAAGGGCGGGTTGGTGGCGACCAGGTCGACGGTCCGTCCGGGGAAGGCGTCGGCGAGCAGCGAGTCGCCCGGGTGGATCTCGGCGGGGGCGCCGCGCAGGGCGAGCTGGATCGCGGACATGCGCGCGGTCGTGTCGTCGATCTCCTGGCCGAGGAGTTGCTCGACGTCCTTGAACAGCCCGTTCGCCACGGCCAGGTACGCGCCGGTCCCGCAGGCGGGGTCGAGGACGGTGCGGGCGGGGCCGCCGAGGTCGAGCATCAGGCGGACGACCGGTTCGGGTGTGAGGTAGACGCGGCGGCTGTGGTGCTCCAGGTAGCGGGTGCGGAGGAACTCGAACGCCTCGGCGACGCCCAGGTCGTCCACGAGCTGGGAGAGGGCGCGGACGAGGGGGACGGCGTCGTGGGGGGGATCGTCCAGCAACAGGTCGGTGTGGGCGCGGACGGCGTCGGGGAGGGCGGCGGCGATCTTCTCGTCCGGCGCGGACGACAGGCCCCGCCAGTGGCCGGGGTCGGCGCGCAGGTAGAGGAGGAAGGCGCCGGCGAAGGTGAGGACGTCGGCGAGTTCGACGTCGCCGTACGCGGCGGCGCGGAGGGTCTGCCAGACGCGTTCGCGGACGGGCGAGTCGGCGAGTTTGCCCTGGCCGCGGAGCCAGTCTTCGACTTCGGCGAGGGAGAACGTGGGGCTGACCGCCGTGCCGCCGACCGGCTGGGGGAAGTCGTCGTGGCGGCGGCGCCAGTTGCTCACCGCGGCCCGCCCGACCGCGGCCAGCCGCGCGATATCGGCCGCGGTCACCGTCGCGTCGTGCGGCACGGGCACTCCCATCAGCGGACAAGCCTCGATGATCTCCACCTTAGCGCCTACCACGGCCGTAGCCGCGGTTGATCTCGTTCACGCCGGCGCTGTGGCCACTCCTTGGCGAAGCTACTGTGGACGGCCTTCTTTCGGTTGATTGCGTTCACAGTATTGTGTGTGGTTTGCTGTGTACAGCCGATCCGCTTCCCCCGAGATCAGCGGAGTTGATCCCGATGCTCGTCCCGACGATGTCCCTGCGAGAGTTCGATGACGCCCAGAGCCGCATGCCGCCTGACCTCGCCGAGCGCACCCAGCGGATGCGCGCCTGCGCGACGCGGGCCGCCCGGTGCGGATGCTGCGGCGTCGCGCGGCGACTGCTGTGGCTGTGCTTCGCCGCCGTCCGGCACGGCGACGACGAGATCGCCGAAATGCTCGTCACCGAGGCCGAGCACTACCTCGGCGGCGGGCGGCACCCCGGGAACTGCCCGCAGGCACCGCGTCCCGCCGTGCGCGCCGAGAGGGCGCCGGCGCAGGGGCAGGTGCCCGGCTGGTCCGGGATGCCGGGCGCCCTCGTCGCCGCGACCGACGCGAGTTGGAAGCGGGGCACCTGCGGGATCGGCTACGTCGTCGGCGACGGCCGCTGGGGCATGCGGGGCTGGACGTTCGGCCCGCAGGACCCGACCGGCCCCCGCCGGGTGCTGGTCGGCGAACTGCGGGCCGTGGCCCTGCTGCTCGACCGTGTCGAGGACGGCCGGGACCTGGTGCTCCTCGTCGACAGCCTGTCCGCGCTGCGTTTCCTGCGGGCGTGGCGGCGCGGCGACACCGGCCTGATGCCGGACGGCTACGACCTGCGGCCCCGTCGATCCGGGGCGGCGCCGTCGCTGGTCCGGCTGGCCCGGCAGGTCGTGGGACGGCCCGGGCTGCGGCTGGAGCACGTCAAGGGCCACTCCGGCCACCCGCTCAACGAGACCGCGGACTCCCTGGCGTCCATCGCCCGGCGCCGCGTCACCGAGACCTTCGATTCCACCGCCCGCGCCGAGGGCCTCGTCGAGGCGTTCCTGCACGCGTGGCACCGCACCGGCGGCATCGCCGCCTGAACATCCTGGAGCCCGACATGAACCCCGGCCAGCACGGCCCGTACGGCCCCCGCCGTCCCGGCCCGCCGCCCATGCCCATGCCCGCGTTCGCGGTGCCGCCGCAGAAGCAGCGCGGCAAGGATGCCTGTACGCCCTCATCGGAGCTGCCGCGACGCTGTTCCTGATGGTGTCGTGCGTGGCGATCGTGGCCAGTGGCGGCGCGTCCGCCCCGGACGCGCTCGCCGATACGCCCCCGGCGCCGACTCCCTGGCCGCCTCGTGCGCCCCGCTCGCCTTCCCCGCCCGCGTGACCGTAGGGCGGCTTATCGAGGAGGAACCGCGATGAGCCTGACGCAAAGCGACTACACCGATATCGGGATGCTGGTCGGCCGGTCGATGCGCCCGACCCAGCGCCCTGGCCGGAACCCCGAGTACCAGTTCCGCCGACCTCGATACGTTCCGCACCTCGTACGCCAGAGAGTCATTCACGACTGCGCTTCCAGGCTCTGCACCGCTTCCATCGCCTTCGCACTGACTTCAGGGGCTCGCACTCCGTGCTCCCGCTCCGCCGGAACCGTGTGGTGATCGCCGCACAAGCTTGCCGGATGCGCCATAGCTGATGACGTCGGGCGCGCGGCGGCGTAGTATCCCGCGTGATCGCCAGTCGTCGGACCTCCCCGGCCCAGGCCGGGCGTCCGCTCGCTCCGGCCTGGGAGATCCGCGACGTGGTGGTCTCCCTCGCCAGTGCGAACCCGGCCTACGCCACTCCGCATGGATTCACGGATGGTCCCCGAACGCCTACTGGGCGCTATGAGCGTGGACGGAGCGGGCTGATGGTTGACGACATCGTCGACTCGACACCGGAGCGAGAGGTACCGGCCGCCGGACCGCCCGCGGCAGCGACCGGCCGTGCGCCTTTGGAACGCCGGCTGGTAGGGGCGTTACCGACGGGACTGATCGGCCGCCTGGTCCGGGCGGTCTATCCGCGGCTGGAGCCCGAGCTGGGGCGGCTGCCCGAGTACGTGCCGACCGGGGGCACCGCGGTCGACGTCGGGGGATGGTTCGGTCCGTGGACGCGGCGCCTGGCGGGCCGGGCGGACCGGGTGGTGACCATCGAGCCCGATCCGCGGCTGGCCGGGCTGCTGCGCCGCACGTTCCCCCGGGTCGAGGTCGTGCAGGCCGCCGCGTCCGACGAGTGCGGCACGATCGACCTGTGGATCCCCGACAGCCGCGCCTTGGCGGGGATCTCCTCGGTATCGGGCGATGCCGGCCGTCCCGTGAGCGTCACCCGGGTCACCGTGGACAGCCTCGGGCTCACCGACGTCCGCTTCATCAAGCTGGACGTCGAGGGGCACGAGCTGAACGCGCTGCTCGGCGCCGCCGAGACTATCGCGCGCGACCGACCCAATCTGCTGGTCGAGGTGGAGGAGCGGCACCGGCAGATGCCGGACGTGATCGCCCTGATGCGGCGCTGGGACTACACCGGCCACGTGCTACTGGACTCCGTCTGGACGCCGCTGGCCGACTTCGACCTGAGCGCCCACCAGCGGGACACGGTGCGCGAACTGGACCGCGGATTTTTCGGCAGAATGCTGCGGCCCGGCAGGCGCTACATCAATTCCGTGCTGTTCACCAGCGAATCCCACCCGGCTTTCTCCACAACTTGCAACTGAGTGCCGATGTCACCTGACGGTTGCCGGTCGGCATGGGCAAGTGATCGCGCTGTCGCCGTTGTCCGCCAGATCTCTGGGCAGTCCTGGGTGGTGCGACTGTCGCCCACCTCGGCGGCCGTCTTCCCCAACCGCCGGTGGAACCCCGCGCCGTGGTCGGCTTCCCATGGGCTGGACAGCGTGGCCGCCAACGGTCAATCGACCAAGGCCGTGTCCTAGCCTCAGTGTTCGCGGACGGTTGCTGGAGACTGGCGTTCGGGTGCGGGCGTGGCGGTCAGTTGAGGGAGGTTGCTTGTGCGGGCAGGCGAGGTGGCGATCGAGGATCTGGAGGCTCTGCGCGTTCCGCTGACCGGCTATTGCTACCGGCTGCTGGGCTCTGCGGCGGACACGGACGACGCGGTTCAGGAGACCTTGATCCGAGCGTCGTCCAGGCGCGACCGGTTCGACCCGAGCAGGGCAAGGTTGAGCACCTGGGTCCATCGGATCGCCACTAATGTCTGCATCGACATGCTTCGGGCGGCGAAGCGTCGGGCCCTGGTCATGGACGTGGGGTCGGTGACGGCCCAGAACTCGGGCCTCGGTGCGCCGCTTCCGCCGGAGGTGTGGGTGGAGCCGATGCCCGACTCGCGTCTGCTGGGCGGCCAGGACCCGGGTGACGTGGCCCTGGAGCGGGAGTCGGTTCGGCTGGCGTTCATCGCGGCGCTTCAGCATCTGGCTCCTCGTCAGCGGGCCGTCCTGGTGCTGCGTGACGTCCTGGTGTTCACCGCCCGGGAGACCGCCGAGATCCTCGGCACCACGGTGCCCGCGGTGAACAGCGCGTTGCAGCGTGCGCGGGCCTCGCTGGAGGCCAACCGGCCTGACCCCTTCGACCTCTACGACCCCGAAGACGCCGGTCAGCGTGATCTGCTTCGCAGGTATGTGGCTGCTTTCGAGTCCCATGACATCGCCGGGTTGACCGCGGTGATGCGTGAGGACGCGGTGGCTTCGATGCCGCCGTTCCAGTGGCGGCTGGAAGGCGCACAGAAGATCGCTGCGGTCGCCGGGGCCAGCGACTCCTGCGCGGGCGCGCGGCTGGTGCCATGCCGCATCAACGGCGCCCCGGGGTTCGGGCAATACCGGCCCGGCGACGACGGCGTCCTCCGCCCGTTCGCTCTCGTTTCGGTCGACATACGGGACGAACTGATCACCCAACTGGTGACGTTCCTCGGTACCCAGCACCGTTTCGCCGAGTTCGGCCTCCCGGAGTGCCTCCGAGGTGCGGAGCACGCCACCGTGTGACCGATGAGTTCTCGCCCAACGCGTCGTACAAGTCGATGAACACCCTGACGACGCGGAAGGACCAGCTCGATGGAAACAACCTCGGCTCACCTGACCAGCGAGACCCGGGCAGAGCGGGAGCGGCTCGCCGGCCTGCTCGGCGACCTCACGCCGGAGCAGTGGGACATGCCGTCCCTGTGCGACGGGTGGCGGGTCCGTGAGGTGGTCGCCCACATGACGATGCCGTTCCGGACCAAGCCGATCGGAGTGATGGCAGGTCTGGTCCGGGCAGGGTTCTCGTTCAACCGGTACGCCGATCGGGATGCCCGATCAGCGGCCCGGACGATGAGCGAGGCCGAACTCGTCGACCTTCTCCGGCGCAACATCGACCACCCCTGGCGGCCACCCGGTGGCGGGCAGGCGGGTGCCCTCAGCCACGACGTCATCCACGGCCTCGACTTCACCGAACCGCTCGGCCTCCCCTCGGCACCGGCCGAGCGCCTCGCGCTGGTTCTGGCATCGACCGGTCCACGGCAGCTGAAGCACTTCGGGGTCGACCTCGGCGGGAGGAAACTGGCCGCCACCGACTCCGACGCGGTCGTCGGTGAGGGATCCACCGTCGTCGCGATGACGTCCAAGGACGTCCTCCTCGTGGTCACCGGACGGCGTCCCATCGGGAGATGATCACGGGGGCGGATCGATGAAACGAGGCGGACTTCAGTCGAGCACGGCGATGGCTTCGACCTCGACCATGAGGTCGGGCTCGCCCAAGGCCGCGACGCCCAGCAGCGTGATCGGCTTGACGGGGTCGACTCCCAGTTTCTCCGCTGCCCGCGCGACTCCCTCGCCCAGCAGCGGCATCTTGTCCGCGCTCCAGTCGACGACATAGATGGTCAGCTTGGCCACGTCGTCGAACGACCCGCCGATCTCGGCCAGTGCCGTGCCCACGTTCAGATAGGCCTGCTCGACCTGGGCCGCGAAGTCGCCCTCGCCGACCTTCCGGCCCTGAGCATCCCGCGCGACCTGCCCGGCGAGGAACACCGTCCTCGATCCGGTGGCGATCGAGAGCTGCCGGTACACCTCGGGCTTCGGTAGTCCGTCGGGGTTGATGAGCGTCACGGCCATGGGCGTATCTCCTTGTCGTCGATGCAGTCCACCAAAACATAGCAGTGCTATGTAATGTGGGGCCATGTCCAGGACGAAGGATCCCGCCGTCCGCGCCCTGCTGATCGACCGCGCCGCGCAGATGCTGCGCACCCGGCAGCCGATCAGCCTCCGCTCCCTCGTCGCCGGAACCGGCGTGTCGACGATGGCCGTCTACACCTACTTCGGCGGCATGGACGGTCTGTGGACGGCGATGCGGCAGGAGGGTTTCACCCGTCTGGCGGCCAGGCTCTCCAGGGTCGAGATGTCCGAGGATCCTGTGCAGGACCTCACCACTCTGGGCGCCGCCTACGTGGCCAACGCTCTGGACGAGCCCGACCTCTACCGCGTCATGTTCGACGCGAACTTCGACCTGGAGGACCCTCAGGCCGCCGACGACACCCTGCACGGCCTCGTTCACGCCGTCCAGCGGGCCAAGGCCATCGACCGGTTCCGCAGCGATGTGGTTCCCCTTGAGCTCGCGACGCAGAGCTGGGCCATCGGCCACGGACTGGTGTCACTCGTGGCCACCGGTCCGCTCCCACGCGACGCACTCGTGCACGGGGTTCCCATGCTGACCGCCCTGTTCGTCAGCGCAGGCGATGACCCGGGCTCATGCCGCCGATCCGTGGAGCAGGGCTGGGGGCGGCTCTGAGCCCCGGCAGGCGGACCACGCCGGCGGGCGGAAAGTCGCTGGGCATCGCCGGTCGCCCCGGCGATACGGCGGCGGTGTGCACGTACGCCGCCTCGCGGACGGTACGGGCCCGTATGGCGACGCCGTTGTCCGCCGCGTGGTCCTCGGCGGCGCGGGCGTCAGACCTCCTCGGGATTGTCCTGGTCCGCGGGGACGAGTGGGAAGGAGTGGTGTTCGTGGACGACGGTCCAGTGGGCGTCCTCCTTGCGTAGGCCAAGGGTCAGGCGTAGGCGGTTGTCCGGGTCTGCCGCGAATTCCTCCTTGGTGCCGCAGCGCAGCAGTGCGTAAGCGAAGGCGACGTCGTCACCTGCGATGACGTCCAGGGACTCGATGTCGAATGTGGCGCCCTGGGCCTGCCACTCGAAGAACGGCGGCCACGTCCGGCGGTAGTCGTCCAGGCCGCGCACTCCCTCGTACGGCGGCGGGACGTCGAACATGACGATGTCCTCGGCGTGGTCCTGGAGGACCCGGTCCATGTCGCCGTTGTGAACGGCCTCCGCCCAGCGTTCGATCAGGGTGCGGATCTGCTCTTGGTCGGTCTGCACTGTCGTGTCCTTCCGGCTCGGTTGTCCGTCGGGACTACAACCCGGGCCGGGCCGCGAAATCATCGCGGCGGGCCGGTCAATTCCATGGGGAGGCCGAATCTTGAGAAATCGGCGTCCAGGAAGGACACGACTTCGGCGATCCGGGTGTCTCGCAGCACGAGCAGGTCCAGGCCCGCCGGGACGTACACGGCTCTGGCGTCGTCCCACATGTAGGTGCCGAAGGCCAGCTGCCCGTTCGCCTGCGCCGGCACGAAACGCCAGCGGTCGGTCAGCGGCCCCTCGACCAGGAAGGCCCGGATGCCCGCATGCCCCTCGTACCAGGCGGCCAAGGGCGGCATCGAGTACTTGGCGTCCTCGGCGAGCATCGCCACGATGGAGTCGACGTCCTGCGCCTCCCAGGCCGCCATGTACCGGCGGACCAGGTCCCGCTGCGCGGCCTCCCCGATCGCGTCCAGCGTGCGCTGCTGACTGGTTTCGGGGACGGCCTTGCGTGCCCGCTGCAACGCGCTGTTGACCGCGGCCGTCGTCGTCTCCAGGACCTCGGCGGCTTCACGGGCGGGATATCCGAGCACATCGCAGAGCAGCAGAGCGGCCCGCTGCGAGGCCGAGAGGTGCTGCAAGGCGGCGACGAACGCGATCTCCACACTCTCTTGCGCGAGAACGCGAGCCTCCGGATCGAGGTCGCCCGTCCAGGACATCCACCGCCCGGGGTACGGCTCCACCCAGGCCGTCTCGACCGCCGGTGCACCTTCCGGGCTCATGTCGGTGGGCAATTCGCGCCGCCCGCGTCTTTCGATCAGCGTCAGCGCCCGATTCGTCGCGATCTTGTAGAGCCAGGGACGGATCGATCCGCGCTCCTCATACTTCCCCAGCCCCCGCCATGCCCGGTGGAAGGTGTCCTGGACGGCGTCCTCGGCGTCGTGCACTGAGGCGAGCATCCGGTAGCAATGCGCGCGCAACTCGTCCCGGAACGGCTCGACCAGATGCCCGAACGCCTCCCGATCCCCTTCCCTGGCAGCGAGCACCATCTCAGCCTCGGCAGGCCGCTCCCCCTCGTCCATGTCGCAAGTATGCGCCCGGCGCATCGCGCGGCGGAGACGCCGCGCCCCGGAACCACATCGCTCAGCAGCCTTGTTCCTCTCGTCGCGCGACGTCGGCCGGCGGATACCGGCCTAGTCCCCCACCGGCTTGCCGTCCTTGTCGATGCGGGTGTGGCCGAGCGGCTTCACGTTCGGGCGGTTGGGCAGCGGCTGGTCGTAGAGCAGCACGTTGATTCCCAGCCCGGCCGTGTACTCGACGTAGGAATTGGTCGTCGCGTCGATGCCGTAGTAGCGGCTGCAGTCGCCCTGTCCGTAGTACACGCCGTCGACGGCCGGCGCCTTGCGCACGACACCGGCGTCGCTTGTGCCGCTGACCTGCTCCGGAGGCGTGAGGCTGACGCAGTAGGGAACCGGCAGGCCCTTGAACACGTAGTAGCCGAGCAGGTCGCCGTCGCCGTTCTGCAGGTAGACGTAACTCAGCTTGCCGGGCTTGCTCCAGGTTTCGATCCAGAAGTTGGCCGTGTTCCGTGTCGGTGAATAGTTCATGGTCTTGCTCGGCTGCTGCGCCACCAGTCGCGTGTACCCGCCCAAAGTCCGATCCTGCTCCTCGTCGCCGGCGTCGTCCGAGCAACCGGCAAGGGTGATCAGGGCCATGCCCGCGATGGCCAGCAGGACCAGGAAACGCCTCAGGTCCGTGCGGGTGATGGTGAACTCGACGTGCATGCTGTCTCCTCGGTGCTCAGACTGAGCCGGTACGGCAGCCCCGAACTCCGGAACTGCCCCTCGGTGTGCTTCTTCGCGGCATCCGCGTTGTACTGGTTGATGTTCTCGGCCCGGTTGTTCTCCAGCGCCGTGATCGACGCGTTGATCTGCATGGCACGCTCATCGGTGGGCTTCGGTTCCGACTTCAGCTCGCGCCGCAGGTTCCTCATCGACGCCTCGTCGGACTGCACCTGGGCGCAGAGGTCAAAGAAATGGTCGTACGCGGCGATCCGGTACTCCCCGCTTCCCTCGATCTGTTCCCGCTTCTCGGCCGCGCCGCGCCACGGCGCCGTGGTCTTGGAGAAGAATCCCCAGCCGAACACGTACATGATGCTGAGGATGAGGACGACGACGATCGCCACGACACCCGCCTTGAGGACGATGCCACCGTGGCGGAGCGTGTCTTTCAGGGTGTACTCGAAATCGTCGTCGGACATGTGCAGCACCATCCTTCGCCGTCAGAGTTGAGAAGCCGACCCGCAGAAGCGTGAGCCGCGGCCGAACACCTGGGGTAGGGCCGCAAGTTGGATTGGAACCGCCGGTTCCGCCGGACTCCGTCGTCTCGACGAATAATCAATGCAGTGAGGGAGGGGAGCAAATTCGTCCGATCATTTCTGGGCTCGACGAAACGGTTCTGAAACCTGGCGGTCAGTGCAGTCCCGGTGAATCACGATACTCATAGAATGCCCGGTCTGTCGAAGTCCGCAAGAACACCGAACCGATCGACGCCCGTGCCCTGGAGTGATATTGATACAGCCGTCCTGGCGAATGCGCTGGTCAGATCGCATTGATCGGACGGCATGCCGTGAGTGCGGCGCACCGGGCCCGATCCCTGCCTTCTCGGTCATCAGGTCGATGTTCCGGTCATCGCGTTTGTTCCGCTTGAATGACCCGTGGAGGATGATCCGGCGCTCCCGGGCGGCCCGCCCGTCGGAACCGGATCGTGTGTGCACGGGTCAGAGGACGGGGGCGGTCGGATGTTCGGCGCGCTCGATCCTGACCGCCTCAGAGGCCCTCGTGATGCTCAACGACCTGATTGCGATATCGGAACCATGCCGGATCCCTTTGAAGCGGACGTCAAGGAAGCGCTCGCCGGGGCGCTGCCCGCCCTCCTGGTCGACCCGCCCTGGGAATGGGACCCGATCGTGCTCGACGGGGTGGAGCCGCCTGCGGGGCCTACCGTCGTGTCCTGGGCGATGGGTATCCGGGAGTCCTTCCTGAAGAACGCCCCTGCAGCGCCCTCCGGTAAAAACCACGACTGGGACGCGACGGCGAATCGGATCCGCGGCGGCAGACCCCTGACCGACCTGACGGCCAGGGGACGCTCGGCCCTCTACGCCCGCCTGCTGGTGCACGGCCCGGACGACCTCGCCGCCGAGGCACTGGGCGACCGGCGCTACTGGGGCGACCTCATCCCGAACCACGTCCGGGCCGTCGTCGCCCGCCACGAGTTGGCGGCGTACGAGCCGGCACTGCACGCCGTCCGTCCCGACGACCCCGACACGCTGGGCGCCCTCGCCCCCTTCCTGGACGCGAACGTGGCGCGGTTGGTGATCGTCCACTCGGACGGCGCGCGAGGGCTCCCGGTCGTCGGTTGGCCCGCCGATGTCTGGTTCGACGGGCACGGGACGGCCGCGCTGCCCTATGTCCTGCCGTACGCGCTGGGCGAACCCGGACGCGACCGCGCCGTCGCGGAGGCGGCGATCCGCGGGATCATCGCCGACCACGGCCACGACGCCGTCGCCGAGGCGGCCGCGCGCCACGGCGGCGAAGTCCCGAGAGGTCCGCTGCGCATGCTGGACAGCCTGGCGCGCGAGGCGGCCGACCGGACGCGGATCGGCCCCGGCGCGCTGGAGGCGATGCGGGAGATCACCGAGCGCCGCGGGCTGACCGAGCCGACCACAGGAAGTGACCGCGCCAAGTGACCGAATCAACGACGTTCGACGCTGCCGTCGAGGTGGGCATCGCCGCGTTCTGCGCGGGTGCCGAGTCGCCGAGTGACGACGAGGTGCTGGGGCGGCTGACCGGCGCCGGTGTCGAACCGTGGCTGGCCGAGCGGCTGCTGATCTTCTTGCCGATGGCGTACACGCGGCGGTTGCTGCCGGACGTTCGGTTCCCGGATGCGGTGCTCGACGGCGAGACGAGGGTCGATGCGACGCTGTTCGTCCACCCCGCTCCGGCCGGCGTGGTGATGGCCCAGGTCGACTTCGCCGTGTCGCACCCGGCTCTGGCCACATCATGGCTGGTGGAGAGCTTCGCCGGGCACGGCGCCACCTGGCGCGAGGCGATCGGCGGGGCGCTCCGCACGTTCGAGCGTGGCTCCTTGCATCCGATCGTCGACGGCCTGCTGCGTCCCGGTGCCGCTCCTGAGCAGGTGGTGCGGGAGCGGTACGAGCACCCCGGCGGCGCGTTCGAGCTGGTTCTGGGTGCTCAACTCACCATGTTCACCGACCGGCCCGTGCCGTCCGCCGGGCCGTTGCTCGATCGGCTGTCGGAGGCGCTGCGTCAGGTGCCGCTCACTCCGAGGGTGCACGGGCTACGCCTGTTCGTCGCCTACCACGACGGCCGGTTGCAGACCAATGAGGTGCTCCTGGACAACGAGCCGTGGCCAGGTGGAGAGGCTGTGGTCGCGGGCAGTCCGGCGCCATTGCCCGATGGGAGGGTGGCGGTGCGGCTCTTCGGTCTGCTCGTGCCCGTCCGGGATTCATCAGCAGCCGATGAAGCCAGGGGTCCGGATGGATGAACCGCGTCCACCACGGCTTGTCGAGTGCAGCGGCGGCGCCGCACCTAGCGCGCCGCGCCTATCCCGGTTTTCGAGTGGGGAGTTGCCGGAGGGCTGCACTTGCCGCCCGGTATCGGACTACGGCAGGGGGTCGGTGCCGCCGCCGGGGGCGGTGTGGGCCAGCCCCGTCCGGTAGGCGATGACGACGAGTTGCGCCCGGTCGCGGGCCTCCAGCTTCATCATGGCGCGCTGCACGTGAGCGCGGACGGTATAGGGGCTGAGGAACATCCGCTCGGCGATCTCCTGGTTGGACAGGCCGGTGGCGACCAGGGCCACCATCTCGCGTTCGCGCGGGGTGAGCACGGCGAGCCGTTCGGGGTCGCGCGGCGGGGCGTCGTCCGGTGTGGCCAGGAAACGGGCGACCAAGGAGCGGGTCGCGGCGGGGGACAGAAGAGTGTCGCCGTCGGCGATCGTGCGCACGGCGGCCAGCAGGTCCTCGGCTCCGATGCCCTTGCCGATGAAGCCGCTGGCCCCCGCGCGCAGCGCCTGAGCGACGTACTCGTCGGTCTCGTACGTGGTGAGGATCAGGATGCGGCTGGCGCGCAGTTCCGGGTCCGCGCAGATCTCCGACGTGGCGGTGAGACCGTCCACCTCGGGCATCCGGATGTCCATTATCACCACGTCCGGGCACAGCTCCCGGGTGAGTCTCACCGCCTCCCCGCCGTCGGCGGCCTCGCCGACCACGGTGATGTCGTCGGCGGTGTCGAGAAGCATCCGGAAGGCACCGCGCAGCAGGGCCTGATCGTCGGCGAGCAGTACCCGGAGCGTCACGGCGCATCCCCGGCCTCTCCGTCGCCCGTCCGTTCGTCGCCTGTCGCTCCGTCGGCCGTCCGCCCCTCGATGGCCGCTGCTCCATCGGTCTCCCGCGTCGTGTCCCTGGCGGGCGGGAGGGGCAGCTCGGTGGAGACGAGGAAGCCGCCCTCCGGGCGCCTGCCCGCGGAGAGGTGCCCCCCGACCGCGGTGGCGCGTTCACGCATCCCGATCAGACCGTAGCCGGGCGGACGGTCCGGCACCGTGGACGCGTTCGGTCCCGTGGACGCGGTCGGCGCCGTACGGGCGTCCCCTCCGTCGTCGGCGACGGTGATGGTCACGCGATCGCGGTTCCAGGTGAGGCGCACCCGGGCGCTACCGGTACCGGCGTGCTTGGTCACGTTGGTCAGGGCCTCCTGGACGATGCGGTAGGCGGTGAGGTCCACTCCCGGCGGCAGCGGCCTGGACGTGCCCTCCTGGTGCACCGACACCTCCAGGCCCGCGCGGCGGAAGGACTCGAGGAGCGCGGGAAGCCGGGACAGCCCGGGCGCCGGTTCGGCGGGCGCGGCCGCGTCCCCGGACTGGCGCAGCAGACCGACCGTGGCCCGCAGTTCGTCGAGCGCGTCGCCGGTGGTCTCGACGAGCTCCCTCAGGCTCTTGCGGGTCTGTTCCGGGCGGGTGTCGAAGAGGTGGGCGGCGACCGTGGCCTGCGCGTTGGCCAGGGTGATCTGATGGGCCACGAGGTCGTGGAGTTCCCGGGCGATGCGCACCCGCTCCTCGGCCACTCTCCGGCGCGCCTCGCGTTCCCGGCTCGTCTCGGCCCGCCGGGCCCGCTCCTCCACGGCCGCCAGGTAGGCCCGCCGGTTCTGCGTCGAGTGACCGAGTACGCCGGCCACCAGCGGGAACGCCGCCACCGCTCCCATCCTGCTCGCGTCCTTCCACGAGAGGGCCCCGAACAAGGGGATGGAGGCGACCAGCAGCGCCGCGGAGGCGAGCAGCACCGCGCTCGCCGCGCGCCGTTCGGTGCGCACGGCGAGCGAGTAGCCGGTGATCACGGCGGGGGCCACGATGAGCGGGCTCAGCAGGAGGCCCAAGGGCGGCACCAGCATGCCGGCCGCGGTCGTGGCCGCCATGGCGGCCAGGGGCGCCCGGTGCCGCACCGGCAGCACCGCACAGGACACCACGGCGATGAAGTAGGCGGCGGCGGGCGGCGGTGACAGCGTGTCGTCGACCTGCACCACGCCGCCGAGCAGGCAGAGCGCGAAAGCCGTCGCCATGATCGCTCCCTCCCGCCACCACGTGCCGCGTGGTCGCGGGAGGGAGCCGCCCGTGTTCGTCATCGCCGGCTCAGCGCCGGCCGGCGGGGAGCCGCGGCACCACCGCGTCCGGCTCGGTCACGGAGGCCGGGACATGCCTGCTCAGTTTCTCACCCTCGATATCCACATTCGGCAGCACACGGTTCAGGATACGAGGCAGCCACCAGGCCCGATGGCCGAGCAGTGCCAGGACCGCGGGGACGATCGCCATCCGGACCACGAAGGCGTCGAAGGCGACGGCGGCGGCCAGGCCGACGCCCATCGTCTGGATGGTCGGGCTGTTCATCCCGATGAATCCGGCGAACACGCTGATCATGATGATCGCCGCCGCGGCCACCACACGTCCGCTGTGCCGGAATCCGTTGACGATCGCCTCGCCCGGGGACGCGCCATGGACGTAGGCCTCCCGCATCCGGGAGAGGAGGAAGACCTCGTAATCCATGGCGAGGCCGAACACTATTCCGATGATGAGAATCGGCATCAGCGACATGACCGGTCCGGTCTGCTCGATGCCGATCAGGTCCGCCGCCCAGCCCCACTGGAAGACGGCGACGAGGACGCCGAAGGCGGCGCCCACCGACAGCAGGAAGCCGAGCGCGGCCTTGACCGGGACCAGGACCGAGCGGAAGACCACCATCAGCAGGAGCACCGCTAGACCGATGACCACGGTCAGATAGGGGATGAGGGCATCGGACATCGCTTCGGAGATGTCGATGTTCATCGCGGTCGTGCCGGTCACCAGGATGCCGGCGCCCGTGTCGGCCTCGACGCCGGAGACCGCGCCCCGGATCGCGTGCACCAGGTCCTTGGTCTCGCCGCTGTTCGGCGCGGTCCGCGGGACGGCGGTGAGGACGGCCGTGTCCCCGGTCCGGTCGAGGACCGGATCACCGACCGACGCGACCCCGTCCACTCCCCGTACGGTCTCGATCACCAGGTCTGTGGTGGCCGGGGTGTCCGCGGACTCCGACATGTCCACGACCACGGTCAACGGGCCGTTGAAGCCGGGGCCGAAGCCTTCTGACAGCAGGTCGTAGGCACGGCGCTGGGTGGTCTCCACCGACTTGGACTCGTCTCCGGGCAGCCCGAGTTCGAGGCTCAGCGCCGGTAGGGCGACGGCGCCGAGACCGAGTCCGGCGACCATCAGCACGGTCACCGGCCGGCGCAGCACGAGCCGCGCCCAGCGGGCGCCGAGCCCGGGCCGGCCGGCCGCGGTGGGCACCGGGTGCGGGCGCCCGCTTCCCGGCCGGGTGGCCTTGCGGACGGCGCGGGACGGTATGCGCCGGCCGAAGAAGCCGAACAGCGCGGGGACCAGGGTCAGTGCGACGAGCACGGCGAGGGCCACGGCGCCCGCGCCGCCCATGCCCATTTTGGTGAGTTCGGGGATTCCGACGACCCCCAGCCCGGCCAGGGCGATGAAGACGGTCGCGCCGGCGAAGACGACGGCGGATCCGGCCGTGCCGACCGCCCGGCCGGCGGCCTCCTCCGGCTCGCTGCCCTGGGCGAGCTCGTCTCGGAAGCGGGAGGTGATGAAGAGTGCGTAGTCGATGCCGACCGCCAGCCCCAGCATCAGCGCCAGGATGGCGACGGTGGACGTCAGGCCCAGCGGAACGGCCAGCGCGGAGACCAGGCCGAAGGCGATGGCCACGCCCGCGAAGGCGGTCAGCAGCGACAGTCCGGCCGCGGCCAGCGACCCCAGGGCGAGGATCAGCACCAGCGCGGCCACCGCCACGCCGATGATCTCCGTCGTACCGCCCGGTGACTCTTCCGCTTCCAGGGCCGAGCCGCCGATCTCCACGGTCAGCCCCGCGTCCCGGGCCTGGCTCGCGGCGT
Organism: Actinomadura sp. 3N407; assembly: GCF_052245875.1. Lineage (NCBI taxonomy): Bacteria > Bacillati > Actinomycetota > Actinomycetes > Streptosporangiales > Thermomonosporaceae > Actinomadura > Actinomadura sp. 3N407. The sequence continues at coordinate 164,842 of NZ_JBQQBP010000017.1, forward strand.
CCTCGAGGGCGCTCTTCGTCGGCCCGGTCAGGTCGACGGCGTCCGCGGTGTAGGTGATCGTGGAGTAGGCGATGGTGCCGTCCTCGCTGACGGCGCCGGTCTCATAGGGGTCGGTGGTCGACGCGACCTGACCGCTCCCGTCCAGCGAGCCGAGCGCGTCCTCGACGGCCGCCTTGTTCTCCCCGGCCGTCACCCGCCGCCCGTCCGGGGCCTGGAACACCAGGCGGGCCTCGGCACCCTGGGAGTTGCTCTGGGGGAAGCGCTCGTCCAGCAGGTCGAACGCCTTCTGCGACTCGGTGCCGGGCATGGAGAGGTCCTCGTCCTGCCCGGCCGGCGCCGTGGCGGCGGCGACCCCGGCCAGCACCAGGGCACCCAGCCACAGACCGAGCACGAGCCGGCGCCGCCGGAAGGCCCACCGTCCGATCCGGTAAAGAAATGTCGCCACCTGTTGATCACTCCAGACACCGCTAGAAGGGGGAATGCGCGATGTTCGCGCGCCTCCAACACTTCCCTCCGGCGCCCCGCCGGGCATCGTCCCCCGCCACCGTCTTCCTCTGGTGCCTCCGGACCAGCCACTCACATGTCCTGGTGCCTACGCACCAGGCGGACCAGGCCGTGTCTCGAAAGATCGCCGCCCTTCGTGGTGGGGCGGGGAAATCTGAGTCCCGGATCGCATCCTCCGGAAGTGGGACGGCCTCCTAGTTGGAATGGATCATTCCGTTCTGCTACACTAAGAACAGAACGATCCGTTCCGATCTCGTTCGAAAGGTGCATCATGACCGGCTCCAGTGAGATTCGTCCGTTCCGCATCGACGTGCCGGAGGCAGACCTGGAGGATCTCCGCGACCGGCTCGCGCGCACCCGGTGGGGTGCCGCCCTGCCCGGTGCGGGGTGGGAGCGCGGTGTTCCCGCCGACTACCTGCGTGACCTCGCCGAGTACTGGCGGACGTCCTACGACTGGCGGGCGCACGAGGCCGAGCTGAACAAGATCCCGCAGTTCCTCACCGAGATCGACGGGCAGACCGTCCACTTCCTGCACGTCCGTTCGCCGGAGTCGGACGCGCTGCCGCTGCTGCTGAACCACGGCTGGCCCGGCTCGGTCGTCGAGTTCCTGGACATGATCGGGCCCCTCACCGACCCCCGCGCGCACGGCGGCGACCCCGCCGACGCGTTCCACGTCGTCATCCCGTCCATGCCGGGCTTCGGGTTCTCCGGCCCGACCCGCGAGACGGGCTGGAACCTCGGCCGGGTGGCCCGTGCCTTCGCGGAGCTGATGAGCCGGCTGGGCTACGAGCGGTACGGGACGCAGGGCGGCGACATGGGCGCGTTCGTCGCGCCGGAACTCGGCCGCATCGACTCCGGGCGCGTCGCCGGCGTCCATGTGAACGCCGCGACGCACGGGTTCATCCCGTACGGCGAGGTGTCCGACGAGGAGAAGGCCGGGCTGGACGACCGTGAGCGGGCCCGGCTGGACCGGCTCGCGAACTGGAACGAGGACGGCAGCGCGTACTTCCAGATCCAGGCGACCCGCCCGCAGACCCTCGCGTACGGGCTCACCGACTCCCCGGCCGGGCAGCTCGCCTGGATCGTGGAGAAGTTCAAGGAGTGGACGTACCCGTCCGCGGATCTGCCGGAGGCCGCCGTCGACCGGGACCGGATGCTCACCGACGTGATGCTCTACTGGCTCACCGACACCATCGGCTCGGCCGCCAACATGTACTACGAGAACATGCACATGGGCGGCAGTTGGGACACCGAGCCCCCGACCACCCCGACCGGTGTCGCCGCCTTCGCCGAGGACATCGCGATCCGCCGGTACGCCGAGCAGGGCAACAACATCGTCCACTGGTCCGACTTCGACGAGGGCGGCCACTTCGCCGCAATGGAGCGCCCCGACCTGCTCACCACCGATGTGCGTGACTTCTTCCGTCCGCTCCGCTGACGCCTTCGCCGCGCTCCCGGGCCGCCCCGGCCCCGCATGGGCCGGGGCGGCTGCTCGTCATCCCGGGTCGCGGCGCCGTGCGAGCGTGAGGCGGGGGTCAGTCGAAGGAGGTGGTGCGGCGGGCGCGGAAGACGAGGGTGCCGGTCGCCAGCGCGGCGGCGGCCATTCCGGCGAGGAGCCACCAGGTCCAGTTTCGGCCGGTGTGGCCTGTTGTGGCGACGATCTCGCCTTTGCCCGGTACGGCGGTGATGTTACGTGGCGCGACGATGTGGTCATCGGAATCGAGGACGTCGTTGTGGCGGCGGAAATCCTCCAGTCCCCCGCGGAAGGTCTTGCCCTCGGGGCCGACCAGCACGCTGGAGCCATCCGGCTTGCGCGCCACGTACAGCTTCATCAACTCAAGCTGGCCGTCGCCCCTTTTGACCACGATGTGACGTTTGTATGTCTTGCCGGTGGATCCGGCGAACGCCACCAGGGCGTTGTCGACCGACAGGTCGGGAGAGCACTCCTCAGCGATGCACGGGTATGCCGCCAGGACTCCGGTCATGACCTGCTGCGGGTTTCCCCTGGACGCGAAGTTGGCCAGCCTGTCCCCCGTCGTTTCGCCGGCACCGAACTCGTCGCCCACCACGTCGGTCGAGCGCGCGTACTCCCCGAACAGTTTCGTTGCGTCGGGCGGTGACGACGAACCGCATGCGGCGACCGACAGGACCAGGCCCGCCGAGGCGGCCGAACGGATCACGAGGCTTACGATGCGCACGGTGTCCTCCAGAATCTCGTCACCCTGATTCGAGTGCACCCTGCCGCACCTGGCCCGGGACCCCTCCCGAACGTCCGGCACATCGCGCACCGTCCAGTGCCGCGCTGGAGCGGCTGTCGCCGGGTCCGTTCCGAGGCGGGCATCCCGGAAGGGTAACGGACCGACCGCGCTCGGTTGGGCGCTGTTGATCAGTCAGAGCCAGCCGAGTTCGGTGGGCTGGGGGAAGCCCTGGTGCCAGATGCCGTAGGCGGTGAGGACGATGAGGGCGGGCGCGAATGCGGGGATGAGGGCGCGTCCGAGGTGGTGGCGGGTGTGCAGGCCCCAGGCGGTGAAGAGGGCGGCGATGATGACGCCCATGACGGCGGTGCCGCCTTCGAGTGAGTTGGTGGTCCAGGTGAGGGCGACGGCGAGGGCGGGGACGAGGGCGTGGTGCGGCGGCGGGGCGGGGCGGCGCGCGAGGGTGCGGGCCAGGGCGGCGAAGACGAGGGCGGTTCCGGCGTACCAGACGTAGTGGCCGACGACTTCGTCCCAGAGGTGGACGACGGTGATGCCGGGGGTGTCGTTGCCGACGGAGTTGGCGGCGAGGTGGATGCCGTGTCCTTCGACATAGGTGATGGCGCCGATGAGGTAGACGACCCAGCTGCGGCGGTCGGCCTGCCCCGTGTGGAGGGCGGCCGCGGCGGTGAGCAGGACGGTGTAGGGGGTGAGGAAGTCGGCCCAGTCGGCCCAGCGGGTGTGGCCGATGGTGCCGAGTCCGGCGAGGCCGAAGCCGATGTGATGGGTGAGGCCGTAGAGGAGGGCGCAGGCGGCGAGCCAGCGCTCGGGGCGTCGGTCGCGTGCGGCTGGTGTTGAGGTCATGCCCCTCCCGTGGTTCGGCGGGTGTCCATCATGGCGTGGGCGGGGCTATGCGGGTGTCGGCGGGACGGCGTCCTTCCGGCCCGCGCACGGCGGTGGGCGGCCGTCCAGCTTCCAGGATGTGGACTCTTCTGCGGGAGGCCACGCCGGGGTGGATTCCCCGGCGTGGCCTCCCAGGCCGATGTGCGGTCGGGTCAGCAGAGCCCGCGCGGGTCGGAGGTCTTGCAGTGGTTGCCGCGGAAGCGGTTGGTCTTGCTGCCGCTCTTGTCGACCAGGTCGTGCGGCGCGTTGCCGCGGACGTGGTTGGCCTTGATCAGGTTGTGCTCGGCGGGCCGGTTCTTCGGCGGGACGCCGGGGAAGAGGACGATGCCGCCGGAGTAGGGCAGCCGGCCCCGGTTCCGCTTCACCGTGTTCTTCTTGATCGTGTTGTGGTCGCCGCCGAAGAACAGGATGCCGGTGCCGTGGAGTGCGGGGACCGGGCCGTGCGGCTTGCAGTTGCGGTTGTTCTTGGAGACCTCGTTCTTCCAGATCTCGGTGTTGCCCTGCCCGCCGGGCTGGCCGTCATCGACCAGGGTGATTCCGGTGCAGTTGCGGACGAAGGTGTTGCCCCAGACCTTGATGTGGCGGGCATGCCGGATGAGCAGGCCCATCGCGTTGCCCGAGGCGTGGTTCTCTGCGACGACGGTCCCGTGCGCGTTGGCGATGTCGCCTACGTAGAGGCCGGCGTGTTCACCCGAGCGTTCGACCCAGTTGTGCAGGAACCGGCCCCGGGTGGAGCGGAACTCCGCGATGCCGTATTCGCCGTTCTTCTTGGCCAGGACGTACTCCACCGTCAGCCGGTCGGTGTAGTAGCCGAGGACGCCGGACGCCTTGAAGTTCCGGACGCTCAGCTTCTTGATCGTCACACCCTTGACCGGGTGCTTGGCGCGGCCGATCACGCAGATGCCCATTCCGGGCTGCTCGACCTTCGCGCAGTGGTCCTTCTTGCCCGGGCGCAGGACGGTCTCGCTGCCCACGCCGCGGATGGTGAGCCGCTTGCGGACGAGGACGCCCCCGTCGTAGTGGCCCGCCTTGAGCTGGATGACGTCACCGGGCCGCGCCTTCCTGACGGCCTTCTGGATCGAGTGTCCCGGCTTCACCACATGGACTCGGGCGTGTTCCCTTGATGGCGTCACGATGGTCGACGCCTGGCCGGCCGGTGTGAAGGCCGCGAGCCCGGCGACTGCGACGACCGCGCCGAGCGAGGCTGCGAAAGTCCGCCTCATCCCTTTTCCCCCGTTTCTTTGTCTCCGACTGGGAATTGACGCCCTCCTTCCCGTGGCGCCCAATTCCTCGATCATCTTGTACCGAAGAGGGAATTGCGTCGATGCCGGAGACGTAAACAACCGGGAATGCGGCTGTATTTTGCCGACTCTTTCCGGTGCGGCGGAAGGGGATCGCCGGCGGGCACCGATGTGGGCGGCGCCTACGCCGGCGACGACGGAGGAGGGATCGGAGCGCGGATGTAGGCGTCGAAGAGCGGGCGGAACACTCGTCGAATCCGATTTCGCCGTCCGGCTAGGTCGTCTTGGGACGCGGGGACAGCGCCGACAGCAGGACGCCGCCCAGGCCCTTGACGGAGGCGGCCACGACGGTCGTCCAGTCGAAGTAGTCGCGCCAGAGGGTGATGCGGTCGTCGTGCACCTTGAAGGTGCCGCACACCCAGAACTCCGCGCGCCAGGCGCCGGCTTCCAGGACGTCGGTGCGTTCGGTCAGGACCACGGGCCCGTTGGAGGCGATGTGGTGGACGCGGGCCTCGAAGCCGGTGCCGTAGCGGGACATGGCGCGGAGCGTCTTCTCGACGGCGGGCAGGCCGCGGGCGGGTGGGAGAGGGACGTTCTGGTAGACGATCTCGGGCGCGGCGTAGGTGAGGGCGCGGTCGATGTCGAGGTCTTCGAGGGCGGAGAGGAAGTCGGTGACGATCTGGGTCTCGCTCATGGCGTTCCTCCGAGGTCGGTGGCACCACCGTAGTCGAGGGTGGCCGGAGGATCGGGGACATGCGGTTCCGGCGTCCCGGATTGGAAAAGTGATATCACTTTGCTATGTTGGTGATAACGCTAGACGAGGAGAACCGAACATGCCCGATGAGACGACGAAGGTCGACATGCCCCGCCCGAAGATCACGGAGCGGCCGGCCAGGGACCGCGGCGGGTGGACGATGCTGGCGCTCACCGTGGTGCTCATCCTGGCGGGCGCGGCGGCGGCGCTCGCCGGAATCGCCGTGGGCGGGGCCGTCGCCCTCGCGGCGGGCATCGCCGCGGGATCGCTCCTCGTGGTGGCCGGGCTGGTCCTCGCGGCCGGACTCACGCCCGTGGCGCCCAACGAGGCCCGGGTCCTGCTGCTGCTCGGACGGTACAAGGGGACGGTCCGCACGGACGGGCTGCGGTGGGTGAACCCGCTGACCGGCCGGGAGCGCGTGTCGACGCGGATCCGCAACCACGAGACGGGGCTGGCCAAGGTCAACGACCTGGACGGCAACCCGATCGAGATCACGGCCGTGGTGGTGTGGCAGGTCGCCGACACCGCGCGGGCCGTGTTCGAGGTCGACGACTTCGTCGAGTTCGTGGCTTTCCAGACCGAGGCGGCCGTCCGGCACATCGCGGGCAGCTTCCCCTACGACGCGGCCGACCGGATCTCGCTGCGCGACAACGCCGACGAGATCACCGCGCAGCTGTCGGAGGAGCTGGCCGAGCGGGTCGCCTCCGCCGGAGTGGAGATCATCGAGTCGCGGATAACCGGGCTGGCGTACGCCCCGGAGATCGCGCACGCGATGCTGCGCCGCCAGCAGGCCGGCGCGGTCGTCGCGGCGCGGCAGCGGATCGTGGAGGGCGCGGTCGGCATGGTGCAGCTCGCGCTGGACCGGCTCGACGATCAGAACGTGATCGAACTGGACGAGGAGCGCAAGGCGACGATGGTCAGCAACCTGCTGGTCGTCCTGTGCGCCGACCGCGACGTCCAGCCGGTGGTGAACACCGGCAGCCTCTACCAGTGACCCCCCTTACCAGTGACTGAGCGCAAGAAGATCCTGCTGCGGCTCGACCCGGCGGTGCACGACGCGCTGGCCCGGTGGGCCGGGGACGAGCTGCGCAGCACCAACGCCCAGATCGAGTTCCTGCTGCGGCGGGCGCTCGCCGACGCGGGCCGGATGCCCGGGTCGGCCCGGCGGATGCGCGGGCGGGGGCGCCCCCGCAGGCCGGCCGAGGACGAGGATGACCCGCCGCCCGGCGGGAGCGAGGAATGATCATGGTCAATGTTCCGGAATCGCTGCCGGCGCGGATGTACCTGCTGGCCTACGACCTGAGGAAGCACAAGATGAGCATGGGCGGCTCACGGCTCGGCTACGTGCTGCGGGCGGCCGCCCTGACCGAGCTGTACCTCGACGGGCGGCTCGGCGAGGAGCGGCGCAAGCCGGTCCCGGGCACGCCGGGCGACGACCCGTACGGGGTGCTCGCCCAGATCGCCGGGTCGCGGCCCCGGTCATGGCGGCACTGGGTGCGCAAGGACAGCAAGGCCATGGTCGGGGAGGTCCGGGACGAGCTGGTCCGCGGCGGGTGGATCCGCGTGCGGCCCCGCCGGACGCTGGGCCTGTTCCCACGCCACGAGGTCACCGTCAGGGATCCCCGGGTGGTGAAGTCGCTGTGGGGCGGGGCGTCGTCCGCGTTGCGGGGACGTCCGGTGGCCCACGTCAACAGCTACGACGCGGCGGCGGTCGCGCTGGCGGCGGCCGGTGAGCTGAAGACCGTCCTGCCGCGCCCGGACCGGCGGCGGCACAAGCGGCGGATCGAGGAGCTGACGGCGCGGACGGGGCCGGCGGCGACGGCGGTCCGCAAGCTGATCCGCCAGGAGAACGCGGCCGCCGCCGCGGGCTGAGCCGCCCCCGATCGTCTACTCGATGACCAGCTCGACCGGGACGTTGCCCCGGGTGGCGTTCGAGTACGGGCAGACCTGGTGGGCGCGTTCCACCAGGCCGCGTCCGTTCTCCAGATCGTCGGGCAGCTCGATCCGCAGGACGGCGGTGAGGCGGAACCCGCTCTCGACGTCGCCGCCGATGCCGACCTCGGCGGTGACGGAGACGTCCCGGACGTCCTGTCGGGTGGTGCGGGCCACGGCGCCGAGGGCGCTGGCGAAGCAGGCGGCGTACCCGGCGGCGAACAGCTGCTCGGGGTTGGTGCCGTCGCCGCCGCCTCCCATCTCGGCGGGGACGGCGAGGGCCAGGTCGAGGCGGCCGTCGGAGCTGACGGCCTTGCCGTCGCGCCCGTTGGCGGTGGCGGCGGCGGTGTAGTGAACGTCCATCCGTTCCTCCTTCAGTTGCGCACAATTTAATTTGACACAACCGACCTAGCGCAAGCACGGCCCCCTACAACATCCCGGGGGCCGAACTTGTACCGGCCGCCAACGGCGGCGGAGGAGGCCGGAACCATAGCCTCCTCGGACATGGACCCCGAACGCCTCATCTACCCCCTGATGAAGTACGTCCTCATGGGACCCGCGATGCGCGTCGCCTTCCTTCCCCGGGTGAGCGGCCTGGCGCACGTCCCCCGCGTCGGGCCGGTGATCCTGGCGGCGAACCATCTGGCCTTCCTGGACTCCTTCCTCCTGCCGCTGATCGTGCCGAGGCGGGTCCACTTCCTCGGCAAGCACGAGTACTTCACCGGAGCGGGCGCGAAGGGCCGCACCGCGGCGACGTTCTTCCGGAGCGTCGGGGCGATCGCGGTCGACCGGTCCGGCGGGCGGGCGGCGCTCGACGCGCTCGACACGTCCGCGGCGGTACTGGAGAGCGGCGGCGCCTTCGCCATCCATCCCGAGGGCACCCGGTCGCCGGACGGGCGCCTCTACCGGGGCCGGACGGGCGTCGCGCGGCTGGCCATGCGGACCGGCGCGCCCGTCGTGCCGGTGGCGATCCAGGGCACCGACAAGGTGCAGCCGCGCGGACAGGCCGTCCCCAAACCGGGACGTGTCGGGCTGCGCATCGGCGAGCCGATGGACTTCGCCGGACGCGACGCCGGCGTCCCGCGCGGCAGGGCGGCGCGGCAGATCACCGACGAGATCATGGAGGAGATCCGGCGGCTGTCGGGCCAGGAGTACGTGGACGACTACGCCCCCATGCCGTCCGATCCGGGGTGATCTGCGCAGGTCCGCACGTCCGTCCCCGATGTTTGAGCGTGCCCGAAAGGGCACGATTCACGTACGGAACGTGGACGGAGACAACGTGGAGATCAGCCTCGACCTCCTGCTCCCCCGGGACGCGGCCAGCGTCCCGGCGACGCGGAGGCTCCTGGACGCGGCGCTGACCGCCCTCGGGGTGGAGGACCAGATCCGCGACGACATCGAGGTGATGCTCACCGAGGCCTGCACCAACGTGATCAGGCACGCCGAGCACGGCGCCGACTACACGGTGCGGGCCGTCATCCAGGACCGCCGCTGCCTGATCAAGGTGATCGACTCGGGGACGGGGTTCGATCCCGAGCGGGTCCCGCGGCCGGAACCGGTGGCCGAACAGGGCCGCGGTCTGCTGATCATGAGGGCGCTGGCCGACGACGTCAGGTTCCGCACGTTCCTCCAGGACGGGGCGCTCGTCGCGCTGGAGAAGAACCTGCGGTACGGGGAGGACAGCCTCGGCGGGCTGCTCACCGCCGGCAGCAGGGTCCCGCTCATGACCGACGCCGACCCGGAGATGGGAGAGTTCACGGCCCGCCTGTTCGAGATGGCGCGCACCGGCGAGACGGCGGAACTCGCCGGTTACGTCGACGCCGGGGTGCCGCCGAACCTGTCCGACGACAAGGGCGACACGCTGCTCATGCTCGCCGCCCACCACGGGCACCCCGGCACCGTCCGGGCCCTCGCGGCGCGGGGCGCCGACCCGGAACGCGCCAACGACCGGGGCCAGCGGCCGCTCACCGGCGCGGTGTTCAAGAAGGAGGCGGAGGTCGTGCGGGCCCTGCTGGAGGCCGGCGCCGACCCGCGGGCGGGCTCCCCGTCCGCCGTCGACACCGCGAGGATGTTCGGCCGCACCGAGTTCCTCGCCTGGTTCGACGAGACCGTCCCCCCGCCCGCCTGAAGGCCCTACCGGGCCGCGCCGCCGCGCCGGGACCGGTCAGACGGCCGGTTCGCCGTTGCGGGCCGGCTCACCACTGCGGGTCGCCTCGCCACTGCGGGTCGCCTCGCCACTGCGGGCCGTTTCATCGAGGACCACGCGGTGCTGCCAGTAGGGCGGCGCAATGCCCTCCTCGCGGATCGCCCTGTGCAGCCGCTTCAGATACTCGTGCTTGATGCGGAACTGGTCGCCGAACTCCGAGCACCGCAGGATGACGTGGAAACCCACGGTGGCGTCATTGAAGTCGTCGAACCGGATGAAGATGTCGCTGTCCGCCACGCCGCCCGGCACCTCCTTCATCACCTCGTGGCCGACCTCCATGAGGAGATCCTCGAACCGGTCCAGGTCGATCTCGTACGCCACCTTCGCGTACACCAGGATCGACATGTCCTGCGCGGGACGGTGGTAGTTGGTGAGGATCGTGTCGGAGAACCGCATGTTCGGGATGACTTCGATGTTGTCCGACAGCGTCCGGATGGAGGTGTTGCGCCAGTTGATGTCGACGACGTACCCCTCCTGGCCGGTGGCCAGCTTGATGTAGTCGCCGGGCTCGATGGTCTTGGCCGCCAGGACGTGCACGCCCGCGAACAGGTTCGCGAGGGTGTCCTGCAGCGCGAGCGCGACCGCCAGGCCGCCGATGCCCGCGGCGCCGAGCAGCGGCGTGATCGACACACCGAGGCTCCCCAGCATCACCAGGATGCCGAGGCCGAGCACGATCACCCGGGTGATGTTGGCGAAGATCGTCACATTGCCGGCGACGCCCTGCCGGGCCAGCGCGACCGAGGCGACCGACGACGCGATCAGCCGGGCCAGCGCCAGCGTGATCACCAGGATCGTCACGGCGGTGAGCACCTTGGCCGTGACGTCGAGCGTGCCGCGCGGCAACTGCAGTACCTTGGCCGAGATCCACAGGCCGAGCAGGACCGAGACGGGCACCGCCAGATCCTTGATCAGCCGGGCGCCCAGGTCGTCCCAGGCCCACCGGGTGTCGCCCGCCCGCTTGAACAGCCGGGCGGTCAGCAACCGCAGGAACACCGCGATCGCCAGAGCGGACGCCAGCACGATTCCGGCGGCGATGACCCGCTCCCAGCTCAGATCCCCCATGACGTGTGCATCTCTCCCTCCGCGCGGACGGCCTCGCCGCCCGCCCGTCAGATCCCGTTTTGCCGTGTTGCGCGTCCTCGATCGTATAGAAGACCCGGAGCGTGCGAGGCACATCACGGACTCCGGGGACGGACGCGACCCCCGGGACGATTACGATCGATCAAGTGGTAGGCGTCGGAATGATGCGCCGGCTCGGGGTCACGGCGCTGGGACTGCGGAACGGCCCCCACCAGGTCACGGTCGAGCGGGACCTGGCGGTCCCCGCGGCCGACGGGGTGACGCTGCTCGCCGACCGGTACGCGCCCGTCGACGTGGAGCGGGCGCCGACGGTCCTCGTCCGCTCCCCCTACGGGCGGCGCGGGCCGTTCGGGCTCATGTGCGGGCAGGCGTTCGCGTCGCACGGGTTCCAGGCCGTGGTGCAGAGCGTCCGCGGCGGGTTCGGGTCCGGTGGCGTGTTCGAGGCGCTGGACGAACGGGAGGACGGGCTCGCCACCATCGAGTGGCTGAAATCACAGCCGTGGTTCGGCGGGACGTTCGCGATGCACGGGCCGAGCTACCTCGGCTACGTGCAGTGGGCCGTCGCCGCCGAGGCGGGCCCCGAACTCCGGGCGCTGTCGATGCAGGTCACCGCCTCGACGTTCCGGGACGCGGTGAACGTCGGCGGGACGTTCGCGCTGGAGTCGGCGCTCATCTGGGTGGACCTGACCGCGCGGATGAAGAACTCCCTGTCGGGCATCACGACCGGCATCATGTCGCCGCGCCGCGCCCGCCGCGCCACACTCTCGGGACATCCGATCGCCGAACTCGACCGGCTCGCGACGGGCGAGCAGCAGCGGTTCTTCCAGGAACTCCTCGTCAACGGCCCCGACACCTCGTTCTGGGACAAGCGCGACTTCAGCCCCACCGTCGCGCAGGTGACGGCGCCGGTGAACATGACCGGCGGCTGGTACGACATCTTCCTGCCGTGGCAGATGAAGGACTACGCCGCGCTCCGCGCCGCCGGCCGGCGGCCGTACCTGACGATCGGCCCCTGGTTCCACGCCGACCAGCGGATGATGCGCGGATCGGTCGGCGAGTCGGTCGCCTGGTTCCGCGCGCACCTGCTGGACGACCCGTCCGGGCTGCGGGAACAGCCCGTCCGGCTGTACATCACCGGCGCGGGCGAGTGGCGCGAGTTCCCCGACTGGCCCGTCCCCGGGATGCGGGAGGAACGCTGGCATCTGCAGCCCGCCGGTGCCCTCTCCCCCGACGCCCCGCCCGAGTCCGAACCCGACACCTACCGCTACGACCCGGAACATCCGACGCCGTTCCTCGGCGGCCCCACCCTGCTCGGCGAGACCCGCCCGTCCACCGACCAGAAGCGCCTGGAACGCCGCCGGGACGTGCTGACCTACACCTCCGCCGTCCTCGACGACGACCTGGAGATCATCGGCCCGGTCACCGCCGACCTGCACATCCGCTCGAACCGCGAGCACACCGACTTCGTGGTGCGGCTGTGCGACGTCACCCCCGACGGCGAGTCGCTGAACCTGTGCGAGGGCATGCGCCGCCTCGTCCCCGGCACCCCGGACCCGGACGCCGACGGCGTCCGGCACGTCGCCGTCGAGCTGTGGCCGGCCGGTCACCGGTTCCACCGCGGCCACCGCGTCCGCGTCCAGATCGCGAGCGGCGCCTACCCCCGCGTCGCCCGCAACCCCGGCACCGGCGCCCCCATCGGCACCGCCACCGAGATGCTCACCGCCGACCAGGAGATCTTCCACTCCCCCGCCCACCCCTCGACCATCAACCTCCCCGTCGTCCGCTGACCCCACCGACCACACGACGCGGACCACGCACACCTGTGGCCGCCCCAGCGCCCCCGGGCAGAAGGCCACCAACCCCACGACGCGGGGCGCGCACACCCACGGCGGACGCAGCGAGCGCAGCGAGCGGAGGCCGCCTCCTTCTTTACGCCTTCCGGCTGCGGAGGGCCTCCAGGGCCTTGTCTGCGTGGGTGTTCATGCGGATCTCGCTCTTGATGACCGCCAGGACGCGGCGGTCGGTGTCGATGACGAAGGTCTGGCGCCTGGTGGGCAGGAGGGCGATGCCGCGTTTGACGCCGAAGCGGGCGCGGACGTCGCCGTCCGGGTCCGACAGGAGCGGGTACCCGAAGGAGTGCTTGTCGGCGAACTCCTTCTGCTTGGCGACCGGGTCGGCGCTGACGCCGACCGGGTGTGCGCCGGCCTCGGCGAGTTCGGCCACCACGTCCCGGAAGTGGCAGGCCTCGGCGGTGCAGCCGGGGGTCAGCGCCGCCGGGTAGAAGAACAGGACGACCGGCCCCTTCTCCAGCAGTCCGGTCAGCGTGCGCGGCTCGCCCGTCTCGTCGGGCAGTTCGAAGTCGTCAACGATCTCACCGACGTTCATGGCACGAACCTAGCCGTCCGGATGATGGGCGGCCAAGGCGAAGGAGGGCGCCGATGTCGCGGGACGTCCACGTGCCGCGGGCCCCGGGGCGTCCGGCCAGGTAGGACGCGGCGCGTTCGGCGGACCAGCCGTGCGCCTCGCGGAGACCGCCGCCGAGCATCGTCAGGTACGGGGCCGTCGGCGCGTTCGGCGGGGCGGGGGCGGGCGAGGTGAACGTGAGCATGGGGCGGCCCGCGCGTTCCCCGACCTTCAGGACGGTCTCGTAGCGGCCGGAGCCGACGCGCTGGCGGCCGTGGGCGATGGCCTGCGAGAGGTCGTGGTCGGTGCCGACGTCGCGGTGCATCTCCTGGGAGAGGACGTCGCAGAACTGGCGGCGGGTCAGCAGGTAGGCGCGGGCGGCGGCGCGTCCGGGGAGGTCCGGGTCGTAGAAGGCCATCCCGCCGCCCCAGGTCCGCGAGTCGTGCGCGAAGTAGATGCCGCCGGGCACCGTGATCGACTGCTCGGCGCGGGCGGGGCGGGGATCGCGGCAGCCGGCCTGGCGGCGGGCGCCGCCCTCCGGACGGCCCCCGGACAGGTAGCAGCGGAACCTCTCCCGGAACAGGTTCGAGCCGTACGCCACGTACCAGAGTGGTTCGTCGTCCATCTTGCCCAGTATCCACGCTGGTCAGGGGTGGTCGCGGAACGGAGATCCGATTCGCGAGGTTTGGCGGGAGGTACGGGCGGTTATGAAACTGTCCGAGCAGGTGTCTACGACGCAGATACCTCCGTACTTCCCCTGCGATGTACCGGAGGATCCGTCATGCACCGCCCGCTTAACATCGCTCTCGTGTCCGCCTCCGACCTTGACGGCGAACACTTGCAGTCCGTCCATGTACGGGACCTCGCCCGTTCGCTCACCCGCCCGCTGACCAACGACGGGGAGCCGAACCAGGTCACGGTTTACACGCGGCGCCAGGACGCGGCCGCCCGCAGCCGGGTCCGGCTGGCGCCGGGCGCCGCGCTGGTCCACATCGACGCCGGGCCGGCCCGCCCGCTGTCCGAGCAGGACACGCTGAAGCACGTCCGTGACTTCGCCGACGAGCTGCGCCACCGCTGGACGGGCCACGGACGTCCCGACATCGTGCACGCGCACGGCTGGATCGGCGGTCTCGCCGCCTGCGTCGTGGCCCGCGAGCTGGGCATCCCGTTCGCGCAGAGCTACCACGGCGTGGCCGCCGCCGAGCGCCGCGCCGGGCGCCCCGTCCACCCGCACCGGGACCGTTTGGAGAAGGCCATCGGCCGGGACGCCGACGTGGTGCTGGCCGGGCACGCGGAGGAGGCGGGCGCGGTCGTGCGGATGGGCGTTCCCCGCCCGGCCGTCGCCGTCGTCCCCTACGGCGTGGACGGTGACCACTTCGCGCAGGTCGGCCCGGCGATGCCCCGCGGTGACCGCCGCCGCCTGGTGATGGTCTGCGACGACCTGGAGACCGGGGACGTCGAGACCGCGCTGCACGCGCTGGTGCACGTCCCGCACGCCGAGCTGACGATCGCGGGCGGCCCGGCCCGCGAGGACCTGGAGCACGACCAGGTCGTGCACCGGCTGACGCTGCTGGCCAAGGAGCTGCACGTCGCCGACCGGGTGATCTTCCTGGGGCGGCTGCCCCGCAAGGCGCTGCCGAAGCTGCTGCGGACGGCGACGCTCGCCCTGTGCCTGACCCCGCACCACCCGTGCCCCGCGACGCCGCTGGAGGCCATGGCCTGCGGCGTGCCCGTCGTGACGACCCCGGCGGGCGCCAACGCCGACGAGGTGCTCGACCGCATCACCGGCCTGCACGTCCCGGCGGGGCGGCCGGTCGTGATCGGCCGCGCGATCCGGCACCTGCTGGCCGAGGAGACCACGCTGCACGGCTACTCGATCGCCGCCGCAGACCGCGCCCGCTCCCGCTACTCGCTGGAGCGGATCGCCGCCGAGACGCTCCGCGCCTACCAGAAGGTGCTGCCCGCCCCCGAGCCCGAGCCCGCCGCCGAGGACGCGGCCGAGGACGCGGCGGTGCGCGAGACCGACAGGACCCCCGCCCTGGTCGGCTGACGCGCGGCCGCCCGCGCGGGCCCTGGATCCCACCCCGGATCCGGGGCCCGTTCACGTCCGGTCCGGTGGGATACTGGGCGCGATGACCGGAAGGGACGGCCGATGCTGATCGGCAGGGCGGCCGAGTTCGCGGAGCTGACCGCGGCGCTGGAGCGGGCCGCCGGCGGCGGCGCGGGCGTCGTGCTCGTCAGCGGCGACGCCGGCGCCGGCAAGACGCACCTGGTGTCCGCCCTCACCAACGCCGCACGCGGCGAGGGCTGTACCGTCCTCGTCGGGCAGTGCGCCGAACTGGGCGAGAGCATGCCGTACCTGCCGCTCACGGACGCGCTGTGGACGGCCGCGCACGCCGGCACCCCCGAGGCGGACGAGGTCCGCGCCGCGATCGGCGCCCGGCCCGTCCTCGGACGGCTGCTGCCGGACGGCGACGGCGAACCCGGCGCGGCGTCGGAGCTGGGCCAGCAGCGGCTTTTCGGGGCCGTCCTCGGGCTGCTCGGCGAGCTGGCGGCGGAGCGGCCCGTCCTGCTCGTCCTGGAGGACCTGCACTGGGCCGACCGTTCGACCCGGCATCTGCTGACGTTCCTCAGCCGGGTGCTCCAGCGCGAGCGGGTCTGCCTCGTCGGCACCTACCGCTCGGACGACCTGCACCGGCGGCATCCGCTGCGGCCGGTGGTGGCGGAGCTGCTGCGGCTGCCGAACGTGACCGGCGTCGAGGTCGGCCCGTTCGGGCCCGGAGAGACCGCCGAGTACCTCGCCGAGCTGTCGCGCGGGTCCGCGCCGGTGACCGCGGAGGTCATCGAGCGGGTGCACCGGCGGTCGGAGGGCAACCCCTTCTACGCCGGCGAGCTGTACGCCGCCGGGCTCGACTCCCCCGGCGCGCAGCCCGCGGAGCTGCCGTCCGGGCTGGCCGACGTGCTGCTGTCGCGGATGGAGCGGCTCTCGGACGCCGCGGAGCGGGTCGTCCGGGTCGCGGCGGTCGCCGGGCGCCGCATCGACGACGAACTGGTGCGCCGCGTGTCCGGGCTGGACGAGGCGGCGGTCGGCGAGGCGCTGCGCGAGGTCGTCTCGCACCAGCTGCTCGTGCCGTCCGGGACCGGGTACACGTTCCGGCACGCGCTGCTGCGCGAGGCCGTCTACGCCGACCTGCTGCCGGGCGAGCGGACCAGGCTGCACGCCGCTTTCGCTCGGCTGCTCGCGGGTCTCCTGGACGGGACGCGCGGGTCGGCGGCCGAACTGGCCCACCACAGCCTCGCCGCGCACGACCTGCCCGCCGCGTTCGCCGCGTCCGTCCGGGCGGGACGCGAGGCGGGGCGGCTCGGCGCGCCCGCCGAGGCGTTCGGGCACTACGAGCGGGCGCTGGAACTGTGGGACGTGGTGCCCGGCGCCGAGGACGTCGCCGGCACCGACCGGGTGCGGCTGTCCCTGCGCGCAGCGCAGGAGTCCGCGCAGGCCGGTGAGCTGCGGCACGCCGTGCAGCGGCTGCGGCGGCTGCTGGACGCGGCCGACCCGGCGGACGCGCCGCTCGGCTCCCGCATCCGCGAGCATCTCGCGTCGTACCTGGCCGACATCGACGACATCGAGCAGGCGGTGGCCACGGCGCGGGAGGCGGTCACGATGCTGCCCGCCGATCCCCCGACGGCCGAACGCGCCTACGCCCTCGCGACCTACGCGCGGATGCTGCTGTACCGGGACGGCGAAGGCGAGATGCCGGGTCTGGCCGAGCGGGCCGTCGAGGCGGCCCGCGCCGCCGGGGCCACCGGCGCCGAGGCGAGCCTGCTGGTGACGCTCGGCGTGTACCGGGAGGCGGGAGAGGCCGACCCGGACGTCGCGGAGGTGTTCGCGCGGGCCCGCGACCTGTCCGCAGCGGGCGGCGAGAGCCCGATGGTGACGATGCGGGCCGCGTTCCACTACGCCCGGACGAAGTTCGACCGCGGCGACCTCGCGGGCGCGGCACGCGCCGCCGACGACGGCGTGAGGTTCGCCCTGGAGAACGGCCTCGGCTGGAGCACGTTCGGGATCATCCTGCGGTCCCTGCGGTACCTGATTCACTACACGACGGGCAACTGGGCGGAGGCGGACCGGCTCGCCGAGGACTTCGCGGTCCAGGTCGTCCGGCCGCACGAGGCGCAGATCTCCGCGTACGCCCTGTTCGTCGAGGTCGCGCGGGGCGTGCCCGGCGCCGACGAGCGGCTGCGCTGGATCGCCCCGCTGTGGGACCAGGACCTCTTCGTCAACTACCTCGCCCGGGGGCTCGCCGCCGAGCACGCCCTGTGGCGGGGCGACCCCGAGACCGCGAGCGAGCACGTCGGCAGCGTCGTCCGCACCTCCTACGGCGAAACGGTCGGCGTCATCCGGATCGCCGCGACCGGGTTGTGGGCGCAGGCGGAGATCGCGGCCCGCGCCCGCGCCGCAGGAGACGACGACGCCGTCCGGGAGGCGGCCGCGACCGGCGACGACCTGCTGTCGCGGGCGAGGCGGGCCGTCGGCTTCACCGACAACGGGCGGCCGCGCGCCTGGCTCGGGCTCGAAGGGCACGGGTGGCTGGCCCGCGCCGAGGCGGAGCGCCGCCGCGTGGACGGCGTCCACGACGTGGGCCTGTGGCGGAAGGCGGCCGACCTGTTCACCTACGGCGACCCGGACGGCGGGTTCGTGTACGAGGTGGCGCGGTCGCGGTGGCGGCTCGCCGAGGCCCTCGCGGAGAACGGCGACCGCGAAGGCGCCGCCGAACAGTGGCGGTCCGCCGTCCGCGGCGCCGAGCGGCTCGGCGCCGCGCCGCTGCTGGCCGCCCTCCGCGATCTCGGTGCCCGCGCCCGGCTCGGCGCCGCGCGCCCCGCGCCCGGCGCGTCCGCCCCGTCCGGTCCGTTCGGCGCCCTCACCGGACGGGAGCGGGAGGTGCTGAAGCTGGTCGCGGAGGGGCACAACAACCGGGAGATCGCGGCGGCGCTGTTCATCTCGCCGAAGACGGCGAGCGTCCACGTCTCCAACATCCTCGCCAAGCTGAACGTCACCAGCCGCACCCAGGCGGCCGCCGCCGCGCACCGCGAGGGAATCTGATATTGCGTTGAATTGCCGCTGCGGGTAATCTCCTTTCCGTGACTGCCGGGTCGGCCTTGGGCCATGAGCGAGTGAGGTACCCGGCCTCCGAGTGAGGCCGGCGCGGGCACGAGGCCCGCCACTTCCAGCATCGCCTTCTCTCTTCTTCTTTCTTCGTTTCGCGCGCATCGCGCGATGTCATCGGGCTGCCCTGGGCGGCGAACGACGTCTTCGGCATGCCCTTCTCCACCATTCTTCAGCCGCGGTCGCGTGCCGTTTCCGCGGCTTATTCGTCATGCCCGAAAACAGTTCAGGAGACATATGGATTTCAACAGGCAGGTCATCGAGGAGTTCCGCGCGGGCGGCGGCCGCGTCGGCGGCATGTTCGAGGACGGCAGGCTGCTCCTGCTGACCACCACCGGCGCGCGGTCCGGTGCCCGGCACACGACGCCGCTCGGATACCTGCCGGACGGCGACGGCCGCGTCCTGGTCATCGCGTCGGCCGGCGGGTCGCCGAAGCATCCGGCCTGGTTCCACAACCTGGTGGCGAACCCGCGCGTCACGGTCGAACTCGACACCTTCGCCTACGAGGCGGACGCCGTCGTGCTGGAGGGCGGCGAACGCGACGCCGCCTTCGCCCGCGCCGCCGAGGCCGACCCGGGGTGGGCCGAGTACGAGACGAGGTCGGGGCGGACGCTGCCCGTCGTCGCCCTGGTCCCGGCCCTGGCCGGGCCGCCCGCCGGCCCGGACTCGCTCGGCGCGATGCTCATCGCGCTGCACAACGCGTTCCGCAGGGAGCTGGAGCTGATCCGCAAGGAGGTCGCCGCGTCCGGGGCGGGTGTGGGCGCGCAGCTGCGGGTCAACTGCCTGGCGCTGTGCCAGGGCCTCGGCAACCACCACATGGGCGAGGACCAGCAGATCTTCCCGCTTCTGGAGCGTCACCATCCGGGTCTTGGGCCGACGCTGGCCGAGCTGAAGGACGACCACGAGACGATCCAGGGGCTCCTGGACGAGCTGCGCCGCGTCCTCGACGCCGGGGATCCCGCGTCCCTGCTCACCGAGGTCGAACGGCTCACCGGGGCGCTCCACGCCCACCTGGATCGTGAGGAGGAGCGGATCGTCCCGCTCCTCGACACGATCGGGCTCTAGAGCAGGCCGCGCCCCGGGATCAGCGGCAGGTCAAGGGCGGTGAGCAGCCCGGGCGGCGCCTGGACGACGGCGGGCACGGCGTTGACCAGGCGCATCGCGGTGGCCTTCAGCCCGGCGGTGTTGTGGTCGCCGTCCGTGCCGAGGAGCCGGAGGTCCACGGTGTAGTTGGGCTCGCCGCGGACCTCCACCCGGTAGCAGCCGTCGCCTGCGGGCTGCGGCCAGTCGGGGGCGAGGTCGTCGCGGAGCCGGGTGACGTGCTCCAGGACGACGACGGACTCGCCGCCGCGCATCCCCCGCACCTCGAACCGCAGCGCCGCCGCCGTGCCCTTCTCGATCGTCCCGGCGGAGACGCCGAAGGTCTCGGGGGCCGGGAGCCGGGTGTGCCACTCGGCGACCTCGTCCAGTTCGACGCCGAGACCGGCGGCGATCTGCCGGACGACGCTGCCCCACGCCATGGTGAGGACGCCGGGCTGCAGCAGCATGGGCGTGTCGTCCATGGACCGGCCGAAGCCCATGATGTCGAACAGGACGGTGCCCTGGTCGTAGGTGGCGTAGTTCAGGATCTCCATGCAGCGGACCTGGTCGATGCGCTCGCTGATGCCGGTGACGGCGAGCGGGAGCACGTCGTTGGCGAAGCCGGGGTCGATGCCGTTGACGAAGATCGACGCTCCGCCCTCGGCGGCCGCATCCCGCACGGGACCGGACATCTCGGGCGGGACGACGCCGTCCGGGAACTGCAGGAACACCGGGCTGCTGGACACGACGTTGACGCCGGCGCGCAGGATGCGGCACAGGTCGTCGATCGCCTCCATCAGCCGCACGTCCGCCATCGAGGTGTAGACGACGCAGTCGGGCCGCGACGCGAGCAGCGCCTCGGCGTCGCCGGTCGCGGTGACGCCGAGGTCGCGGCCGAGGCCGGCGAGTTCCCCGGCGTCCTTGCCGACCTTGGCGGGGTTGGAGACCCAGACGCCCGCGAGTTCGAGGTCGGGCCGGGCGTCGATGCCCGCGATGGCGTTCCGGCCGACGTTGCCGGTGCTCCACTGAACGACGCGGTAGGTCACAGATCCTCCAGGCCCAGGTCGAGGTTCGGGGTCTCGATGCCGCCGTCCACGCGCAACAGGGCGCCGGTGGTGTAGGCGGAGGCGGGTGAGGCGAGGTACAGGACGGCGGCGGCGACGTCCTCCGGGTCGCCGACGCGGTGCAGCGGCGTCTTGCGTTCCATCTCGGTGCGCAGCTCGTCGCTGGTCATGACGATGTCGAGCGCGGACGTGGCGATGGAGCCGACGGAGATGGCGTTGACGCGGACGCGCGGCGCCAGGTCGAACGCGGCGAGCCGGGTGTAGTGGGCGAGCGCGGCCTTGGCGCTGCCGTAGGCGAGGTAGCCGCGGCCGGCGATCCGCCCCATGACGGAGGAGATGTTGACGACGCTGCCCGCGCCCGACTCCAGCAGGTGCGGGACGGCGGCGCGGGTCAGCGCGTGCGCGGTGCTCACATTGAACTGGAACGCGTTCTCAAGATGGCGCGGCTTGGTCTCCAGGAAAGAGGCCGGCATCGCGCCGCCCATGTTGTTCACCACGATGTCGAGGCGGCCGAGGC
Organism: Actinomadura sp. 3N407; assembly: GCF_052245875.1. Classification (NCBI taxonomy): domain Bacteria; kingdom Bacillati; phylum Actinomycetota; class Actinomycetes; order Streptosporangiales; family Thermomonosporaceae; genus Actinomadura; species Actinomadura sp. 3N407. The sequence continues at coordinate 185,882 of NZ_JBQQBP010000017.1, forward strand.
CGTCGGCCGCGCGGGCGGCCAGCTCCGCCGCCGCGTCCGGATCGCTGAGGTCGGACGCGACGATCAGCGCCCGTCGCCCGGCCGCCTCGATCTCGGCCGCGACCTTTCCGAGCTGCTCCTCCGTCCGGGCGGAGATGAGCACGTCGGCGCCCGCCTGGGCGAGCGCGACCGCGGCGGCGGCGCCGATGCCGCGGCCGGCGCCGGTCACCACCGCCACCGAGCCGTCGATGCGGAAACGATCCAGTATCACCGGCGTCACCTCCGGGCCGTCCAGTAGTGCCGCACAGCCTACGCAGAGGTAGAACCTGTTTCAATGCGATCCGGGGCGGCCGGTACGGTGACGAGCGCGGACGGGCGGGCGGTAGATCTTCACGGGTCATTTGTTATTTCTGGTACTGGCCCATTTTTCCATGGGCTGTAATTCTTGCTTCCGGTGCGTGCCGGCGACCGGCGCACGCGGAAGGGAACCCGGAAGTGGACAAGGGCTACGAGCTTTACTGTCTCGCCGACAATCTCTTTTACGACGCTCCACCCGTCACCCGCCGTACCGACTTCGCCATTGCCGGCCGTGATCTTCCGGCGGGATGGGAGAAGGTCTTCGGGGACGAGTGGGTCGTCTACGTCCCGCCGGTCCAGCGCACCCCTCCACAGGGCTGGAAAGTGCACATCACCGGTTGCGCGGAAAGCGCGGAGCGGATTCTGTCCGGTGCCTGGGAATACTGCGTCGGCGCGGACATCGAGTTCAAGCATCTGCGCGGCCCGGGAACGCTCCGGATGCGGAACGCCAAGTACGCGCCGCGCGGGGCGAGCGGGAAACTCGTCACGATATATCCCGAGGACGAGCGCGAACTGGAACGGGTGCTGGCCGAACTCGGCGGGCGGCTGGACGGACTTCCCGGCCCCTACATCCTGAGTGACCTGCGCATCGGCGACGGCCCCCTGCACGTGCGGTACGGCGGGTTCGCCGAGCGGCGATGCCTGGACGACAGGGGCGTCCTCGTCCCCGCGCTGGAGGACGGTTCCGGGAGGCTGGTGCCCGACCGGCGCGACCCCGTGTTCTCCGTACCCGAATGGGTGAGCCCGCCGAGTTGCCTTGAGGCGCATCTCAAGGCGCGCGGCGCCACGACGACGGCCGATCTGCCGTACCGGATCGACAAGGCCCTGCACTTCTCCAATGGCGGCGGCGTCTACGAGGCGACCGACACCCGCACCGGGACGAAGGTGGTCCTGAAGGAGGGGCGGCCCTACGCGGGACTGGCCGCCGACGGCGCCGACGCGGTCACCCGCCTCCAACGCGAGCGGGACGTTCTCCGGAAGCTCGACGGAATCGACGGTGTTCCCGCCGCCCTCGACTGGTTCGCGCTCGGCGAGCACCGTTTCCTCGTCCAGGAGTTCATCGAGGGCCGCACGCTCAACACGTTCTTCGCCGAGCGCCACCCGATGCTCGATCCCGATCCGGACCCCGGTAAGACCGCCCGGTACACGGAATGGGCCCTGCGCGTCCACGAGGGCGTCGAACGCGTCGTCGCCGCGATCCACGAGCGCGGCGTGGCCTTCAACGACCTGCACATGTTCAATGTGATGGTCCGCCCGGACGACTCGGTCGCGCTGATCGACTTCGAGACGGCGGCACCCGCCCGCGAAGGCGGCCGGCAGACCCTGGCCAACCCGGCGTTCCTGGCCCCGCCGGACCGGCGCGGCACCGAGGTCGACGACTACAGCCTGGCCTGCCTCCGGCTCGCCCTGTTCGTCCCGCTGACCACCCTGTTCGTGATCGACCGGGGCAAGGCCCGGCAGCTCGCCGGCATGATCGCCGAGAACTTCCCCGTCCCCCGCCGGTTCCTGGACGGGGCGGTCGAGCGGATCTCGCGGGACGTCCCGCCCGCCCCCGCGCCCGAGTTCGCCGCGGACGCCCCCGGCTGGGAACGCGCCAGGGACGCCTTGCGGCGGGCGATCCTCGCCAGCGCCGCCCCGGACCGCACCGACCGGCTCTTCCCCGGCGACGTCGAGCAGTTCTCCGGCGCGTCCCTCGGGCTGGCGCACGGCGCCGCCGGTGTCCTGTACGCGCTGGACACGACGGGCGCGGGCCGCTTCCCGGCGCACGAGGAGTGGCTGGCGGCGCGGGCCGGGGCCCCCCGGCGCGGCACCGGGATCGGCCTGTACGACGGGCTGATGGGCGCCGCCCATGTGCTGGCGCGCCTCGGGCACGAGGAGGCCGCGCTCACCGCCGTGCGGCACTGCCTGAACGAGCGGTGGGAACGGCTCGGCGACGACCTCTACGGCGGGCTGCCCGGTTTCGCGCTCGCCCTGGACGACCTCGCCGACGTGACCGGCGAGGCCTCCCTGCGCGACGAAGCCCGCCGGGCCGTCGAGATCGTGGCCGCGCGGGCACCGGACGGGGCCGGCGCACGCCCCGGCCTCATGCACGGCGGCGCCGGCGCGGCACTGATGTTCGTCCGGGCGTACGAGCGCACCGGCGACCCGGAGCTGCTCGATCTCGCCGCCGCCGCGCTGCGCCGCGACCTCGCCGCCTGCGTCACCGACCGCAACGGCGCGCTGCACGTCGACCAGGGCGGCAGGGTGCTGCCCTACCTCGGCCGCGGCAGCGTCGGCATCGGCCTGGTCCTCGACGAGTACCTCGCGCACCGGCCGGACGAGGACTTCGCGATGGCGCGCCGGGCCGTCCGCGTCGCGGCGACGTCCCGGTACTACGCGCAGCCGAGCCTGTTCGGCGGACGCGCCGGGATGCTGCTCTACCTGGCCCGGCAGGGCCGCGACGATCCCCGGGTGGCGGGGCACGTCCGCGACCTGGCCTGGCACGCGCTGCCGTACGCGGGCGGGCTGGCGATGCCGGGCGAGCACATGTACCGGCTGTCCATGGACCTCGCGACGGGGACGGCCGGGGTGCTGCTCGCCCTCGGCGCGGCCCTGCACCGGCCGGCGGCGGGCCTGCCGTTCCTCGGGACGGCGCACGGACCCTCCGCGGGGACCCCCGCGGCGGCCACCTCTATCCAGCCCGAAAGGAGGTGACGGACATGGCGCTTCTCGACCTTCAGGGGATGGTGAGCGAGAACGGCGGTGGCGGCGGTAACAGCAGCCTCAGCCTGCTCTGCCACAGCTCTCACAGCATCACCCTCTGCCTGTGACGGCCGCTGACGGCCATGGCCCCGGCGGGGCCATGGCCGTCACCGTCCTGGAGAACCCATGACCACGGATTCCGCGGCGGCCGGTGCGAACCGGCTGCTGCTGCGCGCGGCCGGCCGCGCCCGCGGCTGGACGGCGCTCGTGGCGGCCACGGCTCTGGCGGACGCGGCGGCGGCCGTCCTGCTCCCGTTCGCGCTGGCCCGCGCGATCGACGCCGTCCCGCCCGGCGGGCTCCCGGCGGCGGCCGCGATCTGGCCGTGCGTCGCGCTCGTCGTGGCGTCCGCCACGGCGGAGGTGCTGTCGGAGCTGGCGAACGGCTGCGCCGCCGCGCGGGCCACGGCATGGCTGCGGCACACGCTGGTCCGGCACGTCCTCGCGGTGGGCCCGGCGCTGCGCGTGCCGCCGGGCGACGTGGCCGGACGCGTGGTCGGCGGCGCGGCCGAGGCCGGCGTGGCGCCCGCCGCCGCACCGCAGGCCGCGGCCGGGCTGCTGCCCGCCGCCGGGGCCCTGGCCGCACTCTGCCTCATCGACTGGCGCGTCGCCGCGGTGATCGCGGTCGCGCTGCCCGCGGTGGCGTTGCTGATGCGCGCGTTCGTCCGCGACATCACCGCGTCCGCGCGCCGCTACCTGACCGTCCAGGGGACGATCGCGGGCGGCCTCGCCGAGGCCCTGGCCGGGGCCCGGACGATCGCCGCCGCGGGCACCGCGGACCGCGAGCGGGAGCGGATCCTGAAGCCGCTGCCGGGCCTGCGCGCGGAGGGCGAGACGATGTGGCGGGTCCAGGGCGGCATCGCGGCGCGGGGCCTGCTGGCGCTGCTGCTGTTGCAGATCGCGGCCGTCGGGATCGCCGGAGCGGAGCTGGCGGCGGGCCGCATCACGGCGGGCGAGCTGGTCGCGACCGTTCAGTACGCGGGGCTCGCCGCCGGGTTCGGGCCCGTCCTGACCGAGCTGCTCCGCCTCGGCCGCGCCCGCGCCGGGGCGTGCCGGGCCGTCGAGGTCCTCGCGCTCCCCGCCGCCTCCCACGGCGCGGCCCAGGCCCCTCCGGGCCCCGGCCGGCTGGAGTTCCGCGAGGTCACCGCCTGCGGTGTGCTCGACGGCCTGGATCTGACGGTCCCCGGCGGGCTGGCGGTCGCCGTCGTCGGACGCTCCGGCTCCGGCGCGTCGGAGCTCGCCGCCGTCGCCGGGCGGCTCGCCGACCCCGACCGCGGCGAGGTCCGGCTGGACGGGACGCCCCTCCCCCGGCTGACCCGGGCGGCGCTGCGCCGCGAGATCGGCTACGCCTTCGCCCGGCCCGCCCTCTTCGGCGCGACCGTCCTCGACGCCCTCAGGTTCGGCCCGTCGAATCCCCCGGACACGTGGCTGCGCGAGTCCGCGAGGGCGGCCCGCGCCGACGGCTTCGTCCGGCGCCTTCCGCACGGCTACGCGACGCCGCTCGCCGACGCCCCGATGTCGGGCGGGGAGCTGCAGCGGATGGGCCTCGCGCGGGCCTTCGCCCACGCGGGCCGCGTCCTCATCCTGGACGACGCGACCTCCAGCCTGGACACCGTGACCGAACTGCAGATCACCGACGCCCTGCTCGGCCGCTTCGCCGGCCGGACCCGCCTGATCATCGCGCACCGGGCGTCCACGGCCGCCCGCGCGGACCTGGTGGCCTGGCTGGAGGACGGCCGTGTCCGCGCCCTCGCCCCCCACGGGACGCTCTGGGACGACCCCGCCTATCGCGCCGTCTTCGGGGTGCGGCATGACTGAGCACCGGGACGCCGCGCGGGTCCTGTGGCGGACGGTGGGAGACGCCGTCCGCGCCCGGCCGGGGGCGGTGGCCAGAGCCGCCGTGTGGTCGGTGGTGGAGGTCGTGCCGACCGCGGTGTTCGGGCGGGCCGTCGGGGAGGCGACGGACGCGTTCCGGACGGGCCGGACGCCGGACGCGGCGGTCTGGCTCGGCGTGCTCGCGGCGGCCGCCTTCGTGGGCGCGTTCGGAAGCCGGCGGCTGTATCCGGCGCTGGCCGCGATCGTGGAGCCGTTCCGGGACGACCTGGTCAGGCGGGTCACGGGCGGAGCGCTGCACCGATCGCTGCGCGGCCGGCCCGACACGGGCGGGGTCGCGCGGCTCACGCACCAGGTGGAGATCGTCCGGGACACGTTCGGCGGGCTGCTCGTCGTCGTGCGCGGGTTCGTGTTCGCGGCCGGGGCGGCGCTGCTGGGGCTGCTGGCGCTGATGCCCGAGATGGCGGCCCTGGTGGTGCCGCCGCTCGTGCTCGGACTGGTGCTGTTCGGGGCGGTGTTCGGGGCCGCGGCCGTCCGGCAGCGGAACCTGATCGTCGGTGAGGAGGACATCGCCGTGCGGACGACGGCCCTGGCCGAGGGGCTGCGGGACGTCGTCGCGTGCGGTGGCGAAGAGGCGCTGCGGGCCGAGCTGGGCACCGCGGTGGAGGCGCAGGCGGCGGCGGGCCGTGCGGTGGCGCGGTTCGCGGCGGTCCGCGCGGTGGCGCTGGCGGTGAGCGGATGGCTGCCGCTGCTGCTGCTCCTCGCCGCGGCTCCCTGGCTGATGCGGCGCGGCGCCACCCCGGGCACGATCATCGGCGCGCTGACCTACGTCCTGCACGGGCTGCAGCCGGCGCTGCGGACGCTCGTCCAGGGCATGGGCGGCAGCGGGCTGCGGCTGGCGGTGACGCTCGGCCGCATCCTGGAGACGTGCGCCCCGCCCGAGCCGGTCCGGCCGGCGCTTTCCCAGCCCGTCGCGGGGGCCCCGGCGGTCGAGCTGCGCCGGGTGACGTTCGCCTACGGGGACGGCGCGCGGCCGGTGATCGACGGCCTGGACCTGACCGTCCCGCACGGTGACCACCTGGCCGTGGTGGGGCCGAGCGGGATCGGGAAGTCGACGCTCGGGGCGCTGATCGCGGGCCTGGTGACCCCCGGCGAGGGCGAGGTGCTCGTGGCGGGCCGGCCGGCGGGCGACCCGCACCGCCGGGTGCTCGTGCCGCAGGAGGCGTACGTGTTCGGCGGCTCCCTGCACGACAACCTGGCCTACTACGCGCCGGACGCCGGGCCCGGCGAGGTCGGGCGGGCCGTGGACGCGCTCGGGCTGGCGCGGCTCGTCCGGAGGCTCGGCGGGTACGGCGCGCGGGTGGAGCCCGCCGCGCTGACCGAGGCGGAGCGGCAGCTCGTCGCGCTGTGCCGGGCCTACCTGGCGCCGCAGCCGGTCCTCATCCTGGACGAGGCCGCCTGCCGGCTCGACGCGGCCTCCGAGGCCCGGGTGGAGGAGGCGTTCGCGCGGCGCGCGGGGACGCTGATCGTCATCGCGCACCGGATCAGCTCCGCGGCGCGGGCACGGCGCGTCCTGGTGCTGGACGGGACGTGCGCGCAGGCCGGAGCGCACGCGGACCTGCCCGCGGTGTCGCCGCTGTACCGGGACCTCATCGGGCACTGGGAGGCCGGTTCACAGCCATCCGGCCTCCTCGGCCATCCGGATGGCCTGGACCCGGTTCTGCGCGCCGATCTTGCGGTTGATGCGGGACAGGTGGTTGCGGACGGTCCCGATCGTCAGGACGAGTTCCTCGGCGATCTGCGCCGCGGACGCCCCGCGTGAGGCGAGGGCGAGCACCTCGATCTCCCGTTCGGTGAGGGGGCTCTGCGCCGAGCCCAGCTCGGTGAAGGCCATGTCGGGGTCGATGACGCGCGCCCCGTTCGCGGCCCGCCGGATCGCGTCCACCAGGTCGCCGGGTGAGGTGTCCTTCAGTACGAGGCCGGACGCCCGCACGGCCACCGCGCGCCGCAGGTCGCCCTTGCGGCACCGGCCCGCCATGAGGACGATGCGGCACTCGGGAACGGCATCGCGGAGCGCGCGGGCCGCGGCGAAGCCGTCCAGGCCGGGCAGCCCGACGTCGATCAGCGCGACGTCGGGCCGCTGTCTGCACCCCGTCCGCAGCACCTGTTCGCCGGAGCCGATCGCGGCGACGACGTCGAGGTCCTGCACGCCTTCGAACAGGGCCACGAGCCCGCCGCGGAGGAGAGGCGCCTCCTCGGCGAGAAGAATCCGAATCATTTTCGTCTCCTGCCGGGCTTGCAGTCGGCGGTACGGAAAGAATTACCGAACACCATTCGAGCCGCGGAGTTCACGACGGTGACCGGGGAAGGAAGGCCGGGATTCGGTCCGGACGAAAACGAGCTTCCATTGGGCCACCTTTGACGCGGGGGAGTCGGTGGAAGTACTTACCGTCGGGAGTCAACACTATTCGGTGCGCCATTGTAAAGATTGCCTGCGAACCAGCAATCCAGGGACGGGTATTCCGCGAAATTCGCGTCCCACACATGATCACGCGAGAAAGTCGAACTCGATCCCGGTGCCGGTGGCGCGGGCCGCCTCGTAGGCGGTCCAGCCGACCGCGAGGTCCTGCCAGGGCAGCCCGACCGGTGCGTACACGGTGACCTCGCCGCCCTTCACCCGTCCGGGCACCTGGCCGCACAGCAGGTCGCGGAGCGTCCCGGCGGCGTGCTTGACGTCGAGCCCGGCCTCGGCCAGCACGCCCATCTCGACGGCGAGGGGGATGTCGTCGACGACGACGCGGGCGCCCTCCAGCAGGTCGGCGCCCAGTTCGGCCTTTCCGGGCTCGTCCGCGCCGAGCGAGGTGATGTGCGTTCCGCGGGTCACGTCCGCGGCGTGCAGGATGGGGCGGCGCGCCCAGGTCGCCATGACGACGATCCCGGCGTCCCGGACGGCGTCGCGCGGGTCCGCCACGACCTCGGCGGTGAGCCCGAGCCGGGCGCCGTGCCGTTCGGCGAAGCCGGCGGCGCGGCCTGCGTCCAGGTCGCAGACGGTGAGGGCCCGCACCTCCCGCAGCTCGGACAGCCCCCGCATGACCAGCTCGGCCTGCGCCCCGGCGCCGATCACCGCGACGGCGCCGGCGTCCGGACGGGCCAGCGCGTGCGTGCCGAGCGCCGCGGCCAGCCCGGTGCGCCACGCGGTCACGGTCGCCGAGTCCAGCTGCGCCAGCAGCTCGCCGGTGCCGAGATCGTGCAGGCACACGACGCCGCGCAGCGCGGGGCGGCTGCCGGGGAACTTGGCGTTGACCTTCACCGTGTAGGCGGGGACGTCGTCGACCACGCCCGGCAGCAGCGCCGTCGCGGTGCCCTGGCCGGGCAGCTTGCCGACCACCCGGCGCGCGACGGCCTCGCCCTCCGCGGCCGTGAAGCCGCGGCGCAGCGCGTCGAGGCATTTCACCGGGTCGAGCAGGGACTCCAGGTCAGAACGGGCCAAAAGGAGCGTCACCGGACCATTCTCCCGTCCGCACCGTCGCGGCGTCACTACTCGACACCGGACTGTTGGGACGAATGTGGCGATTGGTCCTAATATCCGGCTCTCCTGGGCCGAGCCCGCCCGCACCATCGCGGCGGGACACCACCGCGCCTCAGGGAACCGGGACGTTGTAGGAGATCAGGGCGGTGGAGCGCCCGGTCATCCGCAGCTCCGTGACGGCGCAGTTGCGAATCTGCGGGAACACCGCGCGATAGGAGGACGGCGCGATGCCCAGCAGCCCGCACAGGGTCAGCCGCAGCAGCGTGTTGTGGGTGACGACCAGGGTCCGCTCGCCGCGGTGGCGCGAGGCGATGCGCCGCAGCGCCGTCATGCCGCGCTCGACCGCCTTGCGGGGATCCTCGGCCCCCGGGAAGATCCCGGTCACCGGATCGGCCAGGAAGGCGTCCACGTCCGCGGGCGGCAGCTCGGCGAGGGTGCGGCCCTCGGCGGCGCCGAAGTCCACCTCCATCAGGTCGCCGTCGATCGTGATGGGAAGCCCGAGGGCGGACGCCGCCGGGGCCGCCGTCGCCCTCGACCGGCTCAGGGGGGAGGCCCACACCGCCGCCGCCCCCGTCTCGGCCGCCCACCGGCCGAGCCGTTCGGCCTGCTCGCGTCCCGTGCCGGTGAGCGCGACATCGCTGACTCCCGCGTACCGGTTCTCCGCGTGCCACTCGGTCTGGCCGTGCCGGACGACGTAGAGGGTGGTGTTCAAGGCGCTCCTGCCCATGCTGTCCTACCCGTGCTCTCGTGCGTAGGCGGCCACTTCGGAGGGTAGCCAGCCGCGCTGTTCCAGTTCGTCCACAAGCCGCCCGAAGGGGGCGCCGAAACGGTCCGTCATACCGGGACGGGGCTCCACGACCGTGCGGATGCGCACCATCGACTCGGCCACGTCGGCCGGTGCCCGCCCCGGTGTGGTGCCGCAGGCGGCGAGGACCGCCATGCCCAGCGCGGCGTCGGCGTGCTCGGGGATCCGCGCCGGGCGGCCGAGGACGTCCGCGCGGAGCCGGCACCAGTAGGCGCTGCGCGCCGCGCCCCCGGTGAAGGTCACCGGTCCCTCGACGGCCGCGCCGAGCCGGCGCACGTAGGCCAGCGCCAGCCGCTCCACCAGGGCGACGCCCTGGAGCAGGGCGGCGTGCCGGTCGCCCTCGTCGCGCGGCGTGCCGAGCATGAAGCCCTCGGCCTGGGGCGCGAGGAAGGGGAAACGCTCGCCGGGCGAGACCAGCGGGTAGGCGACCGCGCTGGACGGTTCGTGGCGGGCGGCCAGGCCGTCCAGCCGCTCCAGGTCCGCGACGCTCGCGAAGACGCCCGCGCCGACGCTGGACGCGCCGCCGGGAAGCCAGGTCCCGTCCGGTGCGCGGTGGCTGTACATCACCCCTGCCGGGTCGCGGACGGGCGAGGCCGTCACCCCCTTGAGCACCAGGGTGGTGCCGAGCACCGAGTTCCACCGGCCCGGGCGCAGCGTGCCCGAGCCGAGCTGCGCGGCGCACCCGTCGGTCATCCCCGCGATCACCGGCGTGCCGGCCCTCAGCCCGGTCTGCCCGGCCGCCTCTACCCCCACCTCGCCCAGGACCGTTCCCGGCCGTACGACCTCGGGGAAGAGCGTGGCGGGCAGCCCGAGCCGGTCGTGCAGATCGTGCGGCCACCGCTCATCGAGGAGGTCGTAGCCGGTCTTGAGGGCGTGGCTGGAGTCGGTCGCCACCGGCTTCCCGACCAGCCGCCCGGTGATCAGGTCGGCCTGGTGGGCGATGCGGGCGCGGGACAGGAGCCCGGGACGGTCGCGGGCCAGCCACAGCACCTTGGCCAGCGCCCAGGAGGGCTGGATCCGGTGCCCGAGCCGGTCCCACAGCGGCGCCCCGGCCGCCTGCGCCAGCCGCGCCTCCGCGGGCGCCCGCGCGTCGTCGTACATGATGCCGCCGGTCAGCGGCCGCCCGTCCGGGTCGGTGAGCAGAACGGTTCCCGAGGTGGCGCACACCGCCAGGCCGCGCACCGCCTCCGGGGCCGAGTCCCGCAGCGCCTCCCGGGTGGCCAGGGTGACGGCCGTCCACCAGTCGCCGGGCCGCTGCTCGTGCCGCACGCCGCCGCGCCGTCCGGTCAGCGGGGCGGACCCGCGGCCGGCCACCCGGCCGTCGGCGGTGACGGCGAGCGCCCGCACCCCCTGAGTCCCGACGTCCACGCCGACCCACAGCGGCCCGGACGAGCCAGCTCGCACGATAGGACTCCCTAGTTTTTATCGCTTCAAGATGTGAACTTATAATATCGAGGCAGCATATCAACCCCTTGTTACCGTCTCATCGAGTCCCCGAGGGCGGTCGGACAGGGTTGACGTGGGAGGTCCTGGTGTTACAAGCTCGATGGCGCCGGGGTGAAGCTTGTTAACATCACGAACCCCGGTATCGCAGTCAGGGTGGCCGATCACCCCTCCGCCGGCGAGCGGCCACGAGAGGATCGCAGCATGACCAAGGAGATGAGCGGCCGGCGCGGACCCGACGCACGGCGGCGGGCCATCGCCGACCATGTGCTGTCCGTGGGTTCGGTCACCGCCGGGGACCTGGCCGAGCAGTTCGGCGTCAGCCTCATGACGATCCATCGTGACCTGGACGAGCTCGAACGGCAGGGCATCGTCCGCAAGTACCGGGGCGGCGTCACCGCGCAGCCGTCGGGCGTGTTCGAGAGCAACGTCGCCTACCGCATGAAGTCGATGCGGACCGCCAAGGACGCCATCGCGGCGAAGGCCGCCGAGCTCGTCGAGCCCGGCATGGCGGTGATGCTCGACGACTCCACCACCACGCTGGCGCTGGCGCGCAGGCTGAGCGGTATCACCCCGCTGACGGTGATCACCAACTTCCTGGAGACCACGAACCTGCTGGCCCGCGAGCGCGGCATCCGGCTGATGGCTCTCGGCGGGGAGTACGACTCGCTGCACGACTCCTTCCTGGGGGTCTCCTGCGTGGACGCCGTCACGGCGCTCCACGTCGACCTGTGCTTCGTGTCGACCTCGGCCGTCTCCGGCGGGTACGCCTATCACCAGGAGCAGCACATCGTATCGGTCAAGCGGGCCATGCTCGACGCCGCGGCGCGCAACGTGCTGCTCGTGGACCACTCCAAGCTCGGCCGCGTCGCGCTGCACAGGGTGGCGCCGCTGTCGGCGTTCGACCGCGTCATCGTCGACGACGGCGCGGACGCCGAGGTGCTGCGCGAGCTGGACGAGCACAAGGTCGCCTACGAGGTGGCCGTCACCTGAGCCCGGGGCCACGTGCCCGACACCCCCAACGACCCGATGAGAGAGACCCGATGAGAGTGCTGGCCGCGGGAGACCGTTTCGTCCTGCCGGAGCTGCTGGCCGGCGCGCTGGACGCCGAGCTCGGCGGCGCCGCCGACGTCCGCCGCCTGGAACTGCCGTGGCCGGTGGTGCCGTTCGGCAGGGTCGCCGAGGTGGACGAGGCGTCCGGCGACGAGGACACCATGATCGACGCGCTGGACGGCGTGGAGGCGTGCGTGACCCAGATGGCCCCCGTCACCGCCAAGATCCTGGACAACGCGTCCCGCCTGCGGCTCGTGGCCGTCGCGCGGGGCGGGCCCGTCAACGTGGACGTGGCGGCGGCCACCGCGCGCGGGGTGCGGGTCTGCTACGCGCCGGGACGCAACGCGACCGCGACCGCCGAGTACACCGTCGGGCTGATGCTCGCCGTGCTGCGCCGCATCCCCGAGACCCACGCCGCGCTGGCCGGGCGGGGCGAGTGGGGCGGGCGGTACTACACCTACGACGCCACCGGCCTGGAGCTCGAAGGGGCGCCCGTCGGGCTGGTCGGCGGCGGGGCCGTCGGAAGCCGCGTGGCCCGCATCCTGGCGGGCTTCGGCGCCGACGTGCGGATCCACGACCCGTACCTGCCGGACGGCGGCGGCACGAGTCTGGACGACCTGCTGCGCCGCTCCCGCGTGGTCTCCCTGCACGCCCGCCTCACTCCGGAGAACCGCGGCATGATCGGCGCACGCGAGCTCGCCCTGATGCCGCCCGGCTCGGTGTTGATCAACTGCGCCCGGGGGCCGCTGCTGGACGAGGACGCCCTGTGCGACGCGCTGGAGTCGGGCCATCTGCTCGGCGCCGGCCTGGACACCTTCGCCGTGGAGCCGCCGCCCGCGGGCTCGCGCCTGTTCGGCATGCCCGGCGTGGTGGCGACCCCCCATCTGGGCGGCGCGAGCCGCGCCGTGGCCGAGAAGGCGGCCCGCATCGTCGCCGCCGAGGTCGGGCGGCTCCACCGGGGCGAGCCCCTGGCGCACTGCCTCAACCCCGCCTGACCCCCGCACCCGCCCGCCAGGAACAGACGAGGAAGTTCACGATGTACGTCGGGATCGACGTCGGAACGTCCGTGGTGAAGGCCGCGGCGTTCGACGAGGACGGCCGGGCCCTGGCGGTCGAGTCCCGCCCGGCCCGCACGCTGCGCGGCGACTCCCGGGTCGAGCAGGACACCGAAGAGGTCGTGTCGGCCGCGGGGGAGGTGCTCGGCGCGCTGGCCGCGCGGCGTCCCGCCGCCGTCGGCGTGACGGGCCAGGGCGACGGCGTGTGGCTGGTGGACGCGCGGGCCCGGCCGGTCCGCCCCGCGATCTCCTGGATGGACGGCCGGGCCGCCGCGATCGTCACCGGGTGGACGGCGGGCGGCGTGGCGGCGGAGGTCTTCGCGCGCACCGGAAACGCCATGTTCCCCGGCTGCCCGGCCCCGCTGCTGGCCTGGCTGGACCGGCACGAGCCCGCCGCCCTCGACGCCGCCGCCACCGCGGCGTACTGCAAGGACGTGGTGTTCCAGCGGCTCACCGGCGTGCGAGCGACCGACGCGAGCGACGCCTCGGTGCCGTTCCTGGATCCCCGGACGCGCACCTACGACCCCGGTTCCCTGGCGGCCTGCGGCCTGTCCCACCGGGCGGACCTGCTGGCACCGGTCGCCGAGCCGCTGCCCCGGGGCGGGCTGCTCGCCGGGGGGCCGCTGCCGGCGGGCACGCCGGTCACGGCCGGCCCCTTCGACGTGCCCGCCTGCGCCCTGGGGTCCGGGGTGACCGAGCCCGGCGACGGGCTGCTGATCATCGGCACGACGCTGGCCTGCCTGGCCGTGGTGGACGAACCCGCGCTGGACGGCGAGCCGACCGGGTTCCACTTCGCCACCGCGCGGCCGGACCGGTGGCTGCGCGGCATGCCCGCGATGGTCGGCACGGCGGCGCTGGAATGGGTGCTGGCCAGGGTGGGCGCGTCCCACCGCGACCTGGACGGCCTGCTGGCGGCCTCGCCGCCGGGGGCGCGCGGGGTCCGGGTGCTGCCGTTCTTCTCGCCCTCGGGGGAACGCGCGCCGTTCGTCGAACCGGCGGCGCGGGCGGAGATCACCGGGGTGAGCCTGGAGACCACCACCGCCGATCTGGTGCGGGCGACCTGCGAGGGCATCGCCTACGCGGCGCGGCACTGCCTGGCCGCCGCCGGGCTGCGCGGCGCGCTGTCGGTGGCGGGCGGGGGCACCCGCAGCGACCGCTGGCTGCAGCTGTTCGCCGACGTGCTGGGCCGGCCGCTGCGGGTCGCGGCGGAGGAGGCCGGTGCACGGGGCGCGGTGCTCGCCGGGGGCCACGGGCTCGACGCGGCGGCGTGGACCCGTCCCGTCTCCGTCCGCGACCCGGACGGGGCACGGGCCGCCTTCCACGACGAGGAGTACCGGGCCTACCTGACGCGCGTGGCGGCCGCCCGCGAACGCTGGCGCACCCCTTCATAACGTTCGATCATGTTGTTATCGCATCCCTGCCAACCGTCCCCGCTCCAAGCCCCTGGGGGACGGCCTTGCGGGCCCCTCCTGCCCGCTTTTATCGGTTCTTCCCGGCTACGGGTACCGTGACCGTGGCAGACGAGTGGGCCTTTCGCTGGATACGGCTGCGGCCGGGGGCATCCCGGGATGCTGCGGGCCGCGCCGTAACGTGATCTACTCGGCATATTGACACCCAATCCCGGTATCTCTACCCTCAATCTCACACTCAGAAGTGTTAACTAACCGCATGTTGATGCAAGTGATCGGAGGCGGGCCCATGACCGGCCATCCCACCGCGACACTGGCGCCCCATGGTCTCCGCTGCGAGCACCTGGCCGAGCCGCTGGGCATCGACGAGCCCGCCCCGCTGCTGTCGTGGCGGCTGTCCTCCCCCCGCCGGGGCGACGCGCCCGCCCGTCACCGGGTGCGGGTATGGGCCGTCCCCGCCGACGCCCCCGCCGACGCCTCCACGGGGGCCGGCGAGCCGGTCTGGGACACCGGCGAGGTGAGCGACGCCGCCGCGGTGTCCGTCCGCTACGCGGGCGCGCCGCTGAGGCCCCGCACGCGCTACCGCTGGGAGGTCGCCGTCACCGCCGTGGACGGCGCGACCGCCGTGGCGGGCTCCCGGTTCGAGACCGGGCTGCTCGGCCCGCCGGCCTGGCGGGCCTCCTGGATCACCCACGACACCGGCGACCTCGACGTGGTCGACGCGCCCGAAGAGGGGGAACTCGCCCTCGCCGACCACGGCCTCCAGCCCGCCGTCCGGCTCCGGCGCACGTTCACGACCTCCGCCGCCCCCGTCCGCGCGCGTCTCTACGTCACCGCCCGCGGGCTCTACGAGATGCGGCTGAACGGGCGGCGGGCCGGCGACGCCGAGCTCGCACCGGGCTGGACCGACTACCGCGACCGGATCGACTACCAGGTCCACGACGTGACGGCGCTCGTCGGCGCCGGCGAGAACGTCCTCGCCGCCACCCTCGCCGACGGCTGGTGGAGCGGTTACGCGGGCTTCGACCCGCGCCGCTCCGGCGCCCACTATGGAGCGTTCCCGCAGCTACTGGCGGAACTGCACCTCGACCACGCCGACGGCGGTCACGAGGTCATCGCCACCGACGGGACGTGGCGGACCCGCCGCTCCCCCGTCCGGTACGCCGACCTGCTGAAGGGCGAGTGCCACGACCTGCGCCGCGATACCACCGGCTGGGACCGCCCCGCGTTCGCCGCCGCGGACGGCTGGCGGCCCGCACAGGTCACCGGCACCGACCACGGACTTCTCACCGCCTCGGTGGCGCCGCCGGTCCGCGCCGTCGAGGAACTGCCCGCCCGCACCGTCACCCGCCTCGGCACCGGCACCGGCGGCGATCGTCACCTGGTGGACTTCGGCCAGAACTTCGCCGGCCGTGTCCGTCTCACCGCCCGCGGCCTGACCCCGGGCACCCGCGTCGTGATCCGGCACGGCGAGGCCCTGAACGACGACGGCACGCTCTACACCGACAACCTGCGCACCGCCGACGCGACGGACGTGCTCATCGCGGGCGACGGCCCCGAGGTCGTGTTCGAGCCGCGCTTCACCTACCACGGGTTCCGCTACGCCGAGGTCACCGGCCTCCCGGCGCTGGACGCCGCCGACATCACCGGCGTCGTGCTCCACAACGACATCCCCTGGACGGGTGACTTCGCCTGCTCCGACCCGGACGTCGAGCGCCTGTACCAGGCCATCCGCTGGGGGCAGCGTTCCAACTTCGTCAGCGTCCCCACGGACTGCCCGCAGCGCGACGAGCGGCTCGGCTGGCTCGCCGACGCGCAGGTGTTCCTCCCCACCGCCTGCCTCAACGCGGACGTCGCGGCCTTCTTCGCAGGCTGGCTGCGGGAGGTGCGCGGCGCCCAGTCGCCCGGCGGCGCCTTCACCAACGTGGCGCCGAGGATGACCGGCGTCGCCGACGAGGGCGCGCCCGGCTGGGGCGACGCCGGGGTCCTGGTCCCCTGGCACCTGTACCGCGCGTACGGGGACGAGCGGTTCCTGGAACGCAACCTCGACGCCATGTGCGCCTGGGTCGACCACGTCCACCGGCACAACCCCGACCTGGTGTGGCGGCACCGCGTCGGCCCGCACTTCGCCGACTGGCTCGCCCCGGAGCCGACACCGCGCGAGCTCGTCGCCACCGCCTACTTCGCCCGCAGCACCGACCTCACCGCCCGCGCCGCCGAGGTCCTCGGCAGGCAGGACGCCGCGCGGCGGTACGGCACCCTCGCCGGGCACATCCGCAAGACCTTCGCCGAGCGCTTCGTCACGCCCGGCGGCCGCGTCGCCGGCGACACCCAGACCGCCTACCTGCTGGCCCTCGCGTTCGGCCTGGTGCCGGACGACGTGGTGCCGCACGCCGCCGGCCGCCTGGCCGAGCTGGTCGAGGCGGCGGGCCCCGGCATCACCACCGGCTTCCTCGGCGTGGGCCTGGCCGCGCCGGTCCTGGACGACTGCGGGCGGCCCGACCTGGCGCACGCGCTGCTGCGCAGGACCGGCCCGCCGTCCTGGCTGTACC
This sequence comes from Actinomadura sp. 3N407, assembly GCF_052245875.1. Taxonomy (NCBI): domain Bacteria; kingdom Bacillati; phylum Actinomycetota; class Actinomycetes; order Streptosporangiales; family Thermomonosporaceae; genus Actinomadura; species Actinomadura sp. 3N407. Next base: position 202,636 of record NZ_JBQQBP010000017.1, read on the forward strand.
CGCTGCGGCACGGCGCGACCACGATCTGGGAGCGCTGGGACGGCTACACCGAGGAACGCGGCTTCCAGGCCGCGGCGATGAACTCCTTCAACCACTACGCGCTCGGCTCGATCGGCGAATGGCTCTACCAGGGCGTCGCCGGACTGGGCCAGGCACCCGGCTCCACCGGCTACCGCGAGCTGCTGATCCGCCCCCGGCCCGGCGCGCTGACGTGGGCGCGCGCCGCCTACGAGTCGGTGCGCGGCACCGTCCGGACCGGATGGACCCGGGCGGACGGCGAGCTGCGGCTGGAGGTGAGCGTGCCACCGGGGGCCACCGCGATCGTGCACGTGCCCACCGGCGATCCCGGTGGCGTGCACGAGAGCGGGGTCCCGGTGGCCGGCGCCGACGGCGTCCAGATCATCGGCACCGAACCCGGCGCGCTCCTGTGCCGTGTGGCCTCGGGAGACTACCGCTTCACCGCGGAAGATCCATCGGCCGCCGTCCCCTGAGGACGGCACCCGCGGCCCCGGCCGCGGTGCTCGTGGCGGCCCCGGCCGCAGCATCCATGGCGGCCCCGGCCGCAGTACCCATGGCGGCCCCGGCCGCGAAGATCCATCGCGGCGCAGGGCCGCGTTTCGAGGAGGACTCATGACAACGTCGACGGGGCTCAGCCGCCGCGGCTTTCTGGGGCTGACCGGCGGCGTCGCCGCCATGGGCGCGCTGGCGGCCTGTGGCGGGACGTCCGGGTCGGGCGGCGGCGGGACGCTGCGGCTGGTCGGTGTCGCCGACCAGCAGAAGCCGCTCGAACTGCTGCTCAAGGACTACACCAAGACCAAGTTCAACGCCTCCTACGCGCCCACCGACCAGGTGCAGACCTCGGTGCGCACCCAGCTCGGCGCCGGCAACGCCCCCGACGTGCACGTGGTGTACCCCGGCGACGGCTCGGCCATGAGCATGGGGCAGATCTCCCAGGCCGGGCTGCTGGCCGACCTGAGCGACCAGTCGTGGACGAAGCGGATCCCGGCCGGGCTGAAGCCCGCATTCCAGAACGGCGGCAAGACCTACATCTACTCCGCCGGGTCCGGCGTCATCGGCGCCATCTACAACAGGAAGGTCTTCGAGGAGGCCGAGGTCGAGCCGCCCACGACCTGGTCCGGGTTCCTGGAGGTCTGCGAGAAGATCAAGAAGAAGGGCAAGGTGCCGATCGCGCTGGGCGCCCAGACCCAGTGGGTCACCCAGCTGATCACCTACGCCCTCGTCCCGTCCACGGTCTACGCGAAGAACCCGAAGTTCGACGAGCAGATGCGGGCGGGCTCGGCGAGCTTCGCCGACTCGGGCTGGACCGACGCGCTGGAGATGTACCTCGACCTGCAGAAGCGCGGGTACTTCAACGACAATCCCAACGGGACCACCTTCGAGCAGCAGACCTCGATGGTCGCCACCGGCAAGGCCGCGATGGCGATCCAGGTGTCGGCGGTGCTGCCCGACTTCCGCAAGTCCGCCGCCGGTGCCGACGCGCTGGGCATGTTCCCGGTGCCCGGCGCGGACAACGCGAACCAGGTGTGGATCCCGGCGGGCGTGGTCGTCGGCCTCGGTGTCAGCGCGCGCGGCAAGAACCTGGACGAGGCCAAGGCGTTCATCGAGTACCTCGGCGAGCAGAAGAACATGAACCGCTGGGCCGAGGCCATCGCCTGCGTGCCGCTCAGCCGCGACGCCGGCTCCAAGATCGACCCGGTGCTCGATTCGTTCCTGCCGTTCATCGACGGCAACAAGGCCGTGCCGTTCATGGACCAGGCGTGGCCGAACGCCGAGGTCCAGCCCGCCCACTTCGCGGCGGTCCAGGAACTGCTGGGCGGCAAGACGACGGTGGCCGCCGCGCTGAAGAAGCTGGACGAGACCTACCGGAAGAATTGACCGTGACCTCGACCACCCGCCCCGCCCCGGTGAAACGGCCCGTCCGGCCGGACGCCGCGCCCCGCCGCCGGCGGCGGGGCGCCCGCTTCCTGTCGCCGCCGTGGTGGTTCGCGGCGCCCGCCCTGGCCGTCTACGCCCTGGTGGTGCTGTACCCGAGCCTCAGCGGCGTCGTGTACGCCTTCACCGACTGGAACGGCCTCGGTGAGCGGAGCTTCATCGGCCTGGGCAACTTCACGCAGTTGTTCCGCGACGAAGCCGCGCGCGGCTCCCTGGTCAACACGCTGCTGCTGACGGTGGCGATCGTGTTCGTCCAGAACGGCATCGGGCTGCTGCTGGCCCTCGGCGTGCACGCCAGGATCAAGTCGCGGACCGTGCTGCGGGTCGTCTTCTTCGCCCCGGCCGTGGTGAGCCCGGTGATGGTGGCGTTCCTGTGGAAGTACATCTACAACCCGGCGCCCGGCGCCGGGCTCAACGGCATCCTCGGCGCGGTCGGGCTGGGCTCGCTGCGGCAGGACTGGCTGGGCGACCCGTCGCTGGCGCTGTGGTCGGTCGCGGGCATGGTGATCTGGCAGTTCGCCGGATACTCGATGGTGATCTTCCTGGCCGGGCTGGAGGGGGTGCCCGCCGAGCTGCACGAGGCCGCGATGATCGACGGCGCGGGCCGGTTCCAGCGCTTCCGGAACGTGACGTGGCCGATGCTGGCGCCCGCGGTCACCATCAACATGATGCTGTCGACCATCGGCGGGCTCAAGCTGTTCGACCAGGTCTACGCCGCCACCAACGGCGGTCCCGGCCACGCCAGCGAGACGCTGTCCACGGTGCTCTACAAGCAGGCGTTCGTCTTCGGCAACTACGGCTACAGCACCGCGATCGCGCTGGTGCTGGCGTTGTTCGTCGCGGCCGTGTCGATGGTGCAGATCCAGTATCTGCGGGGCCGGGAGGTGGGCGCATGAACATGCGGTACGGACTGCGGACGTTCGGGCTGGAGATGGTGATGATCGCCGCCGCCGTCGCCTTCCTGTTCCCCGTGTACGCGCTGGTCACGCTGTCGTTCAAGGACCAGCGGCAGGTCGCCGAGTCGCCGCTGGCGCCGCCGACGAGCCCGGCGCTGGACAACTACTCCGCCGCCTGGACGCGCGCGGAACTCGGCCCGGCGCTGCTGAACAGCACGGTGATCACGGTGGCGAGCCTGCTGGCGCTGATCGCGATCGGCTCGTTCGCCGCCTACTTCCTGTCGCGCCGCGCGTCCCGGCTGGGCTACGGGCTGTACGTGCTGTTCCTGCTGGGCATCGTGCTGCCGTTCCAGCTCGGGATGATCCCGCTGTTCAAGATGGTGGACGGGGCGGGGCTGCTCGGCACCTACCAAGGCATGATCGTCTTCTATACCGGGATCCAGCTGCCCTTCACGATCTTCCTCTACACGGGGTTCGTCCGGGCGCTGCCGGGCGACTACGCTCACGCCGCGCTGATCGACGGCGCCGGCCACTTCCAGGCCTTCACCCGGGTGGTGTTCCCGCTGCTGCGTCCCGTCACCGGGACCGTGCTGATCCTCAACGCGGTGTTCATCTGGAACGACTTCTTCACGCCCCTGCTGTATCTGGGCGGCTCGACCCGCGAGACGGTGCCGGTGAAGATCTTCTCCTTCGTCGGCCAGTACGTCTCGGACAACGGGCTCGTGTTCGCCGGGCTGGTCCTGGCCTCGCTGCCGATCCTCGTCGTGTTCCTGCTGCTGCAGCGGTATGTGATCAAGGGCTTCGCGAGCGGGGTGAAGGGTTGATCCCGCACCGGCTCCGGGAGGTTCTGGACGCTCCGCCCCGCGCGTACTCCCCCGCGCCCATCTGGTGGTGGAGCGGTGAGCGGCTGGACCGGCGGCGGCTGCGCGACCAGCTCGGCCGCTTCGCGGAGGGCGGCGTGTACAACCTGGTGATCCTCAACCTCGCGCCGTCCGGCCCGATGTTCGGCGCGGACGCCGACGAGCCCGCGTTCTTCACCGACGCCTGGTGGGAGCTGCTCGACGGTGTCTGCGAGGACGCCGCCCGGCTCGGAGTGTCGCTGTGGTTCTACGACCAGCTCGGTTTCTCGGGCGCCGACCTCCAGGCGCGGCTCGTGCGCGACGTCCCCGATTTCGCCGGGCAGTGGCTGGAACCGGACGGCGGGACGTCGGTGCGCGGCTTCGACTACCTGTCGGCGCGGGCGTGCGCGGCGCTGCTCGACCGCGTCCACGGGGAGTTCGAGCGGCGCCTCGGGCACCGTCTCGGCAACGTGATCGCCGGTTCCTTCCAGGACGAGCTGCCCGCGCTGCCGACCTGGACGGAGGGGTTCGCCGGGGAGTTCGCCGCCCGCCGCGGCTACGACCTGACCCCGCACCTGCCCTCCCTGTGGAAGGGCGGCGAAGAGGCGGGCGAGGTCCGCCGCGACTACCACCTCACCCGGGCGGAGCTGGCCGAGGAGGCGTTCTTCCGGCCGCTGGCCGGATGGCACGAACGGCATGGACTGCTGCACGGCTGTGACCAGCAGGACCCGGCCCGCGCCGGGCAGCCGGCGGACGGGGTGCGGCTGTACGCCGACTACGCCCGCACCCACCGCTGGTTCGGCGCACCCGGCTCCGACCATCACGGCGACGCCCGGATCCACTCGTCCCTGGCGCACCTCTACGGCCGGGACCGCGTGTGGATCGAGGCGTTCCACTCCAGCGGGTGGGGCGGCACGCTGGAGGAGACCTTCGACTGGCTGCTGCCGTGGCTGCGCGCCGGCGCGACCCTCTACAACCCGCACGCGGTGTACTACACGACCAAGGCCGGCTGGTGGGAGTGGGCGCCGCCCTCGACCGACTGGCGGCAGCCCTACTGGGCGCACCACCGCGTCTTCGCCGACGCCGTCACGCGGCTGTGCGCGGCCCTGTCGCTGGGCCGCCATGTCTGCGACGTGGCCGTGCTGTTCCCGACGTCGACCGCGCAGGCGGGGACCCGGCTCGACGGCGTGGACGCGTCGGCCGCGCTCGCCCAGGACACGTACCGGGCGCTGGTGGGCGACATGGCGTGGTTCCAGATGGTCCCCGGCGTCCTCGACCGGCTCCGCGTCGACGCCGACGTCGTCGACGACGACTCCGTCCGGCGGGCCACGGTGGCGGGCGGGCGGCTGAACGTCGCGGCCGAGTCGTACGGGACGGTCCTGCTGCCCGCCTGCACCGTCCTCGAAGGGGAGACCGCCAGGCGGCTGGTCTCGCTGATCGAGGGGGGCGGCCGGGTCGTCGCCGTCGGCCCGCCGCCCCGGCTCGGCGTCGGCGACCCGGCCGCCGGCGAGGCCGTGGCGAGGCTCGCGGCGCTGCTGGACACCGTGCCGGACGCCGGTTCGCTCGGCCCCCTCCTGGACGGCTCCCGCCGGGTCGAGGCGCCGGTCCCCGCCCTGGTCCGCGAGGTCGACGGCGCGACGGTGGTGTTCCTGACGGCGGCGGAGTCGATGGCCAGCCGCGTGTCGGTCGGCCGCCCCGACGAACGCGGCATCGACCTCGGCTGGCTGGACGTGACCTACGACTTCGACCCCGGCCGCTACCACCGCGACATGCGGATCCGCGTCGACGGCGTCACGGGCCCGGCCTACCTGGTGAGCCCCTTCGGCGGCCCGCCGCGGGAACTGCCCGCCGCCTCCGTCGCGTCGGGGGCCGAGGTCGTCGTCCCGTTCGATGACGGCCCCGCCGCGCTGCTGGTGTTCCCGGGTGCGGCCCGTCCGGAGCGGGACGCGGGGTCCCGCGAGCGGCGTCCCGCGGGCGAGCTGGACCTGGGCTCCACCTGGGACATGGAACTGGTACCGACGCTCGACAACACCTGGGGGGACTTCGCCCGTCCGGCCGGTGACATGGCGCCGCTGGAGCGTTGGCGGCTCTGGCACCGGGTGGAGGACGACCCGTCCGCCGAATGGGCCCCGGCCTACGCGACGTTCGGCCCTCACGGGGTGTGGTCCGGCACCGGGGACCGGTGGCTGCCGGTCGTCTACTCCGACGGCCGGGGCATCCGCAAGGACCCGGTCCACCGGGCGGTGCTCGGGCCCAAGGGCCACGTCCCCGAGGAGTTCCTCGACTTCGGCGAGGTCGCGGCGGGACGGCGGGTGACCCTGCGCACCCGTGTGACCGTGCCGGCTCCGGGCGGCTTCCCGGTGCTCGGCTTTCCCGCCGCCAAGACGCTCCTCGCGGACGGAACCGAGGTCCCGCTCGACGACCGCGGCTACCTCGCGGTGGGCGGCGCGCCGCTTCCGCCGGGCGAGCACACGCTGGAGGTCCGCCTGGTGCCCGACGGGGACGTGCGGATGCGCGGCCACCTGTCCGTCGTGACCGACCCCGACCGCTGTGTCCGGCCCGAGTGGATCACCGCCGGGGGGACCGCGCGCCCGGGCGCGCGGGTCGCCTTCACCGCCGAACTGCCGCGCGCCACCGGCCCGTCCCTCCTCCAGGTGACGTCCGCGTCCCCGTGCCGGGTCCTGGTCGACGGCGTGGAGATGGGCCGGCAGGGCGGCTTCGATCCCTACGCCGAGCAGGAGGCCCCCCGCGTCGGCCGCCACGAACTGCCGGACGCACCCGGCGCACGGCTCGCCCTCGTCCTCACGGAGGGCGAGACCCCGGCGGCGGTCCTGGTGGACGGGCCGCTCGTGTCCGGCACCGGCTGGCACGCCGCCCGCGACGACGTCCCGGCGCCGGTCGTGCCCAGGCGGGCACAGTCCGGCGACCCCGCCGCCCTCCACCTGCGGCGCCGCCCGCACCCCCTGCCCGGCGCGCACTGGCTGGAGGACGACGGGGACGACGGGGACGACGGCACCGTCCTGCCCGCGTCCTTCGCCGACCCCGACGCCGCGCCCAGGGCCGAGCGGCTGCGTTTCGCGGTGCCGCCCGGCGCGACGCGGATGCGGTTCACCGCACGGGGCGAGGTCACCGGCATCCTCCTCGACGGCGTTCCGCTCAGCACCGCGCACGACGGCGCCGGCCGCTTCGACCTCGAACTCCCCGGCCACGGAAGGCCGGCCGGAACCGCCGAGCTGAGCCTGCGGACCCGGCCCGATCACCGGGAGGGCGCCGCGCTGGCGGGGCCGGTCGGGTTCGCCGTCGGCCCGGGCACGATCGGGCTGGGCGACTGGGAGGACGCGGGGCTGGCCGGCTACAGCGGCGGCGTCCGCTACCGGCGCGTCCTGGACCTGGCGGCGGCTCCCGGAAGCGCCGAACTCGATCTCGGCCGCGTCCGCGGCACCGCCGAGGTGACGGTGAACGGGCACGCGGCGGGCGTGCGGATCTGCGCCCCCTACACCTTCGACCTCGGCCCCGCCCTGCGCGCCGGCGGCAACGAGATCGAGATCGTCGTCTACGGGACCCTGGCCCCCCACCTCGACGAGACCAGCCCCACCCACTTCGTCTTCCCCGGCCAGCGGACCTCCGGACTCCTCGGCCCGGTGACCCTGCGGACCTTCGCGGACGGAACCGTCCCCCCGACCTAGCCCGCCGTCACGACACTGTTCACACCCCTACCCCCCGGGGAGAGCGCATGACCCAGCCCCCTGCCCTGAACGGCCCGATCATCGGACGACGCGGACTACTCCTGGCGGGCGGCGCCCTCGGGGTGGCCGCCGCCGTGGCCGGCGTGTCCGCCGCCCCGGCCTGGGGCGCCCCGACGTTCCAGGGCGACCCCTTCGCGCTCGGCGTGGCGTCCGGCGACCCGTGGCCGGACGGCGTCGTCCTGTGGACCCGGCTCGCGCCCGAGCCGCTGGCCCTGGACGGCTCCGGCGGCATGCCGGCCCGCAAGGTCGAGGTCGGATGGGAGGTGGCCGCCGACGAGCGCTTCCGCAAGGTCGTCCGCCGCGGCAACGCCTTCGCCGTCCCGGAACTGGGGCACTCCGTGCACGTCGAGGTGAACGGCCTGCAGCCGGACCGCGAGTACTTCTACCGCTTCCGGGTCCGGGGCACCCTCAGCCCGGTGGGCCGCACCAGGACCGCCCCGGAGCCCTGGGCGAGGACCCGGAGCCTGAGCTTCGCCGTCGCGTCCTGCCAGGCGTGGTTCGAGGGGTTCTACACCGCCTACCGCCACATGGCCGAAGAGGACGTGGCGGTCGTCTTCCACCTCGGCGACTACATCTACGAGAATCAGATCGGCCCCACCGGCGGGGTCCGTAACGTCGCCGTGCCCCCGGAGATCCAGGTCGAGCCCACCGACCTGACGCAGTACCGCCTGCGGCATGCCCTGCACCGCTTCGACCCCGACATCATCGCCGCACACCGGACGCACCCGTTCGTCCTCGTCTGGGACGACCATGAGATCGAGGACAACTGGGTCGGCGACATCTCCAAGGCCGACGGCGAACCCGACACGGACCCGGCGGTGTTCCGCCGCCGCAAGGCCGCCGCGGCCCAGGCGTACTACGAGAACCTGCCGCTGCGCGGTCCCAGCAGGCCCCGGGGGTCGCACAGCCGCCTGTACCGCAGGCTGCGCTACGGAAGGCTCGCCGACTTCCACGTCCTGGACACCCGGCAGTACCGCGCCGACCAGGCGTGCGGCGACCGCACCAGCGACTGCGCCGACCGGCACGCCCCCGGCCGCACGGTGCTGGGCCCCGAGCAGGAGAGGTGGCTGTACGAGGGACTCGGCGAATCCCGCGCCACCTGGAACGTCATCCCCCAGCAGATCCCGGTGACGCAGGTCGACACCGTCCCCGGCGACGGGCGCAGGTTCGTCATGGACTTCTGGGACGGCTACAAGCCGGCTCGCGACCAGCTCTTCGCCGAGTTCGTCGACCGCGGGGTGCGCAACCCGGTCGTCCTGACCGGTGACATGCACCGCCACATGGCCGCCGACCTCAAGCTGGACTTCGACGACCCGGGCTCCCGCACGATCGGCGTCGAGTTCGTCGCCACCTCCATCTCCACCAAGATGGACGGCGAGGACCTCGACCAGGGCGGCCGGAACCTGCTGGACGCCAACGAGCACATCAAGTTCACCAACTACCAGCGCGGCTACATGCGCTGCACGCTGGACGACGAGACGTTCCGCACCGACTTCCGGGTCCTGCCGTACGTGACCCGGCCGGGCGCGCCCATCAGGACCCGCACCTCCTTCGTCACCGAGAACGGCAACCCCGGCCTCCGGTCCGCCTGACGTCCGCGGTCCCCGGCCGGGGCCGCCGGCCATGCCGCGGCCCCGGCCGTCCTATCGGCGCCACTGGCGCTGGGCGATCAGGGAGTCCCAGTCGGTGAGCCAGTCGCGGCCCTCGTCGTCGATGAACGAGCCCGGCGGCGGGGTCACCCGGTGCTCGGCGAGCCACGCCCCGGGCCGGCGCATCGAGGGACGCGTCCCGCCGCCGCTCGGCATGAGCTGCGGCGGGATCGGCGCGGGCATCGTCTGCGGTGCGGACTCGCTCGCGACCTCGGCGAGGTCCTTCTCCTCCGCCATCCCGATCGGCCCCTGCCGGCGCGCGTTGAAGAACTGGTTCACCGCGGGGTGCGTGCTGGACAGCACCATCTCCCGCGGCCCGAACATCACCAGGCCCCTGCGGAACAGCAGGCCGAGGTTGTCCGGCAGGACGCGGGCGGTGCCGATGTCGTGCGTGACGATCAGGAACGTCGCGCCGAGCTGGGTGTTCAGGTCGACGAACAGCTGGTTGAGGTACGCGGTGCGGACGGGGTCGAGGCCGGAGTCGGGCTCGTCCGCCAGGATGATCTCGGGGTCGAGGACGAGGGCGCGGGCCAGGCCGGCGCGTTTCTTCATCCCGCCGGAGATCTCGCCCGGCAGCTTGTTCTCCGAGCCGGACAGGCCGACCATCTCCATCTTCTCCAGCACGATGCGCCGGATCTCCGACTCGCCCTTCTTGGTGTGCTCGCGCAGCGGGAAGGCGATGTTGTCGTAAAGGTTCATGGAGCCGAACAGCGCACCGTCCTGGAACAGCACCCCGAAGTGGCGGCGCAGCTCGTAGAGGTCGTTCTCGCGCAGCCGCGGGACGTCGTCGCCGCCCACGTACACGTGGCCCCGGTCGGGACGCAGCAGCCCGACGAGGTTCTTGAGGAACACCGACTTCCCGGTTCCGGACGGCCCCAGCAGGGCGGAGATCTCGCCCGCCGGGATGGTGAAGGACACGTCCTCCCAGATGACCTGCCGCCCGAACGACTTCCTGAGCCCTTCCACCCGGATCTCGACACCCATGGGCACTCCCGTGCGGGGGAACCGGGGGCGGGGGGATCCGCATCTTATGTCCGGCCCCCGTCGTCTCGAATGTACGTCGCGCGCCGCTCCGCGGGGAGACCCATTGGACCCCGGGTCCAGCACTAAGTGGGTTAAAGGGGACATCTTGCCCAAGAACGGCCACGGATCTCGCACCCATTGTGACAATCCGTGCCCGACTGATTAGTCACTTTGTTGCCTTACGTCCGCGTTCAGGTTTCTTCCAGGCTGACCGATGACCTCCGGCGCACCAACCCGGGTGCGCCCAATCCCCCCTGGAGGCACAAGTGAAGATCCGTCCCACGCGCACCGGCGCCGCCGCCCTGGCGGCGTCCGGGCTGCTCGCGAGCGCGCTCGTCGGCACCCCCGCCGCGAACGCGTCGCTCGACGCGGCCGGCGCACCCGTCGCCGCCACGTCCGACACGGGCAGGGCGGCCGTGAAGCTGGCGGGGCAGCTCGGCTCCCGCACCGCCGGCGCCTACCTCGACCAGGCCACGCGCAAGCTGGTGGTCACGGTCACCGACGCCAAGGCCGCGCAAGCCGTGCGCGCCGCCGGCGCCGTCCCGAAGACCGTCACGCGCAGCGGCGCCGACCTGAAGCGGGTCATGGCCGCGCTCAGGCGCGACGCCACCGTCCCGGGCACCGCCTGGGCCGTCGACCCGGCCGCCAACCAGGTCGTCCTGACCATGGACGGCACGGTCAAGGGCGCCGGGCTGAAGAAGGTGAAGGCCGCCGCCGCCCAGCAGGGTGCGGCCGTCCGCACCGAGCGCGTCGCCGGGAAGTTCCGTCCGTTCGCCATAGGCGGCGACCCCATCTACTCCGGCGGCTCCCGCTGCACGCTGGGCTTCAACGTCACGAACGGAAGCGACTACTTCTTCCTGACGGCGGGGCACTGCACGGCGGCGGGCTCGACCTGGACCGACGGGTCGGGGACGACGCTCGGCGGCAACGCCGGCAGCAGCTTCCCCGGCAACGACTACGGCATCGTCCGGTACTCCTCCACCCCGGAGGACACGCGGGGCGGCGTCAGGGGTCCCGGCGGCGGCTTCCAGGACATCACCGACGCCGGGAACCCCACGGTCGGGCAGACCGTGACCCGCAGCGGCAGCACCACCGGCGTCCACAGCGGGCGGGTCACCGCCCTCAACCAGACGGTGAACTACCAGCAGGGCAGCGTCAGCGGCCTGATCCGCACCAACGTGTGCGCCGAGCCGGGCGACAGCGGCGGCCCGCTGTTCGCCGGGTCCATCGCGCTCGGGCTGACGTCCGGAGGCAGCGGTAACTGCTCGTCCGGCGGCGTCACGTTCTTCCAGCCCGTGACCGAGGTGCTCTCGGCGTTCGGGGTGGACGTCTACTAGTCGCCCACCGGTCACCACGGCGGCCCGCCGGAGCTCCCAGGCGGCGGGAAGCCACGGCACGGCCCCGGCCCCTCACGCGAGGGACCGGGGCCGTGTTCGCGGTCGATTGATCCACAACATGAAGGCCTTTCATGGTCTGACCACGGGACCATTGTCAGGGTGCCAACCACCTCGTCCCGAATTAGTCACCTTCTGCGTCTTACGTCCGCATTGACGGTTCTTACACCATGTCGGTGACCTCCGGTGCACCACTCGGGTGCGCCCATCCCCCCGTGGAGGCACAAGTGAAGATCCGTCACAGGCGCGTCGGCGCCGTCGCCGTCACCGCGGCGACCGCTGGAGTGGTGGCCGCCACCCTCGCCACCGCACCCGCCGCGTTCGCAAGCCCGGCGGCACCCGCCGCCCCCGTCGACCACGGCGCCGTCGCGGCGTCGCTCACGCACCAGCTCGGCTCCCAGACCGCCGGCTCCTACCTCAAGGGCGGCAAGCTGGTCGTAACGGTCACGGGCGCCAAGGCCGCACAAGCCGTGCGCGCCGCCGGCGCCGTCCCGAAGACCGTCGCACGCAGCGGCGCCGACCTGAAGCAGGTCATGGCCGCACTCAAGCGCGACGCCACCGTCCCGGGCACCGCCTGGGCCGTCGACCCGGCCACCAACCAGGTCCTGCTCACGATGGACAGCACCGTCAAGGGCGCCAAGCTCAAGAAGGTGCAGGCGGCCGCCGCCAAGCACGGAGCGGCCGTCCGCACCGAGCGGGTCGCCGGGAAGTTCCAGAAGTTCACCCTCGGCGGCGAAGCCATCTACGGCGGCGGCTCCCGCTGCTCGCTGGGCTTCAACGTCCGGAGTGGCAGCACGTACTACTTCGTCACCGCCGGGCACTGCACCAACGCCAGCTCGACCTGGACCGACAGGTCGGGGCGGACGCTGGGCCGGGTCGTGGCCAGCAGCTTCCCCGGCAACGACTACGGGGTCGTGCAGTACAGCTCGACGCCCGCCGACACGCGCGGCGCCGTCAGCCTGTACAGCGGCACCCACGACATCACCCGCTCCGGCAACGCCACGGTCGGGCAGACCGTGTACCGCAGCGGCAGCACGACCGGGCTGCACAACGGCCGTGTCACCGCGCTCAACCAGACCGTCAACTACGCCCAGGGATCGGTGTCCGGCCTGATCCGCACCACCGTGTGCGCCGAGCCCGGCGACAGCGGCGGCTCCCTGTTCGCTCCCAACACGGCGCTCGGCCTGACCTCCGGCGGCAGCGGCAACTGCAGCTGGGGCGGGACGACGTTCTTCCAGCCCGTCTCCGAGGTGCTCAGCCGGTACGGACTGAGCGTCTACTGACGGATACCCGAGAAAGGCGGGCCGCTCCCGGCGGTGAGTCTCAGACTCCCACGGGGGCGGCCCGCCGCCGTCCGTCTCAGGGGACGGCGGGGACTTCGAGGGTGCGGAGGACCTCCGCGATGACGTCCTGCTGCCGTTCCGTCAGATAGAAGTGGCCGCCGGGCAGCACCCTGAGGGCGAAACGCCCATCGGTGACCTGCGCCCAGCCGGCGGCCTGCTCCTCGGACACGTGCGGGTCGGCGTCCCCGATGATCGTGGTGATCGGGACGGTCAGCCGCGTGCCGGGCCGGTGGGCGTAGTCCTCGATCAGCCCGAAGTCGTTGCGCACGTACGGCAGGACGAGTTCGCGCAGCTCCGGGTCCTGCAGGGCCTCGGCGTCGCTGCCGCCGAGGTTCACCATCTCGGCGACCACGCCGTCATCGTCCTTGTCCGCGACGCGGTCGTCGCCGCGGTCGTGCGGCGGGCGGGCGCCGGAGGCGAACACGTGCACCGGGGCGCTGCCGCGCTCCTGCAGCAGCCGCGCCACCTCGTAGGCCAGGACGGCGCCCATGCTGTGCCCGAACAGGGCGGCGGGACGGTCCATCAGCGGCGCCATCGCACCGGCGACCAGGCGGGCGAGCTGGTGGGCGTCGGTGACCATCGCGTCGGCCATCCGGTCGGCGCGGCCCGGGTACTGGACGGCGTGCACCTCGACGGCCGGGCTGATCTCCTTGGCCCACGGCCGGTAGAACACCGCCGACCCGCCCGCGTGCGGCAGGCAGAACAGCCGCATCGACGCCCAGGGACGGTTCTCGGGGCAGCGGAACCAGCTCACGTGATCAATTCCTCCTCCTCGTGGCGGCGGGAGGCCACGCGCGGATCGTGCGGCAGCGGCCACGGCGCGACCCGCGGGTCCGGGACGAGCTTGGGCGCGGTGGTCTCCGCGGCCACCTTAAAGCCCCGGCGGCGGTAGTTGGCGATCGCGTTCGGATGGTCGAGGCTGCTGGTGCGCAGCCACACCCGCGCGGCGGGGCCGCTGTCGAGGGCCCACAGCTCGCCGCGCTGCCAGGCGCGGCGGGTGCACTGCTCGACGAGGTAGCCGCCGTAGCCGCGGCCGACGAACGCGTGGGTGAGCCCGACGAGGTGGATCTCGGTGTCCCCGCCCGGCTGCGCCTCGATCTCGAAGAAGCCCGCGATGGTGCCCTCGGCCATGGCGATCCACGTGGACAGCTCCGGCCGCTCCACCCACGCCCGCCAGTCGGCGTGCGTCCACGGGAACCGGTCCGTCCAGCACACGCGGGCGCCGACGGCCGCGTACATGGCGCGGTTGACCTCGGGGGACGGCTGCCCGGCGAGCGTGAACGTCATCTCGACGCCGGGCAGCGGCGCGGGACACAGGTCCGCCGCGTCCAGCATCTCCATCGTCCACTCGATGACCGCGGGGACCGCGATCGCGTCCCCGCGGAGCGCCGGCGGGCCGCCGTCATTCACCCATGGCCTCGATGAGGCTCTTGGGGCGCATGTCCGTCCAGTTGTCGCTGATGTGGTCCAGGCACGCCTGCCGGGTGTCCTCGTCCTTGGCCACCGTCCATCCGGCGGGGACCTCGGCGAACGACGGCCACAGCGAATGCTGGCCCTCGTCGTTGACGAGGACGACGTAGGTGCCGTCGGGGTCCTCGAAGGGGTTGGTCATCTCGTCCCTTTCACTGCGTGCTCTGTAGTTTGTCGAGTTTGGCGGCCAGGACGGCGCCCATCTCGGCGGCCGGGCCCGGCTCCATGAGGAGGTGGTGGTCGACGTCGAGGGGGTAGTCCTCGATCTCGCCCTCGACGAGCGGGCCCCAGTTCGAGCGCGCCGTGGGCGAGTCGCCGGTGCGGCCCTGGAGCGCGGTGAAGAAGAGGACGTCGCCGCGGAACCGTCCCGGCCGGTACTCCTCGGCCTGCCGGAGGCCGTTCTCGTAGTTGCGGTAGACGTTGACCAGGTCGTCCTCGCGGAGGGTCGCGAGGGCGTCGTCGCGTTCGGCGAGCACCGCCATGATCTGCGCCATGTCGGGGTTGCCGTCCTCGGCGACCATCTTCGCGTCGATGCCGATGCTCTCGAGGAGTTCGGGGAGGATCTCGCGCCGCTCCGACTCCAGGTCCTGGGTGTGGTACGCGTCGATGAGGGTGAGCAGCCCGACCCGTTCTCCGGCGGCCTGGAGCCGCACGGCCATCTCGTAGGCGATGAGCCCGCCCAGCGACCAGCCCGCGAGGTGGTAGGGGCCGGACGGCTGGACGGTGCGGATCTGCTCCAGATAGTCCTCGGCCGTCTGCTCGACGGAGCCGGGCAGCTCCGGCCGCGTGAACCCGGCGGCCTGGAGCCCGTAGATCGGCTGGTCGGGGGCGAGGTGCCGCTGGAACTGCAAGTAGCTCCATGACAGGCCGCCGGCCGGGTGGACGAAGAAGACCGGCGGGCGGGTCCCGGACGTCCGGATGGGCAGCAGCATCTCGAACCCGAGCCGGTCCTCGGGCTCGCCGGCCCGCGTGAGCGCCTCGACCGTCTGGTGGGTGAACACGTCGCGGGGGGTCAGTTCGATGTCCGCCCGCCGGGCCCGCGTGACGAGCCTCAGCGCGGCGATGCTGTCGCCGCCGAGGTCGAAGAAGCTGACGTCGGCGCCGACGCGGTCGAGGCCGAGGACGTCGGCGACGATCGCGCAGAGCCGCTCCTCCTCGGGTGTGCGGGGGTCGCGTCCGGCGGCGGCCTCGCCGTAGTCGGGGGCGGGCAGGGCGCGCCGGTCGAGCTTGCCGTTCGGGCCGACGGGGAACGTGTCGAGGCGGACGAACGCTGCGGGCACCATGTACTCGGGCAGCCGGCCCGCGACGAACTCTCGCAGGCCGTCGATGGACTCCGCGATGACGTACGCGACGAGGGTCTTGACGCCGGGGGTGTCCTCGCGGGCGATGACGGCGACGTTCGCGACGCCCGGGTGGGCGGCGACGGCGGCCTCGATCTCGCCCAGTTCGATCCGGAAGCCGCGGACCTTGACCTGGAGGTCGGCGCGGTCGACGTATTCGAGGGTGCCGTCCGCCCGCCACCGGACGAGGTCGCCGGTGCGGTACATGCGGCCGCCGGGCGCGCCGAACGGGTCGGCGACGTAGCGTTCGCCGGTCAGCGACGGGCGCCGCAGGTAGCCGCGCCCGAGGCCGGCGCCCGCGATGTAGGCCTCGCCGACCACGCCGGGCGGGACGGGCCGCAGCCCCTGGTCCAGCACGTACACGCGCATGTCGCCGAGGGGGCGGCCCAGCCCCGGGGTCGTCTCGGACGGGTCGGCGAGCGGGGCGCGCTGCGCCGCGTAGGTCGTGTACGTGGTGGCCTCGGTGGGGCCGTACACGTGGCCGACCTCGGTGTCCGGGCACGCGGCGAGGACCTTGCGCATCGCGGCCGGTGATCCGGCCTCCCCTCCGGTCAGCACCTCGCGGAGCCGCGCGAACGCGTGCGGGCGTTCGTCCGCGACCAGGTTGAACAGGGTCGTCGTGAGGAAGAGGCCGGTGAGGTCCTCCTCGGTGATCACCTTTTCGAGGGCTTCGCCGTTCAGATGCCCGGGGGGCGCGAACACGGCCGTGCCGCCGTGCAGCAGCGGCGTCCACAGTTCGTATACGGACGCGTCGAACGCGTGCGGCGAGTGGACGAGCACCCGGTCGTGCGCCCCGCCCCTGAGCCCGCCGTCGGTGGCGAGGTCGACGGCGTCGCGGTGGCGGAGCATGACGCCCTTGGGCACGCCGGTCGAGCCGGACGTGAACAGCACGCAGGCGAGATGTTCGGGATGGCACGGCACGCCCGGGTCGGTGGCGGGCCGCGCGTCCGTCTCGGGGTCGTCGTCCACGACGAGGATCCGCGCCGGCGTGTCGAGGCCGGCCGCGCGATCGCGCATGGGCGAGTCGACGATCAGGACGGGCGCACCGACCTCGGCGACCGCCCACGCCGTCCGCTCCGGCGGGTACCCGTGGTGGATCGGCGCGTACGCGCCGCCCGCCTTGAGGACCGCGAGCGACACCACGGCGACGTCGGCGGACCTTTCGAGGAGGACGGCGACCGGTGTCTCCGCGCCGACCCCGAGCCCGATGAGGCGGTGCGCCAGCCGGTTCGCCCGCGCGTCCAGATCGGCGTAGGTGACCGTCTCCCCTCCGGACCGGACGGCCGGGGCGCCGGGCGTCCGGGCCAGTTGCTCCGCGAAGCGGCCCGTGACGGTGCCCGGGGCGCGGTCCGTCGCGGGTCCCTGCCAGGTCTCCAGGACGTGGCGGCGCTCGTCGTCGTCCAGGACGTCGATGCGGCCCAGCGGCAGGTCGGGGCGGTAGGCGACGGCGTCCAGTACGCGGACGAAGCGGCGCATCAGGCGTTGCGCGTCGTCCTCGGTGAACAGGTCGGCGCGGTGGTCGATGCGCAGGGACAGGCCACGGCCGGGCACGGCGGCGAAGGTCAGCGGGTAGTGGGACGCGTCGTGGCCGTCCACGTCGTGGAGGGAGAGGCCGCCGAGGTCGGCGCCGGCGGCGTCCGGGTCGAACGGGTAGTTCTCCAGCACGGTCATCGTGTCGAAGAGGGTGCCGGTGCCGGTGAGGCGCTGGATGTCGGCCAGGCCGAGGTGATGGTGCGGCATCAGCGCGGCCTGCTCGTCCTGGAGGCGGATCAGCGCTTCGGCGACGGTGTCGGCGGGACGGACGCGGACGCGGATCGGCAGCGTGTTGATGAACAGGCCGATCATCTGCTCGACGCCCGGGAGTTCCGCTGGACGGCCGGACACGGCGGCGCCGAACACGACATCGGCCGAGCCGGTGAGGCGGCTGAGCAACGTGCCCCAGGCGAGTTGCAGGACCGTGTTGAGGGTGACGCCCTGGGCGCGGGCGCGCGCGCTGAGCGCCGAGGTGAGGTCTTCGGTGAGGCGGGTCCGGACCCGTCCGGGTTCATCCGGTCCGGGCTCGGGTGCGCCCGGTGCCACGAGGGTGGGTTCGTGGACGCCGTCGAGGGAGCGGCGCCAGGCGTCCTCGGCGGCGGAACGGTCCTGGGCGGCGAGCCACGCCAGGTAGTTCTTGTAGGGGGTGACGCGCGGCATCCCGGCGTCGTCGCCCTCGGCCAGGTAGAGCGCGAACAGTTCCGTTTGCAGGATGGGCGTGGACCAGCCGTCCAGCAGGATGTGGTGGTTGGTGAACACCATGCGGTGCAGGCCGTCCGCGAGCTTGATCAGCAGGAAGCGCAGCAGCGGCGGCTTCGTCATGTCGAACGGCCGGGCGCGTTCCGCGTCGGCCAGCCGGCGCGCCTCGGCGTCGCGCTCGGCGTCGGGCAGCGCGGACAGGTCCGCGTCGTCCCAGGGGAGGCGGACCTCGCGGTGAACGACCTGGACCGGTGAACCCTCCTTACGCTGCCGGAACCCGGCCCGCAGGTTGGCGTGCCGTCGAAGCAGCGTCGCGCCGGCGGCCTTCAGGGCGTCCACGTCGAGGGGGCCGCGCAGGTCGAACACGATCTGCGCCGTGTAGACGTCATGCCCCGAGTCGTACAACGCGTGGAAGAACAGCCCCTGCTGCAACGGGGACAGCGGGAGGATGTCCTCAAGCTGCGACTTGCTCAATCCAGCTCCCATTCGCCGTCGAGCTCGGCGGCGAGCTCGTCGATCTCGTCCTGGCTGACGTCCACCAGGGAAAGGTCGGACGGGGTGAACCCGCCGACGGGGCCTTCGGACGCGCCGCCCACGACATGCGCGACCAGGCCGCGCAGCGCCGCGTACCAGCGCTCGGCGAGGTCCTCGATCGCGGCCTCGTCGAACAGGCCGCCCGCCCATGTCCACGTCGCGGACAGCTCGGGGCCGCCGGGCAGGTCGCGGGTGTGCGCGTTGACCTCGATGGCGTGGACGAGGCCGAGCGCATCGTCCTGCCCGGTGCCGAGGGCGTCGCTTTCGGCCTGGCCGGCCGGTCCCCAGTCGGCGGCCTCGGGCGCGGCGGACCGGCCGAGGTAGTTGAACGCGATCTGCGGGTGCACCGCGAGGCGCTCGCCCGCCGCGGCGTTGAGGTAGCGCAGGAGGCCGTACCCGATGCCGTTGTCGGGGATCTCGCGGAGCTGCTCCTTGACCCGCTTCAGCGCGGTCCCGACGGCCTGGCCGCCCTCGCGGACGTCGGCGGGCTCGACCCATCCGGCGTCGAGCCGTACCGGGTAGATCGAGGTGAACCAGCCGGCGGTGCGCGACAGGTCCACGCCGGGGACGATCTCCTCGCGGCCGTGTCCTTCGAGGTCGATGAGGACGGCCGTCTCGTCGCACGTGCCGCGTTCGCGCCGCCACTCGGCGACGGCCAGGGCGAGCCCGGTGAGCAGCACGTCGTTGACCCGCCCGTGGAAGGCGGCCGGGACGTCGGCGAGGAGCGGGGCGGTGACGTCGGCGGGCAGGTCGAGCGTGCGGTGCCGCGCCGTCCCGAACGTGTCGGCCCCGGGGTCGAGCGGGCGGGTGCCGAGGAGCGGGTCGGGGGTGGCGAGGATGTCGTCCCACAGCGGCAGCTCCGCCGTGCGGGCCGGGTCGGACGCTTCGGCGGCGAGGCGCTGCGCCCAGCGGCGGAACGAGGTCGGGACGGGGTCGAGGTCTCCCCCGGCCCACGCGGCGACCAGGTCGGGGAGGATGATCCGCCACGACACGCCGTCCACGGCGAGGTGGTGGAGGGTGAGCAGCAGGCGCCCCGGCCGGGCGGGGCCGGCGTCGAACCAGACGAGCTGCGCCATCGTCCCGGCGGCCGGGTCGAGGCGGCGGCGGGCCGCCCCGGCCTCGCCGGCGAGGACGCCGCGGAGCCCGCCGGTGTCCAGCCCGGCGACGTCCACGCGCCGGACGAGCGCCGTCGCGTCGACCGCGCCGGGCTCGGCGACCTCGAACTCGGTGCCGTCCACCCTCAGCCGGAGCATGTCGTGGTGGTCGAGGACGGTCTGGAGCGCGGCCGCCAGCTTCTCCACGCCGAGGTCCGGCGGGACCTGGAGCAGCATCCGCTGGCTGTAACCGTCGACCGGGCCGTCCAGGCCCTGGAACCAGCGCATGATCGGGGTGGCCGGGATCCGGCCGATGCCGGCGCCGGGCGCCTCGGCGTCGACCCGCTCGCCCTCGCCGACCGGACGCGACACCTCCGCCAGTTCCTCGACGGTCTGGTGCTGGAACACCTCCCGCGGCGTGATGACCAGGCCGGACTGGCGGGCGCGGGAGACGAGCTGGATGGCGATGATGGAGTCGCCGCCGAGGTCGAAGAACCCGTCGT
>NZ_JBQQBP010000018.1:0-222478 GCF_052245875.1 Actinomadura sp. 3N407
GTTGAGATGTTCGGTGGTTTTGGCGAGGGGGAAACACCCGGTCCCATCCCGAACCCGGAAGTTAAGCCCTTCAGCGCCGATGGTACTGCACGGGAGACTGTGTGGGAGAGTAGGACGCCGCCGGACTTGAATTGGTCGAGGGTCGCCCCGATTTTTGGGGCGGCCCTCGACGCATGTCGTGGGCCCGCAAAGTAGGCTGCAAGAGTCCACGCAACCACCTTCAAGAACAGTGACGGACGTGATGAGCGCGGAAGAGGACGGCCGCAGCGGCGACAACCGCGAGCGGCGGAGCGATGACGGGAGGCGGAGCACGCCTGCCCGTCGCGGGGGCGGCCCTCGCGGCGGCCCGGGTGGCTCCGGTGGCCGTAAGGGCGGTGGTCCTCGCGGAGGAGCGCCTCGCGCCGGCGGGCCGCAGGGTGGACGTGGCCGTCCCGCCGGGGGGAAGGACAAGGACCGAAACGCCGGTGGTAAGCGCGATGACCGGAAACCCGGCCGTCCGTTCAAGCGTTCCGATGATCGGCGAACCGAATCCCGGGACAAGGGACGTTCGGACGATCGTCGGGAAGGTCGTCCCACCGGTCCGCGTGGCGAGCGGCGCGAAGGCCGCTTCAATGCGCCTCGCGGCGGTCAGAGCGGCGAGCGTCGCGAGCGCCCAGAGGGTCGCGAGGGCCGTGAGGGGCGCTACTCGGGAGCCCGTGGGTCTCGTCCCGGCCAGGGGGGCGGCCAAGGTGGTGGCCCTCGTCGCGAGGGGCGGCCGAGCAGTCGCCAGACCGGTAGCGGTCAGGGGGAGCGCCGTTTCCAGGACCGTGACGACCGCGGGAAACGGGACGAGCGCCGACCAGGCGGTCGCCCGTTCGCCGGCAAGCGTGAAGGGCGTCCAGGAGATCGTGACCGGCCCTTCCAGGGGCGCGGCGGGCCGAAGCGCCCGCAGGACGGCGGTGGGCGCCCCTCCGGGCCTCGTCGTGACCGCCCGGACCGGCGGGCACGCTCGGACGAGCGTGAGCGTCCCGCGCCTGTTCACGACGACCCGATCCTGCCGGACGACGTCACAGGCGAGGAGCTGGACGCGGATGCCCGCGCCGAACTGCGCACGCTTCCGAAGGAATTGGCCACGAAGGTCGCCCGGCATCTCGTGATGGCGGGGCGGCTGGCCGAGGAGGACCCCGAGCGGGCCTACAAGCACGCGCGCTCCGCACGGCGGCTCGCGTCACGGGTCGGGGTCGTGCGCGAGGCGGCCGGGATCGCGGCCTACCACGCGGGCGAATGGTCGGAGGCGCTCGCCGAGCTGCGGGCCGCGCGTCGGCTCAGCGCCGGCGACGAGTCCTACCTGCCGGTGATGGCCGACTGTGAACGGGGGCTCGGACGTCCCGAACGCGCCCTGGACCTGATCAAGTCGCCGGAGGCCAAGAACCTCGACCCGATGGGACGTGTCGAGCTCCGCATCGTCGAGTCGGGTGTGCGCCGCGACCTGGGGCAGCATGACGCGGCCGTGGTGACGTTGCAGATCCCCGAGCTTCGCGACAGGCGGCTCCGGCCGTGGTCGATGCGGCTGTTCTACGCCTACGCGGACGCGTTGGTGGAGGCCGGGCGCGAGGACGAGGCGTCCGACTGGTTCGCGCGGGCCGCGGCGGCCGACCGGGACGGCGACACCGACGCCGCCGAACGGTACGCCGAACTTGAGGGCCTGCACATCCTCGACACCGAGGGCGACGAGACCGAGGGCGTCGTGGCCGAAGCCGCCGTTTCGGAGGGCGCGGCCCCGGCGGATGCCGCCCCGGTGGGCGCGGGCCTGGTGGACGCCGCTCCGGAGGGCGCGGGCCTGGAGGGCGCTGTCTCTCCGGACGCCGTTGTCGAAGGGGCCGTTCCCGAGGGCGTCGCTCCTGAAGGCGCGTTGGCCGAGGGCGTCGCTTCCGAGGGCGCTGTTGCCGAGGGCACTGGCTCCGAAGACGCTGGGGACGTGTCGGCGACGGACATCGAGTTCAAGGCTGCCGGTGCCGAGGAGCCGGAGGTGTCCGGGGAGGAGGCGCCGCAGGTCCCGGCGGTGTTCCTGGAGCCGGAGCCTGCCGAGGAGGAGCGGCCGCCGTCCGCGGAATGACGTGCCCTACTTGACTCACGGGTAGGTTTCGCCCGATATTCACGTGACCGTGCCGTTCGGGGGGCCGCCGGAGTTGTCCGGTGGTGATCGACTCCTAGGAGTGATCATGCCCCTGAACCGACGCATGTTCCTGCGTGCCGCCGCCGTGGCGGGTGGCACGACCGCCTTCTCGGGGGCCCTGTGGCAGCAGGCCTTCGCGTCGGGGCCGGCGCAGCCCGGCCCCAGCCCGTACGGTCCGCTGCAGGCCGTGGACGGCAACGGGCTCCAGCTCCCGGAGGGGTTCACGAGCCGGATCGTGGCGCGGTCGCTTCAGCGTGTCGAGGGGACGAGGCACACGTGGCATCCGGCGCCCGACGGCGGTGCCTGCTTCCCCGACGGGGACGGCTGGATCTACGTCAGCAACTCGGAGGTCCCGATCGTCGGGGGTGTGTCCGCCATGAGGTTCGACGCGTCCGGCAAGGTCACGTCCGCCTACCGGACCCTGAACGGCACCACGCTCAACTGCGCCGGCGGGGCGACGCCGTGGAACACGTGGCTGTCGTGCGAGGAGCACGACTTCGGGCTTGTGTGGGAGACGGACCCGCGTGGCGAGGACACGGCCGTGGCGCGTCCCGCGATGGGGCGGTTCAAGCACGAGGCCGCGGCGTCCGACCCGGAGCGGAAGGTCGTCTACCTCACCGAGGACCAGTCCGACGGGTGCTTCTACCGGTTCCGCCCGCGGACGTGGGGC
The DNA here is from genome assembly GCF_052245875.1 of Actinomadura sp. 3N407. NCBI lineage: Bacteria > Bacillati > Actinomycetota > Actinomycetes > Streptosporangiales > Thermomonosporaceae > Actinomadura > Actinomadura sp. 3N407. The sequence goes on from NZ_JBQQBP010000018.1 coordinate 2,826, forward strand.
GACCTGTCGTCCGGGACGCTCGAAGTACTGGTCGGCTCCGGGACGGGTCCCGTCCAGTGGGCGAAGGTGCCCAACCCCGAGTTCTGGCTCACCGCGACCCGTGAGCAGGTGGCGGAGGCCATGCGTTTCGACGGCGGCGAAGGCTGTTACTACACCGAAGGCATCTGCTACTTCACCACCAAGGGCGACAGCCGTGTCTGGGCGTACGACGCGGCCGCCGAGCGGCTGGACATCGCCTACGACGACGACCTCGTCACGAACGGTGAGGCGCCTCTGCACGGGGTCGACAACGTGACCGGCACGTCGTCCGGTGACCTGTACGTCGCCGAGGACGGCGACAACATGGAGATCAACCTCATCACCCCCGACGGGATCGTGACGCCGTTCCTGCGCATCCTCGGGCACGACGAATCGGAGATCACCGGCCCGGCGTTCAGCCCGGACGGGTCGCGTCTTTACTTCTCGTCCCAGCGCGGCAAGAGCGGGTTCCTCGCGGGGACGAACGGCTACACGTTCGAGGTGACCGGCCCGTTCCGCCACTGAGGCCGGTCCCGCCGCCGGGGACCCGTCAGGCGTGCTTGCCCAGGGCGTGCATGATGCCGGCGACGTTGCTCTCGGCGCTGTTGAGGACCTCGTACTTGGCGGCCAGGTCGGGGTCGACGTCGTCGCCCGTGATGGCGTAGCGGTCCTTGGTGCGGTCGACGACCATCGCGACGGCATGGTCGAGGTCGAGGTCCAGGTCTTTGGCGTCGCGGACGGCGTCGACCCAGATCCGCAGTTCCTCGGCCGACCGTGCCAGGGTGTCGTCGACCTCGGTCACGGGGCCGTAGTGCGCGAACAGCAGCCGCTGCGGGCCGAGCGACCGGAACCTGCCGAGCGAGGCGAGTGCGGTGTCGAGGTCGAAGTCCGGCGGCGGCGTCGCGGGCTTCACGTCCGCGGTCTCGGGGATGTAGATGCCGGCGGCGTCGCCCACGTAGAGGTCGCCGGTGTGGGAGTCCATCAGCCCGACGTGGTGTTTGGCGTGGCCGGGGGAGTAGTGCGAATCCAGCCGCCGCCCGCCGCCGAGGTCGACCACGCCGGTGTCCTCGACCGCCCGGACGCGTGCCGCGTCCGTCGGTTTCAGCTCGCCGAAGAGGGTGTCGAGGCTGTCGCCGTACACCATCCGGGCGCTGCGCATGAGCCGCGTCGGGTCCGCCAGGTGACGCGCGCCCTTCTCATGGACGACGACTTCCGCCTGCGGGTACATCCGCGCGATGTCGCCGACGCCGCCCGCGTGGTCCAGATGGATGTGCGTGACGACCACGCTCGCCAGGTCGTCGGGACCGATGCCCAACTCCTGCAGAGCCCCCTGCACGACGGGTGCGGAGCCGGACGTGCCCGGCTCCACCAGGCAGGGCCGGTCGGACATGATGAGGTATCCGGCGGTGATGCCGCTGTATCCGGCCATCCGCGTGTCGATCTCGTAGACGTCCCCGCCGAGCGGCGTGGTCGTGGTCGTGGTGTCCATCCCCCGATCATCGTCCCCGGCCGCCCCGGCGGGCCACCCGCCCCTCATCGGCCGAGGACGCGGAGGACGAGGCCGGTGCGGGGCTTGGGGCCGAACGAGGTGGACTTGCGGGGGACCCGGTCGCCCTCGCCCGCGACGGCCAGGACGTCCTCGGCCTTGAGGGGGTTCAGGATGACGGCGGTGCCGCCGGCGCGCCGGGCGCGGGCGACGGCGGCGGACGGGTCGTCGTGCACGACTTCGATGGCGTCCTCGTTCTCGGGGACCTCCCACACGTTCCCTATGAGGAGGTGGTCGAGGACGGCGGTGTCGAGGCGCTGCCAGCGCGGCGAGTGCTCGGACGGCATGGAGCGGCTCAGCGCGCCGGAATCGGGGTCCGTGAGGAGGTGCAGGGAGTCGCCCCCACCGAGAAGGAACGCGGGCCCAGGTGCGTCGGTGAGTGCTTCGATCGCCTCTGCCTCGTCCCGGAACTCCGTGACGCGGAAGACCTTGCCGGCCTGTTCGACGGCGTCGTCCGGACGGAGGCCGGGCAGGACGCGGTGGATCGCGCCCAGATGGGGCGGATAGCGCGTGGAGTCCACCAGCAGCGCCAGCCCGGCGTCCCATGGCCCGGGGCCGTCACCGGCGGCGTGGTGGCGTGCCTGGAGGGCGCGGTAGGTGGCGTAGCGGTGGTGGCCGTCGGCGATGAGCGCCTGCTTGTCGTGGATGTCGGCGGACACGCGCGAATGCAGCGCGGGATCGGTGATGCGCCACAGCCGGTGGGTGAGCCCGTCGTCGGCGCGGAACGCCATCAGGGGCTTCCCGGCGGCCGTGTCGTCGACGATCCGGGTGGCGTCGCCCACGCCTTCGTCGCCCGCGCCGCCCTCGTAGACGAGGAAGATCGGCTCCAGGTTGGCGTTCGCGGCCGTCATCAGCGCGAGGCGGTCGCGGACCGGGCCGGGGAAGACGTTCTCGTGCGGCAGCACGACCCCCTCGGACTCCGCGCGCAGCCCCACGGCGCCGATCAGGCCGCGCTGCAGGACCGTGCCGTCGCGGGACGCCTCGTAGACGTACAGGGCCGGGTCGGGGTCGGTCGCGAGCGCGCCCTCGTCCAGCCAGCGGCGCAGCCGTTCGCCCGCCGCGTCGTAGCCCTCCCCGGCCGCGCGCGGCAGGTTGAGCCGGACGATGTTGTGCCCGCCGCCCGCCAGCAGCCGCAGGGCCGCCGCCTCGTCGATCAGGTCGTACGGGGGCATGGTCACCGAGGCGAGGTCACCGGCGACCTCGGGGACGAAGCGGACGCCGCGGAACGGGGTCAGTTCCAGTCCGCGGCCCGTCCGCGGCTCCGCCGTCCCGAAGATCCGGGCGCTGAACGCCTCCGGTGCGAGGCCGGAGGGGAGGTCGTCGTCCACCCTGGGCATGCTAATCACCGGCGGGCGTGTCTGGTTGCTGCGGGTACGGTCGGATTGCGAGGGGAGGTCCACATGAGTCATCAAGGATCTGGGCGGCCGGACGATTCCCCGGGAGATCATGCGGCCCCGCCGGAGGGCGGGGTCTACGAGTGGTACACGCGGGGCCTCGAACTGCTCAGGTCGGGCAGCGCCGGCGCGGCGCTGCAGCTGCTGACCAGGGCGGCCGAGGCCGAGCCGTGGTCGCACAGCATCCGCGAGGCGCTCGCCCGCGCGCAGTTCGGGACGCGGCGGTTCGGCGCGGCGGCCGAGAGCTTCCAGTTGATCGTCAAGGAGGAGCCCGCCGAGGACTACGCGCGGTTCGGTCTCGGGCTGTGCCTCAGCCGGATGGGCGACTTCGAGGGCGCGGCCCGGCATCTGGCGCTCGCCGCCGCCATGCGTCCCGAGAACGAGGACTACGCGAAGGCGCTGCGGCACGCCAGGGCCACGCTCGCGTCCCGGGGCTGACCCGCGTGCCGCACCGCAGACCGGCCCGAGGCCTTACCGGCGGGTAACAATCCCCGTACGATCATGGTCATGAGGAGCTCGATGAAAGGCAGCGACCGTCCCCTGAGCGAGGCGTACGACGTCGCCCTGCTGGATCTCGACGGGGTCGTCTACGTCGGCAGCAGGCCCGTCCCCGCGGCGGCGGAGTCGCTCGCCAAGGCCCGCGCGGCCGGGCAGCGGCTGGCGTTCGTGACCAACAACGCCTCCCGGACGCCGTCGGCGGTCGCGGCGCTGCTCACCGACGTGGGCGTCCCGGCGGACGCAGAGGACGTGGTCACCTCGGCGCAGGCCGCGGCGCGCCTCCTCGCCGAGCGGCTCCCCGCCGGGTCGGAGGTCCTCGTCGTGGGCGGCATGGGCCTGCGGCACGCCCTGTACGCGCACGGGCTGCGCCCGGTGTCCACCGCGGCCGGACGGCCCGCCGCCGTCGCGCAGGGCTACTACCCGGAGATCGGGTACGGGCTGCTGTCGGAGGGCGCGCAGGCCGTCAGCATGGGCGCGCTGTTCGTCGGCTCCAACGGGGACCTGACCATCCCCGGCGGCAACGGCCCCCCACGCCCCGGGAACGGGTCCCTGCTCCGCGTGATCAGCTCCGCCACCGGCGTCGAGCCGATCGTCACCGGCAAGCCCGAACGTCCGCTGCACCAGGAGTCGGTCCGGCGCACCGGCGCCCGCCGCCCCCTCGTGGTCGGCGACCGCCTCGACACCGACATCGAGGGCGCCAACAACGGGGACGCCGACAGCCTCCTCGTGTTCACCGGCGTCACCGACCCCCTGCAGGCCCTCACCGCCCCGCCCGGCCGGCGTCCCACCTACCTGGCGCCCGACCTGACCGGCCTCCTCGTCCCGCACCCGGAGCCCGTCCGCGCCGGCGGCGGCCACACCTGCGGGGGCTGGACGGCCCGCCGCGACGGCGGCGCGTTCACGCTCACCGGATCCGGCGACCCCTACGACGGCCTCCGCGCCCTCGCCTCCGCCGCCTGGGAGACCGGCACGCCGCCGCCCGTGGAGTCCCTCACGGGCGCGCTGGAGACCCTCTCGTCGATCAAAGGAGCTTCCTGAGGCGGAGCAGGTCGAAGATGCTCGCTTCGATCTTGAGGCGGCCGGCGGCCCACGCCTTGGCCGGGTTCAGCTCATCGTGGGCCATCGCGATGAGGTCGTCGCTGTCCATGGTGAGCCGGACCTGGGCGGCCCCGGGGTCGTCGTCCGGCTCGAACGGGTCGAGGCCGCCCCCGTGGAGCCGGGTGCGGTAGGCCACCCCGAGATCCGGGATGAGGCAGCTGATCGTCCGCTCGACGACGTGCTCGGCGAACCGGTCGGCGTCCACGTCCTCCAGGCGCGCCGCGACACGGCCGAGCGCCGCCCGGCAGTCCTCCTCGTTCGCCATGGTCAGGCCGTTCCCCGTTCCTGCGACAACGATGTCGTTCAGGGACGGTAGCGTTCAGGATGAGCCGGAGGCGACTCGTCGCGGGTGCGAAGGGTCTACTGGGAGGTAAACGTGATGTCCGACGAGGCCGCGCAGGTGCCGGAGTCCCCGGCCGCGCAGCGGGACCCGGCCCCGGACGAGCCGGAGATCCCCGCCGTCCCGCCGCCCGACCCCACCGGCGACCCGCGCGTGGACGCCGCCGTGGCCCCGCTGGGCGAGCTGGGCGCGCGGCCCGTCCCCGAGCACGTGGAGATCTACGAGGACGTCCACCGGCGGCTCCAGGAGCTCCTCGCCTCCGCCGACCAGGACGAGCGGCACGAGCGGCACGAGCAGCCCGAGCAGCAGGAGCGGCACGTGCGGCCCGAGCAGCAGGAGCGGCACGTGCGGCCAGGGCCGCCCCGCCCCGGCTTCCCCGACGCCCTCCGCCCCCGCCCGTGAGCACCAGGCGGCGCTTGGACGCGGAGCTGGTGCGGCGGGGGCTGGCCCGGTCGCGCGAGCACGCCGGGGAGCTCATCGGCGACGGGCGGGTGCGGGTCGGCGGGCAGACCGCGGCGAAGGCGGCGACGCAGGTGGAGACCGGCGCCGCGATCGTGGTGGCGGAGGCGGGCGGCGGCCCGGAGTACGTCTCGCGCGGCGGGCACAAGCTCGCGGGAGCCCTGGAGGCGTTCGCCGGCCTGGACGTGAAGGGCCGCGTGTGCCTGGACGCGGGCGCCTCGACCGGCGGGTTCACCGACGTCCTGCTGCGGGCCGGCGCCGCGCACGTGTACGCGGTGGACGTCGGGTACGGGCAGATGGCGTGGTCACTGCGGACGGACGAACGGGTCACCGTCATGGAGCGGGTGAACATCCGCGAACTGGAGCCCGGCATGCTCGGCGGCGCGCCCGCCGACCTCGTCGTCGGCGACCTGTCGTTCATCTCACTGAAGCTCGTCCTCGCGCCGGTGCAGGCGTGCGCGTCGCCCGGCGCCGACTACGCGGTCATGGTGAAGCCGCAGTTCGAGGTCGGCAAGGACCGGGTCGGCGCGGGCGGCGTGGTGCGCGACCCCGAGTTGCGCGCCGAGGCGGTCCGGGGCGTGGCCGGGCACGCGGCGACACTGGGACTCGGCGTCCGCGGCGTGACGGCCAGCCCGCTGCCGGGCCCGTCGGGAAACGTGGAATATTTCTTGTGGCTGCGTGCAGGTGCCCCGCCGCTCGACGAGGCCGACCTGGCCAAGGCCATAACGGAGGGCCCGCAGTGATCGACGCCGCTTCACGGGTCCGTACAGAAGGCGTTCGAACCGGGAACGTCCCCGCCGGGGATGTTCGTCCAGACGTCTGTACGCGGTAGCGCGTCGAGGAGTGGGGCGAGAGCATGAGCAAAAGGTCGGTGCTGGTCGTGGCGCACACGGGGCGCCCCGAGGCGATCCGCAGCGCCCAGCTGGTCATCGAGCGGCTCAGCGAGGCCGGGATCTGCGTGCGGGTACTGGACGACGAGGCCGCGGAGATCGGCGCCGGGGGCGTCGACGTGATGCCCAGCACCGCGGCGGCGGCCGACGGCGCCGAGGTCGTCATGGTCCTCGGCGGGGACGGGACGCTGCTGCGCGCCGCCGACCTGACCCGCACGTCCGGCACCCCGCTGCTCGGCGTCAACCTGGGCCATGTCGGGTTCCTCGCCGAGGCCGAGCGGGAGGACCTCGCCGCCACCGTCGACCGCGTCGTGACCCTCCGCTATGACGTCGAGGAGCGCATGACCGTCGATGTCATAGCGCGCCGCAACGGCACGGTCATGGGCACGACGTGGGCGCTGAACGAGGCGAGCATCGAGAAGGCCGAGCGGGAGCGGATGCTGGAGGTCGTCGCCGAGATCGACGGCCGGCCTTTGTCGAACTGGGGCTGCGACGGGGTGGTGTGCGCCACACCGACCGGGTCGACCGCGTACGCGTTCTCGGCCGGCGGCCCGGTGGTGTGGCCGGAGGTCGAGGCGATGCTGGTCGTGCCGATCAGCGCGCATTCGCTGTTCGCGCGCCCGCTGGTGGTGTCGCCGCGCTCGTCGGTGGCGGTGGAGGTCCTGCCGGGCACGCCCCGCGCCGTCCTGTGGTGCGACGGGCGCCGCACCCTCGACCTGCCGCCGGGCGCTCGGGTGGAGGTGCGGCGCGGCGCCGAGCCGGTGCGGCTGGCGCGGCTGCATCTCACCCCGTTCACCGACCGGCTGGTCACGAAGTTCGGGCTTCCCGTGACGGGCTGGAGAGGCCGGGTCCGCCAGCCCGCGCGACCGTCCCCTCCGCTGGAGGATTCGCAGGTCGGGGACGCTCCGGCGGCGGGCGGCATCGTCGGCCATCCGGGGCCGGGCGTGATGCGGGGCGGCGGTCCCGCGGCTCCGGACGGGGGAGCGTCCGGTGAGGAGAGGAGATAATCTCCACAGGCGCTGATCCGGGATCTGTTTTGCGGAGGGTTGTGACGCTGGTGCGCCCGATGGTCGATGAGGTGCGGATCCAGGGCCTCGGAGTGATCGACGAGGCCGTGCTCGATCTGTCCCCGGGGTTCAACGTCGTGACCGGTGAGACCGGGGCGGGCAAGACGATGGTGGTCACGAGCCTCGGGCTGCTGTTCGGCGGCCGCGCCGACCCGCAGCGGGTCAGGCCCGGCGCCGACCGCGCCACCGTGGAGGGGCGCATCGTCGTCGATCCGGGCGGCCGCGTGATGGAACGCGTCGAGGAGTCCGGCGGCGAGCTGGACGACGGCGCGCTGATCGTCACCAGGTCGGTGTCGGCGGAGGGCCGCTCCCGCGCGTTCCTCGGCGGGCGGTCCGTCCCGGTGAACGTGCTGATCAACCTCGCGGACGATCTCGTCGCCGTGCACGGGCAGTCCGACCAGCAGCGGCTGCTGCAGTCGGCGCGGCAGCGCGGCGCGCTCGACCGGTACGCGGGCGGCGCGCTGACCAAGCCGATGCGCGCCTACACCAAGGCGTACCAGCGGCACCGGCAGGTCACCGCGCTGCTGGAGGAGCTGACCACGCGGGCGCGCGAGCGGACCCAGGAGGCGGACATGCTCCGCTTCGGCCTGGAGGAGATCGAGAAGGTCGACCCGAAGGAGGGCGAGGACGCCGACCTCGCCGCCGAGGAGGAGCGGCTCGGGCACGCCGACGCGCTGCGCGGCGCCGCCGACACCGCGCACGAGGCGCTGCTCGGCGACGCGGCCGCCGCGTTCGAGGCCGCGAACGTGACGAGCCTGCTCGGCCAGGCCCGCAACGCGCTGGACGCCGTCCGCGAGCACGACCCGGAGCTGGCGGCGCTCGCCGACCGGCTCGCCGAGGCCGGCTACCTGGTCTCCGACGTCGGCACCGACCTCGCGTCCTACGCCGAGTCCGTGGACGCCGACCCGTCGCGGCTCGCGGTCGTCCAGGAGCGGCGGGCCGAGCTGACCGGGCTGATCCGCAAGTACGGCGGCCCGGACGCGACGGCCGCGGAGGTCCTGGAGTGGGCGCGGCGGTCCGCGGCGCGGCTGACGGACCTGGAGGGCGACGACGACCGCATCGAGCAGCTGCGGACCGAGCACGCGGAGCTGACCGAGCGGCTCGCCGCGGAGGCGGGGGAGCTGACCGAGGTCCGCACCCGCGCCGCCGAGCGGTTCTCCGGCGCCGTCACCGAGGAGCTGACCGCGCTGGCGATGCCGCACGCCCGCGTCATCGTCACCGTCGCGCCGACCGGGGACTACGGCCCCCACGGCGTCGACGAGGTCGAGGTGCGGCTCGCGCCGCATCCGGGGGCCAATCCGCTGCCGCTGCACAAGGGCGCCTCCGGCGGTGAGCTGTCCCGGGTGATGCTGGCGATCGAGGTCGTGTTCGCCGGCGCCGACCCCGTGCCGACGTTCGTGTTCGACGAGGTCGACGCGGGCGTCGGCGGCAAGGCGGCGGTGGAGATCGGGCGCCGGCTGGCGCGGCTGGCCCGCAACGCCCAGGTGATCGTCGTCACACACCTGCCGCAGGTCGCGGCGTTCGCCGACCAGCATCTGCTGGTGGAGAAGTCCGACGACGGCACCGTCACCAGCAGCGGCGTCACGGCCCTGGACCGGGAGGGACGGGTCCGGGAGCTGTCGCGGATGCTCGCCGGCCTGGAGGACTCCGAGCTCGGCCGCGCCCACGCCGAGGAGCTCCTCGCCATGGCGTCCGAGGAACGGTAACCGGGCCCGCCGCAACACCCCCGGCAGAGCGAGGTCACTGTGGGGGCGGCCTCCCACGCCCCTCCGGCAAAAACTACAGAGGGTGCGCGAACGGACACGCCTGGACAGTCGTCCTTTCCGGCGTTCGCTTCTGTGCTCTGGCAGGATGGCTAGTGATGAACGACCCGTCACCCACCACCGAGCGGCGCGTACGGCTGGCACAGAAGCTGCCGCTGCGCGTGCTCGCGCTCGGCCGTGGCCGCGACGACGGCCGGCCGGGGATCAGCGCCACGGTCCGGCTCGACCGCCGCACCAAGGACCTGACCAAGCGCCTGCAGCCCGGCGAGGTCGCGGTGATCGACCATGTCGATCTCGACCGCGTCAGCGCGGAGGCGCTGGTGGCGTGCCAGGTCGGCGCCGTCGTCAACGTCGCGCCCAGCATCTCGGGCCGGTACCCGAACCTGGGCCCGCAGATCCTGCTGGAGGCCGGCATCCCGCTGGTCGACGACGTCGGGCCGGAGATCTTCGCCAAGCTGCAGGAGGGCGACCAGGTCCGCGTCGAGGGCCCCGCCGTGCACCGCGGCGACGACGTCGTCGCCAAGGGCACCGAGCAGACCGCGGAGTCGGTGGAGACGGCGCTGACCGAGGCGAAGGCGGGCCTCGCGAGCCAGCTGGAGGCGTTCGTCGCCAACACGATGGAGTACGTCAAGCGCGAGCGCGACCTGCTCATCGACGGCGTCGGCGTCCCCGAGGTCACCACGAAGCTCAACGGGCGGCACGCGCTGATCGTGGTCCGCGGCTACCACTACCGCGAGGACATCGCGACGCTGCGGCCCTACATCCGCGAGTACCGTCCCGTCCTGATCGGGGTGGACGGCGGCGCCGACGCGCTGCTGGAGGCCGGCTACCGCCCCGACATGATCGTCGGGGACATGGACTCGGTGTCCGACGACGCGCTGACCTGCGGCGCCGAGATCGTCGTGCACGCCTACCGGGACGGCCGCGCGCCGGGCCTGCAGCGGGTGCACGAGCTCGGCCAGGAGGCGGTGACGTTCCCCGCCACCGCCACCAGCGAGGACATCGCGATGCTGCTCGCCGACGAGAAGGGCGCCACGCTCATCGTCGCGGTCGGCACGCACGCCAACATGGTGGAGTTCCTCGACAAGGGCCGCGCCGGCATGGCCAGCACGTTCCTCACGCGGCTCCGGGTGGGCAGCAAGCTCGTGGACGCCAAGGGAGTCAGCCGGCTCTACCGCAGCCGGATCTCCACCTGGTCGCTGCTGTTCCTCGTCCTCGGCGCGTTCATCGCCATCGTCACCGCCGTCGCCATGTCACCGGCGGGGGACGTCATCAGTCCCCTGCTCGCCGACCGCTGGCACGCCTTCGTCTTCTGGCTGACCGGACTCTTCACGTGATCGATTTCCGATACCACCTCGTCTCCATCGTCGCGATCTTCCTGGCGCTGGCGCTCGGCATCGTGCTGGGCTCCACGACGCTGTCGGACTCGGTGAGCGACACCCTGCGGCAGCAGGCGAACCAGGCGGCCAAGACCGCCCAGCAGGCCCGCAACCAGCAGCGGCAGCTCCAGCAGCAGGTGAACGGGCAGGAGCAGTTCGCGAACGTGCTGTCGCCGCAGATCGTCGCGAACCGGCTGAAGGGCCAGTCCGTGGTGATGGTCGAGACGCCGGGCGCGGGCAACGACAGCATCGAGCAGGTCAGCGAGCTCGCCAAGAACGCCGGCGCCACCGTCACCGGCCGCGTCACGATCCAGAAGAATCTCCTGGACGACGACGAGCGGATCACCGTCGACGAGCTCGCCACGCAGCTGAAGGCCGACGACGTCGTGTTCCCCGAGAACGCGAGCACCTACCAGAAGGCGGGCGCGGTGCTGGCGGACGCCCTGGTCACCAAGGACCCCACCGAGCCCGGCCGTGAGGACGCCGCCAGCGGCGCCGTCCTGAACGGCTTCAAGGAGGCCGGGTACATCACCTCGAGCGGCAAGCCCGGGCAGCACGCGACGCTCGCCGTGATGATGGGGCCCGCCACCCCGTTCGCCTACGACGGCGGCGGCGAGGACAACAAGGCGCTGATCTCGCTGGCCTCCGCACTCGACGCCGCCGGGCGCGGTACGGTCGTCGGTGGCCCCTCCACCTCCGCGCAGGAGGGCGGGCTGATCGCGGCGCTGCGCGACTCCGACGCCGAGGAGTCGGTCTCCACCGTCGACGTGGTGGACACCGCCTCCGGGCAGGTCGTGGCGATCCTGGCGCTGCAGAACGAGATGAGCGGCAAGACCGGGCAGTACGGGACGGGCGCCGGCGTGAGCGGCTACCTGCCCTCGCCCGCGCCCACGGCGGGGAAGAACGGGTGACCTGATGAAGCGACGCATCGCCTCCGGCTCGGCGAGGACCGCGCGGCTGCTGGCCGGCGCGGGCCTGGGCGCCGCCGCCGCGCGCGCCGCCTACATGGCGCTGACGCGCAACCCTCCGGGCCTGAACGGGCTGCCGGGCGAGGAGGTGTGGGGCCGCACCAACCACCGCGGCGAGCCGGTGACGCTGCTGGAGGGGCCCGCGGTCGTCGCGGGCGCCGCCGCGGGCGGGCTGCTGGCGCCGGGCGCCTCCGGCCGGACGCGCGCCGCCGCGCTGCTCGCGGGCGCCGGGTCCGGGCTGCTCGGCGGCTACGACGACCTGGCCGGCTCGGCCTCCTCGCGCGGTTTCAAGGGCCACCTGACCGCGCTGGCCCGCGGTGAGGTCACCAGCGGCGCGGTGAAGATCCTCGGCATCGGCGCGACCGGGCTGGCCGCCGCCGCCCTCGCCGGGTCGCCCGCCCCGTCCCGGACCGGACGCGCGTTCGACGCCCTCGTCAACGGCGCGATCATCGCCGGGGGCGCGAACCTGATGAACCTGTTCGACCTGCGTCCGGGCCGCGCCGTCAAGGTCGGCGTCCTCACCGGCACGCCGCTGGCGCTGGCCGGGCCGTCGTCGGCCGTCGTGGCCGCGCCGCTCGGCGCCGCCCTCGCGCTGCTGCCCGAGGACCTCGCGGAGCGGGCGATGCTCGGCGACACCGGCTCCAACGCGCTCGGCGCGCTGCTCGGCCTGGCCGCCACCCGGCTCGGCCGGGGGCCGCGCCTAGCCGTGCTGGCCGGGCTGGCCGGGCTGAACGCCGCCAGCGAGTTCGTCAGCTTCACCAAGGTCATCGCGGGCAACCCCGTGCTCAACCGCGTCGACATGCTCGGCCGCCGCCCGGCGGCCGCGACGGTGCCCGCGCCCGCGTCCCCCGTCGCGGAGGACAAGCCGGACGTTGAGGACGCGTTCCGACCGCCCGCTCCGCCGCGAACCGGGCCGGCGGGTACGGGTACGGCCGGCGACGGCGTCGCCGCCGGCCCCGCGTAGGCCGCCGCACGAGCCCCCCGGCAGAACCACACGAGCGTGCCACCGTCAAGTCTGCGCCGCCTGACCGGCGGCCTCGCCGGCGCCGCCGTCGTCATCGCGGTCATCACCGTCCTGGCGCGGCTGGCCGGGTTCGGGCGCACCTACGCCTTCTCCCAGACGGTCACGACGTCGTGCCTCAGCCAGGCCTACTTCACCTCGACGCAGTTCCCCTTCATCGTCTACGAGATCGTCGCGGGCGGCGCCCTGACCGCGATGGTCGTGCCGGTGCTGGCCGGGGCCGCCGAGCGCGGCGACCGCGAGGAGGTCCGCCGGATCGGGTCGGCGCTGCTGACCTGGATCGTGGTGCTGATGGTGCCGCTGTCGGCGCTGATGGCGCTCGGCTCCCGCCCGATCATGGAGCTGCTGGTCGGCGGCGACCTGAAGGGCTGCACCCGCGACGGGATCGTGGACGTCGGCTCCTCGATGCTCACGGTCATGTCGGCACAGATCGTGATGTACGGGGTGGCGGTCGTCCTGTACGGGCTGCTGCAGTCGCACCGCCGGTTCGTCGCGCCGGCGCTGGCGCCGCTGATGTCCAGCCTGGTGGTGGTCGGCGCCTACATCGTGTACGCGCCGCTCGGCCGCGGCTACGAGAACGACCTCGCGGGCCTGCCGCTGGACGCGGAGCTGACGCTGTCGGTGGGGACGACGCTCGGCGGCGTCGCGATGGCGGCGACCGCCGGGGTCGCGGCGTGGCGGCTGAAGCTCCGGCTGCGGCCGACGCTGCGTTTCCCGGACGGGGTGGCGCGGCGGGTGCGGCGGCTCGCACTGGCCGGGCTCGCCACGGTCGCCGCGCAGCAGCTGTCGGCGCTGCTGGTCGTGCGGCTCAGCTACGAGGGAACGGGCGGCGCGCTCGCCAACTACCAGTACGCGTGGGCGATCTACCTGCTGCCGTGGGCGATCCTGGCCGTGCCGATCGCGACCAGCGCGTTCCCGGCGCTGTCGGCGCGGATCAGCGCCGGGGAGCAGGACCGGTTCGACCAGGTCACCGCGTCCACCACCCGCGCGGTCGTGCTGGTGTCGTGCGCGGGGGCCGCCGTGCTGGCCGCGGTCGCCGTGCCCGTCGCGGCGGTGTTCAACCCGGGACTTCCCGACCAGCAGGACGTGCTGTCCCGCGCGGTGCTCGCGTTCGCGCCCGGCCTCGTCGGGTACGGGCTCGTCGCGCACCTCGGGCGCGTCCTGTTCGCCTGCCACCGGGGCCGGATGGGCGCCGCGGCGGTCGTGGCGGGCTGGCTGGTCGTGATGGCCGCCGACGTCGCGCTGGTGCTGTCGGTCGACCGGGAGTGGGTGGTCGCGGCGCTCGGCATCGGCAACGCGGCCGGGATGACCGTCGCCGGCGCGCTGCTGCTGGCGACGCTCGTCCGCGCCAGGGGCGCCGCGTCCGTGGCCGGGATACCGCGCGCCCTGGCCGCGGGGCTGGCGGGCGCCGCCGCGGGCGCCGCCGCCGGATACGCGACGGCCGCCCTGCTCGGAACGGGCGGGGAGCTGCACAGCGCCGGGGCCGGGGCGCTGGCCGCGCTGGCCGCCGGCGCGGTTTTCCTGCTCATCGCATTCGTGATCGACGGCCGGGATCTGCGGGCCGTCCTCAGCCGGAAGGTCACCCGCAATGTCTGAGAAGAAGGATCTGGACGGGCTGCGCGTCGCGCTGGTCCTCGGCACCAGCGCGGGAGGCGTCGGGCGGCATGTCCGGTCCGTCGCCGCCGGCCTGGCGGGACGCGGTGCCCGGGTGCTGGTGTGCGGGCCCGCGCCGACCGAGGAGCTGTTCGGGTTCACCGGCGGCGGCGCGCGTTTCGCCGAGGTCGATCTCGCCGACCGGCCCCGGCCGGTGAAAGACGCGAAGGCCGTCGCCCGGCTCCGCTCGCTGCTGCGCGGCGCCGACGTCGTCCACGCCCACGGCCTGCGGGCCGGTGCCCTCGCGGTGGCGGCGTGCGCGCGGGTCGCGCCGGGGCCGCTGCGGTTCGCGCGGGGCGGGCCGCCGCTGGTCGTCACCCTGCACAACGCCGTCATCGCCGGCGGGCGGACGGCCGCCGTCTATGGTGCGCTGGAACGCGTCGTGGCGCGCGGCGCGGCCGGCGTCCTCGGCGTCTCACCCGACCTGGAGGAGCGGATGCGCGCCCTCGGCGCCCGGTCGGTGGGGCACGCCATCGTCCCGGCGCCCGCGCCGCAGGCCCCTCCGGGCCCGGCCGTCCGCGCCGACCTGCGCGCGGAACTGGAGGTGGGGGAGCGGCCGCTGATCCTCACGGTGGGGCGGCTCGCCGAGCAGAAGGGCCTGCCGACGCTGCTGGACGCGGCGCGGGACTGGGCCGGCCGGACCCCGCCGCCGCTCGTCGCGATCGTCGGGGACGGCCCGCTGCAGGACGAGCTGCGCGCCCGCGTCGAGGCCGAGGAGCTGCCCGTCCGGCTGCTCGGGCGCCGCTCGGACGTCCCCGGGCTGCTGGCGGCCTCCGATGTGGCGGTCGTGCCGAGCGTGTGGGAGGGGCAGCCGCTGATCGTCCAGGAGATCCTGCGGGCAGGCCGGCCGCTCGTCGCCACCCGCGTCGGCGGCATCCCCGGCATGGTCGGCGCGGCCGGGCGGGCGGCGGACGGCGGCGCGGGCCCGCTGCTGCACGGACCCGAGAGCGAGGCGGCGCTGCTGGTGCCCCCCGGCGACGCGGGCGCGCTGGAACGCGCGGTGAGCCGTGTCCTGGACGATCCGGCGCTCGCCGCGCGGCTCGGGTCGGCCGCCGCGCAGCGATCGGCCATGCTGCCGGGGGAGGACGACGCCGTCGACCAGCTCGCCGACCTCTACCGGGAACTGGCCGACGTCCGCCGCTGAGCGGAAGAGCGGGGGCGAGGGGACCTTAGACGCCGTCCCCGGCGGTCCGGTTCGAGAAAGATCGAAAAAGTTCCACCGGAGGGGAACCGCTCCGGTGGGGCCCGCGTTGAAGGAGACAGTGGAGGGGAGTATCCCCGCGCACGGTTCCCGTCAGTACGGCCGGTCCATGCCGGCCCGGGTTCCGCGGCCCTCGTTCGTCCGGGGCGGGAGAGACCTCCAGCGCTCGTTCGTGTCCGCTGGAGGTGTTCACGTTGTCCGTCTCACCCCTGGTGTGGGCCCTGACCATCGCAGGGATCCTCGCCGTCATCGCCGCCGACCTGTTCCTGATCCACAGGAACGACACGCGGGAGTTCACCACCCGCAGGGCCGCGTTCTGGTCGTCGATCTACATCGGGCTCGCCGTGCTGTTCGGCATCGGCGTCTGGGTCTTCTCCGGCGCGCGGTACGCCGGTGAGTACTTCGGCGGCTTCGTCACCGAGAAGAGCCTCAGCGTCGACAACCTCTTCGTGTTCATGGTGATCCTGACCCGGTTCGCCGTGCCGAAGCAGGCCCAGCACACGGTGCTGATGGCGGGCATCGTCATCGCGCTGGTGCTGCGCGGCATCTTCATCGCGGTCGGCGCCGCCGCCATCTCGACGTTCACGTGGGTCTTCTTCATCTTCGGCGCGTTCCTCATCTGGACGGCCATCGGGCTGGTCCGCGGCGGCGACGAGGACGAGTTCGAGGAGAACGCGCTGCTGCGGTGGGCCAAGCGGGTCATCCCGACGTCCGACGACTACGACGGGAACCGGTTCGTCGTCCGGCGGCACGGCCGCCGCCTGGTCACCCCGCTGGCCATCGTCATGATCGCCATCGGCTCCACCGACGTGCTGTTCGCGCTGGACTCCATTCCCGCGATCTTCGGGCTGACGACCGAGCCGTACCTGGTGTTCACCGCGAACGCGTTCGCGCTGATGGGCCTGGTCCAGCTGTTCTTCCTGCTCGGCGGGCTCACCGACCGGCTCGTCTACCTCGCGCACGGGCTGGCGTTCATCCTCGGCTTCATCGGGGTCAAGCTGATCTTCCACGCGATGCACGAGTACGGTGTCGCGTGGGCGCCCGAGATCCCGATCTGGCTGTCCCTGGCGGTGATCGCCGGGACGCTTCTCGCGACCACCGCAGCCAGCCTGGCCGTCGGCCGCAAGGCCGGTGACAAGGCGGCGCCCCGCCGGCTGCCCGTGCACGCGAACCCTGACGCACGCGCGGATGAGGCGGACGCCGCGGCGACACGCGAAGGTTGAGTTCCGGGGCACTGGACCACTTCACCGAATCCTGTTCTAGAATCGCTGTCAAAAGCGGGCTGAGAGAGGGTTCACGCATGGCCATCGGGCTGACCGAGGAGCACGAGGCGCTCGCCGATTCGGTGCGCGGCTTCGCCGAGCGCAACATTCCGGTGACGGCCGTCCGGGCCGCGCTGGAGGCGGACGAGGAGACAAGGCCCGGGTTCTGGCCGGCGCTGGCCGAGCAGGGCCTGCTCGGCCTGCACCTGGAGGAGGAGCACGGCGGCCAGGGCTACGGCCTCCTGGAACTGTCGGTCGTGCTGGAGGAGCTGGGCCGCGCCGCCGCGCCCGGCCCGTTCCTGCCGACCGTGCTCGCGAGCACCGTCGTCAACGCGTCCAGCAACGCCAAGGTGCGCGCGGAGCTGCTGCCCGCCCTCGCCGACGGGTCCAGGACGGCCGCCGTCGCGCTGGGCGGGGAGCTGACGGGCCGCCGCGACGGCGACTCCCTCGTCGTGACCGGGACGTCCGCGACGGTCCTCGGCGGCGCGCTCGCCGACGTGATCGTCCTGCCGGTCGCGGACGGCGACGGCGAGCAGTGGATCGCGGTCGACGCCGCCGACGTCACCGTCACGCCGGTCGCGAGCCTGGACCGGGTCCGCCGCGTCGCGTCCGTCGAGGTGTCCGGCGTCGCCGTCGCCCCCGACCGCGTGCTGGACGGCCTCACCACCGGCCGCGTCCGTGACCTCGCCGCGGCGCTGTTCGGCGCCGAGTCGGCGGGCCTCGCGGGCTGGCTGGTGACGACCGCGGCCGAGTACGCCAAGGTGCGCGAGCAGTTCGGCCGCCCGATCGGGCAGTTCCAGGGCGTCAAGCACAAGGCCGCGCGCAGCCTCATCGCGCTGGAGCAGGCCCGCGCCGCCGCCTGGGACGCCGCCCGCGCCCTGGACGAGGGCACCGAGGAAGCCGGGTTCGCCACCGCGGTCTCGGCCGTCATCGCGGTCGACGCGGGCGTGCAGACCGCCCGCGACGCCATCCAGATCCTCGGCGGCATCGGCTTCACCTGGGAGCACGACGCGCACGTCTACCTGCGCCGCGCCCTGACGCTGCGGTCGCTGCTCGGCCCGTCCAAGGACTGGGCCGCCGAGATCGCTGCGCTCGCGCTGGACGGCCGCCGCCGCGAGGTCGTGCTGGAACTCGACGAGGACGCCCAGCCGGTCCGCGAGCGGATCCGCGGCGAGATCGCCGGGCTGGCCGCCATCGAGGACAAGGAGGAGCTGCACGCCAGGCTGGGCGACGAGGGCTGGAGCGTCCCGCACTTCCCGAAGCCGTGGGGACGCGAGGCCGGGCCGGTCGAGCAGATCCTCATCCAGCAGGAGCTGAAGGCCGCCCAGGTCAAGGCCCCCAACCTGGGGATCGGCGCCTGGCTGGTGCCGTCCCTCGTCCGGTACGGCACCGACGAGCAGAAGGAGCGGTTCCTCCGCCCGACGCTGCGCGGGCAGATCGTGTGGTGCCAGCTGTTCTCCGAGCCGGGCGCCGGCTCCGACCTGGCGTCGCTGTCGATGAAGGCCGAGCGGGTCGAGGGCGGCTGGAGGCTCACCGGCCAGAAGATCTGGACGTCCCTCGCGCACTACGCCCAGTGGGGCTTCTGCATCGCCCGCACCGATCCCGGCGCGCCCAAGCACGACGGCATCACCTACTTCCTGGTGGACATGAAGTCCGAGGGCGTCGACGTCCGGCCCCTCAAGGAGCTGACCGGCGAGGCCATCTTCAACGAGGTGTTCCTCGACGGCGTGTTCGTCCCGGACGACCGCGTGGTCGGCGAGGTGAACAAGGGCTGGCAGGTCGCGCGGAACACGCTGTCCAACGAGCGGGTGTCGCTGTCGACCGGCGGCGGCCTCGGCATGGGCGTCCCCGAGCTGCTGAAGTTCTTCAAGCGGCGGACGCTGGACGCGGTCGCCGCCGCGGAGGTCGGCAAGCTCGTCGCCCAGGGCCAGTCGATCGACCTGCTCGGCCTGCGCACCACCCTCAAGCAGCTGAACGGCGTGGAGCCGGGCGCGGAGGCCAGCGTCCGCAAGCTCCTCGGCGTCCAGTTCAACCAGGACGTCGCCGACCACTGCTGGGCGGCGCAGGGCACGGCGGCCGCCACCGAGGTGCCGCTGGCCGAGAGCGGCATCGTTGCGCGGGCCATGCTGTTCAGCCGCGCGATGACGATCTACGGCGGCACCACCGAGGTGCAGCTCAACATCATCGGCGAGCGCATCCTCGGCCTTCCCCGCGACCCCGAGCCGGGCAAATGATCCCGCTCGGGCCTCAGCGGCGCGGACGGAAGGTGTAGGTGACGTTCACGAGGACGATCCCGGCGATGGCCAGGAACAGGCCCGGGAGACCGGCGTTGAGGACCGCGATCGCGGTCAGCGGGATCGCGGCCAGCAGCGACAGCACCGCCATGGCCAGGCTGTGATCATGGCCGCCGTGCCCCGGTTCCGGCGCCGGACGCAGCCGGGGCCGGGGCGGCGCGGCGGTGCGGGCGTCGAGGGTCTCCTGGATGCGGTCGACGACCGTCTCGATGAAGGCGTCGTCGTAGTCGGGCCCCAGCTCGCGCCGGGCCGCCATCGCCGCCGTGAGGTCCTCGCGGGGAAGCCGTGGGGTCGTCATGGTTCGGTTATAGGCAACGGCGCGCCGAGCCCGCCTCACCCGCCGGTGCCAACCACGCTGTACCCCGCAGGTCTCACCGCAGGTTCCGGCGGGGACGAGGACGGACCCGCCGGTAAACTGCCGCTTCACCCCAGATCGCCCCGGAGGTCCTCGTGAGAGTCACCGCCCTCGCCGCCTGCGCGGCCGCCGCCGCGCTGGCCCTCACCGGCTGCGGCGGCGAGGGGGAGGCCGCGGGCACGGCCTCGTCCGCCCGGCCCACCACGCTCGCGCCGATCCCGGTGGTGAAGCCCTCCGACATGAAACCGCTCATCGGACGCTGGGTCGGCACCGCGGGGGACTACTTCCAGTTCACCGCGGACGGCGACGGCGTGTGGGTGAAGAACAAGCAGAAGCTCTGGAGCGGGACGGCCATCCCCGAGGGCGGCGGCAAGTACCGCTTCTCCTGGAAGGGCGGCGACCCGAAGACCGCGTCCTACTGGGGCGTCTCCCTGGGCGAGGACCGGAAATCGCTCGTGTTCGCCGGCACCAACCAGACGTACAAGAAAGCGGCCGCGCAGAAGCGCGGCGCACAGAGGGGCAGGGGATGACCGACACCGTGGACGGGGCGTTCGCGTCCCCCGCCGACGTGGACCGCAGGCTGGCCGGGGTCCGCTACCTCGCCGACGAGTCGATCGCCACGACCGTGTACCTCGCGCAGGCGCTCGGCAAGCCGCTGCTCGTCGAGGGCCCCGCCGGGGTCGGCAAGACCGAGCTGGCCAAGGCCGTCGCCGCCGCGACCGGCGCCGAGCTGATCCGGCTGCAGTGCTACGAGGGTCTGGACGAGGCGCGGGCGCTGTACGAGTTCAACTACAAGAAGCAGCTCCTCGCGATCCAGGCCGCCCCCTCCGACCGGGCCTGGCAGGAGACCCACGAGGACATCTTCTCCGAAGAGTTCCTGCTGGAGCGGCCGCTGCTGGCCGCGATCCGCCGCACCGGCCCGACCGTCCTGCTGATCGACGAGGCGGACAAGGCCGACGTCGAGGTGGAGGGCATGCTGCTGGAGGTCCTGTCGGACTTCCAGGTCACGATCCCCGAGCTGGGAACGGTCGACGCCGTCCGCCGCCCGTTCGTGGTGATCACGTCGAACGCGGCGCGGGAGCTGTCGGAGGCGCTCAAGCGCCGCTGCCTCTACCTCCACCTGAACTACCCGGCGCCCGAGCGGGAACGCGACATCGTCCTCGCCCAGGTGCCCGGGATCGAGGCGGAGCTGGCCGAGCAGCTCGTCCGCACCGTCGGCACGCTGCGCGACCTGGAGATCAAGAAGGCCCCGTCGATCGCCGAGACCGTCGACTGGGCGCGCACCCTGCTCGCCCTCGGCCTGGACGACCTGGACGAGGCCGCCGTCGCCCGCACCCTCGGCGTCGTCCTCAAGCACGTCACCGACCAGGAACGCGCCGCCAGGGAACTGGGGCTGCGGGGCTGACCCCCGGGATCTCGGATATGGCCTCCCTCATCGACCGGCACACCGGGTTCGTCGCCGAGCTGCGGCGGGCCGGGATGCCGGTGTCGGTCGCCGAGGGCCTGGACGCGGTCCGCGCCATGCAGGCCATCGACCTGCTCGACCGCGAGTCGCTGCGCTCCGCCTACGCGGCGACGCTCGTCAAGCGGCCCCAGCACCGCCCGACGTTCGACACCCTCTTCGACCTGTGGTTCCCCGCCGCGGTCGGGGACGGCGCGGGGGCGCGTCCGGACCCGGACCGTCCCGCCCGGACGCTGGACGACGGCGGACGCCCCGTCCCGCCCGCGCTCGACCCGCGGGTGCAGGCCCGCCGCGGCGAGCTGGCGGAACTCCTGCTGTCCGGCGGCGACGCCGCGCTGCGGCAGTTCGCCCGCATCGCCGTCGCCGAGTACGGCCAGACGCCGGGGCAGGAGTCGTGGTTCTCGTTCGGCGTCATGCGCGCCATGTCGCCCGAGACGCTCATGGCCCGGCTGCTCGACGCCGTGCTGGCCGGGCGGGAACGCGGCGGCATGGCAGAGCGGGTCGCCCGCCGGACGTTCCGCGAGCGCATCGCCCGGTTCGAGGACCTCGTCGCGGGCGAGGTGCGGCGCCGCATCGCCGAGGACACCGGCGTCGAGCGCACCGCCCGCATCGCCGTCCGCCCGCCGCTGGAACGGCTCGACTTCTCCGCCGCGAACCGCGCGGAGCTGGCGGCGCTGCGCCGCGAGGTGCATCCGCTGGCGCGCAAGCTCGCGTCCCGGCTGGTGCAGAAGCAGCGGCAGGGCAGGCGCGGCCGGCTCGACTTCCGCCGGACGGTCCGCGCGTCCCTCGCCAGCGGTGGAGTGCCGCTCACCACCCACCACCGGCCGCGCCGCCCGCACAAGCCCGAGCTGGTCGTGCTCTGCGACGCCAGCGACTCGGTGTCGGCGTTCGCGCATTTCACGCTGCTGCTGACGTTCGCGCTGCGGGAGCAGTTCAGCAAGGTCCGCGCGTTCGCGTTCATCGACACCACCGACGAGATCACCCGGTTCTTCGCGCCGGGCGCGGACGTCACGGACGCGATGGCCCGGCTGGCCGCCGAGGCCGACCTCGTCTGGATCACCGGCCGCTCCAACTACGGCCACGCCATCAAGGTGTTCGACGACCGGTACCGCGACGCCATCACGCCCAAGACGTCCCTGCTGATCCTCGGCGACGCCCGCTCCAACTACGGCGAGCTGTCCCTGCCGGTGCTGCGTTCCATGGCCGGACGCGCCCGGCACGCCTACTGGCTCAATCCCGAGCCGCGCGGCCAATGGGACACCGGCGACTCCGCCGCGTCCCGCTACGGCGAACTCGTCCCCATGTACGAATGCCGCAACCTGACCCAGCTGGCCGCCTTCATCGAGGAGCTCACCTGACGCGGATCGCGACCGCGAGGACGGCGCCGGCCAGCGCGACCACGGCGGACACGAACATCGCGACGTTGGTGCCGTGGGCGAGTTCGGACACGCCGGTGCCCGAACCGGTGGCGATGGCGCCCACGATCGCGACGCCCACCGACGCGCCGACATAGCGGGCGGTGTTGTTGGCGCCCGTCCCCATGCTCGCGCGGTCGGCGGGGACGCTGTCCACGGCCAGCCTGGCGAGCATCGCGTTGGAGAGGCCGCCGCCCAGCCCGGCCACGATCAGCCCGGGGACGAGCCGCCCCCAGTGATCCTGCGGGGCCATCCCCAGCATCGCGAACTGCCCGGCGGCGCAGAGCGCGAGCCCGGCGCCGAGCAGCCGCCCGGCGGAGAACCGGGCGGGCAGGCGGCGGGCCTGCAGCGAGGCGAGGAACGACAGCCCCGACCAGAACACCAGGACCAGCGCCGCCACGAGCGGGGATATGTCCATGACCAGGGTCATCATGGTCGGCAGATAGCTCATGATCCCGATCACCCCGAGCCCGGTGACCATCGCCCCCGAGATCGACAGCAGGAACGCGGGACGCCGCAGCAGCCCGAGGTCGAGCATCGGCTCCCGCCGCCGCGTCTCGATCACCGCGAACGCCGCGAGCAGCACGGCCGCCGCCGCGAACAGCGCCGTGACCGCCGGACGCGTCCAGCCCAGCCGTCCCCACGTGATCGCCGTGACCAGGGCTCCCACGCCCAGGCACATGGTGAGCAGGCCGGGCAGGTCCAGCCCGCGCGGCTGCTCCGCCCGGGACTCCTGCAGCCGCAGCGCCGCCCCGCCGAGCAGCACCGACCCCAGCGCCGCCGCCCAGTACCAGAGCCGCCAGTCGCCGGCCTCGGCCAGCCCGGCGGAGGCGACCGGGCCGACCGCGACGCCGAGGCCGAGCATCGCCCCCCAGACCCCGGTGGCGTGCGCCCGGCGCGGCCCCGGCCCGAACGAGGCGGCGATGATCCCGAGCCCCGTCGCCAGCAGCGCCGCGCTCGCCGCCCCCTGCACGATCCGCCCGGCGACGAAGACCGCCGCGTTGGGCGCCACGGCACAGGCGACGCTGGACGCGGCGAGCGTCCCGGCGCCGATCAGGAACACGCGCCGCCGCCCGTGGTCGTCGGCGAGGCTGCCGACCGCCAGCAGCGCCGCCGCGAGGCCGAGGCTGATCGAGCTCATCAGCCAGATCTGTGCCGTCGGGTCCGCGTGCAGCCCGCGCGCCGTGTCGGTCAGCGCCGCCATCGGCGCCGTGTAGTTCATCAGGGCCAGCAGTGTCGCGGCGGCGGGGACCGCCAGCGCGACCGCGGTACCGGGCGTGCGGCGCGCGGTGCTGGAGGTCGCCACGGTCGTCATGCAGTCTCCAGGGAGGCCATCTGGTGGGTTTCTTGAATGAACTCAGTGCGCCGACGGTAGCACGACACGGTTCGGTCAATGAACCAAGGGGGCGGTAGTCTGGTGTGCATGGCACTCGGCAAGGACTACGCGGAGCAGGACTGCTCGCTGGCCCGCGCCCTGGAAGTCGTCGGAGAGCGCTGGACGCTGCTGATCGTCCGCGACGCCTTCTACGGTGTCCGCCGGTTCAGCGACTTCCTCGTCCACCTGGACATCCCGCGGGCGGTGCTGTCCGCGCGGCTCCAGACGCTCGCCGACAACGGCGTCCTCGTCAAGGACGGCCACGACTACGTCCTGACGGAGATGGGCAAGGAGCTGTGGCCCGTCCTCCACCTGCTCGCGCGCTGGGCCGAGGACCACCTGTCCGCCGAACCGTCCCGCTTCTTCGTCCACACCGCCTGCGGCACCCGGATCGGACCGGACGGGACGTGCGCCGCATGCCGGCGTCACGTCCCGCCGGAAGACCTGGAAGCGCACGTCGGGCCCGGCCTCCGCCGCAGGACCGACCCGGTCAGCGAGATCCTCCGCTCCCCGCACCGCCTCCTCGAACCCATCCGCACCTGACCGGCCGGATTCCGGGCGCACGGCGAGACGGGTGATATGACCGGATAATCTGCACGCTCATGGAGACCGAAAAGGCAGCGCCCGCCCCGCGGTCCAGGCGGATCCTGCTCGGCCCCCTGTGGCGGCTCATCGACGGCGGCCCCGACGACACGCGGGCGCAGATCGCGCGCCGCGCCCGGATCCTGGTGACGATCGCCACCGGGCTCGCCAACCTGGTCGGCGCGCTGGTCGTGCTCGCCTTCGCCGTCGTCGTCCCCGACCCGGTCGGCGACATCTCCCAACGGCTGCAGCTGATCAACCTGATCGTCTTCACCGCCTACGTCGCCGCCGCGATGCCCGTCGGACTCGTCCTCGGCGAACGGTTCTTCCGCCGCGTCCGCCACATGGTCGAGCGGCACGACGAACCCGGCAGGCACGAACGCTCCCTGCTGCTGTACGGGCCGCTGCGGCTGATGGCCCTGCACCTGACCCTGTGGGGCATCGGAACGGTCGGCTGGGTGGTCATCAACGCCCCGTTCTCCGGGCTGCTCGCCGTCAAGCTCGGCCTGACCAGCCTGCTCGGCGGGCTCACCACCTGCACCGTCGTCTACCTGCTGACCGAGCGGCTGCTCCGGCGCGCGGTCACCACGGCGCTGCACAGCGAGATGCCGCGCCGGACCGGCCTGCCGGGCGTCGTCGCGCGGTCGGTCCTCGCCTGGGGGCTCGGCACCGCCGTCCCGATCCTCGGGCTGATCACCCTGGCCGTCGGCTCGTTCCTCATCGCCAGGATCACCGTGCGGGACTTCGCGCTGGCCGTCCTCGCCCTCGGCGGCATCGCCCTCGTCGTCGGGCTCGGCGTCACCTACGGCGCCGCCCGCGCCATCGCCGACCCGGTCGAGTCGGTGCGGCTCGGCCTCGCCAGGGTCGAGCGCGGCGACCTCGACGTCGAGGTGCCCGTCTACGACGCCAGCGAGGTCGGCCTCCTGCAGGCCGGGTTCAACCACATGGCCGCCGGGCTGCGCGAGCACGAGCGGCTCCAGGACCTGTTCGGCCGCCAGGTCGGCGAGGACGTCGCGCGCGTCGCCGTGGAACGCGGCATCGACCTCGGCGGCGAACTCCGCGAGGTCGCGGTGATCTTCGTGGACCTCATCGGCTCCACCCGGCTCGCCGCCGACCGCCCGCCCGCCGAGGTCGTCCGGCTGCTGAACGACTTCTTCGCCGTGGTCGTCGAGGTGGTCGGCGCGCACGGCGGCTGGATCAACAAGTTCGAGGGCGACGCCGCGCTGGCGATCTTCGGCGCGCCCCTCGACCTGGACGGCGCGCACGACCGCGCCCTCGCCGCCGCCCGCGAGCTGGCCCGCCGGCTGCGCGACGACGTCCCCGGCCTGCGGGCGGCCGTCGGCGTCTCCGCCGGCGAGGCCGTCGCCGGGCACATCGGCGCCGAGGAACGCTTCGAGTACACCGTCATCGGCGACCCCGTGAACGAGGCCGCCCGCCTCACCGACCTCGCCAAGACCCACGACGGGCGGGTGCTGGCGGCCGGCTCCCTCGTCGCCCGCGCCGGGCCGGACGAGGCGGCGCACTGGGCCCTCGGCGAGGAGGTCACCCTCCGCGGCCGCACCCGGGCCACCCGGCTCGCCTCACCCCGCCCGGCCGACCGCGTCCCGTCCTGAGGTCAGTGGCCGCGGGCGATCCACTCGTCCAGGTGCGGGGCCTCCGCGCCGATCGTGGTGGAGTCGCCGTGCCCCGTGCGGACCTCGGTGCCGATGGGCAGCGTCAGCAGCCGCTCCCGGATCGAGGTGATGATCGTCGGGAAGTCGGAGAACGACCGCCCCGTCGCGCCCGGCCCGCCGTTGAACAGCGTGTCGCCGGAGAACACCGTGCCGAGATCGGGCGCGTACAGGCACACCGCGCCGGGGCTGTGGCCGGGCGTGTGCAGGACGGTCAGGCCGATGCCCGCGACGGTGATGACCTGCCCGTCGGACAGGTCGCCGTCAGGACTCGCGTCCGGATGCCGCTGCTTCCACAGCATCAGGTCGTCCGGGTGCAGCAGCACGGGCGCGCCGGTGCGGGCCTTCAGCGCCGGAGCCGCGTCGATGTGGTCGTCGTGGCCGTGCGTGGACACGATCGCCACGAGCCGCCGCCCTCCGAGCGCCTCCGCGATCGCGCCGGCGTCGTGCGCGGCGTCGATGACGATCGCCTCACCGTCGTCACCGACGATCCAGACGTTGTTGTCGACGTCCCACGTCCCGCCGTCCAGCGAGAACGTCCCCGACGTGACGATGTGGTCGATCCGCGCCGCCATCAGAGGATCACCACCGAGCGCAGCACGTCGCCGTGGTGCATCTTCTCGAACGCGGCCTCGACGCCGTCCAGCTCGATCGTCTCGGACACGAACGCGTCAAGGTCGAGGCGCCCCTGCAGGTACAGGTCGATGAGCATCGGGAAGTCCCTGGAGGGCAGGCAGTCGCCGTACCACGACGACTTCAGCGACCCGCCGCGCCCGAACACGTCCAGAAGCGGCAGCTCCAGCTTCATCTCCGGGGTCGGCACCCCGACCAGCACGACCGTCCCGGCGAGGTCCCGGGCGTAGAAGGCCTGCTCGTAGGTCTCCGGGCGGCCGACCGCGTCGATGACGACGTCCGCGCCGTTCCCGCCGGTCAGCTCCCGCACCGTCTCGACGACGTCCTCGTCCCTGGCGTTCACGGTGTGCGTCGCACCCAGTGAGGAGGCCGTGGTCAGCTTCCGCGCGTCCAGATCCACCGCGATGATCTTCGCGGCGCCCGCCAGCCGAGCGCCGAGCACCGCCGCCGCGCCGACGCCGCCGCAGCCGATGACCGCGACCGAGTCGCCCCGCCCGGCCCCGCCGGTGTTGATCGCCGCGCCGAGCCCGGCCATCACGCCGCACCCCAGCAGCCCCGCCACCTCCGGCCTGGCCGCCGAGTCGACCTTCGTGCACTGCCCCGCCGCCACCAGCGTCTTGTCGGCGAACGCGCCGATGCCCAGCGCCGGCGACAGCTCCGTACCGTCCTCAAGGGTCATCTTCTGCGCGGCGTTGTGCGTGTCGAAGCAGTACCAGGGGCGTCCACGCAGGCAGGCCCGGCACTGGCCGCACACCGCCCGCCAGTTCAGGATCACGAAGTCGCCCGGCGCGACCTCCGTCACCCCGCCGCCCACCGACTCGACCACCCCGGCGGCCTCGTGGCCGAGCAGGAACGGGAACTCGTCGTTGATCCCGCCCTCGCGGTAGTGGAGATCGGTGTGGCACACCCCGCACGCCTGGACGTCGACGACCGCCTCGCCGGGCCCGGGGTCCGGAACGGTGATCGTCTCGATCCGCACCGGCTGCCCCTTGCCCGGTGCGATGACCCCGCGTACCTGCTGCGCCATGCTGCCGCCTCTCCTGGTCTGGATCTTCCTCCGACCCTATATACCTCCCCGGCTGACCTGCCGTATCGCTTCTGCCGTCCGGAACCCGCCTCCCGGCCCGACCGCCGTCCTCGCACGGCCCGCCCCGGTGCGCGGGGTCTCCCGGTGATCGAGTGGGGCGGCGGCGTCATCAAGGCCGCCTGACGCGAGGTCAGGTGAAGTGGATGGCCTGGAGCTTGTCGGCGGCGTCGCGGTCGAGGATCGTGACCCCGGCGGCGGGCGGGAGGGGGTCGCCGCCGCGGGCGCGGTCGATGAGGGGACGCCAGCGGCGGCAGTGGCGGGCGAACGTGACGGACGTGACGACGCGGCCGCGGGCGAACTGGCCCGCGCGGGCCGTCTCGGGGTCGACGTCGATGAGGATCAGGTGCAGGTGGTTGCCGCGGTGGCGCGCCATCCACGCGAAGCAGCGCAGGATGTGCGGCCAGGTGCCGCGGGTGTGCGCGACGACGCCGTGCCCGGCGAGGATCGCGCGGCCGATCCGCCACACGTGGGTGGCGTGGACGAGCGGGGTGCGCACCCGGACGGGCAGGGGGCGCAGGGCCCGCGCCCACCAGTTCCGGGACTGACCGGAGTCGATCACGCGGACGTCGCCGGCGGGCACCGGCGCCGTCTCGTCACCGTCCAGCCCGTACAGGCGGTTCAGCAGTGTGCTCTTGCCGGCCCCCGGAAGGCCGGCGACGAGTACCAGGGAACCCGCCGGGTAGCGCAGGGAGGGTCCCGGGTCCACCTCGTGGAGTTCGTGGATTGTCTGTCTCCTGGTCTCGGCCCGAAGTGTGGTTGAAGCAACGAACACCCACCACCGCTTGTTCCGGCCGAGGAACCGGGATCACCAGCCGCGGGCCCGCCATTCGGGGAGCGCGGGACGCTCGCGGCCCAATGTCGAGTCCTTGCCGTGGCCCGGGTAGAACCAGGTGGCGTCCGGGAGACGGTCGAAGACACGTTCCTCGACGTCGGAGAGCAGTTGCTTGAAGCGGGTCGGGTCGCCCCAGGTGTTGCCGACGCCGCCGGGGAACAGGCTGTCGCCGGTGAACAGGTGCGGGCGGTCCGTCAGTTCGCCGCCCGCTTCGTACAGTAGCGCGATCGAGCCGGGCGTGTGGCCGCGTAGATGGATGACGTCCAGGGCCGCGCGTCCCACCCGGACGGTGTCGCCGTGCTCGACCGGCTCGGCGACCGGTTCGGGCAGCGGCTCGGCGTCGCGGGAATGCGCGACGACGGGGGCGCCGGTGGCGCGGGCCACCTCGCTCAGCGCCATCCAGTGGTCCTGGTGGCGGTGCGTGGTGACGATGCGGGCCAGGGGGCCGTCCCCGATCAGCTCCAGCAGCCGGGACGCCTCGTTGGCCGCGTCGATGAGCAACTGCTCGCCGGTCGCGGTGCAGCGCAGGATGTAGGCGTTGTTGTCGTACGGACCGACCGCCACCTTCGTGACCGTCAGGCCTGGCAGCTCCCGGACGTCGGGACGGCCGCCGGTCTCGACGTTTCCCGTGTAGGTCATGCGTCCTCCCGTCGGTGGTGCGAAGCCCCATCCTCCATCATCGGCGCCCGGGATCTCCGCCGCCCCGGCCACCGGATGGAAATGAGTCGCCAGACGCAGCCGAACCGTGCGCTGACGGACGGAAATATCTGTCGTGCCAGCGCATCATGGTCATCGAGTGCTTCACGCCCGGCCTTTCCCGGGACCGTGCCGTTCGGCACAGGGAGGGCGAAAAGGACTCGTGAGAAGATCAGGATCGAAGCGGGAGGACGGTGAACCTTGGTAACCGCATTCCGTCCCGGACCGGACAGGGAGAAGCCCGAGGACCTTCTCGGACACGCCTGCACGCTGGTCCGGCTGTGCGGCCGGGACTCCGCCATCGCCGCGGTGTTCCTCGCCCTCGTGCTGGTCGGGACGGTGTCCCGGCTGGCGGCCGGCATGCCCGGCCTCCCCGCGCTGGCGCTGCTGCCCGTGCTGGCCGGGTCGTTCGCGATCTCGGCCGGGTACGCGGTCCGGTCGCGCCGGACGCTGGTGTCGGTGCTCGCCGAGGTGCGCGGCCGGACCGGCTCTCCCATCGACCCCGGCGTCCCCTGGACGCCGTTCGGGTCGGCCGCCGCGCTGGACGACCGGATCCGCGACGTGGAGCTCCGGCGGCTGCTGTCGGCGGCGCACCGCTGCGGCGAACTGTCCTGGCAGGCCGTCGCGTGGGCGGCGGCGACCTCGGTGCTGTTCCTGTTCTGGACGCTGGCGGCGGCGATGGCTGGAGGCTGACCCCTTGATCGATCACGACGTCCGGCCGGGCAGCTTCTGGGAGCGGCTGGCCCCCTCCGACCGGCAGGCCCTGCGCGCCATGGGCCGGCGCACCGACATCCCGCCCGGCGGGATGCTGTGCCACCAGGGATCGGTCGCGCCGGCCGTGTACGTCGTGTTCAAGGCGTCCCCCCGCGCGGCCAGCAACGCGGTGGCCAAGGAGTTCGTGGACTCCAGCGAGGGCGACGAGTCGATCATCGATCTGTTCGGGGCGGGGGACCTGGTCGGCGTCCTCGGCCCGTGGGGGCATCCCCAGCGCGGCACCGTCGCCGCGTTGGACCACGTCGCGGCGCTGCGGGTGGACCGCCGCAAGTTCCGCAGCCTGCTGGCGGCCAGCCCGCAGGTCGCCGAGGCGATGATGCACGCGGTCTCCCAGACCGTCACGTTCGGCGGCCGCCGGCACGCGGTGCGGGCGGCCGACCATCCGCAGCGGCTCGCCTACCACCTGCTGGAACTGGCCCACCGGTTCGGCGAGCCCGTCGCCGGGCAGGGGACGCGGATCCCGCTGAAACTCAGCCAGGCGGAGCTGGCGAACTGGGCGGGCATCTCGCGCGAGACCCTGGTGCGGTGGTTCCGGCTGTGGCGCGCCAAGGGAATCCTCGACAGCAGGCCGCGCCCGCTGACCGTCCTCGACACCGAGCGGCTGCGCCGGGCCGCGAGCCCGTGGGGGGACGAGTGGCCGGACGCGGACCGGGAGCCGGCGCCGCGGCCCGAACCCGACGGGGACGCCGTGATCGCGGCGCGTGAGCCGGTGCGGCTGGAGGGCGGCGCGCCGCCCCAGGTCAGGCTGCCCGCCGACAACCCGTTCTTCGCCGGCCGGGCGGTCAGCCTCGGCAAGCTGGACCTGCTGGTCGGCCAGTCCGAATGGCCCCGCGCCGTGATCGTCCAGGGGATGGCGGGCGTCGGCAAGACGACGCTGGCGCTGCACTGGGCGCACCGGGTCGTCGACCGGTTCCCCGACGGCGTGCTGTTCGCCGACCTGCGCGGTACGCGGCGCGGCTCCGTCACGCCGGCGGAGGCGATGGGGCAGGTGCTGCGCGCGGCGGGCGTGCCCGGCGACCAGCTTCCGCGCAGCGAGGCGGAACTGGCCGCGCAGTGCCGGTCGATGCTGGCCGACCGGCGGATGCTGCTGATCCTCGACAACGCGTCCCGGCCCGAGCAGGTGAGGCCGCTGCTGGCGGCGGCGACGTCCGGGCTGGTGATCGTGACGAGCCGGCGGCGGCTGCCCGCGCTGCTCGAAGGCGCCGACGTCCGGACGCTGGAACTGCGCGAGATGGCGTCGCAGGAGGCGGTGGACCTCATCTCGAACGTCCTCGGGCCGGGCGACGCCCGGGTCCGCGACGAGCGCAAGGCGGTCGTGCGGCTGGCCCGCGAGTGCGGGCATCTGCCGCTCGCGCTCGGCGTCATGGCCGGGCGCCTGGCCGAGAACCCCGGCGAGTCCGTCGCCGCGACCGTCCGGGAACTCACCGCGCGTGACGCCGAGGACGCGCCGCCGCCGTACGGGCCGGGCCTGACGGGCGCGGGACTGAGCGACGGCGCGGCGCACGGCGTGTCCGGGCCGGGGCTGCAGGCCGTCATGAGCCCGACGTTCGATGTCGCCTACCGAAGCCTGCGCCACGACCAGCGGGAGGCGTTCCGCAGGCTCGGCCTCGTCGCCGGCCACGACTTCACCCCCACCGCCCTCGCCGCGCTGCAGGACCGGACGGTGGACGAGGCGCGCGAGTGCCTGGAGGGCCTGCGGCAGGCGTACCTGGTGCAGGACGTCGGACCGGGCCGCTACCGGATGCACGACCTGCTGCGCGACTTCGCCCGGGAGCGGGGGCTGAGGGAGGACTCCGACGGGGAGCAGCTGGCGGCGCGGCGGCGGCTGCTGGCCGGCTACCTCGCCGAGGCCCGCAGGGCGGGGGCGGTGCTGAGGGGACGGCCCCGCCCCGCCGTGCACCCTTCCGAGACGCCGAGCGGCCCGGCGACGGCCGCCGAACGCGCGGCCGGGCTCGGCTGGTTCGAGTCGGAGCGGCGCAACCTCGTCGCCGCCGTCCACCAGGCGGCCCGGCTCGGCCTGCACCGGACGTGCTGGGAACTCGCGGACGCGCTGTTCGACTTCCAGGAGTTCCGGCGCTACAGCGAGGACAACATCGCCGTGCACCAGGTGGCGCTGCACGCGGCCCGCACCGAGGAGGACTGGGCGGCGGCGGCCGTCATGCTGCACAACCTGGCGATGGCGCACTTCGAACTGGGCGACTCCGTCCAGGCCATCGGGTACGGGGAGGACGCGCGGCGCGGGTTCCGGGCCGTGGACCCGCCCGACCGGTACGGGGAGGCCGTCACGCTCGCCACCCTCGCGGACGTGCATGTGGCCCTGGGCCGCTACCTGACGGCGATCGAGCACGCGCGCCGCTCCCTGGACATCCACGGGGAACTGCGGGACGAGGACGTCGACGGGGGAGTCGCCAAGGGGCACGACACGCTCGCCCGAGCTCATCTGGGTCTCGCCGACTACGAGCCCGCGCTGGAGCACGCCGCCCAGGCGCTCGGCATAAGGCGCCGGATCGGCGACCAGCCGGGTGTGGCAGAGACCCTCCTCACCGTCGCGCAGGTGCACCGGCGCCAGGGGAACTTCCACGAGGCGGTGTCGCACGCCCTGGAGGCCCTCTACATCCGGCAGGAACTCGCCGACATGTACGGGGCCGCCCAGGCATTGACCGAGCTGGCGCGCATGAACGCCACGCTCGGTCTCCGCGACATGGCACAGCAGGACGCCGAACAAGCCCTCCACACGTACCGTGCCCTGGGCGCACGCCACGGGGAGGCCCGCGCGCTCACCACGCTCGGCAGGCTGATGTGCGACGCCACCAAGTTCGCCGAGGCGTTCACCTACTGCGGGCAGGCGCTGCGCCTGCACCGCGACACCAGCGACCGGCACGGCGAGGCAGAGGCGCTCGCGCAGATCGGGATCGTCCATTCGAGGCTCGGCCGGTACCGGGAGGCGCGTGAACATCTCCTGCGGGCACTGGAGATCCGCCGCGAGATCGGTGACCAGCACGGCGAGGCCCACGACCTGGAGAACCTGACGGTCGTCATGCGCCGCCTCGGCCGCCACCAGGAGGCGTTCGTCCTCGGGCTGGAGGCCCTCGACCTGTGGCATCAGCTCGGCGCGCAGGGCGGGATGGCCGGCACGCTCGGCAGCCTGGCCCGCACGTACTCCCGGCTCGGCTTGCCGGAGGACGCGGAGCGCGCCGCACGCCACGCGCTGCGCATCCGCAGATCCGGCGGAGACTGGTACGGCCTCGGCGTCGGGATGGACACCCTCGCCGCCGTGCTGCGCCGCGCCGGCCGTCCCGAGGAGGCACTGGAACGCGAGCTCGAGGCGCTGCGATTCCTCGGCGAGGTCGGCGACCGGCACGGCGAGGGCACCGCCCTCGTCCACCTCGCCGCCATCCACCTCGACCTCGGCCGCGCCGACGAGGCCCTGGACACCGGGCGGCGCGCCCACGACCTGGCCGCCGAACTCGGCGACACCCGCGCGCAGTCGTCCGCGCTGCACTCCATGGCCCGCGCCTCACAGCTGCTCGGCAAGCACGCCCGGGCGGTGGAGCACGTCAACGCCGAGATCGGCATCCGCCGCGACATGGACGACCAGCGGGGCCTGCGGCGCGCGCTGGAACTGCTGCGCGACTCCCACCTCGCTCTCGGCGACCAGGCCGCGGCGGCCGACTGCGTCCGCCGCGTCCGCGCCCTGGACAGCTGGCTCGAATCGGACGGATCCCTCGACATGTGACACAAAAAAGGCCGAGCAGAGCTCGTCGGTTGGATGGTGGTGGGCGGGGGCTGGAGGATGGGGTAGTCCATCGGCGCAGTGCCGCGTTCACTGGACCACGAGGCAACGGATCATGAAATGAACGATCATGAGACACCGTGCCCCGGCCCGGGTTCGGCGGAGGAGGCGAGATGGAGACCACCCCGTTCTGGGACGCGCTGCCCGAACGCGCCCGCGAGGCGCTGCGGCGGGCGGGCGCCCCGGTGGTGATCCGGCCGGGCGCCTTCCTGATGCGCGAGCACACCCGCGCGTCGCAGGTCTTCGTCCTGCGCGCCGGAGCGGTGAAGGTCTGGGTCGACCGGGACGGCGAGATCGCCATCCTCGACGTCCTCGGCCCCGGCGACCTCGTCGGCGAGCTGGAGGCGGTGGACGGCGGCGTCCGGCACGCCAACGTCGAGGCGCTGACCCGCGTGGAGGCGTTCGTGCTGCCCGCCGCGCGGTTCCGCGCCGTCCTCGACGACCACCCGGGCTCGGCCTGGGCCGTCGCCGCCGTCCTCGCCGAGCGGCTGCGCGACTCCAACGAGCTGCGCGTCGCCCACTTCCCCGACGACCCCGAAAGGCGGCTCGCGAGCCGGCTGCTGCGCCTGGTGTCGCGCTTCGGCTCCCCCGTCAAGGAGCAACGCCCGGACGGCGTGACCGAGGGGCCGGACGAGGTGACCGAGGACGGCGGCGTCCAGGTCCGTATCCCGGTCACCCAGCAGGACCTCGGACGCTGGGCCGGCATGGGCCGGCGGAAGGTCGCGCAGATCCTCGCCGCCGGGCCCGTCCGCGGCGGCCTCACCGTCGCCCGCAACACGATCGTCGTGCACTCCGTCGACGCCCTCCATCGCCTGGCGGGCCACGACGCCGACTGACCGGCCGGACCACCGCGACGGTGTTGCCCGCCGGCCTCACATTTCGGTGCGACGGCTCGTCGAACCGGTGAAGGCCGATGCGACCGAGGGAGTCGTCGACATCATGACCGACCGGTCCGAGCCGGGACACGGCCGGCCCGACCCGAGCCTGAGCGCGATCATGATCGAGCGGCGCCGGCTGATCAATCTGGCGTACCGGCTCCTCGGGTCACCGGCCGAGGCCGAGGATGTCGTGCAGGAGACGTACGCCCGCTGGTACGCCATGTCCCGGCGGTCAACGGTCGGCCCGGCCTGGTGGCCGAGCTGGACGGCGTCACCGTCGTCATCGTGGCGTTCGACGTCGCGGGCGACCGGATCAAGCACATCTGGGCAGTGCGGAACCCCGAGAAGCTCCGGCCCTGGACGACGGGCTGACGTGCGCTTCCGTCCTGGAGAAGTCCCCTAGAAATCCGCGGGCCGGTGCGGCCAGGGCGGCGGCACCGGCAGCCGGCCGTCCGGGCGGACGCTCACACCGGAGCCGTCCGTGCGGCCGCTCAGCCACCCCAGGAGCGCCCGCCCGGACCCGGACGCCTCCGGGCCGCCGGGCGTCCAGCCGAGGTCGGCGGCCTCGCCGGAGTCCGTCGCGGTGATACGGAGCCCGGCGAGCTCGCCGCGGAGCTTCTCCGGGAGCGCGACCATGTCCGCGAGCGTGCCGCCCAGCGACCACCGGACGTAGGGCTCGGGCCAGTCGGCGGGCCCGTACCCGGCGGCGAGGTCGACGTGATGCGCCTCCACCTCGTTCCAGCGGCGGTACACGGTGTACCAGGCCGGATGCGACCAGCCTCCCATCGCCTCCACGGGAGCGTTCCAGGCGTCCTCGGGCAGTGTCCTCGCCTGCTCGGTGAACCGCGCCGCCGTGGCGCGGACGTCCTCGGTCAGCTCGTCCCGGCCGCGTCCGGCGCCCTCGTCCAGTGCGGCGTTGCGGGCGTCCAGGCTCGGGTACTGCGGTATCTCCACGCCCGTCCGCGCCCATTCCAGCAGGTTCCACAAGGAGTCGGCATTTCGGGCGATATGGGTGGCGACATGCCCGCGGCTCCACCCGGGCAGCGCGGAGGCGGCGCGCAGATCCTGGTCGCTGAGCTTCGACAACGTCCGGACAATGCGCTCCACACCGGAATCCAGCTCATCGATCACTTCTCGCCAGTCCATGACACGCCTCCCTATACCGAAAGAGCCTCCATCCTTTCGCACCGCCCCTCCCCATGCCACACAATGGCGATCATGGAACTTCCGATCTGCATGACCTGTGGCGTCCAGTACGCGGGGCCGCGTCCTGACTGCCCGATCTGCGAGGACGAGCGCCAGTACGTCGGCTGGGACGGCCAGAAATGGACGACCCTGGAGGAACTGCGCACCGATCACCGCGGCGTGGTCGCCGAGGAGGGCCCCGGCGTCGTCGGCATCGGCACCGAGCCGTCCACCGCCATCGGGCAGCGCGCACTGCTGCTGCGCGCCCCGTCCGGCAACGTCCTCTGGGACACGACCACTCACATCGACGACGACCTGATCCGCCAGGTGAACGACCTGGGCGGCATCTCCGCGATCGCGATCAGCCACCCGCACTTCTACGGCAGCATGATCGAGTGGGCGCACGCGTTCGACGCCCCCGTCCACATCCACGAGGCCGACCGCCGCTGGGTGGCCCGCCCTGACGACGCGGTGGTCTTCTGGTCCGGCGACACCCGCGAACTGGCCGACGGCCTCACGCTCATCAACGCGGGCGTGCATTTCGACGGCGGCCAGGTCCTGCACTGGCGGGACGCCCACGCGGTGTTCTCCGGCGACATCCTGCAGGTCGTGAACGACCGCGACTGGGTCAGCTTCATGTACAGCTACCCGAACTTCATTCCGGAACGTCCCCGCACGGTCCGCCGCGCCCTGCGCCTGCTGGAGCCCTACGAGTTCGACCGCGTCTACGGCGCCTGGTGGAAGAAGATCGTCTACACCGACGGCAAGAACGCCGTCCGCCGCTCCGCCGACCGCTACCTCTCCCATGCCCTGGACGACGAGTGATCCAAGCCGGTCCGCCGCGGTCTCGGGCACGCGGGTCCGGCCGGCCGTGTTCTGGTGGCGGGCGGCGTTCGAACACGTGTACGGTGCGGTAGTGCCGTCCGGACCCTCCGGGGACGGGCGGGGAGCGTCATGAAATGCGGCGGCGGCCGCCGCCGTTAAGGACTCGGGGGATTCTGTCGTACCCCCTGGCTAGCCTTGAGACCGAGCTGTCTCCGCCGATCGCCGCGCCCAGAAGAGGAACCGGAAGAACACCGTGCATGATCGACTCATTGTGCGTGGAGCACGCGAGCACAACCTGAAGGACGTCTCGCTCGACCTCCCGCGGGACTCCATGATCGTGTTCACCGGTCTGTCGGGTTCCGGGAAGTCCAGCCTGGCGTTCGACACGATCTTCGCGGAGGGGCAGCGCCGGTACGTCGAGTCGCTGTCGGCCTACGCCCGCCAGTTCCTCGGGCAGATGGACAAGCCCGACGTCGACTTCATCGAGGGCCTGTCCCCGGCGGTGTCGATCGACCAGAAGTCGACCAGCAAGAATCCGCGGTCGACGGTCGGGACGATCACCGAGGTGTACGACTACCTGCGGCTGCTGTACGCGCGGATCGGGCACCCGCACTGTCCCGAGTGCGGCCGGCCGATCAGCCGGCAGGCGCCGCAGCAGATCGTCGACCGGGTGCTGGAGCTGGAGCCCGGCACCCGTTTCCAGGTGCTCGCGCCGGTGATCCGCGGGCGCAAGGGCGAGTACCTGGAGCTGTTCCGCGAGCTGCAGTCCAAGGGGTACTCCCGGGCGATCGTGGACGGGCGGACGATCCGCCTGGACGAGCCGCCCAAGCTGAAGAAGCAGGAGAAGCACGACATCGCGATCGTGGTCGACCGGCTCTCGGTGAAGGACTCGGCGCGCCAGCGGCTCGCCGACTCGGTGGAGACGGCGCTGGGTCTCGCGGGCGGCACGATCGTCCTCGACTTCGTCGACATGCCCGAAGGCGACGAGAACCGCACCCGGATGTACTCCGAGCACCTGTACTGCCCCTACGACGACCTGTCGTTCGAGGAGCTGGAGCCGCGGTCGTTCTCGTTCAACTCGCCCTACGGCGCGTGCCCCGAATGCACCGGTCTCGGGACGCGCATGGAGGTCGACCCGGAGCTGGTCGTCCCGGACGAGGAGCTGACGCTCGGCGAGGGCGCGATCCAGCCGTGGTCGAACGGGCACGTGAGCGACTACTTCCTGCGCCTGCTGTCCGCGCTCGGCGACGCGATGGGCTTCGACCTCAACACCCCGTGGGAGAAGCTGCCCGCCAAAGCGCGCAAGGCGATCCTGAACGGGCACGAGACACAGGTCCACGTGCGCTACAAGAACCGGTACGGCCGGACGAGGTCGTACTACACCGCGTACGAGGGCGTGATCCCCTACATCCAGCGGCGGCACGCCGAGTCCGAGAGCGACACCAGCAGGGAGAAGTTCGAGGGCTACATGCGGGAGATCCCGTGCCCGGCGTGTGAGGGCGCGCGGCTCAAGCCGGTCGTGCTCGCCGTCACCATGGGCGGGATGTCGATCGCCGAGGTCGCCTCGCTGCCCATCGGCGAGGCCGCGAAGTTCCTCCTGGCGATGGAGCTGAGCGAGCGGGAGACGCACATCGCCGAACGCGTCCTCAAGGAGATCAACGCCCGGCTCGGGTTCCTGCTGGACGTCGGCCTCGACTACCTGACCCTCGACCGGGGGTCGGCGACCCTCGCCGGCGGGGAGGCGCAGCGCATCCGGCTGGCCACGCAGATCGGTTCCGGGCTCGTCGGCGTCCTGTACGTGCTGGACGAGCCGTCCATCGGCCTCCACCAGCGTGACAACCACCGGCTCCTGGAGACGCTGCTCCGGCTGCGCGACATGGGCAACACCCTGATCGTCGTCGAGCACGACGAGGACACCATCGCCGCCGCCGACTGGATCGTCGACATCGGCCCCCGCGCCGGCGAGCACGGCGGCGAGATCGTCGTGTCCGGCACCATCGAGGACCTGAAGAGGTCCGACCGCTCCCTGACCGGCGCCTACCTGGACGGGCGCCGCGAGATCGCCGTCCCGGAGATCCGCCGCCCCCGGACGAGGGGCCGCGAGGTCACCGTGAAGGGCGCGCAGCAGAACAACCTCCGCGACGTGGACGCGACGTTCCCGCTCGGCGTCCTCACCGCCGTGACCGGCGTGTCCGGTTCGGGCAAGTCGACGCTGGTCAACGACATCCTGTACAGCTCCCTGGCGAAGAAGCTGAACGGGGCCAAGCTCGTCCCCGGCAAGCACAAGCGCGTCAACGGCGTCGACCAGCTCGACAAGGTCGTGCACGTCGACCAGTCGCCGATCGGGCGCACGCCGCGCTCCAACCCGGCGACGTACACCGGTGTGTTCGACCACATCCGCAAGCTGTTCGCGCAGACGACGGAGGCGAAGGTCCGCGGCTACCAGCCGGGCCGCTTCTCCTTCAACGTCAAGGGCGGCCGCTGCGAGAACTGCTCCGGCGACGGCACCATCAAGATCGAGATGAACTTCCTGCCGGACGTCTACGTCCCGTGTGAGGTCTGCCACGGCGCCCGCTACAACCGGGAGACCCTGGAGGTCCACTACAAGGGCAAGACGATCTCCGAGGTCCTCGACATGCCGATCGAGCAGGCCACCGAGTTCTTCGAGCCGATCAAGGCGATCCACCGGCATCTGAAGACGCTCAACGACGTCGGCCTCGGCTACGTCCGGCTCGGCCAGCCCGCCCCCACCCTGTCCGGCGGCGAGGCGCAGCGCGTCAAGCTGGCGTCGGAGCTGCAGAAGCGCTCCACCGGACGCACCATCTACGTGCTGGACGAGCCGACCACCGGCCTGCACTTCGAGGACATCCGCAGGCTCCTCGGCGTCCTGAACGGCCTGGTCGACAAGGGCAACACGGTGATCATCATCGAGCACAACCTGGACGTCATCAAGACCGCCGACTGGATCATCGACATGGGCCCCGAGGGCGGCTCCCGCGGCGGCACCATCGTCGCCACCGGCACCCCCGAGGACGTCGCCGAGGTCGACGCCAGCTACACCGGCCAGTTCCTCGCCAAGATCCTCAAATGAGGTTTTTCCGGGTTCGCTGAACCGTGCGGCCGCGCCGGCGCGTGCTGATAGGTGGGGCCGGTCGAAGGCGGGCCCCGCGGATGGCGGACGGCCGGGCCGGGAAAGCCGAAGGCGCACCGAAGGCGGTCACGGCGCATCAGCGGCCGCGGGCGGGGGACCGCGGCGGCGTTGTTCCTCCGGAACGCGGGGGCCGCCGCACGGCGGCGTGCGGGACGCCGGAAGGGGCGTCCGGGGGCAGGCACGCCGCGGTCCCGGCCACCGATCCCGGAGGTCCGGCCTGGTCAAGGGGGACGGACCTCCGGGCCATCGGCCGATCTGTGGGACGCGGCGTTGTGGGGTTTCCGGGACGCCGGGCCGCTCTCGGGTGTCGGGAGGTCTCCGGGGACGCCGGCCCACTTCTGGACATCGGTCGGCGTCAGAGGCGCTGGCCGGTGTCGGGACATCGGCGGGTTTCAGGAGGTTGGCGGGAGGACTCTTGGTGGAGGGCGGTGTGGTGCAAGGGGCGGTCGGTAAGAGGGCGGGTCGGTGTGGCGTGTGGGCCGTCGTCCAGGATCATGGAGGGATGACTGAAGAAGTGACGCCCGGAGCCTCGCAGCGTGCGGGGTGCGCCGGGAACGGGGGGATCGGGCGCCGCACGGTGCTGTGCGGCGCGGGGGTCGCCGGCGCCGCCGTGCTCGCCGGGTGCGGGAGCGGCGGGGAGGAGAAGACCGCCGAGGACCTCAAGGGCCAGGAGATCGCGAAGGCCGCCGCCATCCCGGTCGGCGGGGGCAAGGTCTACGACTCGGAGAAGGTCGTGGTGACCCAGCCGTCCCAGGGCACGTTCAAGGCGTTCACGGCGATCTGCACGCACCAGGGCTGCACGGTGGACAGGGTGCAGAACGGGCTGATCAGGTGCGCCTGCCACGGCAGCGAGTTCAAGATCGCGGACGGTTCGGTGCAGAAGGGCCCGGCGGACCGGCCGCTGACGGAGTACCCGGTTCAGGTCCGGAACGGCGGCATCGTCGTCACCTGAATCCGAGCTCGCGCGACCGCCCGGACCTGTGAATTTGGTTTCGCTTTGAACCATCTCGTGCGCGGATTCGTTCTCCCCGGTGACACACGGGAACCGAGAGATGTCATCGGAGGGCGAGTATGCAGGAGTCCGAGACGCAAGCGGACGGGGCGGCGCAGGCGCCGGGGGACGCGCCGGCCGGGGGGAACACCCGCAGGGGCGTCCTCCTCGGCGCGGGACTCGCGGGCATCGCCGGGATAGCGGCGGCGTGCGGCGGGTCGGGGGACGACGGCGGCGACGCGGGCGGCTCCGGAGGCGGGGACGCGGGCGGCGGAGCGGCCGGCACGGCACTGGCGTCCGCCGGGGAGATCCCGGTCGGCGGCGGCAAGGTCTTCGAGGACGCGAAGGTCGTGGTGTGCCAGCCGGCGCAGGGCGAGTTCAAGGCGTTCTCCGCCACCTGCACCCATCGGGGCTGCAGCGTCGGCTCGGTGTCCGGCGGCATGATCAACTGCCCCTGTCACGGCAGCAAGTTCAAGATCACCGATGGTTCGGTGGCGAGCCCGCCGGCGGACAAGCCGCTGGAGGAGAGGCAGATCACCGTTCAGGGCGACAAGATCATGCTCGCCTGAGCGTCTTCGCGCGGGCCGGGCCGCCCTCCCGCGGGGCGGCCCGCCCGCCTTCGGCGCGATCGCCGTCCGGCCGTCCGCCGTCCGTCTCACCGCCGACGATCTCTCCGTCCGCCGGCTCCCGGCCGTCCGAGCCGGCGCCGTCCGAACCTGCGCCGTCCGTGGCGCCGTCGGCCGAGACCTCCTCGGGGCCGACCCGGAAGCGGGGGAGCGCGTCGGGGTGGTGGGCGCGGATGTGGGAGATGAGATGTTCGCGCATGTCGCAGCGCAGGTCCCAGGTGCTCGCCGAGTCGGCGGCGCTCATCAGCGCCCGGAGCGTGACCAGCCCGTTCGGCTGCACATCGACCACCTGCAGGACCCATTCCCGCCGGTCCCACAGCGGGTTCTCCTTGAGCGCCGAGTGCAGCTCGGTGCGCAGTTCCTCGATCGGGACCGACCAGTCGACGTGCAGTTCGACGGAGCCCAGCAGCCGGTTGGAGTGCCGGGTCCAGTTCTCGAACGGCTGCTCGGTGAAATGCGAGACCGGGAAGATCATCCGGCGGTCGTCCCA
The DNA here is from genome assembly GCF_052245875.1 of Actinomadura sp. 3N407. Lineage (NCBI taxonomy): Bacteria > Bacillati > Actinomycetota > Actinomycetes > Streptosporangiales > Thermomonosporaceae > Actinomadura > Actinomadura sp. 3N407. The sequence continues at coordinate 44,497 of NZ_JBQQBP010000018.1, forward strand.
GAGACGCAGCACCACGTACGACAGCGTCAGTTCCTCGACCCGTCCCCAGTTGCCCTGCGTGACGACGACGTCGTCCAGCCGAAGCGCGTCGCTGAACGCCAGCTGCAGCCCGGCGAGCAGGTTGCCCAGCGTCGGCCTCGCCGCGATGCCGACGACCAGCCCGGCCACGCCCGCCGAGGCCAGCACCCCGGCACCGACCGCCCGCACGCCCGGGAAGGTGAACAGCGCGGCGCCCACCGCCAGGATCACGATCAGCACGGCCGCGATGCGGCGCAGCAGCAGCATCTGGGTGCGGGCCCGCCTGGCCCGCCGGTTGCGCTCGCCCTCGATGCGCATCAGCCGCTCCAGCGGCGGATCGCTCAGCGCGTAGCCGATCCGCAGCACCAGCCACGTGGTGGCGCCGATCGCGGCGATCCGCAGCACGTGCCGGACGGCGCCCTCGGCCTGACCGGCGAGGAGGTGGTACGGCATCGCGGCGTTGGTGCTGACCACGGCCGCGAACGCGAACGCCGGCGCGGTGCAGCGCCGGGCGGCGCGTCCGGCGCCCGGCCAGCGCGCCGACAGCCGGCCGGCGAGCAGACGCCGGCCGGCCTCCACGATGATCGCGGACGTGGCGATGACGGCCGCCAGGAAGCTCCAGGCCCACAGTGCCGACACCTGCGCAACGACCCCCTCAGCCTGGGTGGAGAACCTCCGTCCGGAAACCTCCGTTCGACCCTCCCTTTCCACTCGCTTTGACATCATCCAGACGAAAAGGGGAGATCTCCGTCACCCTGGGACGGGACGCGCGGGCGTACAGCGTGTCGGTACCGCCCACTAGGCTTTTGAGCGTGGCAGATCCGGCGACCTACCGACCCGCACCGGGCTCCATTCCGGAGTCCCCCGGGGTGTACCGGTTCCGTGACGAGCACGGCCGGGTCATCTACGTGGGCAAGGCCAAGAGCCTGCGCCAGCGCCTGAACTCCTACTTCGCCGACTTCTCCGCCCTGCACCCCCGCACGCAGACGATGGTGCAGACCGCCGCCCGCGTCGACTGGACCGTCGTCGGCACCGAGGTCGAGGCCCTCCAGCTCGAATACTCCTGGATCAAGGAGTTCGACCCGCGGTTCAACGTCCGTTACCGCGACGACAAGTCCTATCCGTACCTGGCCGTCACCCTGAACGAAGACTTCCCGAGGGTGATGGTGATGCGGGGCGCGAAGCGCAAGGGCGTGCGTTACTTCGGGCCGTACTCCCACGCGTGGGCGATCCGGGAGACGGTCGACCAGCTGCTGCGCGTGTTCCCCGTCCGGACGTGCAGCGCCGGCGTGTTCAAACGGCAGCACCAGCTCGACCGGCCCTGCCTGCTCGGCTACATCGGCAAATGCTCGGCGCCGTGCGTCGGCCGCGTCTCCCCGGAAGAGCACCGCCTCCTCGCCGAGGACTTCTGCGACTTCATGGCGGGCCACACCACCCGGTTCACCAAGCGTCTCGAACGCGACATGCGCGAGGCCGCCGCGTCCCAGGAGTACGAGCGCGCCGCCCGGCTCCGCGACGACATCCGCGCCCTGGAGCGCGCCCTGGAGAAGCAGACGGTCGTCTTCGCCGACACCACCGACTGCGACATGATCGCCTTCGCCGAGGACGAGCTTGAGGCGGCCGTCCAGGTCTTCTACGTGCGCGGCGGCCGGATCCGCGGCCGGCGCGGCTGGGTGGTCGACAAGGTCGAGGACGTCACCACCGCCGACCTGGTCGAGCACTTCCTCATCCAGACCTACAGCGAGAGCGAGTCGGTGCCTCGGGAGGTACTCGTCCCGGCCATGCCGCCCGAGGAGGACGCCATGACCGAGCTGCTTTCCGAGCAGCGCGGCGGGCCCGTCCGGGTGCGCGTCCCGCAGCGCGGCGACAAGAAGACCCTGCTGGAGACGGTCGCGCGCAACGCCCACGAGGCGCTCAAGCAGCACAAGACGCGCCGCGCGTCCGACCTCACCACCCGCAGCCGCGCGCTTCAGGAGATCCAGGACGCGCTGGAGCTGGACGAGGCGCCGCTGCGCATCGAGTGCTACGACGTCTCCAACCTGCAGGCCACCAACGTGGTCGCGTCCATGGTCGTGTTCGAGGACGGCCTGGCCCGCAAGAGCGAGTACCGCCGGTTCACCATCAAGGCCGTCGAGGGCCAGGACGACGTCCGCTCCGTCCACGAGGTCATCACCCGCCGGTTCAGGCGCTACCTCGCCGAGAGCGAGAAGATGGGCGAACTGGACCACCTCGGCGATCCCCCCGAAGCGATCGCCGGGCGGGCCGGGGGATCATCCCCCCAGAACGAGACCGAGGAAGGCGCCCACCAGCCGATCGACCCGGAGACGGGCAAGCCGCGCAGGTTCGCCTACCCGCCCAACCTGGTGCTCGTCGACGGCGGCCCGCCGCAGGTCGCCGCCGCGCAACGGGCACTGGACGAACTCGGCGTCGACGACATCGCGGTCTGCGGCATCGCCAAGCGTCTGGAGGAGCTGTGGCTGCCCGGTGAGAGCGACCCGGTGATCCTGCCGCGCAACAGCGAAGGCATGTTCCTCGTCCAGCGGGTCCGCGACGAGGCGCACCGGTTCGCCATCACCTTCCACCGGCAGCGGCGATCCAAGTCCATGACGGTGAGCGAACTCGATAACGTTCCGGGTCTGGGCCCGGCGCGCCGCGCGGCGCTGCTGAAACACTTCGGTTCGCTGAAGCGGCTGAAGGACGCGACACCCGAGCAGGTCGCCGAGGTCCCCGGAATCGGGCGGCGCAGCGCCGAGGGCATCGTCGCGGCCCTGCACGGCACCGCCGCCCCGTCCGGAGGCTCGGGCGGAGACGGCGGCGGCGCGGGTGCGGGCGGAGACGGGGAGCACAGGGGGAGACGGTCATGACGAGAGAGACGAAGATTCCGGACATCGTGATAGTCACCGGCATGTCCGGGGCGGGCCGCAGCACCGCGGCCAAGTCCCTGGAGGACCTCGACTGGTTCGTGGTCGACAACCTGCCGCCGGGGCTGCTGGCCACGATGGCCGACCTCGGCGGCCGGGTGAAGAACGCGGTGCCCCGCATCGCCGTCGTCGTCGACGTGCGGAGCCGCGCGTTCACCGAGGACCTGCACTCCTCCATCGCCGAGCTGGAGGCGCGCGGCGTCCACCCGCGGGTGGTGTTCCTGGAGGCGAACGACGCCGACCTCGTGCGCCGCTTCGAGAGCGTCCGCCGCCCCCACCCGCTGCAGGACGACGGGCGCCTCGTCGACGGCATCGCGCGGGAACGGGAACTGGTACGCGAGGTCCGCGCCGAGGCCGACCTGGTCATCGACACCAGCGGCCTCAACGTGCACGAGCTGCGCAACAAGATCATCGGGTTCTTCGGCAACGACACCGGCGAATCGAGCCTGCGCGCGACCGTCGTGTCGTTCGGCTACAAGTACGGGCTGCCCGTCGACGCCGACCTCGTCGTCGACTGCCGGTTCCTGCCGAACCCGCACTGGGTGCCGGAGCTGCGGCCGAAGACGGGCCGCGACACCGCCGTCCGCGACTACGTCCTCGGCCAGCGCGGCGCGAAGGAATTCCTCGACGCCTACGCCGAGGTCCTGCGTCTCCTCGCCGACGGGTACGAGCGCGAAGGCAAGCACTACGTGACACTCGCCGTGGGATGTACCGGTGGCAAACACCGTAGTGTGGCCATGGCGGAACAGATCGCCGCCCGGCTGCGGGACGAGGGCATCGAGGTGCAGGTCGCCCATCGTGACCTCGGCCGCGAGTGAGACCCGCCCCGGGGCCCGGCGCGGGTCCCGGACGAGGAGAGAATCGGCACGGTGAAGCCCAACGGCCCGAAGGTCGTCGCACTCGGCGGCGGCCACGGCCTCTACGCCTCGCTGTCGGCGCTGCGACGCGTCACCGACCGGCTGACCGCGATCGTCACCGTCGCCGACGACGGCGGCTCCAGCGGACGGCTCCGCCGCGAACTCGGCGTCCTGCCGCCCGGTGACCTGCGGATGGCGCTCGCCGCGCTGTGCGGCGACGACGAGTGGGGGCAGACCTGGCGGGACGTGGTGCAGCACCGCTTCCGCAGCCGGGGCGACCTGCACGACCACGCCGTCGGCAACCTCCTCATCGTCGCGCTGTGGGAACTGCTCGGCGAGGTCGGGCCCCGCTCCGCCGGCGGGCCCGGCTCCACCGTCGCCGGCCTCGACTGGGTCGGCCGGCTCCTCGGCGCGCACGGCCGGGTCCTGCCGATGGCCGCCGTCCCGATGGACATCGTCGCCGAGGTCCGCGGCGCCGACCCGTCCCGTCCCGACGAGGTCACCCACGTCAAAGGGCAGGCCGCGTGCGCCAAGACGCCCGGCAGCGTCCTCGGGGTGTCCCTCGTCCCCGCCGACCCGCCCGCGTGCCCCGAGGCCCTCGCCGCCGTCGACGACGCCGACTGGATCGTGTTCGGCCCGGGCTCCTGGTTCACCAGCGTCCTGCCGCACCTCAAAGTCCCCGCGCTGGCCCGCGCCCTCACCTCCGCCCGCGCCCGCCGCGCCGTCGCGCTGAACCTCGCGCCGCAGCCCGGCGAGACCGACGACTTCTCCCCGCAGACCCACCTGGAGGTCCTGCGCGCCCACGCACCCGACCTGAGCGTGGACGTCGTGATCGCCGACCGCGGGGTGGTGGACGACCCGGAGGCCCTCGACAAGGCCGTCAAGGAGATCGGCGGGAGTCTCGTCCTCGCCGACGTCGCCGCCGACGACGGCTCGCCGCGTCATGAACCCGCCCGTCTGGCCCAAGCCTTCGACAAGATATTCACCGACTGACGACCCGCGGGGCCGGAATCGGCCACACTGCTGGGAGTCCGATAGGGGGAGGGTTCATCAGATGGCGATGACCGGTGTGGTCAAGGACGAGCTGAGCAGGCTCACGGTCATGAAGCCGTGCTGCCGCAAGGCCGAGGTCTCGACGCTGCTGCGCTTCGCGGGGGGTCTGCACCTGGTCAGCGGGCGGATCGTGATCGAGGCCGAAATCGACACCGGCGTCGCGGCACGGCGCCTGATCAAGGACGTCGCCGAGGTGTTCGGCCACACGTCCGAAGTGGTCGTCCTCGCGCCCAGCGGCCTGCGCAAGGGCAACCGCTACGTCGTCCGCGTCTTCCGCGACGGCGAGTCGCTCGCGCGGCAGACCGGGCTCATCGACAACAACGGCCGGCCCGTCCGCGGGCTGCCCCGCCACGTCGTCGCGGGCGCCGCCTGCGACGCCGAATCCGCCTGGCGCGGTGCGTTCCTCGCACACGGGTCGCTCACCGAACCCGGCCGGTCCATGTCCCTCGAAGTGACCTGCCCCGGCCCGGAGGCGGCGCTCGCCCTCGTCGGCGCCGCCCGCCGCCTCAAGATCCACGCCAAGGCCCGCGAGGTCCGCGGCGTCGACCGCGTCGTCGTCCGCGACGGCGACGCCATCAGCGCCCTCCTCACCCGCCTCGGCGCCCACGACAGCGTCCTCGCCTGGGAGGAACGCCGCATGCGCCGGGAGGTCCGCGCCACCGCCAACCGGCTCGCCAACTTCGACGACGCCAACCTGCGCCGCTCCGCCCGCGCCGCCGTCGCCGCCGGCGCCCGCGTCGCCCGCGCCCTCGAGATCCTCGGCGACGACGCCCCCGACCACCTCGTCAACGCCGGCCGCCTCCGCCTCGAACACAAACAGGCGTCCCTGGAAGAACTCGGCCAGCTCGCCGACCCGCCCCTCACCAAGGACGCCATCGCCGGCCGCATCCGCCGCCTCCTCGCCATGGCCGACAAACGCGCCGGCGACCAAGGCATCCCCGGCACCGACGCCAACCTCACAGCCGACATGCTGGCGCCGTAGTTGATCGGGGGGCGCCCCCACCCCCGTTGCGAGCCGGTCGATCAGATCAGTCGGTCTTGTTCAGGTCGCCTCTGAGGACTCTGTGGATCAGGTCGTCGCGGAGCTGGCCGTAGCCGGTTTCGGCCCAGACGCTCTGGGACGGGTCGGCCTCGTAATACGGGAGGTCGCGGCCGTCGCGGCGTTCCATGAGGACGTCGGGGGTCTGCTTGTTGCGGGCCGTGCGGGCGCAGGGGCGGCAGGTCTGGACGCGGAGGCGTTTGCGGGAACCGACGGGGCGCCAGTCGAGCTTCGTGGCGGCGTCCCCGTGGAGGGGGTTGAAGAAGCAGAGGGGCATCGGGGGGATCTCCGGTTCGCCGTTCGCGACGGCCTTGGCGGAGGCGAGGGCGTCGCGGCCCTGGTCCAGCAGGACGAGGACGCCGGCGAGGTCGGGGACGCCGCGCGCCGCGTCGAGGGTCTTGCCGGCAGCCTGGTAGGCGTCCAGGGCGGTGGCCATCAGGGTGCGGGCCTTTTCGTTCGCGGCGGGGACGCCGCTCTCGTCCAGCAGTTCGCCGAACGTGATGACCTCGTGGGACGCCTGCTCGCGGAGCTGGTCCTCGCCGGCGCGGTTCGCGGTGGCGAACACCGTGCGGGGCATCAGCAGGGCGCTGCCCTCGCGGCGGACGGACGTCATGCGGCGGCGGCGCCACAGCAGGAAGCCCGCGACACCGGCCACGGCCGCCCCGGCCGCGCCCAGGGGGAGTGCGAGGTCGCCGTCGTCCTCGGCTCCGGGGGCGCCGTCCCTCTCCCGGCGTTCCTTGGCGCGCTGGTTGATCTCGGCGGAGACGCGGTCGTACTCCTGGGAGCCGGTGCCCGAGATGATCAGGTCGGTGATGCGGGACAGCCTGGCCGCGAGCGGCGCGTCGTCCATGGCGCGGTCCAGGGTGACCGCCCAGGCGGCGTCGCGGGCCTGGTACTCGCCGCCCCACTCGCGCGCGGCCAGGTCGTCGGTGTCGTCGTCGAAGGTGATGAAGATGCCGTCGCGGCCGAGCCGGTCGTGGACGACGGTCGCGAGCTGCTCGGCCTCCGTCCACGTGCCGCCCTTGACGATGGGGACCAGGACGACGAACACGGGCGCCGGTGCCTTCTTGAACTTGGCGAGGAGCTTGCGCCGTTCCTGCTGGGGGAGTGCGGACGCCATCGACGGGTCGACGTAGATCGGGGAGCGGCGGAGGGCGGTGGCCAGCCGTTCGCCGGGGGACGGTTCAGTCAACACCGAGGTACCTCATCACGCGGGGAAGGAAGTTCTTGCCGGTGGCGCCCCACGCCGCGTCCCGCCACACGCCGGGGATCGCGGTGTGGGGGCGGTGGCCGTCCGGGCCCGGGACCTTGAGCAGGTGTTGCTGGGTGAGCCCGGACCGCTTGTCGAATTCATTGCAGGCCTCGCACACCGGGCACGGTTTGGGAAGGACTTTGTGGTCGAGCTTCGCGAGGCGCCTGCGCACGGTGGACTCGCCGTGCAGGGGGTTCACCACGCAGGGGACGGGCGGGGACGCGATGTCCCGGATGAGTGCGAGGCGTCCCTGGCGGGCCAGGACGATCGCGCCGACCAGGTCGATGGCACGGTCCACGTCGTCCTTGGCGTCGTCGTAGAGGATCTGGGCGGCGTCGTAGGCGGAGACGGCGTAGGGGCGTCCGTGTCCGGCCTCGGTCGCAGTGAGCAGGCGGCGGAGCCGTTCCAGTTCCTTGGCGCCCTGGCGGCGCAGCCGGCGCATGCTGGGCTTGGTCCCGGTCCAGTTGTGCCTCAGTACCCTCTTCCGGTCCCGGGTGGATGGGCCCCTGTGGCCCAGGAGGGCGAGGACGCCGAGGCCGGTCCAGTACAGCAGCGCGGCACCGACCGGCCCGACGAGGAGGAGGCCGGTGAGGAACGGGGCCTGGACCTCGGGGTCGGGCGATGTGAACTGGTGCTCCTCCCCGAACGGGTCCGGGGTGGAGTACAGCGTCGGCATGCCGGGGGACGCCGACGGCGCCGTGGCGTAGCCGTTGAGCCGCTGGACGATCCGGTCGGCGAGCCCGTCGAACGGGCGGTCGTGGTCGGCCGGGTTCGAACTGCCCGGCTCGTCCTCGTCCAGGGAGGAGTACCGGTACCGGCGCGGCACCCGGAACGCCTCGGAGTCCATGCGGCCGTGCGAATTGACCATCACGTAGAGCCCGTCCCGCCGCGCCCGCTCATGCAGCGCGAACAGGAACGCCTCGTTGCGGCCCTGGGACTCCGAGTCGGTCAGGTTCGGGAGGACGACGACGTAGGCGGGCACACCCAGCCGCCCGGCGGTCTCGCCGATGGCCTGGCGGACCCGGCCGCGTTCGGTCCCGTCGAGGGCGCCGCCGACGTCGGGGTCGACGAACAGAGGGTCCTCGGCGAGGGCGGCCGCGACCCGGACCAGGCGGTCGTCGGCGTGCGGAGGGCCGTCGGCGGCCGCGGACCCGGCCGGCCACGCGGTGAGGGCGAGTGCGGCGAGGAGCGCCAGGGCGCCTGTTCGTCTCATCGGCGTCCCTTCGGCTGCTTCTTCTTCCTCTGCGGCGGTTTCGTCCGGCGGGTGCGGCGGTGGATCAGCAGGGCGAGGATCGGCAGTCCGCTGAGCGCCGTGCCTCCGCCGAACGTCCCCCACTCCACGTACGCGGCCCGCCGTTCCGCGGCGTCGTCGGCGTCCAAGGCCTTGCGGAGCTCCGACTTGGGTCTCGGGCGCGGGTCGTCGGCGCGTTCCTTCGCGTGGCCCGACAACGCGATGTCGACGAACCGCTCGACCTTCTCGGGGGCGGTCGCGTCGGAGGGGAGTTCCCGGCTCGTGGCCTGCCAGGCGTCGTCGACCGGGAGGCGCCGGGCTCCGCCGAACTGGCGCACTTCGCCGCTGGACGTCGACGGGGACACCACGAGGTAGATCCCGTCCTCGCGCAGCCGGTCGCGCAGGAGCGCGATGAGCGAGTCGCCGGGGTTCCCCAGCCCGAGGGTGACGGTGGGCGTCACCGCCACGTAGACCGGGACGCCCAGCCGGGCGACGGACGCCCTGATCCGCGCGGCGGCGTCCGGCGGCAGCACACGCGGGGTGTGGTCGGTGACGTAGACGGGGTCGCGGCGCAACTGGGCGGCGATGTGGTCGGCGCGGCTCGCCGGCTCGGCGCGCTCCAGCCCGGCCGCCGGGGCGGTGAACAGGCACGCGAGCATTCCGGTCAGGACAAGGACGAACCACCCGCGGCGCATGGACGGGAAGTCTAGTGATGATCGCCGGAACGCCGTGACCGGGAACGGAAAGGGACGATCCCCCGCCCGGGGGAGGCGGGCTCACCCCCGGATTTCCCACACCGGCGGTGTCGGGCTACTCGCCGGTCATTGGATAGGGTCGGGGGTTGGGGGAGTTCCCCAGATCGACCGTAGTTAACAGTCCGGCTGACACCGGGCGCTATCGACGTGCGAGGAGAGCCGTTCCGTGACCATCCGAGTAGGCATCAACGGTTTCGGCCGGATCGGCCGCAACTTCTACCGCGCTGTGAAGGCATCCGGGGCCGACATCGAGATCGTGGCGGTCAACGACCTGACCGACAACGCCACGCTCGCCCATTTGCTCAAGTACGACAGCATCCTCGGCCGCCTTCCCGAGGACGTGCGCGCCACCGCGGACGAGATCGTCGTCGGCGGCAAGGCCATCAAGGCGTTCGAGGAGCGCGACCCCGCCGACCTCAAGTGGAGCGACGTCGGTGTCGACATCGTCGTTGAGTCCACCGGCTTCTTCACCGACGCCACCAAGGCCAAGGTGCACGCCGACAACGGCGCCAAGAAGGTGATCATCTCCGCGCCGGCCAAGAACGAGGACCTCACGGTCGTCCTCGGCGTCAACGAGGACAAGTACGACCCGGCCGGCCACACGGTGATCTCCAACGCGTCCTGCACCACGAACTGCCTGGCCCCGCTGGCGAAGGTGCTGCACGACAGCTTCGTCATCGAGAAGGGCCTGATGACGACGATCCACGCCTACACGCAGGACCAGAACCTGCAGGACGCGCCGCACAAGGACCTGCGCCGCGCCCGCGCCGCCGCGGTCAACGTCGTCCCGACCTCCACCGGCGCCGCCAAGGCCATCGGCCTGGTGCTGCCGGAGCTGAAGGGCAAGCTGGACGGCTACGCGCTGCGCGTCCCGGTGCCGACCGGCTCCGCCACCGACCTCACCGCGACGCTGTCCCGCGAGGTCACGGCCGAGGAGGTCAACGAGGCGTTCAAGGCCGCCGCCGAGGGCCCGCTGAAGGGCTACCTCACCTACACCGAGGACCCGATCGTCTCCAGCGACATCGTCACCGACCCGGCGTCCTGCATCTTCGACGCCGGGCTGACCAAGGTCATCGGCGACCAGGTGAAGGTCGTCGGCTGGTACGACAACGAGTGGGGCTACTCCAACCGCCTCGTCGACCTCGTCAAGCTCGTCGGCTCGCAGCTCTAAACCGCTCTTCGGGCGGAGCCCGGGGTCCGGGGGCCCGCCCCCAGGGGGTGACTCTGCAGGTTTCCGGCGCCGTGGCCGCGCACCAGGCGCGCGGCCGCGGCGCGGCCGTGTACGGAAGGACATCGCATCCCGATGCGCACCATCGACGATCTGGACGTCGCCGGCAGGCGCGTGCTCGTCCGCGCGGATCTGAACGTCCCGCTGCAGGACGGCACCATCACCGACGACGGGCGGATACGGGCGAGCCTGCCGACGATCGAGGCGCTGCGGTCCCGGGGCGCCAAGGTCATCGTCTGCGCCCACCTCGGCCGCCCCAAAGGGGAGGTCAAGCCCGAGTTCTCGCTGGCCCCGGTCGCGGGACGGCTCGGTGAGCTGCTCGGCGCGGACGTGGCGTTCCAGCCCCTCGACGTCGTCGGCGACTCCGCCCGCGCCGCCGTGGACGGCCTCGCGGACGGCGGCGTCGCGCTGCTGGAGAACCTGCGCTTCGAGCCGGGCGAGACCAGCAAGGACGACGCCGACCGCGGCGCGTTCGCCGACCGGCTCGCCGTCCTCGCCGAGATCTACGTCGGGGACGGGTTCGGTGCCGTGCACCGCAAGCACGCGTCCGTCTACGACGTGCCGGAGCGGCTCCCGCACGCCGCCGGCGGGCTGATCGCCGCCGAGGTCGAGGTCCTGAAGCGGCTCACCGAGGACGTCGAACGCCCCTACGCGGTCGCTCTCGGCGGCTCCAAGGTGTCCGACAAGCTCGGCGTGATCGACAACCTGCTCGGCAAGGCCGACCGCATCCTGATCGGCGGCGGCATGGTGTTCACCTTCCTCAAGGCCCAGGGGCACGAGGTCGGCGAGAGCCTCCTGGAGGAGGACCAGCTCGACACCGTCCGCGAATACCTGCGGCGGGCCGAGGAGACCGGTGTGGAGTTCGTGCTCCCGGTCGACATCGTCGCCGCCACCGCGTTCGCCGCCGACGCCGACCACGGCGTGGTCGCCGCGGACGCGATCCCGTCCGACCGGCTCGGCCTGGACATCGGCCCCGAGTCCGGCAAACTCTTCGCCGCACGGCTCGCGGACGCCCGCACCGTGTTCTGGAACGGCCCGATGGGCGTGTTCGAGATGGAGCCCTATTCGCACGGCACCCGCGCCGTCGCCCAGGGCCTCATCGACTCCGGCGCGTTCACCGTGGTCGGCGGCGGCGACTCCGCCGCGGCCGTGCGGCGGCTCGGCTTCGACGAGGCCGCCTTCTCCCACATATCGACCGGCGGCGGCGCCAGCCTCGAATATCTCGAAGGCAGGACGCTGCCCGGCCTTCAGGCCCTGGAGGACTGACGATGGCCCCCACGACCCCTTCCGGCGGGCAGAGCGGCCGCAAGCCGCTGATGGCCGGCAACTGGAAGATGAACAACAACCACCTTGAGGCGATCTCGCTCGTCCAGAAGATGGCGTTCGCGCTCAAGGAGGCCGACCACGACGCCGTCGACATCGCCGTGATCCCGCCGTTCACGGCGATCCGCTCGGTGCAGACGCTGGTCGACGCCGACAAGCTCGGGATCCAGTACGGCGCGCAGGACGTCTCCCAGCACGCCTCCGGCGCCTACACCGGCGAGATCTCCGCCGCGATGCTGGCCAAGCTGGGCTGCGCCTACGCCGTCGTGGGGCACTCCGAGCGCCGCCAGTACCACGCGGAGGACGACGCGCTCGTCAACGCCAAGGCCAAGGCCGCGCTCGCCGCCGACCTCACCCCGATCCTGTGCGTCGGCGAGGGCCTGGAGGTCCGCAAGGCCGGCGAGCACGTGGCGCACGTCCTGGCGCAGGTGGACGGCGGGCTGGAGAAGATCCCCGCCGACCAGGTGCGCCGCACCGTGATCGCCTACGAGCCCGTCTGGGCGATCGGCACCGGCGAGGTCGCCACCCCGCAGGACGCGCAGGAGGTCTGCGCCGCCATCAGAACGCGGCTCGCCGAGCTGTACGACGGCGGACTGGCCGACCGGGTGCGTATCCTGTACGGCGGGTCGGTCAAGGGCGGCAACGTCGCCAAGCTCATGACACAGGACGACGTGGACGGCGCCTTGGTCGGTGGTGCCAGCCTGGACCCGGGAGAGTTCGTCAAAATCTGCCGGTACCGGGATCTCCCCGTCTGATCAAAACTGATCAATTCTGTGTCAACTGGGGGTTCTTGCCGAACCAGCGGGTTGTTCGTCGTACCCTTCGTACCTGACGGGTAAACCGCCCGGCCCGATCCACCGTCCTGACTACGAAGACAAGGCGCTGAAGAAACGTGATCATCGCATCGTCCATCGTGCTCGTGCTGTCGAGCCTGCTGATGGTGGTCCTCGTCCTGATGCACAAAGGCAAGGGCGGCGGACTGTCCGACATGTTCGGCGGCGGCATCTCGACGTCCCTGGGCGGGTCGTCGGTGGTGGAGCGCAACCTCGACCGGCTGACCGTCGGTGTCGGCCTGGTCTGGTTCGCCTCCATCGTCGTTCTGGGGCTGCTGGTCAAGAGCAACGGCGCCGGCTGAACGACCCGTCAGGCATATGCGAGCGCCGCGCCGTCCTGGAGGGCACGGGCGGCGGCGGAAACACTGAGCGAGGAGTAACTCCGTGGGTAGTGGTAACGCGATTCGGGGCAGCCGTGTCGGGGCCGGTCCGATGGGAGAGGCGGAGCGCGGCGACGCCGCCCCCCGCGTCTGGGTGACGTTCTACTGCGCCAACCGGCACGAGACCCGTCCCAGCTTCGCGACCGACGTCGCGGTCCCGGAGACATGGGACTGCCCGCGCTGCGGGTTCCCCGCCGGCCAGGACTCGGAGAACCCTCCGGCCCCGCCGAAGACCGAGCCGTACAAGACGCACCTGGCGTACGTGAAGGAGCGGCGCAGCGACGAGGACGGCGAGGCCATCCTCGAGGAGGCGCTCGCCAAGCTCCGCGAGAAGCGCGCCGCCGTCAAGCGGGCCCTGGAGTCCGCGGGGCGGTAATCCTCATGGCCGTGTTCATCGCAGTGCCCTCCTCCCTGGGGCCTTGAGGCCCTCCATCGGCGGGCACTGCGTCCCGGTCGATGACCTTCGAGGGAACGGGCTCCCGTGCCATCACAGGCGGGAGCCCGTGCATGTGGTGACCGGCGATCAGTGACGCCGCCGGGACCGTCGTGTCAGCGGGCGTCAGCAGTCGGGGGCGCAGAGGCGGCGGGCCGTGGCCTGGCCGAAGATCCGCAGGATGTCCTGCGGGCGTTGCGCGGTGTAGACGCTGCCGCCGGTCGCCTCGGCGATCTTGCCGAGTTCACCGGTGTCGACGTCCGGGCCGAACCCGATCACGATGATCTGGACGGGCCGGGCCGGGTCGCGTCCCTTGCGCAGGGCGGTCAGCGTCGCGGCGAGCGCCGGCCCGTCCGGGTCCTCGTTGCGGCCGTCGGTGAACACCAGCACCGTGTTGATCATTTCGGGTTTGTGGGTCTCGCGCATGTACCGGACCGCGGCCAGCAGCGTGTCGTACAGGCCGGTGTCGCCGTCCGGCTTCGGGCGCAGCGAGGAGAGGGTGCTCAGGATCCGCTGGCGGCGGGTCGCCGAGCCGATCCGCCGGCCGAGCGGCCCCATCGGCACGGTCTCCCGCCAGTCCCGGTCGCCGTCCATCCGCGTGGAGAAGACCCACTGGCCGAGTTCGGTGTCGTCGGGTTGCAGCGCCAGTCCCCGCTGCGACGCCTGGGCGATCGCCTGAAGGCGGGTGAGGCGGGCGCCCGGGACCGGCAGGGCCATCGACCCGGACACGTCGATCACCGACAGCATCCGTGAGCTCAGCGCCAGCCGCGCCCACGCCTGCGCGACCCGCCGGACCTCCGCGGTGTCCGGGCCGGGCAGGTTCGGCGGCTGCCACGCCTCCACCCCGTCGGCCTCGGCGAACACCGCCGGCGGCTCCCCGTCGGGGTCCCGGAATCCGTGCGAGCGGAAGATCTCCCGGGCCCGGTCGGTGCGCAGCGTCCGCGCGAACAGCCGTCCCGCGGGCCCGTCGTCGATCAGCGTGAGCGGAAAGTCGAGGTGCAGGGTGCCGTCACGGGGATAGACGGCCTCCGCCGGGATCGGCGGCTCACCATGGTTGTGCGCCCACACCGCCTGCTCGGGGGTCAGCAGGATCGGGACACGCCCGTCCGCGCCCTTCCCGAACGCGTCGAACTGCCCCCGCACATCGGGCGCGGCGGCCCCCCGCACCGAGCGCGCGAACGTGGCGAAGGACCCGTCCGACTTCCGGTACAGCTCGTGGGCGATCAGCAGCGACATCATCCCCGCGCCCGTCCGGGCGGGGTCCGCCGGCGTCAGCCGGAAGGAGCGGGACCCCTCCGATCCCGGTACGGCCGCGCCCAGCAGGTCCTCCCACGACCCGCTCACCCGGCCCGCCTCCGCCCGCGGAAGGGCCGCCACCAGCGGCGAGCGCGCGAGGGCGCCGCCCACGGCGACGGGCGGCCGGTCGAGCATCCGCAGCCAGAGCGACGAGTCCGGGACCCAGACGTCCGGCCGCCGGACGCCCGCGTCACGCGGAATCCGTCCCGCCAGCAGCGCCTGCACCCCCGCAGGTCCGGAGGCCCGCACGGTGACCCGCACACAGCCGCCCCCGGCCCGGTGCTCCCGCCGGTTGAAGTCCGCGCCCACCGCCGACACCGCGCCGGCGATCTCCGGGGCGACCGCGACGTCGAGCCCGAGCACGGGGCCGGAGCACCCCTGGGCCTCCGACAGCGCGTACACCGAGGTGCCGAGCACGGCCGCGAGCGCCACGCCCGTGACCGCGGCGGCCCGCCGCACCCGCCGCCGTGGGCGCCCGCCGTTCCCGCGATGTGCTCCGCTCAAGGTCGACCTCGACTCCCCGTCCGGCGGAGACCCGCGCCACCGGAAACTGTGAGCCGCCCATTGTCGGGACATCCCGGGCCCCACGGCATCGGCGAAATCGCCTGCTTGTTCGGACTTTCTCTTCCTTCGGGCCTTGGAGGCGGCTCGCGTTGCGGTCCGCTGCGCGATCATCGCGGTGGTTCGGGTCGTCGCGGCGTTGTGGCGGCGGTTCGAACTCTCCGCGTCCTGGTCGAATATTCTTCGGGGGATGGGGCGTCCGGGCGCGTTTCGCGCGTGAGAGTTCGGCGTCCGGGCGGCGTTTCGAGAGGGGAGACCATGGACGCGGTCGATCAGGCGATCCTGCGGCGGCTGCAGCGGGACGGGCGGCAGACCAATCGGGAGCTGGCGGAGGCGGTGGGGATCGCGCCGTCCACGGCGCTGGAGCGGACGCGTGCGCTGCGTTCCCGTGGCGTCATCACGGGATTCCACGCCGCCGTCGACTTCGAGCGGCTCGACCGGGGCGTGCAGGCGCTGATCTCGATCCGGATCCGGCCGCAGTCGCGCGAGGCGATCGAGTCGGCGCGCGACAGCATGGCCGCGATGCCCGAGGCCATCGGAGTGTTCGTGGTGACGGGCAATGAGGATCTGCTCGTTCACGTCGCGGTGCCGAGCACCGCCTATCTGCGTGACTTCGTGCTCGACCGGCTGGCGCGGCGCAAGGAGTTCGTGGACGTGCGCACCACGGTCGTCTACGACTACGTCCAGCCCGTGGAGCAGGCCGAACTTCCGTTGGCGGAGCGGCATGAGGGCCGAACGTCCTACACCTGATTTCAGGTTTCGGGCATCCATGGTGAACGATTAACGGGTACAGCCTGCCTGGCCGTATGAACGACGGCTGAGCGGCTCTATATCCGCATTTTCTTTTAGCGTTGCGGGTATGGACCGACGAAACAAATCATCTGGGACGCTGCTGGTCCTCGCCGCGGGAGTGCTCTGGGGGACGGTCGGCCCGGCGCAGGTGATGGCCGGGTCGTCCGCGAGCCCGGTGGCGGTCGGCGGGGCCCGGATCCTCTCGGGTGGCCTGATCCTCGCCGCGCTGGTGCTGGTGACGAACCGGCGGGCGTTCCTCGCCCTCTCGCGGCGGACCTGGGCGCCGCTGGCGGCCGCGTCGGCGGCCACCGGTACGTTCCAGGCGGCGTTCTTCAGTTCGGTCGACCGGACGGGCGCGGCCGTCGCGACCGCGGTCGTGTTCGGGCTGGCGCCGGTGTCGACGGGGCTCTGCGAACGGCTGGTGCTGGGCTCCCGGCTGAGCCGGCGCTGGTGGGCGGGGACGGCCTGCGCGATCGGCGGCGTCGCGCTGCTGATGGTCCCCGGCTCCGCCGTCGAGGCCGATCCCGCCGGGATCGCGCTGAGCCTCGTCGCCGGGACGTGCTTCGGCGTCTACACCGTGTCGGCCAAGGTCCTCACCGGGCGGGACGTGGGGATGGCCGCCGCCGTGTCGGTGACGCTGCTCGCCGGGGGATCGGCGCTGCTGCCGTGGACGCTGACGGAGTTGCCGGCCCTCGCGGCTCCCCGGTCGGCGGCGCTCGTGGCCTGGCTCGGTATCGCCGCCACCGCCGCCGCGTACATGTGCTTCGTCACCGGGCTCGGCCGCGTGACGGCGGCGGCCGCCGGGACGCTCAGCCTCGCCGAGCCGCTGGTGGCGGCGGGCCTGGCCATCGTCGTCCTCGGCGAGCGCATGTCGGCGCCGGTCGCGGCCGGGTCGCTGCTCCTGCTGGGCGGGCTGTTCGTCGTCTCGTTCCCGGCGCGGCCGCCGCGCGGGAGGGCGGCGGCTCGCTATGATGGCGTCCACGCGACTGGCGCAGTCAAGGTGGAGACGACCACCGGGGAGCGAAAGTAGTCCGCACGCCGCGCGCCTGGGTGTACGGGTCCCCTTCGCCGGGGCGCCCGAAAGTCCCGGCGCGAACAGCGCGGAGGCTCGCGATGCACGAAACGTCCATTTCCCATCTGCAGGGCCGGGACCCCGAGGTCGCCGGGCTGGTGGAGGCCGAGGCCCGCCGCCAGTACGAGAAGATCCGGCTGATCGCCTCGGAGAACTACGTGTCGCCGGCCGTCCTTGAGGCCACCGGCTCCGTCCTGACCAACAAGTACTCCGAGGGCTACGCGGGCAAGCGGTACTACGAGGGCCAGCAGAACGTCGACCCGATCGAGCTGCTGGCCATCGGCCGCGCGAAGGAACTGTTCGGCGTCGAGCACGCCAACGTCCAGCCGTACTCGGGGTCGCCCGCCAACCTCGCCGTCTACATGGCGTTCCTGGAGCCCGGCGACCCCGTGATGGGCCTGTCGCTGCCGATGGGCGGCCACCTCACGCACGGCTGGTCGGTGTCGGCCACCGGCAAATGGTTCGACCCCGTCCGGTACGACGTGCGCGCCGACACCGGCCGGGTCGACATGGACAAGGTGCGCGACCTGGCGCTCAAGGAGCGGCCGAAGCTCATCTGGTGCGGCGGCACCGCGATCCCGCGGACGATCGACTTCCCGGCGTTCGCCGAGATCGCCCGTGAGGTCGGCGCGGTGCTGGCCGCCGACATCGCGCACATCGCGGGCCTGATCGCGGGCGGCGCGCACCCGTCCCCGGTCGGCCACGCCGACGTGATCACCACGACCACGCACAAGACGCTGCGCGGACCGCGCGGCGCCATGATCATGTCGACGGCCGAGCACGCGAAGGCGATCGACAAGGCCGTGTTCCCGGGCCTGCAGGGCGGCCCGCACAACCACACCACCGCCGCGATCGCCGTCGCGCTGCGGGAGGCCGCGCAGCGGGACTTCTCCGGGTACGCGCGGCAGATCGTCGCGAACGCCGGGGCCCTCGCGGCGGCGCTCCTGGAACGCGGCTACGACCTGATCTCCGGCGGCACCGACAACCACCTGATCCTCATCGACCTGACGAACAAGGGCATCGCGGGCAAGCCCGCCGCGCAGGCCCTCGACCGCGCCGGGATCGAGTTGAACTACAACGCGGTCCCGTTCGACCCGCGCAAGCCGTTCGATCCGTCCGGCCTGCGGCTCGGCACCGCCGCGATCACCACCCGCGGGCTGGGGGAGGCGCAGATGCCGCGGGTCGCGGCCTGGATCGACGAGGTCGTGCAGGCCGCCGCCAAGGGGGACGAGACGGTCGTCGACAGGGTCGCCGCCCAGATCCGGGAGTTTCTCGCGTCCTATCCGATGCCGGGCTGGACGTCCACGCCCTAGGCGCCGCGCAGAATCGTGATCATGCGCCAGGCTTCGGGGTCGGTGAGGGCCACCGTGTCCGCTCCGGCTCCGAAGTCGCCGTACTGCGCCACCACCTCCAGGCCGCTGGCCAGGCGGATCGCGGCGTCGAGTTCGGTGGCCGTCCAGAAGCGGTAGGGGACGACGTCGCGCAGCACCCGTGCATCGCCGTTGCCCGGGGCGACGACGTCGCCGTCCCCGGTGATCGTCACCGTGACGTGGTCGTCGGCGATCTGCGTCACCGGGTCGAGCCGGTCGCCCGGCTCGCCCCAGCGCACACTGGCGTGGACACCGCCGCGCTCGACCGTCCAGCCGGTGCTGACGGTCGGCTCGTCGCCCAGCCGGTCGCGGGGATGGGACATCTCGACGATGTAGAGGCCGCCGGGGGACAGGTGCGCGGCGGCCCGGCGCAGGTGCGCGACGAACGCGTCCAGGGTCATCAGGTGCGACGTGGAGTCGAGCATCGTCACGATGAGGTCGAACCGGCGGCCCAGATCGAACCGGGTCATGTCGTCCTGGACGACCTCCACTTCGACCTCGGCGCGCGCGGCCTCGCGGGCGGCGTAGGCGCACATCTGCGGGTTCAGGTCGAGCGCGGTCGCGGCCAGGCCGCGGCGGGCGAACTCGCGGGCGTGCTCGGCCGGCCCGGCGGCCAGCTCCAGCACGGTCCCGGGCCGCCCGGCCGGGCGGTGCTCGGCGCACCAGCCGAGCAGCACGTCCACTTCGGCGGGCACGTCACGGAACGAGCACGCCAGCTCGTACGCCCAGGGATCGTCATAGATGCCGGTCACCCGGCCATCCTGCCAGCGTGCCGGGGCCTGCCGGGCGGCCGTCCAGCCGGAGCCGGATCTCCACGACGGCGGGGTCGGCGGTGCGCCGGGTCCGGCCGCCGAGCGAGGTCAGCAGGCGCCGCATCCGCGCGTTCTCGCTCAGCGCCGTCGCGCGCAGTTCCACGACGCCGCGGTCCCGGCCCAGCGCGATGAGGAGGTCCGCGAGGGCACGGCCGAGGCCGCGGCCCTGCCAGCCGTCCTCGACCAGGAACGCGACTTCGGCGACGCCCGGGTCGAGGACGTGGATGAGGTGCGCGAGGGCGAGCAGCGACCCGTCCGGCCCCTCGGCGACCAGCGTGAGGCCGTACGCGGAGTCGCAGAACCGCTCGATCGCCCGCCGCGGCGGGTACGGCTTCGGGCTGAAGTACCGCATCCGGCGGCTGCCGGGCGAGCAGCGTTCGTGCAGGGCGCGGACGGCGTCGCCGTCGCGCGGCCGGATCGGCCGGACGACGGCACGCGTGCCGTCGCCGAGCACGACGCGGTGGGACGCGGGACGCCGCGGTCCGGCGGGCAGCGCGGCCCTGACCAGCGCGTCCGCGCGCGCCGCCTCGGTCGTGGTGAACGGCAGGCCGAACCTGCGGAGACGGACGGAGCGGCCGCGCCCCACCGGGACGGTGAGGACGCACGCGTCTGTTGCGTCCGGGCCGGTCCCGTCTCGGCCGGGGGGCGCCCAGGCGGCCTCGTCGGCGCGGAGCAGCTCGCCGAGGACCGCGGGGACGGCGTGCGGCTCGGTGCGCAGCCGGGACGCCAGGACGAGGGCGCGGGTCGGTTCGTCCACCAGTTCGTGCGGGCGGGCGGGCCGCACGGCCGTGCGGGTCCCGCCCGCGGCGCCCAGTGCTTCGGCGAGGTCGCGCGCGTCGGCGCCGCCGCGGGGGACGTCCACGATGAACTCGTCCACCACGCCGTCGGCGTCCATCTGGACGGACAGGCCGAGGATGTTGGCGCCGCGCCGGCCGAGTGCGGCGGTGAGCAGGGCCAGGCGGCCGGGTCGGTCCTCGATCGCGGTGCGGATGCGCAGCAACGGCATTGGAACGTTCCCTTCGCGGGCCGGGGCCCGTCCGTCTGCGATGCGGTCGGCGACCAGGTTCGCCGACGTGTGTTACGCGACCGCTACGTCAGCGTGTGCCAGGGGTTTCACATAGCGGACGGGACTTGAGCGGCCCGGGCCGACCGCCTACCGTGCGGTGAGTGATCGACCCCGTGAGCGGTGAGCCTGTCAACGACCGACCTCCGCCCGGTCCCTCCACGACCCGGCTCCCTCTGCTGCTGCCCGGTTCGCTCAGCGACGAGCAACGAACCGTCTACGAGGCCCTGACCGGCGGCCCGCGCGCCACCGGCCGCACGCCGCCGTTCGGCATGGCCGACGAGTCGGGCCGCCTGCACGGCCCGTTCAACGCCATGCTCTACAGCCCGTCCGTGGGCCTGCCGCTCCAGGACCTGGGCGTCGCGCTGCGTTTCCGCACCGCGTTCACCAAACGTGAGCGGGAGATCGCGACGCTGGTCGTCGCCGCGCACCTCCGGTCCGACTACGAGTGGTACGCGCACGAGCGGATCGGGCGCCGCGCTGGCCTCGGCGACGACGAGATGGACGCGCTGCGCGAGGGCCGCGCCCCCATGCTCGCCGACGTCCGCGAACGCGTCGTCTACGAGGCGACGCGGCAGCTCGTCGCCGAGAACGACCTCGGCGACGCCGTGTTCACCGAGGCGGCGGCCACGCTGGGGCGCACCGCCGTCGTCGAGCTGGTCACCCTCGTCGGCTACTACAAGGCGCTGGCGCTTCAGCTGCGCGTGTTCCGGGTGGGCGTCCCGGACGGCGAGACCCCGCCCGGGTGGCCCGCCGCGGAGGACGGGGATGACTGAGGTCCTGCGCACGGTCCGGCTCGTGCTGCATCCGGTGACCATGCGCGACCACGGCGCGCTGCTGACGCACTGGACGGGCCCGCTCGTCCGCCGCCACCTGTTCGCCGACCGCATGATCTCCGCCGTCCAGGTGACGGAGATCATCGACGCCAGCGAACGGGACTTCGCCACCGAGGGCTACGGGCTGTGGGCGCTGCGCCCGGCCCACCGGACCGCCGGAATCGACGGGACCGCGCCGGGCGGGCCGCTGATCGGCGTGGCCGGGCTCAGCCACCACGACGGGCCGCTCGGCCACGGCGTGGACGTGGAGATCCTCTACAGCCTGGAGCCGGACCGGTGGGGCCAGGGCCTGGCCGCCGAGGCGTCCCGCGCGGTGCTCGACTACGCGTTCGGGGTGGTCGGCGTGCACCGCGTCACCGCCGAGATCGACATGGCCAACCCGGCGTCGGCGGAGATCGCGCTGCAGCTCGGGATGCGCCGCCGGCCGGACGGGGCGGGCGGCCCCGACGGCGCGGCCTACTATGCGGCGGACCGCTCCCGCTGGATCGGATCCCGTCGAATTGTCGATGCCGTTCCCTAGAATCCGTTGCCTGCTGTTGATTTTGGTGCCGAATCCAGCACTATGAGCGCATGAGCTCCTCGTTGCGTCGCGCGCCCCTCGCCCCCGGCTTCGGCAATGGCGGGGTCTCCCACTGGCACCGGGCGGCCGGGCGTCCCGAGCCGGGCCCCCGGCTGCCGGGGCCGCGCACCGCGGACGTGTGCGTCGTCGGCGCCGGATACACCGGGCTCTGGACGGCCTACTACCTCAAACGCGCCCGCCCCGGCCTGCGGATCATCGTGCTGGAACGCGAATTCGCCGGGTTCGGGGCGTCCGGCCGCAACGGCGGCTGGGTGCTGGGGGAGATCGCCGGGTCCCGGGAGCGCTACGCCGCCGAGCACGGCCGTCCCGCCGCGATCGCGCTGCAGCGCGCCATGTTCGGCGCGGTGGACGAGGTCGCCCGCGTCGCCGCCGACGAGGGCGTCGATGCCGGCCTCGTCAAAGGCGGGGTGCTGCACGTCGCCCGCAACGCCGCCCAGCGCGCCCGCCTCGCCGCGCTGGTCGACGAGGCGCACAACTGGGGCTGGACGGACGCCGACCTCGTCCCGCTGCCCGCCGGCGAACGCGACGACCGGCTGCGCGTCGAGGGCGCGACCGGCGCCGCGTGGAGCCCGCACTGCGCCCGCGTGCAGCCCGCCGCACTCGTCCGCGGCCTCGCCGGCGCCGTCCGGGGCCTCGGCGTGCCGATCTACGAGGGGACGCCCGTCGTCCGGATCGACCCGCGCCGCGCGGGCGTCCAGGCCGCCGCCGTCACACCGTTCGGCACCGTCACCGCCGAGTACGTGCTGCGCGCCACCGAGGGCTTCACCGCCGGGCTCCCCGGCCACCGCCGCGACTGGCTCCCGATGAACAGCTCCATGATCGTCACCACGCCGCTGCCGGACACGACGTGGAAGACGATCGGCTGGGAACGCCGCGAACTCCTCGGCGACATGGCGCACTACTACATGTACGCGCAGCGCACCGCCGACGACCGCATCGCGTTCGGCGGCCGCGGCCGCCCCTACCGGTACGGCTCCCGCATCGACGAAGGCGGCCGGACGCGGCCGTCCACGATCGACGCCCTCTGGACGGCGCTGACCGCGATGTTCCCCGCCGTCGCCGGCGAAGGCCGCGTCGCCCACGCGTGGTCGGGCGTCCTCGGCGTGCCCCGCGACTGGTGCTCGACCGTCGTCCTCGACCACGCGACCGGCCTCGGCCACGCCGGCGGCTACACCGGCCACGGCGTCGCCACCGCCAACCTCGCCGGCCGCACCCTCCGCGACCTCGTCCTGCGGCACGACACCGACCTCACGGCGCTGCCGTGGGTGGACCGCCGCGTCCGCCGCTGGGAACCCGAACCGCTGCGCTGGCTCGGCGTCCACGCGATGTACGGCCTCTACCGCGCCGCCGACGCCCGCGAGTCGTCCTCACCGTCCCCGAGCACGTCCGTCCTGGCCCGCGTCGCCGACAGGATCACCGGGCACTAGGGCCGGACGAGTTCCTGGACGTCCCCGTACGAGGGCGCGGGTTGATCGCCGTCTCCGCCCGCGACGCCGAGGGCCGCGGTGACGGTGGCCTGCAGCGCCTTCCGGAACAGCTGCGAACCGGTGCTGAGGCGGTGCACGCCGAGGCGGTCCATCCGCGAGTACTCGGTCTTGCCCGGCATGAACAGGACGTTCAGCGGGACGTCCGCCGCGTCGAGGACGGCCCGGATGTCGGCGTCGTCCACGATCCCCGGGACGAAGACCCCGTCCGCGCCCGCCTCCGCGAAGGCGCGGGCCCGCCGCAGCGTCTCGTCGCGGTCCGGGTCGCCCAGCCAGAACGTGTCGGTGCGGGCGTTCAGGAACACCTGCGGCGCGGCCCGCTTCACCGCGGCGATGACGGTGGTCTGGTGGTCGAGCGGCGCGAGGGTACCGTCGGACCGCCCGTCCTCCAGGTTGATCCCGGCGATCCCGCACGAGGCCAGTTCGGTGACGAGTTCGGCGACGTCCGCGACCCGCGTGGAGAACCCGCCCTCGATGTCGACCGTGACCGGCACGGGCAGGCGGGACAGGACGCGGGCGAGCGCGAGGGTCTCCTCCCGGGTGTCGCCCGCCGCGTCGGTCTTCCCGGCCGCCGCCGCGACGCCGAGGCTGGTCGTCCCGATCGCGGGGAACCCGGCCTTGACGAGGGCCGCGCCGCTCGCGAAGTCCCACGCGTTCGGCAGGACCAGCGGACGGTCACCGTGGTGCAGTTCGTGGAAGTTCACCGGCCGTCCTCCGTTCCGTGCAGGACCGCCTCGACCACACCGGCGGCCAGATGGAGCGCGTGGCCGCCGCCGGGACACGGCCGCCGGCCCGCGCCGAGCGTCAGATGGGGACGTTCCCGCCGGTCAGGATCAAAACGGCCGGGTTCGTCGAACACGTCCGGGTCCCGGTTGGCGGCCCGCAGGTCCAGCGTGACGACGGCGCCCCGGGGGATCGCGCGGCCGTTCAGCCGTGCGCCCTCGGCGGCGACGCGGCGCAGGACCGGGGCGGGCGGGTCGAACCGCAGCGTCTCGGCGACGACGCGGTCGACGGGCCGGCCGCGGAACTCCGGGCGCCGGGCGTACGGCAGCGTCGCCCGCACGAGCGCGGCGGTCGCCTCGCACGCCTGCACGAGGACGGCGACGCGGCCCGCGACTCGCTCGTCCGGACCCGGGCCGAGGAGCCGGACGAGCGTCGCGACGGCCGCGTCCGCGCCGCTCCGCCCCTCGCCGGTGAGGTAACCGGACGCGGCGACGGGAACGGCGTCCCCGAGCGTGCCGAGGTCGGTGACGCCGAGGGCCTCGCCGAGCACGATGACCGGCACCCGCTCCGGGCCGTCCCCGGCCAGGACGCGGTCCCGGGCGCGAAGCCGCAGGTGATCAGGGCTGATGGCATCCAGTTCGTCCACCACGATGGCGCGGCGCCGTGCATGGTCGGCGCCCTCGCTGAACCGGCACACCGTCTGCCGGAGCCACGCCAGCGAGTGCGGGCGGGCGCCGCCCGGGGCCGGCGGGACGGCGAAGCGGGCGTCGCTCAGGACGGCCGTGACGTCGGCGTGCCCGGTGACGAGCAGATCTGTGTTCTCCACGTCCCCGAATCTAGGGACGGTTCGTTTCAGCGCCGGTCGAAGTGTCCGCCGCGCCATGCGGGGAGGGGGCGGCGGCCCACCGCCACGTCGAAGGCGGCGCGTGCGAGCAGGCGGGTGGAGTCGAGCGTGGGCAGCGGCGAGACCGGACGCTCTCGGCCAGCGTCACCCGGATCGAGTCGTGGTCTCCGGCGTCCCAGGCGGGCATGCTCCGCGCCGGCGCGATGAGGTCGAGCGTCACGTCGGGATGGTCGTCGGGACCCAGCTCACGGAAACCCTCCTGGCAGAAGGCCCGGAAGTACAACGCGGCGCCTTCCGCGCTGTGGGCGAGGATGCCGAGATGCTCCACTTCCACTCCTGTTCGATACCGCGCCGCAGCCCGTTTCTGACCGCACCGACCAGCCTGCCACGCTCCCTGCGTCGCCGTGCCGGGGCACGGGTCCATGCCGTCACCCCGCCACCGCTTCACCCCCGAGGCCGTCGGCCGCTACCGGACCCTCGTCCGCGACGCCGCCGAAGAGATCACCCGAACCTGGACGGACCGCCGCTAGACGGTGCGGTAGTGCGTGGTCAGGCGGGCCTCGTCGTCCAGGACGTGCAACGCCAGCCCCGGGGGCGCGTCATGGTCGGCGATGTCGCCCTCCGGCCGCAGCAGGACGAGCGTTGAGACGACCCCGGGCGCGACGAGCAGGGGCCGTCCCGCGAACGTCGTGGCCGCCGCCGTGTGCGCGTGCCCGCACAGGACGGCCACGACCTGCGGATGCCGCGCGATGACCTCGGCCAGCCGTCCCGCGCCGAACTGCCGGATCCCGTCCACATACGGGATGCTCAGCGTCACCGGCGGGTGGTGGAAACAGACGAACGCCGGGGTGCCCGGCTCCCCGGCGAGGGTCCGGTCGAGCCAGCCGAGGGTCGCGTCGTCGAGGAACCCGTGATCCTCGCCGGGCACCGTGGAGTCGCACATCACGAACAGCGCGCCCGCTACCTTGTGGACCCTGTTGACCGGCCCGTCTCCTGGCGGTCGGTCTAGCAGAACCTCCCGGTACGGCCCTCTGGCGTCGTGGTTGCCGGGGCACATCAGCACCGGGTGCGGGGATTCCAGCACCTTGCGCGCCTGCTCGTACTCGGCGGGCTCGCCATGGTCGGCGATGTCCCCGGTGACCAGGACGGCGTCGACCGGCAGGCCGTTCAGATGCTCCATGACCCGCGCCGCGCGCTCGGCCCGGTCGTCCCCTGTGTCGAGATGCGTGTCGCTGAACTGGGCGAAAACAATCATGCCGCGAACGTAAGGCTCGACCGGCCCAGGATTAAGATCCAGTTCCATGCCGAGAAACCGGTCCGGTTCCGGGGTCGATCTTCATCTGGATCTGGACACGTCCGGTGGCCGCCGGACGGGCCTCGAACGCGCTCTCCGCACCGCCGTCGCGACGGGACGGCTCGCCCCCGGCGCCGTGCTGCCCTCCACGCGTGCGCTCGCCGCTGAACTGGGCTTCTCACGCGGCACCGTGAGCGCCGCGTACGACCAGCTGGCGGCGGAGGGATACCTGACGGCCGTGCCCGGCTCGTCCACGCGCGTGGCGGAAGTCGCCCGCCCGGACGCCACTCCACCCGCGCGGGGGGACGGCCGCACGTCGGCCGGTTCCGCGACGGCCCGGTCTGCGTCGGCTCCGCCCATCCCGCACGGACAGGCGTTTCCTGGAGATCACGGGAACCCCGCGCATGATCTGCTGCCCGGACGGCCCGACCTCAGCGCGTTCCCTTCCGCGGCGTGGCTGCGCTCGACCCGCCGCGTCCTGACGGCCGCGCCGCCCGAAGTGCACGCGCTCGGTGACCCGCGCGGCCGTCCCGAACTGCGCGAGGCACTGGCGGGCTACCTCGGCCGGGCCCGGGGCGTCCACGCCGACCCCGCCCGGGTCGTGATCACGTCCGGTTACGCGCAGTCCCTCGGGCTGCTCGCCGCCGTCCTCGCCGGCGCCGGGACCACCGCCGCCGCGATGGAGGAGCCGGGCCACCCGCTCCACCGCGTCACCGTCCGGCGCGCCGGGCCGGACATCGTCCCGCTGCCGGTCGACGACCTGGGAGCGCGGGCCGATGCCCTCGGCCCAGCCGGTGCGGCCGTGCTGACGCCCGCGCACCAGTACCCGTGCGGCGCGACGCTCCACCCCGACCGCCGCCGGGCCTTCACCGCCTGGGCGCGCGACACCGGCGGGACGGTCATCGAGGACGACTACGACGGCGAGTTCCGCTTCGACCGGCAGCCCGTCGGCGCTCTGCAGGGGACGGCCCCCGACCACGTCGTCTACGCCGGCACCACGTCCAAGACCCTCGCCCCGGCGCTGCGCCTGGCCTGGCTGGTGCTCCCCGAGCGCCTGGTCGAGCCCGTCGTCGAGGCCAAGCGCGTCACCGACGCCCACACCCAGTCGCTGGGGCAGCTCGTCCTCGCCGACCTGATCGGCGGCCACGCCTACGACCGGCACGTCCGCGCGTCCAGGTTGCGCTACCGCCGCCGCCGGGACCTCCTGGTCGAGATGCTGCACGCCCGCGCGCCGCATGTCCGGGTGCAGGGCGTCGCGGCCGGCCTGCACGCCCTCGTCCTGCTCCCGGACGGCGGCCCGGGAGAGGACGAGATCATGCGCCGCGCGGCGGCCCTCGACCTCGCCCTCATGCCCCTCCGCGACCACTGGCAGGACCCCGCCGGACGCCCGCAGGGCCTCATCATCGGCTACAGCACACCGCAGGGCCGCGCCTACCCGGCCGCCCTTGACGCCCTCTGCACCGTCCTGGCCTGACCGGTGCCTTCAGCTCGGGCGTTCCAGGGCGACCCTCGGGAGGCGCTTCGCCAGGGGGCGGGGGAGCCACCAGGCGTACCTGCCGAGCAGCTGCATGACCGCGGGGACGATCAGGCAGCGGATCACCACGGCGTCCAGGAGGACGGCGACCGCGAGCCCCAGCCCGAACTGCTGCAGCATCCGGCCGGGACTCAGGATGAACGCCGCGAACACGACGATCATGATGGCGGCGGCGGCGGTGATGACCTTGCCGGTGGCCGCCAGGCCCTCGCGGACGGCGTGCGCGGGATCCCCGGTGCGCTCCCACTCCTCGTGGATGCGGGAGACGAGGAACACCTCGTAGTCCATGGAGAGCCCGAAGACGATCGCGAAGATCATCACGGGGATGAACGCCTCGATCGGGCCGGGCTGCGCGCCGAACCGGCCGTCCTGGAAGACCAGGGTGACGGCGCCCAGCGCGGCGGCGATGGACAGCAGGTTCAGCAGCGCGGCCTTGATCGGGATCAGCACCGACCGGAACACCGCCATGAGGAGGACGGCGGACAGGCCGACGACCACGGCCACGAACAGCGGCATTCGCTCCGAGACCGAGTCGGCGAAGTCCTGGGTGGCGGCCGTGGGCCCCCCGACCAGGTAGTCCGCGCCGGTCCGCTGGGAGAGGGCGGGGAGCACGTCGTCGCGCAGGGTGTGGACGAGGTCGGCGGTGGCCTCGTCCTGCGGCGCGGTGGCGGGGAAGGCGATGACGGTGGACACCGCACCGTCCTTCGACGGCAGCGGCGGGGTGGTGGCGGCGATGCCCCCGGTCTGCTCCAGCGTCGGCCGCAACTGCGCCGCGGGGCCTTCGGTGACGATGACCAGGGGCCCGTTGAAGCCGGGGCCGAACCCCTCCGCCAGCAGGTCGTACGCCTGCCGGGTGGTGGAGGACGGGGCGTCGTTGCCCGCGTCCGCGAAGCCGAGCCGCATGTCGAGGGCGGGGGCCGACAGGGCGAGCAGGGCCGCGACGGCGACGAGCAGCGCGGGGACGGGACGGCGCTGCACGGCCGCGGCCAGCCGCCGCCAGCCGTCGTCCCTGGAGCGGTCCGCGCGCTTGCGGACCTGCCGCTGGATGCGGCCGCCGAACACCGCGAGGAGCGCGGGCAGCAGGGTCAGCGACGCCGCCATGGTGACCAGCACGGTCAGCGCCACCGCCAGGGCGACCCCCTGAAGCGCGCCGAGGCCGAGCACGATCAGTCCCAGCAGGGCGATGATGACGGTGCAGCCGGCGAAGAAGACCGTCCGGCCGGCCGCGTCCAGCGCCGCGCGAGCCGCTGCCGCCGGGTCCGCGCCGCCGCGCAGTTCGTGCCGGTAGCGGTAGAAGATCAGCAGCGCGTAGTCCACGCCGACGCCGAGCCCGATCAGCATCATGATCGGCGGGGTGAAGTCGGCGACGGTGAACACGTGCGAGGCCAGGGCGATGAGCCCGACCGCGCCGCCGACCGCGAACAGGGCGGTGACCAGCGGGACCGCGGCGGCCACGATGGAGCCGAACAGCAGGATCAGGATGACCAGCGCGGCGAGCATCCCCGCGCCCTCGGCGCCTCCGCCGCCTCCCTCCTGCGCGCCCCGGACGGCGTCCCCGCCGAGTTCGACCCGCAGGCCGTCCCCGCCCGCGGCCTTCGCGGTATCGATGATCTCGGTGACGTGCGCGGACGGTACGTCCTCGGCCGGGCCGTCGAGGGTGACGGTGGCGTAGCCGATCGTGCCGTCCTCGGAGACGGCGGCGGCGTCGGGGGCGCGGACGTCGGCGACGCTCGGCAGCTCGCGGACCTTCTCCAGCATCCGGTCGATGACGGCGCGATCGCCGCTCAATCCCCGGGCGTCCTTGAAAACGATCTGGACGGTGGCGCCCGCCCGGAGCGACCCGTGCTCCTCCATCAGGTCGGCGGCGGCCTGGGAATCGGTTCCGGGCAGCGAGAAGTCGTTGTGGTAGGCGGCGCCCGCGGCCTGCGAGCCGGCCGTGATCGCCGCGACCGCCAGCACCCACAGCAGGAGCGCGCCCCAGCGGTGGCGCTGCGACCAGGAGGCCAGCCGGCCGAACGTGCCCGTGCGCGTGTTCGACGACATGGCGGTCAACCCCCCTGGCGTGCGGCGAGGCGCGCACCGGCGACGGCGCCGGCCACGGCGCACAGGATCGGCACGCCGATGAAGACCGCCAGCAGGATGCCGGTGCCTTCCACGTCGAGCGTGCGGTCAAGGACGAAATGGAAGAAGACGGCGACCGACTCGGTGAGGAAGAAGCCCGCGGCCCCGCCGGCGAGGAGACCGACGAAGGCGCCGGTGGCCTGTCTGGATCGTGCGCTCATGCAGGCCAGCCTCGGGTCACGGCATGCCGCGCGGCATCGGCCTGCGGCGGGCACCTGCCCTACCCCGCCGGTTGCGGGCCCGCGGCGCGCCTACCCCGGCGGTTGCGGCCCGCCGGTCATCCAGCCCGGGTTGACCATGCCGGACTCGTAGGCCAGGACGACCAGCTGCGAGCGGTCCCGCACGTCCAGCTTGGACATGATGCGGCTGACATGGGTCTTGGCGGTGGCCGGGCTGAGGACGAGGCGGGCGGCGATCTCGTCGTTGCTGAGCCCGGCGGCCACCAGCAGCATGACCTCGCGTTCGCGGTCGGTGAGGGCCTTCAGCCGGGGGCCGGGGGCGGGCGCCCTGACCCGCCCGGCGAACTCGGCGATCAGGCGGCGGGTGACGGACGGGGTGATCAGCGCGTCCCCCCGCGCCGCGACCCGCACGGCGTGGATCAGCTCCTGCGGATCGGTGTCCTTGACCAGGAAGCCGGCGGCACCGGCCCGCAGCGCGCCGTACACGTACTCGTCGAGGTCGAACGTGGTCAGGATGACGACCCGGACGCCGTCGAGCCGCCGGTCGGCGGTGATCCGCCGGGTCGCCTCCAGGCCGTCCATGCCGGGCATCCGGATGTCCATCAGCGCCACGTCCGGCAGCAGCGCGCGGCAGGCGGCGAGGGCCTGCTCGCCGTCCCCGGCCTCACCGGCCACCGTGATGTCGTCCTCGTCGTCGAGGATGGAGCCGAATCCTGCGCGCACCAGCCGCTGGTCGTCGGCCAGCAGAACCTTGATCATGAAGCTCCGTTCCCATGGGGGAGGCGCGCCCGGACGAGGAAGCCGCCGTCCGGTCCCGGGCCCGCGGTCAGCTCGCCGCCCAGCGCGCGGGCGCGTTCCCGCATCCCGCGGACGCCGCCGCCGGTGGCGCCCGCGGCCGCGCCCCGGCCGTCGTCGGCGACCTCGACGAGGACCGACCGAGGCCCGCGCTCGATGCGCACGGTGACCGTCCCCGCCGAGGCGTGCCGGACCACGTTGGTCAGCGATTCCTGCACGATCCGGTACGCGGCGAGCTCCACCCCGCCGGGCAGCGGCCCGGCGTCGCCCGTGACGCGGGTACGGACGGTGAGCCCCGCCGCCCGCGCCGACTCGACCAGCTCGCCGATCCGGTCGAGGTCCGGCGCGGGCGCCGTCGGCGCCTCCTCGTCGGCCTGCCGCAACACCCCGAGCGTGGCGCGCAGGTCGCGCAGCGCGTCCCGGCTCGACTCCTTGATCGCGGCGAGGGCGGCCTCCGCCTGCGCCGGGTCCCGCCGGAAGCGGTGCAGCGCCGTCCCGGCCTGGACGTTGATGAGCGAGATGTGGTGCCCGGCCACATCGTGCAGGTCGCGGGCGATGCGCAGCCGTTCCTCCCCGGCGGCGCGCCGCTCGGCCTCGCGCAGGTAGACCCGGCGGCTGTGCCGGACCCAGCCCAGCGCCACCATCGCCACCACCCATCCGGTCAGCATGAACACGGCGACCCCGTTGACGTCGTCGTTGCCCGCGAGCGTCCCGGCCCCCGTCCCGATGACGACCAGGGCGGCGACGGCGACGGCGGCCTGGAGCCGCCCCGCGGACGCGATCAGGTACAGCGCCACGATGGGCGCGATCATCAGCGGCCCGTCGTACGCGCTGGTGACGTAGTAGACGCCGGTGGCCGTCACCACGACCCCCGCGACCGCCACCGGGTGGCGGCGGCCGAAGTACAGCGCCCCGCAGGCGACCACGATGAGGCCCCAGGACAGCGCGGTGGCCGGCCAGGACTCCTCGCGGGCGCCGATCACCGAGCGGAGGCTGCCGGCGGCCACCAGCAGCAGGACGCCGCCGGCGAGGGCCTCGTCCGCCGCCCGGCCGCTCAGCCCCGACCAACCACCCATGCGACCAGCCTAGACCGCGGCCTGGCCAGGGCATTCCCCCGCAAGGCGCGACCGCCCCGGCGGCACCGCAACTCCTGGGGTACCGCGAGGCGCCCGACCCGCGACCACAGATGTAGGCATGAGGAAGACGGCGCCGCTACGGTGGGCAGCGCCCGTGCCCGGACCGAAGAGCGGCGCGGCTGCGCGACGAGGATCTGGAGGTGGGCTGTGGCGTGTCGGATCAGTGAGCTCGTGCTCGACTGCCGCGATCCGGAGGGGCTCGCGGCGTTCTGGTGCGAGGTACTGGGGTTCGTGGTGCTGGACCGGGACGGCGAGGACGTCGAGATCGGTCCCCGGGAGGGCTTCGGCGGGCTTCAGCCGACACTCCTCTTGAGCCGGAGTGACGACGCGAAGGCCGGGAAGCTGCCGCTGCACATCGACGTCAACGCCACCGATCGCGACCAGGAGGAGGAGCTGGAGCGCCTCCTCGCCGCGGGGGCGCGGCACGCCGACGTCGGGCAGACGGGCGAGGAGAGCTGGGTCGTCCTCGCGGACCCGGAGGGCAACGAGTTCTGCCTGCTCCGCGCGCGCCTGAAATGACCGTCAGGCACCCATGCCGAGTTCCTGCCGGGCCGCGTTGAGGAAACCTGCCCTGGCGTCGCCGTAGCCCCGGTCGGAGACGTCCGGGGCGTCGCGCGCTCGAGCGTTCAGGGCATCGGCGGCGGCCCTCACCGCGTCGTCGGCGATGAGCTGGATCTCTTCGAGCAGGTCAGTGGTCTCGGTGGCCAGCTTCTTCCTCGCTTCCCGTGCCTCATCGGCCGCCAGGCGGGACTCGGCCGCCGCGTCGCGCAGGGCGGCGGTCGGATTCCGGGTGCGGTCCAGTTGCCGTTGCAGCCGCTCCCAGTGCTTTTCGGCGGCGCGTTCCGCGTCGCCTGCGAGGACGAGGTCGTTCGCGGTCCGGAGGAGCCTGCCGTAGACGACGCGTCTCTGCTCGGTGAACCGGTGGGCGTCCTCTCGGTGCAGCGATTCCTGGCGTACGCGTTCTTGTTCGGCGTGCTGCCGCTCGAACAGGGCGAGCGAGTTCCGGAACGTGCGCCTGGTGGTGACGAGCTGGGCCGTGATGGCGCCGCCGATCCCGAGGAGGGCGACGATCAGCGCGACCCCTCCGGAGATCAGCGTCGCGGTGAGCTGATCGCTGAGGCCGGTCATGTCAGGAACGTGACGCCGTAAACGACGAGGGCCGCGCCGATGACGAGCATGAGGGGAAGAAGCGCGATCATCTTGAAGGCGAGGACGCCGGGACGGTCCGCGGTGCCCGCCGGGTCGGCCGGGTCGTACACGACGGGGATCCGGGCTCCGATCCGCGGGCCGCGCGGCGTGGACAGGGAACTGGTGGCCTGGACCGCCCGGCCGTCCTCGGTCGTGAACTCGAAGACGCCCGACCGCTGCATGGTTCCGGGGCTCGCCGCGGCCGGGGTGCGGTGCCCGACGACGACCCCGGTCGTCCGTACTCCGCGGCGGCGGCGCCGGGACCATGCGAGTACTTCGACCCAGCAGCCCCACAGCAAGCCGGAGCCGACGGCGATCAAGGCGGCGGCTTTGACGAAATCCACCGACCCAAGGTAGTGCGGCCCGGTTCGCGTGGCCACCCCGGCGGCGCGAGGGCCGCCGGGGCGGATGCGTCACGCGGCGGCGGGGGCGTGGCGGATGAGGACGAGTTCGGAGCCCGGGAGGGCCCGGGCCTCCAGGAGCCGCAGCCGGACCGGGGCGGCGCCCTCGAACATCGGGGTCCCGGCCCCGAGGACGCCCGCTCCGATCATGGTGTGCAGTTCGTCGACCAGGCCGGCGGCGAGGAGGTCGTTCCACAGGGTGTGGCTGCCGAACATGACGATGTCCTTGCCGGGGCTCTCCTTGAGGGCGGCGACCCGGGCGTGGGCGTCGGCGCGCTTGACGATCTCGGTGTCGTGCCAGGGGGCCGTCTCCTCCGGGGTGAGGGTGTCGGAGACGACGACCTTGTCGATGGCGTTGTTGAGGCGGGAGATCTCACGCTCCACCGGCGGCTCGGAGGCGTCGTCCGCGATCGGCGGCCAGTAGCTCCTGAAGCCTTCGTAGCTGGCGCGTCCCAGCAGGAGGGTCCCGGCGGCGCGGAGGCGTTCGACGTTGTACTCGCTGAATCCCTCGTCGATCGGAAGGGCCATGACGTCGTTGCCCGGTCCCTCGAAGTAGCCGTCGAGCGAAATGATGTTGATGACGATCAGCTTGCGCATCGGTGCTCTCCTCTTGGATGTGCTTTCACGGGGGGAGAGACGGCGGGCGCCGCGGATTCATCGGTCAGGGCGAAAATTCTTCCGGAAGGCCGAAGAGGGGGTACAGGGCGGGGTCGAGGAAGCCGGCGAGCTCGGTGATCAGGCCGTCGCGGAGGCCGAGGACGTTGATCGCGCCGATGCGGAAGCGCCCGTCGGGGTTCTGCTGGTAGCAGGCGAACGCGGGCTGCCCGTTGGCCCGGATCGGCACGAGGCGCCAGGGGGTGGCGAAGACGCGTTCGGTGAAGAACCGGACGACGCTGTCGCGGCCGTCGAACCAGGCGGGCAGCGGCGGCATCGTGAAGCGGGCGTCGTCGGCGAGGAGGGTGACGATGGTGTCCACGTCGGCGCGTTCCCACGCCGTCACGAACGCGTCGATCAGTTCGCGCCGCCCGTCCGCGCCGAGGGCCGACAGTTCGGTCTGCTGTGCGGTGGGCGGTACCCGTTCCCGGACGGCCTTGCGGGCGCGCTGCAGGGCGCTGTTGACGGCGGCGGGCGTGATGTCGAGGAATTCGGCGACCTCGGCGGCGGAGAACTCCAGCACCTCGCGGAGGATGAGCACCGCGCGCTGGGTGGCCGGCAGGTGCTGCAACGCCGCGACGAAGGCCAGTTCCACACCCTCGCGGCGGGCGAACGCGGTGGCCGGGCCGGGATCGTCGTCGGGAACGTCGTCCGGCCACGGTTCCAGCCACACCGGGCCGGTGACCGGCTCGCCGAGGTCGCCGGTGTCGCGGCGCGGCGGGCCGTGGTCGGGGGACAGGAGGCGCCGCGGGCGTTTCGAGACCAGCCGCAGGCACGCGTTGGTGCTGATCCGGTACAGCCAGGTGCGCAGCGAACTGCGTCCCTCGAACCCGCCCAGGCCGCGCCAGGCGGCGAGCATCGACTCCTGGAGTGCGTCCTCCGCGTCGTGCAGGGAGCCGAGCATGCGGTAGCAGTGCGCCTTCAGCTCACCCCGGTACGGGGCGGCGAGCCTGTCGAACGCCGCCGGGTCGCCGGCGCGGGCCTTCGTCAGCAGTTCGGCCTCGTCCACCCGGGCGAGCCTAGTCCCGTCGCGGGTGGCGCTTTACTACGCCTGGCCTGCGCCGTGCGGAGGGAGCAGGCGGGCGCACCGGCGGCAGGCGCGGGCGGAGGACGCCACCATGGCGTGCGACGCGGCGGTGAGGGCGCCGGCGAGGACCATCAGCGGCCAGTGCGCGGCCAGGATCGAGGCGGCGACGAGCGCGAGGGCGGCGATCCCCATCGCGGCTCCGGCGGTGGTGCCGGTCCAGGCGACCGCGAGGGGCAGCCGGCGCGGCGTGGGGACGCGGAGGGCGAGGGGGCCGGTCGCGGCCAGGGTCGTCGCGGCGAGCAGCCCGGCGGTGGCGGCGACACCGGCCAGATGGACGGTCAGCAGCCGTGACGGCCATTCCCGGTCGAGGTCGGCGGTCCAGATCAGCAGCCAGCACCCGATCAGGAACGGGACCGTCAGGGCGGCGGTGCGGGCGGTGTGCCGGGTCTGCGCGATGGTGAGTTCCCGCTGGCAGTGGGGGAGGAGTTCCGCTCCGGTCCCGAACTCGCGCACGGCCTGGTGGGCGGCCCGGTCGTAGGGCATGCCGCCGACCGCGTGCGCCTCGACGGTGTCGCGGAGACCGTCGCGGATCTCCTCGACCATCCGGCCCTTGACCCGCGCCGGGCCGTGCAGGTTCGCCGCCAGGGACGCGACGTAGTCCTCGACGACGTCTCCGGTGGCGGTCATGAGGCCGGGTGCGGAGGTGCCGCGGGGTTCAGGACGGAGCCGATCGCGGCCGTGAACTCCTCCCACGCCGACCGCTCGCTGGCCAGGCGCCGGCGTCCGGCGTCGGTCAGCTCGTAGGAGCGCCGGCGCCGCTCGCCGACGGAATCCCAGGTGCTGCGCAGCAGGCCGAGCCGTTCCAGCTTCGTCAGCGCCGGATAGATCGTGCCCGTGCGCAGTTCCAGTGCCCCTCCGCTGCGTTCCTGGACCGCCGCGATGATCGCGTAGCCGTGCAGCGGGCCGCCTTCGAGCGCGGCGAGCAGCAGCCCGTCCAGATGCCCGCGTACCGCGTCCGCCCTCATAGGTAGGCAGCCTACACAACCTTTGAGTAGACGTGGTACGTATTGGCAGCCAACATATTTGGAGGGTACCCAATGACGGAGTTCCTGCTGTCCGTGCACGTCCTGGCGGCGATCCTGGCGATCGGTCCGATCACCGTCGCGGCCTCGCTGTTTCCCCGCTACGTGAAGCAGCCCGAGGCGGGGGAATCGGCCGGGACGGCCGCGTTCCTGCACCGGATCTGCCGCGGCTACGCCCTGCTCGGCCTCGCCGTCCCGGCCTTCGGGTTCGCGACCGCCGCGCAGCTCGGCGTCCTCACCGACGCGTGGCTGATCGCCTCGATCATCCTGACCGCGATCGCGGCCGGCATCCTGGCGGTGGCGATCCTGCCCGCCCAGCAGCGGCTGCTGAAGGCCGCCGCCCGGGACGGCGTGGTGACACGGCTGACCGCCCTCACCGGTGTCTTCAACCTGCTGTGGGCGATCGTCGTCGTCCTCATGATCGTGCGCCCCGGCTCGACCACGGGGTCGTGAGCGCCGGTCAGTCGTCGTAGGTGTGGACGAAGCGGGACAGGAGGCGGGCGAACTCGGTGCGCTCCTCGTCCGTCCAGTCGCTCATGGCCTTGGCGAAGTGCTCGTGGCGGGTGCGGCGGGTGGCGTCCACGACGGCCCGCCCGGCGTCGGTGAGTTCCAGGTGG
Source organism: Actinomadura sp. 3N407 (assembly GCF_052245875.1). Taxonomy (NCBI): domain Bacteria; kingdom Bacillati; phylum Actinomycetota; class Actinomycetes; order Streptosporangiales; family Thermomonosporaceae; genus Actinomadura; species Actinomadura sp. 3N407. Next base: position 81,281 of record NZ_JBQQBP010000018.1, read on the forward strand.
ATGCGGCGGCCGTCCTCCTGGGACGCGACGCGGCGGACGTAGCCGGACTTGACGGCCTCGGCGACGATGCGGCTGCCCCGGGACGCGTCGACGCCGAGGCGCGCGGCGACCAGGCCGACGCTCATCTCCTGGCCGGCGTGGTCGGGGCCTTCGTCGATGACGTCCACGACGTGCAGGACCTGGACGTCCACGGGGAGGTTGTGCTCCCGGATCGCCGCCTTGCCGAGCCGCTGCCGCGACATGCCGCGCCGCAGCTTGACCATGCTCCGCTCGACGGCGTCCACCGCTCCGCCGTCCACCGCTCCGCCGTGCAACGCCTCGTCGCTCATGGTGACAAGTCTAGCTAGGTTGCGTCGCTCATCTGTATGTGTCTAGCATTCATTTGCGTTAAGCATATGAATGTTAGGTGCACATGGTTACGACACCCCGTCCCGGACGGCCGGGTCCCGGCAAGGCGGCGCCGATGAGCCGCCGGCATCGGCTGCTGGTGTTCGGCGGGCTGATGCTCGCCGGGCTCATGTCCTCGCTGGACGCGACGGTGCTCGGCACCGCGCTGCCCATGCTCGTCGGGGAGCTCGGCGGGCTCGACCGGCTCGCGTGGGTTTCGACCGCCTACGTGCTCGCCACCAGCGTCACCGTCCCCCTGTCGGGACGGCTGGGGGACCTGTTCGGACGCCGGCCGGTCCTGCTGATCGGGCTCCTCGGATTCATGGCGGGATCTGCGGCGTGCGGGGCGGCTCCGTCGATGAACTGGCTGATCGTGTTCCGCGTCGTCCAGGGCGCCGCCGCCGGATGCCTGCTGAGCTCGATGTTCGCCCTGACCGGCGACCTGTTCGAGCCGCGGGAGCGCGCGAAGTACCAGGGATACTCGGCGCTGATCTTCGCGGTGTCCAGCATCGCGGGCCCGCTCATCGGCGGTTTCCTCACCGACCACGCCTCCTGGCGCTGGGTGTTCTACGTCAACCTGCCGCTCGGCGTCGCCGCCACCGCGACGACCGTGCTGTTCCTGCGGCTGCCCAGGCCGGACCGCGGGCCGCGGATCGACTACCTCGGCATCGTCCTCCTCGGCGCGGCGGTCACCTGCTTCACCCTGTTCACCAGTTGGGCGGGGACGCGGTACGCGTGGGACTCGCCGGTCGTCCTCGGCCTCGGGGCGGGGGCGGCGGTGCTGTTCACCGCGTGGGTCCTCGCCGAGCGGACGGCCGCCGAGCCGGTCATCCCGCCGCGGCTGTTCCGCGACCGGTCGTTCGCCGTGGCCTGCGCCGTCGCGGCCGTGGGCGGCGCGACCGGGTTCGGGCTCGCCACCTACCTGCCGATGTTCTTCCAGGTCGTCGGGGGAGTGGGCGCGACCGACTCGGGGCTGCTGCTCCTGCCGATGATGGTCGGCCTCGTCGCCGCCGCGATGGGCGCCGGCAAGTACATCCACCGGACCGGCCGCTACCACCGGCTGCCCGCCGCGAGCATGGCGCTCAGCGCGGCCGGCGTCTCGCTGCTCGCGACGATGGACGCCCGCACGGGCCTGTTCACCGCCGGGTGCTACATGGCGCTGCTCGGGTTCGGCGCGGGGCTGTCCCAGCAGGTCGTCATCCTCATCGCGCAGAACGCCGCCCCGAGCCGCGACCTGGGCGCGGCCGGCTCCGGTGTCTTCGCGACGCGGATGCTCGGCACCGCCGCGGGCATGGCGGTCTTCGGCGCCATCGTCTCCAGCCGGTTCGCCGAGGAGATCGGGCGGCGCGTCCCCGGCGGCCAGGTGCCCGCGTTCGGTGACGCGGTCCGGCCCGAGGTCCTGTCCACGCTCCCCGGGCCCGTGCAGGACGGTGTCGCGGAGGCGTTCGCGGCCGCCTTCTCCGACCTGTTCCTCACCGCCCTCCCCGTCCTGGCGGCGGGCCTCGCCGCGGCCCTGCTCCTCCGCAACGTCCCCCTGGCGCCGCGCGGGCCGAAGAGCTAGTCGTCGAGGGCGGCGTCGTGGACGAGGAGGGCCACCTGGACGCGGTTGTTCAGATCGAGCTTGGTCAGCAGCCGCGACACGTACGCCTTCACGGTGGCGACGCTGAGCGACAGTTCCCTGCCGATCTCGCTGTTGGTGCGGCCGCGTCCGACGAGCGCGGCGACGGCGCGCTCGCCGTCGCTGAGGCGGTCCAGCAGCTCACGGGCGCGGGCCTGGCGGGGGTCGGCGCCGGAGCCCGCGACATAGGACATCATCTTGCGCAGCACCGCCGGCGACATCATCGGCTCTCCGGCGGCGACCTCCCGGATCGCGCGGATGATGTCCGGGGGCGGGGTGTGCTTCAGCAGGAAGCCGCTCGCGCCCGCCCGCATCGCGCGCACGATGTGGTCGTCGGTGTCGAACGTCGTCAGGATGATGATCTCGGGCGGGTCGCGGCGGGCGCGCAGCAGCTCGGTCGCCGCGAGCCCGTCCAGCCGGGGCATCCGGATGTCCATCAGGACGACGTCGGGCCGGTGCCGGTTGACGGCGCCGACGACCTCCGCACCGTCCGCGACGTCCCCGACGACCTCGAGGTCTCCGGCGTTCGACAGCATCATCGACAGGCCGGCGCGGACGAGCGCGTCGTCGTCGACGATCAGCACGCGGACGGGCGGGGAGTCCATCCCGTCACCCTAACGGCCCGCGGGCCCACGGCCCGTGCGCGGCCTACGGCCGGCGCAGGCGCCGCCCGCTGACCTCCAGCGCCGAAAGCCGGAACCAGGCCTCGCGGTCGCCGCCGGGCCACGGCTGGACCTGCGCGGCGGTCGCCTTCTCCTCCTCGCTCAGCGGGTGGGCGCCGCCGCGCACCAGGACGCTCCATCCCTCGCGGTTCGGCTCGTCGAACCGGTCGACCTCGAAGGCCGCCCTGACCTCGCCGCCCACCACGGTCGTCAGCAGGCTGCGGTTCAGCCGGCCCGAGACCGACGTTCGGAAGACCACCGCGTCCCCGTCCACGGCGTAGTTCACCGGGACGACCGTGGGACCCTCGCCGTCGTCGAAGGCCACGCGGCCGATGCCGGCGTCGCCGAGGAGCCGCATGCAGGCGGCGCGGTCGAGTTCTTCCAGGACGGGCTGGGTCGAGGAGTTCGATGCCATGCCTCCCCCCTTCCCACCGTCCCGCGGGGCCATGCGGACGGGGAAGGGCTACAGGGGGAGGCGGGCGCGCAGCCGGAAGCGGCCGTCGCCGGTGCGGCCGTGCTCCAGCGTGCCGCCGAGCAGGGCCACCCGCTCGGAGAGTCCGACGAGGCCCGCGCCGGCCCCGGGCATCGTGAGCGCGGGCGGGCCGGGCGGCAGCGCGTTGACGATCTCGATGTCCAGGTCCGTCCCGGCGTCGAGGCGGACCCGGACGTCGGCGCCGGGCGCGTGCTTGCGGGCGTTGGTCAGCCCCTCCTGGACGATCCGGTAGGCGTGCCGCCCGACGCGCGACGGGACGCGGCCCGGTTCGGGGACGTGCTCGTCCAGCGTGACGCGGCCCCCGGCGCGCCGCGACTCCCGGACGAGCCCGGGCACGTCGGCGAGCGTCGGCTGCGGCCGTTCCGGGTCGGTGCCGGGCGTGTCGTCGCGGAGCACGCCGATCACCTCGCGCAGGTCCTCCATCGCCTCGTAGGCGCTCTGCCGGATGACTCCCGCCGCCTCGCGCTGGTCGGCGGGCGTGTCCGGGCGGAACTCCAGCGCCCCCGCGTGCACGGCGAGCAGCGAGATGCGGTGCGCGAGGACGTCGTGCATCTCGCGGGCGATCCGTTCGCGTTCCAGGAGCCGGGCCTCCTCGACGCGCAGCCGCTGCTCGGTCTCGGCGGCGCGGGCCCGCTCCTTCAGCGACGCGATGAGCTGCCGCCGGGACCGCACCAGCATCCCCGAGGACACGAGCACCGCGTACAGCAGGCCGAAGGAGACGACCCCTTCGCGGAACTCGCGCTCGGACAGCGGCGCGAGCCAGAACAGCCCGACGAACACCAGCACGGCGGTGCCGGCGACCGGGATGCTCGTCCGCCAGGGCCGGAGCATCGCCACGGAGAACACCGCGGCGGCGGCGGTCCCGAGCACGGTCGCCGCCGTCAGCTGGAGAACGATCATCAGGAGGGCGACGGCGACCGGGTACCGGCGCCGCCACAGCAGCATGACGATCCAGGAGACCACCCCGGTCGCGACGTCCCGGGGTATCGCGGTCTTGGAGCCCTCGGGAAAGTCGTTCAGGGACGCCAGGAGCATGAACACCCCGAGCAGGACCGCCCCGGCGGTGACCGCCAGGTCACCGAGCCAGTCGCGCGACGATCGCCTGAGATGCACGGGGTCAACGTTAGCCACGCCGCCCCGCCGGGGAAGCGGCCGCAGGTCGGCCCGGCCATCGACTTTGGTAGGCACCCGGCCGCGCGGAGGGATGAGCGCCATGGCGACCGGGCGTCCCCGCCGCCGCGACGGGACGGAACTGGACGCGCCGGTCGAGGCCGACCGGCCGGAGCCCTTCGCCGGACCCGGCGCCTGCCTCGCGCACCCGCGGCCGCGGCTGACCCTCGGGCAGGCCCCGCCGGCCTGCCCGGACGGACCGGCGGTTCCCGGTTCCGGCAGGCGGCGCCGCTCAGGGGGTCTTGGCGACGGTGAGGAGGATCGCGCAGTCCTCCAGCGCCTCCAGGCTGTGCCGCGCCGGCGGGATGATCAGCAGGTCGCCGGAGATCCCGTCCCAGGCGTTGCCGCCGCTCAGCAGCCGCACCCGCCCGTGCAGGACCGTGATCGTCGCCTCGCCGGGGTTCTCGTGCTCCGACAGCGTCGTGCCCGAGGTCAGCGCGATGAGCGTCTGGCGCAGGACGTGCTCGTGACCGCCGTAGACGGTGTCGGCGCTGCGTCCCGTGGAGGCCGCGGCGGCGCGCTTCAGATGGTCCCGTACCAGTGCGTCCAACGAGAGCTTCTGCATGTCACCAAGTGTGCCAGTGACCTCACCGGCCGCCCGCGGTGCGGGGCCGCCTGAGCGGAGTCACTTGAGCGGGGTGCCCATGACCGGCTTGCCGATCGCGCTGCCCTCCAGCCAGCCTTCCCAGGACTTCGCCCAGGGCGTCGGGCCGTTGCCGAACTCCAGCTTCCGGGACGTTCCCGTCACCTTGACGATGTCGCCCCGGTTGGTGAAGTCGTAGAACCACTTGGCGTTCCCGGGGGACATGTTCACGCACCCGTGGCTGACGTTGTCCTCGCCCTGCGAGGCGGTCGACCACGGCGCCGAATGCACGAACACGCCGCTGTAGGTGAGGCGGACGTTCCACTTCGTCGGGATCCGGTACTCGCCCGGGTTGCCGGTCGTCGCCGAGTCCATGATGATCTTCTTCGCCTTCTCCTGCGCGATCATCGTCCCGCTGTAGCTCTCGTGGCCGGGCTTGCCGAGGCTGACGTTCATGGTCTTCACCGTCTCGCCGCCCTTGGTCACCGTCGCGCGGTGCTTCTCGGCGTCGACGGTGGTGATGTGCCGCTCACCGACGGTGAAGCTCGCCGTGCGGTCCTCGACCCCGTAGACGCCGTCGGCCACCTTCACGCCCGCCAGGTGAGCGGTGACCTTCACCTCCTGGCCGGTCGGCCAGTACTCGCGGGGACGGAAGTCGACCTCCTTGTCGCTGATCCAGTACCAGGCGCCCTCGACGGGCTCGGACATCTGGATCTCCAGGGCCTTCTCCACCGCGATCTTGCCGGCCTTCGTGCTCACCGGCCGCGACAGCAGCAGCTGGACCGGCATGCCGACGCCGACGGTCTCGCCGTCCAGCGGCGACATGCCGCTCTCCAGCTTCTCGTCCGGCTTCAGCGTCGTGAACGTGGAGGTCGCGTCGACCTGCTCGCCGCCCTGGCCGGTGCCCTTCGCGGTGAGCGTGTACGTCGTTGACGGCTTCAGCGTCCACGACGACCGCCACGACGTGCCGTCCGCGGCGAGCTTGCCCTCGGCCTTCTCGTCCTTCTGGCCGTGGGTGAGGGTGACGTTCGTCAGCTTGCCGTTCTCCGCCCGGACGACGACGGGCTTGTCCGGTGCGACCTGCTTCGTACCGGTCGGTGGTGTGATGGACAGCTTCACCGGGTCCGCGGCCTTGCCGCCGCCCCCGCCCTCGCCGCCGTCACCGTCGCCACCGGATGAGCAGCCGGCGACCGCGATGACCGCCGCCCCGATGATCGCCGCACTCGCCGTCCCGGTCCGACCCTTCAGCACCTGAGACTCCTCACTAGACGCGGGTTACCCCCTCGTCAGGGTATGCACGGTTTTGCGGAGGGCATGCGAAAGGAGCCGTACTCTTCAGTTTTCTCTCAGCCGGGTCAAGACCCGACCATCACGGTCAGGGTTCGGTGACGCGTCCGGGCGGAAGCCGTGAGGCGGCCGCCCGGTCCAGCAGGACCAGGGTCCGCTCCCGGCCCCGCGCGCCCGCGACCGGTGCCTTCACGGGTTCCGCCTCCGACAGCCCCAGCCGGACGGCCTCGGCCTTCGAGTCGCCCGACGCCAGCAACCACACCTCGCGTGCGGCGCGCAGCGACGGGAACGTCAGCGAGATCCGCGTCGGCGGCGGCTTCGGGGCGCCCCGCACGGCCACCACCGGACGCTCGTCGCGCAGCGCCGGCATCTCCGGGAACAGCGACGCCACGTGGGCGTCCGGGCCCACCCCCAGCATCAGCACATCGAACGACGGCACCGGGAACGACGACGCGGGACCGTCCTCGCCGGGACGCGCGGCCGACCGCAGCTCGGCGGCGTACCGCTCCGCCGCGGCCTCCGGATCGTCCCCGTCCGGCCCGTCCGCCGCCGGCATCGGACGCACCCGCGCCGGATCCACCGGGACGCGGTCGAGCAGCGCCTCCCGGGCACCGGTCTCGTTGCGCTCCGGATCGCCGGCGGGCAGGAACCGCTCGTCGCCCCACCACACGTCCAGGCGCCCCCAGTCGATCGCGTCGCGCGCCCCGGTGCCGGCCAGCGCGGCCAGCACCGCCGTGCCGACGCCGCCGCCGGTCAGCACCACCGACGCCCAGCCCCGGGCCGCCTGGACGTCCGCGATCCGCGTCACCAGCCGCGCCGCGGCCGCCTCGGCGAGCACATCCTGGTCGCGGTGGACCAGGACCGACGGGGCGCTCACGCGTCCCCCCGCTCGCCGGGCGCGTCCTCGTCCCTCTCGACGGCGTCCATGGCGGGCTCGGTCCGCGCCGCCTCCGCCGTCGCCGACAGCGGCTCGCTCGCCACGCCCTCCCTCGTCGACCCGCCCGCGAGGTCCTTGGCGAACCGGGCGGCGGCGTCGCGGTACACCTCGTCGGGGTCGAGCCGGCGCAGCTCCTCGGCCAGCAGCTCGGCCATCGGGCGCCGCATCAGCGACACCTGCCGGTCGGGCTGGCCGGGCCGGCACAGCGTCGCGACCCGCCCGTCCGGCCGGTGGATCTGGATGTCGCCGCCCGTCGTCGCAAGCCGCGCGCCCGTGATGCCGGGCCCCTCGGAGACCGTCCGGCCGATCGGGACGCCCAGCCGGACCGACAGCCACGCCGCCAGCAGCTCCGCGCTCGGGCTGTCCGGCTCGGCCGCCACCTCGCCGCCCGTGACCTCGTCGTGGTCCTGGTCGAGCGCGGCGGCCAGCAGCGACCGCCACGAGGTCAGCCGCGTCCAGGTGAAGTCGGTGTCGCCCGGACGGTACCCCTCGGCGAGCTGCGCGAGGGTGCCGAGCCGGTCGCGGGCCGCGTAGGAGTCGGTCACCCGGCGCTGAGCCAGCGTCCCGAGCGGGTCCTTGGCCGGCACCTTCGGCACCTTGCCGCCCGGCCACCACGTCACCACCGGGGTGTCGGGCATCAGCAGCGGGACGACCACCGAGTCGGCGTGCTCGGCGAGCGGCCCGTACATGCGCAGCAGCACCGTCTCGCCCGGGCCCGTCTCGCCCATCCGGATCTCGGCGTCCAGCCGGGACGAACTGCCGCGCGGGTCGCGGGAGATGACGGTCAGCACCCGGCAGGGATGCTCGCGGGCCGCCTCCGTCGCCGCGCGCACCGCGTCGTACTGCGCCGACTCGTCCGTCACGATGATCAGGGTGAGCACCATGCCGACGGCGGGGCCGCCCATCAGGTGCCGCGACTGGGTCAGCGCGTCCTGGATCTTGCGGGTGGTGGTACCGGTCAGGTCGATGTTCATGCAGAGCCCCCGTTCATCTAGAGCCGCCGCCAGACGCGCCCGTCGCGCGCCATCAGCTCATCGGTGCTGTCGGGCCCGTAGCCGCCGGACTTGTACTGGTCGAGGTCGCCGCGGCTCGCCCAGAACTCCTCGATCGGGTCGAGGATCTTCCAGGACAGCTCGACCTCCTCCTGGCGCGGGAACAGCGGCGGGTCGCCGATCAGCACGTCCAGCAGCAGCCGCTCGTAGGCCTCCGGAGAGGTCTCGGTGAACGACTCGCCGTAGGCGAAGTCCATGTTGACGTCGCGGATCTCCATCGAGGTGCCGGGCACCTTCGAGCCGAACCGGACCGTGATGCCCTCGTCCGGCTGCACCCGCATGACCAGGGCGTTCTGCCCGAGCTCCTCGGTGTCGGTGTGCGAGAACGGCAGGTGCGGCGCCTTCTGGAACACCATCGCCACCTCCGTCACCCGGCGGCTGAGGCGCTTGCCGGTGCGCAGGTAGAACGGGACGCCCGCCCAGCGCCGGTTCTCGATCTCCAGCTTGATCGCCGCGTAGGTCTCGGTGCGGGAGTCGGCGGGGATGCCGTCCTCCTCCAGGTAGCCGCTGACGTTCACGCCGCCCTGCCATCCGGCCGCGTACTGGCCGCGCGCGGTGGACTCCGCGAGATCCCCGGGCACCCGCACCGAGGACAGGATCTTGGCCTTCTCGGCGCGGACGGCCTCGGCGCTGAACGACGTGGGCTCCTCCATGGCCGTCAGCGCCAGCAGCTGCAGCAGATGGTTCTGGATGACGTCGCGGGCGGCGCCGATCCCGTCGTAGTACCCGGCGCGGCCGCCGATGCCGATGTCCTCGGCCATCGTGATCTGCACGTGGTCGACGTACGAGCGGTTCCAGATCGGCTCGAACATCGCGTTGGCGAACCGGAGCGCCAGGATGTTCTGCACCGTCTCCTTGCCGAGGTAGTGGTCGATCCGGAAGATCGACTCCTCGGGGAAGACGCGGTGGACGGTGTCGTTCAGCTCCACCGCGCTCTTCAGGTCGTGTCCGAACGGCTTCTCGATGACGACGCGGCGCCAGGCCTCCTCGTTGGGCTCGGCCAGCCCGGAGCGCTGCAGCTGCTCCACGACCTGCGGGAAGAACTTCGGCGGGATCGACAGGTAGAACGCGTAGTTCCCGCCCGTGCCGCGCGTTTCGTCCAGCTCCTTCACCGCCATCGACAGCGCGTCGAACGCGCCCGGGTCGTCGAACGTGCCGGGGACGAAGTGCATGCCCTCCGACAGGTGCGTCCACACGTCCTCGCGGAACGGGGTCCGCGCGTGCTTCTTGACCGACTCGTGGGCGATCTCCCGGAAGTCCTGGTGATCCCACTCGCGGCGGGCGAAGCCGACCAGGGAGAAGCCCGGCGGCAGCAGCCCGCGGTTCGCCAGGTCGTAGATGGCCGGCAGCAGCTTCTTGCGGGACAGGTCCCCGGTGACCCCGAACAGCACGAGGACGCACGGCCCGGCCACTCGCGGCAGGCGCTTGTCCCGCGGGTCGCGGAGCGGATTGGCTGGGTCGGTCACGTGGCCCCCTCCGGTGGCACTGCCTTCAACGGCGCCGCCTCTGACGGCGCTGGGACTAGTCGTACCAGTCCTTCGAACATCTTGGTCCTGACCCCGTGCTCTGTGCGTGAACGAACGAAACGAGAAAGAACTGAAGCGAGTGCGCGCCGCGGGGGCGGCGCGTTCAATCCCCTCCTCTTGCGGGGTCCGCCCTGGCGGAGTCGAGGAGCCGGGCGAGCCCCGCCCAGCGGTTCTGCAGGTGCAGCCGGACCACCGGGCGGCCCGCCGCGCGTGCGTCGCGGGCGTCCGCGAGCGCCCGGGCGAGCTGCAGCATGCCGAGCCGGTGATGCCGGTCCGGGACGGGTACGTCGCGAACCACGTTCCCGGTCACCAACAGGAATACGCCTCCGTCCGGCTGATCATTCCCGCCCGCGGGCTGCCGGCCGCCCCAGCCGACCGTCACCGGGCGGCCGCAGCGGGCGGCGAGCAGCGCGGCGAGCCTGCGGATCTGCGTCCCCTGCCCGCGCGTCTCGTCAGGGTCCAGGTAGGCGACGATCGCCAGGTGCTCGTCCGCGCCGATCCCCACGGTCAGCGCGTCCAGAAGCCGCGGCAGGTCGGTCGCCGCCGCCAGCGCGGGGACGGTGGTGTGCACCTCCACGGCCCGGCCGGGGTCGCCGTCGGCGAACAGCGGGTCGCCCGACCCGTCGTCGAGCGTCATCGGGGCCGCGCGGTCCCGCGGCGCGAGGGGGTCCAGCTCCAGCAGGTAGGCGGCGACGGCGGCGGCGTACTCCCACACGACGAGCTGGGCGGCGAGCGGACCGGTGACGGTGGAGTCGTCCTGGTGCGGGCGGCCGTCGAACGTCACGAGGAACAGGTCGTCGGCCGGGCTCAGCGGGAGGCCGCCGCCCTGGACGACGGGGGTGAGACGCCCGCGGACCGTCTCCTCCAGCAGCAGCGCGACCCATCCGGCGATGCCCGGCAGCGCCGCGGGGTAGCCGCCGAGCACGGCCGTCCGCCGGCCGGTGCGGACCGCCCCGCCGAGGATGGCGCCGAGGACGAGGCCCGGATTGTTCTCCGGCCTGGTGAGCGAGGGCAGGACGGCGGTGGCCGCGTCGAGCAGCGGCCCCACGTCGGCGCCGGCCAGCGCGGCGGGCACCAGCGCGTAGGGGGACAGGGCGCCGAACGCGGTCGGGGCGGGCGCTTCGACCAGCGAATGGCCCGCCTCCGTCGCGCGTTTGGCCGCCGCCGCGCCCGGCTCGGCGACGGTGACGAACCGCCGCGCGATCTCGGCGGGGGACAGGCCGAGGTCCCGGAGCGTCTCGGCGAACACCTGGCGGAGCGTGTCGGTGCCGGGATCGTCGCCGGTGACGACGATCATCGTCCGGTTCAGCCGCTCGGGGTCGTCGCGGATGCGCAGCAGCGGGCCGGGCTCCGGGCCGTCGAGCACGGTGAACGGTGACACGCCGGCGCCGGCCGGGGCGTCGTCGTCCTCGTCCCCGTCCTCCCGGGCGGCCGTGGCCGCGGCCGCGTCCCGTTCGGTGAGCCGGTGCGCCGCGACGATCAGCTCCGCGGCGCGGGCCGGGGCGCCGCGCCCCAGCAGCGCCACCTCGGTCAGCCCGTCCGCGCGGGCCCGCGCACGCAGCTCTTCGGCACGGTCCAGCACCGCGCGGGCCGGCCCGGGCTGCCCCGGCCAGCACAGCGGCCGGCCCTCCAGCCCGGCGGTCGCGGTCGACGGCCACAGCGACGCGTCCTCCGACGCCAGCCGGACCGGCACCTGGTCGATCCACAGCCGGCCCAGGACCCGCTCGGCGGCCTCCTTCAGCGGGCCGCGGGCGGTGATGGCCGTCTCCCCCGAGACGACGGCGGTGAAGGTCACGGCCGGCGCGCTCCCGCCACCGACCGCATCGCCTCGGTGAGCTTGCCCGCGCCCTCCACCGGGTCGCGCAGATGCAGCCGGATCACCGGCAGCCTGCGCTCCCGCAGCGCCCGCAGCTCCGCCAGGGCGCGCGCGAGCTGCAGTTTCGCGAGGCTGTAGGGGCGGCCGGGAATGGGGTGCGAGGCCAGCGTGTCGCCGGGCGCGGGGTCGCCGGTGATGATGAGGAACGCGCCGTTGCCCGGTCCGTCCTTGTGCACCGGCCCCGTCGCGTGCGGGTACGCCGGGCCCGGCCCGTAGGCGACGGGACGACCGGACCCGCGCGCCATGGACGGCGCGAGGTAGCGGCCGGAGAAGTCGCCCGACAGGTACGTCATGACGGACAGGTACCCGTCGTTGGGAACCGAGGCGACCAGCCCGCCGAGGACGGTCCGCAGCTCCGCGCCGGGCGGCCACGGGAAGTCGGCGTACACCTCGATGCCGTCCTCGGCGTACACCGGCTCCTCCGCGGTCAGCGGGCCGCCGCCCGCCGAGCGCAGCATCGTCGCCGCGTCGTCCTCGGACTCCTGGACGACGGTGCTGCCCGCCTCGAACGGATTCACGCCGAGCAGCCATCCGCCGACCGCCGTCGCGTACTCCCACAGCAGGAACTGCGCGCCGAGCGGCGCCCACACCGAGGTGTCGGACTCGTCCTGCGCCGCCGACCGCGGGTTGATCGACACGCCGTGCACGTCCGGGAAGTCGCCCCGCCCGCCCGGCGGCTCGAACGCCAGCACCCCGCGGCCCCGCTTGCCGGTGCCGACCGCGAGGAGCTGGGAGATCCAGCTGCTCAGCGCGCCCGGCCCGCCGGGTTCGCGCAGCAGCACCTTGTCGCGGGCCAGGCCGCCCGGCCCCTGCTGGGCGCAGCCACCGAGGACCGCGCCGAGCAGCAGGCCCGGGTTGTCCTCGTCCTTGCCCAGCGACGGCACCAGCGACGCCGCCTCGTCCAGCAGCCGTTCCGCGTCGGCGCCCGCGAGGACGGCCGGGACGAGCCCGTACGCCGACAGCGCCCCGAAATGCCCGGGAAGGTACGGGTCGGTGAGCCCGATCCGGTAGCCGCACTGCCGGGCGAAGTCGTGCAGCGGGCTCCCATGATCGGTGATCACCAGGAACCGGCCCGCGATCTCCCGCTCCGACAGCCCCCGCTCACGGAACGCACCGGTGAAGATCCGCCGGTAGGCGTCGCCCTCCAGCGACACGCCCGCCTTGCTGGCCAGCACGACCAGCGTGCGGTCGAGCCGCTCCATCGCGAACGTGAGCGCCGCGGTATCGCTGCCGTCCAGCACGGTCAGCTCGCCCGTGCCCTGCCCGCTCGAGCTCTGACCGCCCGCGCCCTGTCCCGCCGCGCCCTGTCCCGCCGCGCCGGCGGCGACCGCCGGTGCGTGCGCCTCCATGATCGCCTGGGCGGCGAGGCTCTCCGCCCCGACGCCGATCAGCACGATGTGGTCGAGGCCCGAGTAGCGCGCCTCCGCGACGAGGCCGTCCACCTGGCTCAGCAGGCCGCGGGAGGCGAACGGCAGGTCGAGCCAGCCCAGCCTGCTGTGGTCGACCGCGCGCCGCCCCCACAGCCGCGGGTCCTTGGCGGCCAGCGCGCCGGGGACGCCGCAGCTGACGAGGTAGTCCCTCGCCTGCAGCGCCGAGTCCAGCACGTCGCCGCGCGTCAATACGTCGAATCCGGACACCGTTCCCTCCTGCCCCCCATCGTTTCAGGAGAGAATGGGCATTGGCGACCTCTCCCTCGATCTTCTTCACCGCGTCGGGTGAGCGCCGGGCCACACGGAGCACCGCGACGGGAGAGCCCGCGTCAGGCGAGCGCCTCGGTCAGCTGAGCGAGACCCTCCGCGCGGTCGCGCAGATGCAGGCGGTAGACGGGACGGCCGAGCGACCGGACCACCCGCAGGTCGCCGAACGCCTGCGCGAGCTGCAGCTCCCCGAGGCTGTACGGCCGCCCCGGCACCGGGACGTCCTCGGTGAAGGCACCGGTGACCTGCAGGAACGCCCCGTTCTGCGGGCCGCCCTTGTGGTACTGGCCGGCCGTGTGCAGGTAGCGCGGCCCCCACCCGAACGTGACGGGCGCCGGACTCCTGCGGACCTTCGCGCACCGCGCCGCCAGCAGCGGCCGCAACCCGGCCGCCGCCGCATCGCCACGGCGGTCCAGGTACGCCAGGACGGCGAGGTAGCCGCCGTCCGGGACGCCGTCCAGGATCACCTCCAGCGCCTCGGGCAGCGTCTGCGCGCCGCGCAGCGCGTCCTCGGCGGCGTGCACCTCCACGGCCCCCGACACCAGCTCCGGCGGCCTCCGCACGACCGTGGGCGCGGTGCCCTCCTCCGACCGCAGCAGCGCCGCCGTGCTCTGCACCGACTCGCCGACGTCCGGCTCGTCGAACGGGTCGACGCCCAGCACGCGGGACGCCACCGCCGCCGCGTACTCCCACAGCAGGAACTGCGCGCCGAGCGGGCCCGCGACGTTCACCCCCGCCTCGCGTCCGGGGCCGGGCTCGTCCTGCCGGCGGCCCAGGATGACGCGCCGCAGGTCGCCGGACAGCTCGAAGCCGGGCGCGTCGGCGCTCTCCACCACGACCGGCAGGAGGCCTTTGCCGTCCTTGCCCAGCGCGCCGCCGATCAGCTGCTCCGCCCACCCGGCGAAGCCGTCCAGGCCGGAGCCGTGGTCGGCGATGACGAGCTTGTCGCGGGCGCCGAGCGCGGAGGAGCCCAGCGCCGCGCCCAGCGCCAGGGCCGGATTGTCGTAGGGCTGCCGGAGCGTCGGCGTCAGCCGGGACGCCTGGTCCAGCAGCACGTCCACGTCGACGCCGGCGAGCGCGGCGGGGACCAGCGCCCGCGCGCCGAGCGCGCCGAAACGACCGTCGACGTCGGATTCGGCGCGGACGAGGTGGTGGCCCACCTCCCGGGCGGCCCGTTCGAGCGCCGACCCCTCCTCCGCGACGACGACGAACCGGCGCGCCAGCTCGGCGCCGCCCAGCCCCGCCTCGGAGAACGCGCGCCCGAAGACGCGCCGCAGCGACTCCGCCTCGATGCTCTCGCCCACCACGACCACGACCGTCCGGCGCAGGTCGCCCGCCAGGACGCCCGACACCTCGTGCGGATCGGTGGTGTCCAGCACGATCAGCTCTGCCGGCTCCGCCGCGGACCGGAACGCGGACCGGAACATCGCCTCCGCGGCGACCGCGGGCCCGCCCGCGCCCGCCAGCACGATCCGGTCGAGCCCTGCCTCACGGGCCTCGCCCGCCGGCTCGGCCAGCAGGCCCGTCAGAGACCGCGAGGCCTCCGGCAGGTCCAGCCAGCCCAGCCGGCGGGCGGCCAGCGGGGCCGCGTCGGGCCCCCACAGCTTCGCGTTGCCGGACGTCAGAGAGCCCGGCACGCCGTCGGAGACCAGGCGGTCCAGGACCGTCTCGCTCTCGTCGACGACGGTGCCGCGGATGGTGACCGAGATCCCCCCGGCGGTCACCACCGAGGTCACGCGCCGGCCCTCTTGGAGTCCAGCTCGCCGGTGATGGAGTCGAGCATCTCCTTCCACGACACCGCGAACTTCTCGACGCCCTCGTCCTCCAGCACCTTCACGACGTCGTCGTAGTCGACGCCGGCGTCCTTCAGCGCCGCCATGTGCGCGCGGGACTCGTCGTAGGCGCCCCGGACGGTGTCGCCGCGGACCTGGCCGTGGTCGGCCTCGGCCGCCAGCGTCGCCTCCGGCATCGTGTTGACCGTGCCCGGCGCGACCAGCTCGTCCACGTACAGCGTGTCGTTGAGGTCCGGGTCCTTCACCCCGGTGGAGGCCCACAGCGGACGCTGGGGACGGGCCCCGGCGTCCTTCAGCGCCTTCCACCGGTCCGTGCCGAACCTCTCCTCGTACAGCGCGTACGCGAGCCGGGCGTTGGCGAGGCCCGCCTTCGAGCGCAGCCCCTTCGCCTCCTCCGAACCGATCTTGTCGAGCCGCTTGTCGATCTCGGTGTCCACCCGGCTGACGAAGAACGACGCCACCGACGCGATCTTCGACAGGTCGTGGCCGTTCTCACGCGCCTTCTCCAGCCCGGCGAAGAACGCGTCGATGACCTCGCCGTAGCGCTCCAGCGAGAAGATCAGCGTCACGTTCACGCTGATGCCCTCCGACAGCGCCGCCGTGATCGCCGGCAGGCCCTCCTTCGTCGCCGGGATCTTGATGAACAGGTTCGGCCGGTCCACCAGCCACCACAGCGCCCGCGCCTCGGCGACCGTCCGGCGGGTGTCGCGGGCCAGCCGCGGGTCCACCTCGATCGACACGCGGCCGTCCAGCCCGTCCGTCCGGTCGTACACCGGGCGGAGCACGTCGCAGCCCCAGCGGATGTCGTAGGTGGTGATCGCGCGGGACGCCTCCTCGACGTCCACCCCCCGCACCGCCAGGTCGCGGACCTGGTCGTCGTAGGCGGTGCCCTTGCTCAGCGCCTTCGCGAAGATCGTCGGGTTGGACGTGACGCCGACGACGTGCTTGTCCTTGACGAGGTCCGCCAGGTTGCCCGTCCGCAGCCGCTCACGGCTGATGTCGTCCAGCCAGATCGACACGCCCTCGTCCGAGAGCTCCTTCAGAATCTCACTCATCGATGCTCCTCGTCACGGTCCTAGTTGCCGGTGGTCTCGCCTCGCCCGGCGTGCTTGACGCCGGCCTTGATCAGGCTGGCCTTCGCCGCCGCGACGACCCGCTCGGAGGTGATGCCGAACTGCAGGAAAAGCGTCTTGTGGTCGGCCGACGCGCCGAAGTGCTCCAGGCTCACCGACTCGCCGGCGTCGCCGACGAAGCCGCGCCAGCCGAGCGCGACCCCGGCCTCCACCGACACGCGGGCGTGCACCCCGGGCGGCAGGACCTCCTGCCGGTAGGCGTCGGACTGCGCCTCGAACCACTCCACGCACGGCATCGACACGACCCGGGTCGGGGTGCCCTCGGACTGCAGGGCCGTCCGGGCCTCCAGCGCGAGCTGGACCTCGCTGCCGGTGGCGATGATGATCACATCGGGCTGCCCGCCGTCGGCGTCCGCCAGCACGTAGCCGCCCTTGGCGACGCCCTCCGCGGACGCGAGTTCGCCGCCGCGGTCGAACGTCGGCAGCTTCTGCCGGGTCAGCGCGATGCCCGCCGGGCGGTCGGTGTGCCCGAGGACGGTCCGCCACGCCACCGCCGTCTCGTTGGCGTCCGCCGGCCGGACGACGTCCAGGCCCGGGATCGCCCGCAGCGCCCACAGGTGCTCGACCGGCTGGTGCGTCGGGCCGTCCTCGCCGAGGCCGATCGAGTCGTGCGTCCACACGAACGTGACCGGCAGCTTCATCAGCGCCGCCAGCCGGACCGCCGGGCGCATGTAGTCACTGAAGATCAGGAACGTGCCGCCGTACGGGCGGGTCCCGCCGTGCAGCGCGATCCCGTTGCAGATCGCGCCCATCGCGTGCTCGCGGACACCGAAGTGCAGCGTGCGGCCGTAGCGGTGGCCGGGGAACTCCTTGGTCTGGAACTCCTCGGGGATGAACGACGGCTCGCCCTTCATCGTCGTGTTGTTGCTGTCGGCCAGGTCCGCCGAGCCGCCCCACAGTTCCGGCAGCACCGGCGCCAGCGCCGCCAGGATGTCACCGGACGCCTTGCGGGTCGCGACGTCGGTGCCGGCGTCGAACTCCGGCAGCGCGCCCTCCCAGCCGTTCGGCAGCGTGCGCGCCGCGATCCGGTCGAACTCGGCCGCCCGCTCGGGGTTGGCCTCCCGCCACGCGCCGAACGCCTTGTTCCACTCGGCGTGGTCGGCGCGGCCGCGGTCGCAGACCTTGCGGGTGTGCGCCAGGACGTCCTCGGGGACGTGGAACGACTCGGCCGGGTCGACGCCGAGGATCCGCTTGGTCGCGGCGACCTCGTCGGCGCCGAGCGCCGAGCCGTGGATCTTGCCGGTGTTCTTCTTGTTCGGCGCCGGCCAGCCGATGATCGTCCGCAGCGCGATGAACGACGGGCGGGACGTGTCGGCCTTCGCCGCCGTGAACGCCGCCGCGAGCGCGGTGACGTTCTCCTCGTAGTCGCCGTCCTCGGTCCAGTCGACCCGGTGGACGTCCCAGCCGTAGGCCGCGTAGCGGGCCGGCACGTCCTCCGACAGCGCGATCGCGGTGTCGTCCTCGATCGAGATGTGGTTGTCGTCGTAGAGCAGCACCAGGTTGCCGAGCCGCTGATGGGCCGCCAGCGCGCTCGCCTCGTGGCTGATGCCCTCCTGGATGTCACCGTCGGACGCGAACGCCCAGACCGTGTGGTCGAAAGGCGACTCGCCCTGCGGCGCGTCAGGGTCGAACAGGCCGCGCTCGCGGCGCGCCGCCATCGCCATCCCGACGGCGTTCGCGACGCCCTGCCCCAGCGGGCCCGTGGTCGTCTCCACGCCCGCCGTGTGCCCGAACTCCGGGTGGCCGGGGGTGAGGCTGCCCCACTTGCGCAGCGCCTTCAGGTCGTCCAGCGTCATCGGGTAGCCCGACAGGTAGAGCTGGATGTACAGGGTCAGGCTGGAGTGCCCGCAGGAGAGCACGAACCTGTCCCGGCCGGGCCAGTGCGGATCCGTCGGATCGTGCCGGAGGAACCGCTGGAACAAAAGGTGGGCGGCGGGCGCGAGGCTCATCGCCGTTCCAGGATGACCGGAGCCCGCTTCCTCGACCGCGTCCATGGCGAGGACGCGGATCAGATCCACCGCCCGCCGGTCTTGGTCGGACCACTCAAACGTGCTGTTGTCCCTGCTCACGGAACGCCAGGCTCCTCTCGAACCGGTGTAATGACACTCTGTAGGTTGTGCCGCCGCCACGGCCGGGCACGGCACGGCCCGGGCACGCGATCGGTCTTCCCGCTGGCCCCGTGCGCCGGCCGCGTCCGCGGCCGGCGAAGATCATGCCGCGCCCCCAGCGAGCCTATCGCGCGGGAGGGTCGCCGCAGGCGGGCACGAGGCGCCGCGTCCTCGGGGGGCCGCGCCGCTTCAAGCACCCTTGCCCGAACGCCCCGGGGGCTAACCCCCCGCACGGGTGATCCCGCGGGGGATCCGGCGACTCTCCGGGAAGGGGTCCGTCCGGGGGACACGCGGGGACGCGCGCCGGACGGGCGACGCCGCGCGGGGCGTCCGGTGACCCGGTGCGCGACCCCCGGAGGGGGCGGACTACAGTGAGGGCGCGGTTGACGACAGCGGCCGCGGCAGCAAGACCGAAGCCGAAGTTGCACCCAGCCGAGGCCGGCCCGGATCGCGGGGGCGCCGCCGAGTTGGTACGCGATTTCTCATCCCTAGTTGGACGTGGACCCGATTGTGACGGTGCTCAGTAACAAGCGCGGGGTCGAGATCGACGGAGAGCTCGACGCCGGTCGGTTGAACGGTGGCGGGTGGGGGCTGGAGGACGGTGAGCAGGTGCCGGGGGCGCCCGTGACCCCGCTCGCGCCCGCCGAACAGGCCGTCCCCAGGACGATCGGCGCGAGCGTACGCGCCTACGTGGCGCTGACCAAGCCGCGCGTCATCGAACTGCTCCTGATCACCACCATCCCGGTGATGTTCCTGGCGGCCGGGGGCGTCCCGCCGCTGTCGACCGTGCTGCTGACGCTGGCGTTCGGGACCATGTCCGCCGGGGCCGCCAATGCGATCAACTGCTACATCGACCGCGACATCGACGCCAAGATGCGCCGCACCCGGCGCCGCCCGCTGGCCCGCCACCAGGTCACCCCCGCCCGCGCCCTGATCTTCGGGGTCACGCTCGCGGCGCTGTCCACGGCGGGCTTCCTGCTCGCCGTCAACCCGGTCGCCGCGGCCGGGTCGCTGTTCGCGATCCTCTTCTACGTCTTCGTGTACTCGCTGCTGCTCAAGCGGCGCACGCCGCAGAACGTCGTGTGGGGCGGCATCGCCGGGTGCATGCCCGTCCTCATCGGCTGGGCGGCGGTCACCGGCGGCCTCGCCTGGACCCCGTTCGTCCTGTTCGGCGTCGTGTTCCTGTGGACGCCGCCGCACACGTGGACGCTCGCGATGCGCTACCGCGAGGACTACGCGGTCGCCAAGGTCCCCATGCTGCCGGTCGTCGCCACCGAGCGGCGCGTCGTCACCGAGAGCCTCGCCTACACCTACGCGACCGTGGCGTGCTCGCTGCTGCTGTGGCCGGTGGCCGGGATGGGCCCGGTGTACGGCGCCGTCGCGGTCGTGCTCGGCCTGGTCTTCCTCGCCGAGGGGCACCGGCTGCTGAACGCGGTCCGCGCCGGGGTGACCGGCGTCCATCTGCGGCCGATGCGGTTCTTCCACCTCTCGAACGTCTACCTGGCGCTGCTGTTCACCGCCGTGGCCATCGACCCGATCCTGCACTGACCACGGTTTTCCCCGCGGACGGTGACCGTCCGTGATGGCCCGGGCTTAGCACTTCGCCCTACCTGCCGTTACGCTTCGCGTCATGGCGCGTGTGGACCCCAAGGCGGTGCTCGAAGGGCGGATTCCCGGCAGGCCCCCGGTCGGCCTCATCCTCGGCATGACCGTGTCGGGGCTGTGCGCCGTGATCGCGCTCGGCGTCACCGC
The DNA here is from genome assembly GCF_052245875.1 of Actinomadura sp. 3N407. NCBI lineage: Bacteria > Bacillati > Actinomycetota > Actinomycetes > Streptosporangiales > Thermomonosporaceae > Actinomadura > Actinomadura sp. 3N407. The sequence goes on from NZ_JBQQBP010000018.1 coordinate 101,355, forward strand.
CGTGTACGGGGGACCGGGGTTCTGGGTGGGCGCGCTGCTCGCCATCGTCCCGATCCCCGTGCTGATCGCCCTCGCGCTCACCCTGGACCGGCTGGAGCCGGAACCGCCGCGCGCGCTGGCGTTCTCGTTCATGTGGGGCGCGGGCGTCGCCGTGCTCGGCGCCCTCGTGCTCAACACCGCCGGCCTGCTGTACGTCACCGTCCCCATCTTCGGCGAGCCCGAAGGCCACTTCGTCAGCGCCACCTTCGGCGCCCCCGTCATCGAGGAGACGCTGAAGGGCGCCGTCCTGTTCGGCATGCTCTGGTTCCGCCGCAACGAGATCGACGGATTCGCCGACGGGATCATCTACGCCGCCATGGTCGGCCTCGGCTTCGCCATGATGGAGAACATCACGTACTACATGCGGGCGTTCGAGGAGGGCGGCACGGAGCAGCTCGGGGCCGTGTTCATCCTGCGCGGCCTGATCATGCCGCTCAGCCACCCGCTGTTCACCTCGATGATCGGCCTCGGCGTCGCCTACGCCGCCACGCACCGGCGGGGCCAGATCATCGCGCCGCTCGCCGGGCTGCTCGGCGCGATGATCCTGCACGGGCTGTGGAACGGCTCCGCGACGCTCGGGCTCGGCGGCCTCGGCATCGTCTACGCGCTGGACTTCTGCATCCTGGTCGCCCTGGTCGTGGTCGTGTTCGTCGAGCGCCGGGGCACCGTCCGCCGCATCGAGACGTACCTGCCGACGTACGCCGCGACGGGCCTGGTGACACCGCAGGACATCCGGATGCTGCGCTCCCTCCCGGCCCGCCGCGCCGCCCGCCGCTGGGCCCGCGTCGTCGGCGGCCCGCCCGCCGGGCGCGCCATGACCGACTACCAGCTCGCCGCGACGGAGCTGGCGCTGCTGCACAAGCGCGCCGACCGCGGCGTCGCCGACCAGCGCTGGTTCGTCACCCGCCGCGACTCGCTGCTCAACCTGATGTCGCTGGCCAGGCAGGCGTTCCTGCGCACCCCGCCGCGCCCCGGGACGAACCGGACCTCCGGCCCTCCCTGGGCGGGGCAGGGCCCGTCCGGATTCCTTCCGCCCAGCCCGCCGGGCCCCTACGGACGGTGACCGGGGGCCGGATCACGATCACCGGGGCCCGGCCATACGATTGGTGCCGTGGCAGAGCGACGGTCGTCCAACCCCCCGCGCCGGATCTGGAACGCCGTGTGGCGTCCGACCCCCAGGTCGCTGCGGCTGCTCGCGCTCCTCGGCGTCATCGGCAACGTGGTGATCGTCGTCAGCGGCGGCGCCGTCCGCGTCACCAAGTCGGGGCTCGGCTGCCCCGACTGGCCCCGCTGCTCCGGCGACAGCCTCGTCCCCACCCACAATCCCGAGCACCACGTGCTCAACATGTCGATCGAGTTCGGCAACCGCCTGATCACCTTCGTGGTGCTCGCCGCGGGCCTGCTGGTGTTCATCGCGGCGCTGCGGCTGCGGCCACGCCGCAAGGAACTGGTCTGGTGGGCGCTGGCCCAGCCGATGAGCGTCGTCGCGCAGGCCGTCATCGGCGGGATCGTGGTGCTCACCGAACTGCACCCGGCCGCCGTGTCCCTGCACTTCCTCGTCTCGCCGGCCCTGCTGGTCTTCTGCGTGGCCCTGTGGATCCGCGCCGGTGAGGGCGACGCCCCGCCCCGGCGGCTCACCGGCCCCTGGACGCGCCGCCTCACCGCCGCGCTCCTGGTGGCCTGCGCCGCCGTGCTCGTCGCGGGAACCGTCGTCACCGGCACGGGCCCCCACGCGGGCGACGCGGATTCCCGCCGGTACGGCTTCGACATCACCGACGTCGCCCGCATCCACAGCGTGCTGGCCTGGGTCACCACGGCCCTGACGGTGATCGTGGTCATCGCCCTGTACCGCACCGGTGCCCCGGCCGCGGCGCGCCGCCGCGCGCACGAGCTGACCGCCATCATCGTCCTCCAGGGCGCCGTCGGCTACGTCCAGTACTCCCTGGGCGTCCCCGAGGGCCTGGTCCTCCTGCACATGCTCGGCTCGGTGCTGATGTGGATCGCGGCGTTCCGCCTCTTCTTCGCGCTCCGCGACCGCGGCCCCGTCCCCGCCGTAGAACCGTCCCCGGCCGCCGCCCCGAAGACCGAATCGCCCCAGCCCGCCTGACGCGGCCGCGGACCCGGGGGCCGCGTCACCGCTTGCGGAGGAATTCGCGGAGGCGGTCCAGCGGCCAGGTGTTGATGACGTCGTCGGGGGTCAGCCAGCCGCGCTGGGCGGTGCCGACGCCGTAGCGGATGTTGCGGTGGTGGCCGACGGAGTGGGCGTCGGTGTCGACGGAGAACCTCACGCCGAACCGCTTGGCGCGGCGGACCAGGTCGGCGGGCAGGTCGAGGCGGTCCGGGAACGAGTCGATCTCCATGGCGGTGCCGGTGCGGGCGGCGGCGCGGAACACCTCGTCCCAGTCGGCGTCGACCGGCGGGCGGCGGCCGATGCTGCGGGCCGTGGGGTGACCGATGACGTGGACGTGGGGGTTCTCGCAGGCGCGGACGAGGCGCCGGGTCATGGCGTCCTGGTCCTGGGTGAAGTGGGAGTGGACCGAGGCGACGCAGACGTCGAACCCGGAGAGGAAATCGGCGTCCCAGTCGACCGCGCCGTCCGGGTCGATGTTCAGCTCGGTGCCGTGCAGGAGCGTCAGGCCGGGGTACTTGCGCTGGAGCTCGGCGACCTGGTCGCGCTGGGCGAGCATCTTCTCGTCCGTCATCCGCTGCATGAACAGGTTGGGCGCGTGATCGGTGATCGCGTAGTACCCCAGGCCGCGGGCGTGCGCGGCGGCGACCATGTCGTCCAGGGAGGCGATGCCGTCGGTGAGGTCGGTGTGGCTGTGCAGGTCGCCCCGCAGGTCCCCGACGGTGACGAGGCGGGGCAGCTCGTCCTTCAGGGCCGCCTCGATCTCGCCGGTGTCCTCGCGGAGGGCGGGGTGGACCCAGGGCAGGCCGAGCCGCTCGTACACCTCCTCCTCGGTCTCAGAGACGATCAGCTCGTCGGACTCGGCGTGGAACAGGCCGTACTCGGACAGCTTCAGGCCCGCCTTCACGGCGATCTCGCGGGTGCGGATGTTGTGGGCCTGCGACCCGGTGAAGTACTGCAGGGCCGCCCCCCAGGACTCGGGCGGGACGACGCGCAGGTCGACCTGCAGGCCCTTGGTCGTGCGGACCGAGGTCTTCTTGTCGCCGCTCGCGATGACCTCGGCGACGAACGGCAGCGCGGCGAACGCCTCCATGATCGGGTGCGGGTCGCCGGAGGCGGCCAGGACGTCCACGTCGCCGATCGTCTCCCGCATCCGGCGCAGGGACCCGGCGTGTTCGCACCGCTCCACCTGGGGGAGCGCGGACAGCACCTCGACGATCTCGTCGGCGACGCCGGCGGCGGCGTCGAGCAGCACCCGCTCGCCGGAGCTGCGCAGCAGCTCGATGCCGTGGAGGATGTTCTCCTCCGTCTTGGCGCCGAAGCCCTTGAGGCCGCGCAGGCGGCCGTCGCGGATCGCGGCCGCCAGCTCGTCGACCGAGGAGATGCCCAGCGCCTCATAGACGGCGAGGGCCTTCTTCGGGCCGAGGGTCGGGATGGCCGTCAGCGCCCTGACCCCGGCGGGGATCTGGGTGCGCAGCTCCTCCACCTGCCGGATCGTGCCGGTGGTGGTGTAGTCGAGGACCTTCTTCGCGATCGCCTCGCCCACCGTGGGGATCGTGCGCAGCCCGGCCAGGTCCATGCCGGAGATGTCGTCGGGATGGCCCGCGATCGCCCGTGCGGCCTTCTCGTACGCCCTGATCTTGAACGCGTCGCCGCCCGTGATGGACAGCAGATCGGCCAGTTCCTGGATGAGGGCCGCAGCCTCGTCGTTAGCCCGTGCCATACGGCCGAGTCTAGAAGCCCGGTACGACGTTCCCGGTGATCGGCGGCGTTGTCAGCGCAGCGGCGCGATGGGGCCGCCGGGGTTGTCCATCCGGCCCCGGACGACCTCGTCGGCGATCGCCGACACCTCGTCCTCGGGCAGGCGCCGGTACCCGTCGTCGGTGACGACCGCGATCGTCGGGTAGATGCGCCGCGCCGGGTCGGGCCCGCCGGTGGCGGTGTCGTCGTCGGCCGCGTCGTAGAGGGCCTGGACGCACACCGTCGCGGCGTCCGCCAGGGAGAGGTCGCGCCGGTAGAGCTTCTTCAGAGCGCCCAGCGCGTACGGGGAGCCCGAACCGTCCGCGTGGTAGTCGCGGGCCTCCTGCGGGGAGCCGGTGATGTCGTAGGTGTAGATCCGGCCCTCGCCGGTGTCGGGGTCGTACCCCGTGAACAGCGGGACGACGGCGAGGCCCTGCAGCGCCTGGGCGAGGTTGGCCTGGATGACGGCGCCGAGGCGCCGGGCCTTGCCCGGCAGCGACAGCGGGACGGTCTCCATCTTCTCGTAGTGCTCCAGCTCGACCTGGAACAGCCGGACCATCTCCAGCGCCAGCCCGACCGTCCCCGCGAACGCGACGGCGGAGTACTCGTCGCCGCGCTGCACCTTGTCCAGCTCGCGGTAGGCGATCCGGTTGCCCTGGGTGGCGCGCCGGTCGCCGGCCATCATGACCCCGCCCGGGAACGTCAGCGCCAGGACGGTGGTGCCGTGCGGCAGTTCCGGAAGGTCGCCGGCGTGCGGTACCCGGTTGACGGGCAGCAGCTCGGGGGAGTGGAGGCGCAGGAGGTCGACGAACGACGCCGACCCCGCCTCGAAGAACTCGGGCGGTATTCCCTGATCCTCGGTCCGGCCGATCACGGCGGCTCCTCTCCCCTCGCTGATGACCTTCGCGGTCTGATCCTTCCACGCTGCCACACGCACCTGCCAACCGCTCACGCCCGACACTCGTGGGGACGCGCCTCCACACCCTCGGTTCGCTGCCGCTCATGCTTGACGCTTGTGGGGGGCGCCCCCACACCCCCCGGTTCGCTGCCGCTCATGCTTGACGCTTGTGGGGGGGCGACCCCCCACACCCCCCGGTTCGCTGCCGCTCATGCTTCTGGCGCCTCCGGCGGGTCCTTCTGGCCACGGGTCGCGCCCGCACAGGCGACGATGACGCAGCAGATCGCGACCCACTGGCGTCCGGTGAGGATCTCGCCGAGCAGCGCCATCCCGACCAGCGCGGCGACCGCGGGCTCCAGGCTCATCAGGACGCCGAAGACGCGGGCGGGCATCCGCCGCAGCGCCTCCAGCTCCAGCGAGTACGGGATCACCGACGACAGCAGGCCGACACCGAGGCCGATCAGCAGCAGCTGCGGGTCGAGCACCGCGGGACCGGCGGACGCGACGCCGATCGGCAGCATGGCGGCCGTCCCGACGATGCTGGCGAGCGCGAGGCCGGTGGAGCCGGAGAACCGCTCGCCGGTGGCGGCGGTGAGCAGGATGTAGGCGGCCCAGCACGCCCCGGCCAGGAGCGCGAACGCGATGCCCACGGGGTCGAGGGCCCCGGCGCCGCCCCTGGCCAGCAGGACGACGCCCACGCCCGCCAGGACGGCCCACAGCGCGTGCCGGGGACGCCGGGACGCGACGATCGCCACCGTCAGCGGACCGAGGAACTCGATCGTCACCGCCACGCCCAGCGGGATCCGCGCGAACGACTGGTAGATCGAGAAGTTCATCAGCGCCAGCGCTAGCCCGAAGCAGGCGGCGATGGCGAGGTTGGAGCGGGAGTGGTCGCGCAGGACGGTCCGCAGAGCCTTGCGCGCCAAGAACCCCAGCACGATCGCCGACGTCAGCAGCCGGACCGTCACGACGACGCTCGGCGGCATCCGGTCGAACAGGTGCTTGGCGAGGCCCGCCCCGGTCTGCACGGAGATGATGCCGAACAGGATCAACGCGGGCGGCGGCACCGACCCCAGCGACAGGATCCGGGCACGGCCCGCCGCCCGGGACGCCCCGCCGAACGACTGGGGCGCCTCAGCGAGTGCCATGTACTACTCCCATTTGAAGAACCGTGCGGCCAGGGCGAGCCCCGCGACGGCCCACACCGCGAGCACGAGCAGTGGCCCGCCCGGGAGCGCCGCGCCGTCGCGCAGGACGTCGCGCAGGCCTTCCGCCAGCGCCGAGATGGGCAGCATTTCCAGGACGGTCCGGACCGGGCCGGGGAACTCGTCCAGGGGGAAGACGACGCCGCCGGCGGCCAGCAGCAGGATGTAAACGAGGTTCGCGGCGGCGAGGGTCGCCTCGGCGCGCAGCGTCCCGGCCATGAGCAGCCCGAACCCGCTGAACGCGGCCGTCCCGAGCAGCAGCAGGACGATCACCGACAGGGGGTCGCCGTGCGGCCGCCAGCCGAGGGCCAGCGCGACCGCGCAGATCACGACGGCCTGCACCGCCTCGACCGCGATCACGGTGAGGGTCTTGGCGGCGATGAGCCCGCCGCGCGGCAGCGGTGTGGCCCCGAGCCGCTTGAGGACGCCGTAGCGCCGTTCGAAGCCGGTGCCGATCGCCTGGCCCGTGAACGCCGTGGACATCACCGCTAGCGCGAGGATGCCGGGCGTGAGGAAGTCGACGCGGCGGCCGGTGCCGAGGTCCAGCAGGGACGTGGCGCTGAACAGCGTGAGCAGCACCACCGGGATGATCAGCGTGAGCAGCAGCTGCTCGCCGTTGCGCAGCGTCGTGCGGAACTCGTAGCCGGCCTGGGAGAGGATCATCCGCGGCAGCGGCACGGCGGCCGGTGCCGGGGTGAAGTCCAGAACCGCGGAATTCCGCGGAGCGGCCTCGTGCGGGGTGGTCACGGGCGCAGCTCCCGTCCGGTCAGCTCCAGGAAGACGTCCTCCAGGGTGCGGCGCTCGATCCGCAGGTCCTCGGTCATGACGCCGTGCGAGGCGCACCAGGCGGTGACGGTGGCCAGCAGCTCGGGCCGGACGTCCGCCTCGATCAGGTAGTGCCCGGCGGGCGACTCCTTGGCGGCGCAGCCGGCGGGCAGCGCCGACAGCAGCTCCTCCAGGCCGAGGCCGGGGCGGGCGCGGAAGCGCAGCTGCCGCTCGGCGCCGGTCAGTTCCTCGGGGGCGCCCTCGGCGACGACCCTGCCGTGGTCGACGATGACGACGTGGTCGGAGAGGCGCTCGGCCTCCTCCATGTTGTGCGTGGTGAGGACCACCGAGACCCCCGCGGCCCGGAGCTCCTCGATGAGCCGCCAGGTGGCGTGCCTGGCCTGCGGGTCGAGCCCGGTGGTGGGCTCGTCGAGGAAGACCAGCTCGGGCCGCCCGACGACGGCGACGGCCAGGGACAGCCGCTGCTGCTGGCCGCCCGACATGCGCCGGAACGGGGTGCGGGCGTGCTCGGTCAGGCCGAGCCGTTCCAGCAGGGCGGACGGGTCGAGCGGCGTGGCGTGGAACGAGGCGACGAGCCGCAGGAACTCGCCGGCGCGGGCCGTCCCCGGAACGCCGCCGGACTGCGGCATCACGCCCACCCTCGGCTTCAGCGCCCGCCCGCCCGCGACGGGGTCGAGGCCGAGGACGCGGACGGCGCCGGAGTCGGCGCGGCGGAACCCCTCGCAGATCTCGATCGTGGTGGTCTTGCCGGCGCCGTTGGGGCCGAGCAGCGCGGTGACGGCGCCCCGGGCGGCGCTGAGCGACAGGCCGTCCACGGCGGTCGCCGCGCCGTAGCGCTTGACGAGCGAGTCCAGCTCGACGGCGCCGTCTCCGGGGGGTGTCATGGTGACGAGTTTAGATCTGGGGGACGACCGCCCCGCGCCGGGTCCCGCCGGTGCCGCCCGTGAAGATCCGGTAAAGCCGCCGGGTGAACGCGGATCCGGTGAGCCGGGGCGGGATCCGCCCAGTTTCGCCCCGTGAGCCGGGGGAATTGACCGCCTGTCGCCGGGCGGTCGCCGGCGGCCTGGGGCCTGGCGGCACCGTGGCCGCGCCCCGAGGAGGTGGGGGATGCCGTTCCATGTCGATTCGGAGACCGGCCGGCTGCGGTCGGTCCTGCTGCACCGGCCGGAGCTGTCGCTGAAGCGGCTCACCCCGTCCAACGCCGCCGGTCTGCTGTTCGACGACGTGCTGTGGGTCAGGCGGGCCGTCGAGGAGCACGGGGAGTTCGAGGACGTGCTGCGTTCGCAGGGCGTGCGGACGTACCTGCTGCTCGACCTGCTGCGCGAGACGATCGACATCCCCGAGGCCCGCAAGCACATCCTCGACGCCGTCGTCGACCCGCACTGGTTCGGCCCGGTCGCCACCGACGCGATCCGCAACTGCTTCGACGCCATGGACCTGAAGGACCTGGCCTCGTTCCTCATCGGCGGGATCACCAAGCGGGAGATGCTGGAGCGGATGCCCGAGCCGGCGTCCATCGCGTTCCATTCGATCGGGCCGGACGGGTTCGTCCTGCCGCCGCTGCCCAACCACCTGTTCACCCGCGACACGTCCTGCTGGATCTACGACGGCGTGTCGATCAACACCATGCGCAAGAAGGCCCGGATGCGCGAGACGGTGAACATGGAGGCGGTCTACCGGTGGCACCCGATGTTCGCGGACGGCTACGACCGTCCCGCGGCGGGAGGGTTCCACGTGTGGAACCGGGGCACGGCGATGGCGCCGGCGACGCTGGAGGGCGGCGACGTCCTGGTCATCGGGAACGGCGCCGTCCTGGTCGGGATGAGCGAGCGGACGCAGCCTCAGGCGGTCGAGATGCTCGCCCAGTCGCTGTTCGCCGCCGGTTCCTGCTCCCGGATCGTCGCGCTGCGGATGCCGCAGAAACGGGCGTTCATGCACCTGGACACGGTCATGACGATGGTCGACCACGGCGTGTTCACCACCTACGCCGGGCTGGGCCTGCTGCCGTCCCACACCGTCGAGCCGGGCGACACCGAGAAGGAACTGAAGATCACCGACCATCGTCCGGAGGACATGTACCGGGCGATCGCGGCGGCGCTCGGCGTGGACGACGTCAGGGTGCTCACCCCGACGCAGGACGTGTTCGCCGCCCAGCGCGAGCAGTGGGACGACGGCAACAACGTCCTGGCCGTCTCGCCCGGCGTGGTCGTCGCCTACGAGCGCAACGCGACGAGCAACAACCATCTGAGCGCGAACGGGATCGACGTCATCACGATCCGCGGCAGCGAGCTGGGCCGGGGGCGCGGCGGGCCGCGCTGCATGACCTGCCCGATCCAGCGGGACGCCTGACGGCCGCGACCAACGGGAGAGATGCATGGCGTTCGACCTTCGCGGCCGCGGCTTCCCCAGGGAACCGGACTTCACGCCCGGGGAGTTCGGGTTCCTGCTCGGTCTGGCGGCCGATCCGAAGCCGGGCAGGTCCAGCGGCGCCTCGCCGGTCTCCGACGGGGCGGAGAACCGGATGCACACGATCAAGGTGGTCATGGTCGCGACGCCCGGCTGAGCCGGGCAGGGGGAGGAAAGTATGCGCGTGGTCGTAGCGCTCGGGGGGAACGCGCTGGTCAAACGGGGCGAGACGCCCGACGCGGAACCGCAGCGCGCCAACGTCGACCGGGCGGTGCGGTCGCTGGCGCCGCTCGCCGAGCGGCACGAGCTGATCATCACGCACGGGAACGGGCCGCAGGTCGGGGTGCTGTCGCTGGAGAGCGTCAACGACCCGGGCCTGACCCGGCCGTATCCGCTGGACACCGTCGTCGCCGAGACCCAGGGCATGATCGGCTACTGGATGCTGCAGGCGCTGCAGAACGCGCTGCCCGGCCGTCAGGTGATGGCGATGATCAACCAGACGCTGGTGTCGGCGGTGGACCCGGCGTTCGAGGACCCGACCAAGTTCGTCGGTCAGGTCTACGACCGGGACGAGGCGGACAAGCTCGCCGCCGAGTACGGGTGGACGGTCCGGCAGGACGGGGACCTGTGGCGCCGCGTGGTGCCGTCCCCGCGGCCGCAGCGGGTGATCGAGACCCGGCTGATCAGGGAGCTGGTGCGGCTCGGGACGGTCGTGGTCTGCGCGGGCGGCGGCGGCATCCCGGTCTTCCGCAACGACGTCGGGCGGCTGGAGGGCGTCGAGGCGGTGATCGACAAGGACCTCACCGCGTCCGTCCTGGCCGAGAGCATGGACGCGGACGCGCTGCTGATCCTCACCGACGTGCCGAACGTGATGCGGAACTTCGGAACCCCGGACCAGGAGGAGATCACCCACACGACCCCGCACGAGCTGCGGGCCGTGGACTTCCCCGCCGGGTCGATGGGCCCCAAGGTCGAGGCCGCCGCGAGCTTCGTCGAGCGGACGGGCGACATGGCCGCGATCGGGCTGCTGGACCAGTGCGTGCGGATCCTCGACGGGACCGCCGGGACGATCGTCACCCCCAACGCGACCTGGCCGCTGGCGAGCACGCTGTGACCGCCGGAACCGCGCGCGGGTCCTTCGCGCACAGCCTCCTGCGGACCAAGCCGGTCGAGCGGATCGTCGCCGAGGGCGGGGAGGGCGAGGGCGGCGAGCTGAAGCGGACGCTGAGCCTGCTGCAGCTCACCTTCCTCAGCGTCGGCGCGACCCTCGGCACCGGCATCTTCGTCGTGCTCGGCGAGGCGGTGCCGCTGGCCGGCCCGGCGGTCGTGCTGTCGTTCGTCCTCGCCGCCGTCACCGCCCTGTTCTCGGCCCTGTCGTACGCCGAGCTGGCCGGGACGATCCCGGTGTCCGGCTCGTCGTACTCCTACGCCTACGCCACGCTCGGCGAGCTGGTCGCGTGGGTGTGCGGCTGGTGCCTGCTGCTGGAGTACGCCGTGTCGGTCTCGGCCGTCGCGGTCGGCTGGGGCGCCTACCTCAACGCGTTCTTCGACGCCGCGTCCGGCTTCACGATCCCGGCCGTGATCAGCAGCCCGCCGGGCGACGGGGGGATCGTCAACATCCCGGCCGTGATCGTGGTCCTGCTGGCCACGCTCCTGCTGCTGCGCGGCGCGTCGGAGAGCGCCACCGCCAACACGATCATGGTGTTCCTCAAGATCGGCGTGCTGCTGTTCTTCTGCGGGGTCGCCTTCACCGCGTTCCGGTCGCAGAACCTCAGCGCGTTCGCGCCGATGGGGTGGGCGGGCCTCAGCGCCGCCGGCTCCCGGGTGTTCTTCTCCTACATCGGCTTCGACGCCGCCTCCACCGCCGGTGAGGAGGCCAGGAACCCCCGCCGCGACCTGCCGCTCGCGATCGTCTTCTCGCTGGTCATCGTGACCGTCATCTACGTGCTGGTCGCGCTGGCCGCGGTGGCCGCGATGCACTGGGAGCGGTTCGACGTGAGCGGCGCCGAGGCGTCGCTGGCGCGGGTGCTGGACGCCGCCACCGGGCAGACCTGGCCGGCGATCATCCTGTCGCTCGGCGCCGTGATCGCCATCGCCAGCGTCGTCCTCACCGTCATGTACGGGCAGACCCGCATCCTGTTCGCGATGTCGCGGGACGGGCTCATCCCGCCCGTCTTCAAGAAGGTCAGCCCGGGACGCCGGGTGCCGGTCGCCAACACGGTCATCGTGGCGCTGTTCATCGGGATCCTCGCCGCGGTGATCCCGCTCGGCCGGCTGGTGGACGCCACCAGCATCGGGACGCTGTTCGCGTTCGCGCTGGTCAGCGTCGGCGTCATCGTCCTGCGCCGCACCCGGCCCGAGCTTCCGCGCAGCTTCCGGGTGCCGCTCTTCCCCCTGACGCCGCTGCTCGGCGTCGCGTTCTGCGTCTACCTGATGATCGGCCTCGGCGGCGTGACGTGGACGGTGTTCCTGCTCTGGATCCTCGTCGGGCTGGTCGCGTACTTCCTGTACGGGCGCCGCCGTTCGCGCCTGGCTTCCGCGTCCTCGGGAAGGGGGCTGCCATGAGCGAGACGAACACCATGAACGACACGAGCGACACGAGCGGGACGAAGGTCATGCGGGTGCTCGTCGGCTACTCGCCCGACGAGCGCGGCGAGGACGCGCTGGCCCTGGCCGCCATGGTCGCGAAGACGGCGAACGCGCCGGTGACCGTCGTGCACGTCCATCCGCCCGCCTGGCCCGCCCGCGGCCCCGGCAACGTCGACGCCGAATGGGTCGCCTACCTCAAGGGGCAGGCGGACGAGGCGCTCGCCGAGGCCGTCGGGCGGCTCGGCGAGCTGCAGGTGCCGAGGCCGGACCTGGACCTGCGCGCCCATGCCCACCGCAGCAGCGGGCGCGGTCTCATCGAGGTCGCCAGGGACGTCGGCGCCGACCTCATCGTGGCCGGCTCGGCACCGCGCGGACGGCGCGGGCGGATCACCATCGGAAGCACCGCCGACCAGCTCCTGCACGGTTCGCCCGTTCCGGTCATGCTCGCGCCGCGCGGATACGCCGCCGGGTCGTCGCATCACCCCGGCATGGGCCTGCCCCACCGGTCCCCGAGGCGGCTCGAACGGATGACCGTCGCGTACTGGCGGCGCCGGGACGTCGAGGGCCCGCTGGCCGTCGCCGCCGAGTTCGCGGGGGCGCTGAGGCTCCCGATGCGGCTGCTCACGATGGTGCTGAGGCCGCCCGGGCTCGCGGCGAAGTTCCACACCGCGGGGGGCGTGCTGGAACGGCAGGTGGCCCAGGCCGACGAGGACCTCCGCGATGCCGCCGGTCAGTTCGGCGGCGGGATGCCGGTGGAGCGGTTGACCACCGTCGGGACGGGCATCGGCAAGGCCCTCGCCGCCGTCGATATGCTTCCGGGCGAGGTGCTGGTCTGCCTGTCCAGCCATGACGGGCCGCTGCGCAAGGTCTTCCTCGGGGCGAACTCGGGCAAGATCGTCCGATCCGCGCCCTGCCCGGTGCTGGTCCTGCCGCGCGGCGCCGGATCCCCGGCCGGACGGGAAAGCCCAGGTTAGGTAAGGCTTGCCTGCGTGAGCTATGACATCGGCGATCCGGTGTTTCGAGGGAAGGAATTACGGCACACTGATGTTGTGAAATACGTGAGCGAGGACCAGACGCATGCCCAGGCCGCCGCCGCGCGGCCTCTCGGCATGCCGTCCGGGGCCGGTCACACCGAGCGTGACACACGCGCGCGGGTGGCCCGGCTGATCCTTGAGCACGGCCCGGTCACGGCGTCCACGCTGGGGGAGCGCGTCGGCCTCACACCGGCCGCGATCCGCCGGCACCTGGACGCCCTGCTGGCCGAGGGCATGATCGAGGTCCGCAAGGCGCGGGCGACGCAGACCCGGCGCGGCCGGGGACGTCCCGCCAAGTGGTTCGCCATCACCGACGCCGGGCGCAGCGCCTTCGTGCACGCCTACGACGACCTGGCGACCGGCGCCCTGCGGTTCCTCGCCGAGACGGCCGGCGACCACGCGGTCGCCGAGTTCGCCCGTCGGCAGATCGCCGACCTGGAGCGGCGCTACCGGCCCGTCGTGCAGGCCGCCCCGCCCCAGCAGCGGGTCCGCACGCTCGCCGAGGCGCTGTCGGGCGACGGGTACGCGGCCGCCGCGGCCAAGGCCCCGCAGCCGGGCGGCGGCGAGCAGCTGTGCCAGCACCACTGCCCGGTCGCGCACGTCGCCGCGGAGTTCCCGCAGCTGTGCGAGGCCGAGACCGAGGCGTTCAGCCGGCTGCTGGGCACGCCCGTCCAGCGGCTGGCCACGATCGCGCACGGCGACGGGATCTGCACCACCCACGTCAGCTCCCGCTCCCTGAGCGGGGCGGGCGAGAAGGGCGATCCCGCCGCGAGCGTCACCCCTGGCGGGGACGCGGGGGACGGCGAGCCGGGGGCGGCGTCCCCCGAACGAACACAGATCAGTGACGAGGAGTCCGGAGGGACCTCCCTATGACTACTGCAGCCCATCCTGAGCTTGAAGGGCTCGACAGGTACAAGTTCGGCTGGGCCGACTCCGACGAGGCCGGGGCCTCGGCGCGGCGCGGGCTGAACGAGGACGTTGTCCGCGACATCTCGGGCAAGAAGGATGAGCCGGACTGGATGCTCGGCCTGCGGCTGAAGGGGCTGCGGCTTTTCAGCAAGAAGCCGATGCCCTCCTGGGGCTCCGACCTGTCGGGCATCGACTTCGAGAACATCAAGTACTTCGTGCGCTCCACCGAGCAGCAGGCCACGTCCTGGGAGGAGCTGCCGGAGGACATCAAGAACACCTACGACAAGCTCGGCATCCCCGAGGCGGAGAAGCAGCGCCTCATCGCCGGCGTCGCCGCGCAGTACGAGTCGGAGGTCGTCTACCACAAGATCCGTGAGGACCTTGAGGAGAAGGGCGTCATCTTCGTCGACACCGACACCGGCCTGCGCGAGCACCCGGAGATCTTCCAGGAGTACTTCGGCTCGGTGATCCCGGTCGGCGACAACAAGTTCGCCGCGCTCAACACCGCCGTGTGGTCGGGCGGCTCGTTCATCTACGTGCCGCCGGGCGTGCACGTGGAGATCCCGCTCCAGGCGTACTTCCGGATCAACACCGAGAACATGGGGCAGTTCGAGCGGACGCTGATCATCGCGGACGAGGGCTCCTACGTCCACTACGTCGAGGGCTGTACCGCGCCGATCTACAAGTCGGACTCGCTGCACTCCGCCGTCGTGGAGATCGTCGTGAAGAAGGACGCCCGCGTCCGCTACACGACCATCCAGAACTGGTCCAACAACGTCTACAACCTGGTGACCAAGCGCGCCGTCGCCTACGAGGGCGCCACCATGGAGTGGGTCGACGGCAACATCGGCTCCAAGGTCACCATGAAGTACCCGGCGGTCTACCTGCTCGGCGAGCACGCCAAGGGCGAGACGCTGTCGATCGCGTTCGCCGGCGCGGACCAGCACCAGGACGCCGGCGCCAAGATGGTGCACGCCGCGCCGAACACCTCCAGCAGCATCATCTCCAAGTCGGTGGCGCGCGGCGGAGGCCGCACGTCCTACCGGGGGCTGGTGCAGGTCCAGGAGGGCGCCGAGCGCAGCAAGTCCACCGTCAAGTGCGACGCGCTGCTGGTCGACCAGATCAGCCGGTCCGACACCTACCCCTACGTCGACGTCCGCGAGGACGACGTGGAGATGGGCCACGAGGCGACCGTCTCGAAGGTGTCGGAGCAGCAGCTGTTCTACCTGATGAGCCGCGGCCTCACCGAGGACGAGGCGATGGCGATGATCGTGCGCGGGTTCGTCGAGCCGATCGCGCGCGAGCTGCCGATGGAGTACGCCCTCGAGCTGAACCGGCTCATCGAGCTGCAGATGGAAGGAGCCGTGGGTTGATGGGGCTCGACACCAAGCCTCTCTCGACGCTGCACGACAAGGCGTCGTACGACCTCGGCGACTTCGAGGTGCCCACGGGCCGGGAGGAGGAGTGGCGGTTCACCCCGCTGCGCCGCCTCCGCGGCCTGCACAACGGCACCGCCGAGGCCGACGGCAAGGTGCTGGTCGAGGTGGAGGCGGCGCCGGAGGTGACGGTCGAGACCGTCGGCCGCGACGACGCCCGCCTCGGCAGGTCCTACGTGCCGGCCGACCGGGTCAGCGCGCAGGCGTGGAACTCCTTCACCCAGGCCACCGTCGTGACCGTCCCGAAGGAGGCCGTCGCCTCCGCGCCGACCGTGCTGCGGCTGCGCGGCGAGGACGCCTCCTCCGCCGCCTACGGGCACACCACGGTCGTCGTGGAGCCGTTCGCCGAGGCCACCGTCGTGCTGGCGCACCGCGGATCGGCGACCTACGCCGACAACGTCGAGTTCGTCGTCGGCGACGGGGCCCGCCTCTCGGTGATCAGCCTGCAGGACTGGGCGGACGACAGCGTCCACGTCTCGCACCAGCACGCCCGGCTCGGCCGCGACGCCCGGTTCCTGTCGCACAACATCTCGCTCGGCGGCGACGTCGTCCGGATCTCCCCGTCGGTCGCCTACGGCGGGCCCGGCGGCGACGCCGAGCTGTACGGGGTGTACTTCGCCGACGGCGGCCAGCACCTGGAGCACCGCCTGCTCGTCGACCACACCGTCCCGCACTGCCGCAGCCGCGTCGACTACCGCGGCGCGCTGCAGGACCAGGACGCGCACGCCGTCTGGATCGGGGACGTGATCATCCGCGCGGAGGCGGAGGGCACCGACACCTACGAGCTGAACCGCAACCTCGTGCTGACCGACGGGACGCGGGTCGACTCGGTCCCGAACCTGGAGATCCTCACCGGCGAGGTCGCCGGCGCGGGCCACGCCTCGGCGTCCGGGCGGCTGGACGACGAGCACCTGTTCTACCTGCAGGCGCGCGGCATCACCTTCGACGAGGCGCGCCGCATGGTGGTGCGGGGCTTCCTCGGGCAGCTGATCCAGCGCATCGAGGTCGCCGAGGTGCGCGAGAAGGTCACCGAGGCGATCGAGGAGGAACTGGACCAGGGGGCGGGTGAGTGATGGCGTACGTGAAGGTGTGCCCGCTGGCCGAGGTCCCCGTCGACGGGGCCATCGCCGTGGAGGTCGACGACACGCCCGTCGCCATCGCGCGCAGCGGCGACGACGTGTACGCCGTCAACGACATCTGCTCGCACGCCGAGGTCTCCCTCTCCGAGGGCGAGATCTACGACGGCACCATCGAGTGCTGGCTGCACGGGTCCTGCTTCGACCTGCGCAGCGGCAAGCCCACGAACCCGCCGGCCACCCAGCCGGTCGCCACATACAAGGTCAAGGTCGAGGACGGCGACGTCTACGTCTCGCTCGCCGCCGACGACTAGGCCCACGACGAAGGAACCACGAGCATTATGGCCACGCTAGAGATCCGCGACCTCCACGTCTCCGTCGGCGACGGCTCCGACGGGGCGAAGGAGATCCTGCGCGGGGTCGACCTGACCGTGAAGGCCGGCGAGACCCACGCGCTCATGGGGCCCAACGGCTCCGGCAAGTCCACCCTGGCGTACGCGGTCGCCGGGCACCCCAAGTACGAGGTGACGTCCGGGACCGTGACCCTCGACGGCGAGGACGTCCTCGCCATGTCGGTCGACGAGCGGGCCCGCGCCGGGCTGTTCCTCGCGATGCAGTACCCGGTCGAGGTGCCGGGCGTGTCGGTGTCGAACTTCCTGCGCTCGGCCGTCACCGCCGTCCGCGGCGAGGCCCCGAAGCTCCGCGAGTTCTCCAAGGAGATGAAGCAGGCGATGGAGGGGCTGTCCATCGACCCGGCGTTCGCGCAGCGCAGCCTCAACGAGGGCTTCTCCGGCGGTGAGAAGAAGCGGCACGAGATCCTGCAGCTGGAGATGCTGAAGCCGAAGGTCGCCGTCCTGGACGAGACCGACTCCGGCCTCGACGTCGACGCCCTCAAGGTCGTCGCGGAGGGCGTGAACCGGTTCGCGGCCGGCGACACCGGCGTCCTGCTCATCACGCACTACACGCGTGTCCTGCGGTACGTGAAGCCCGACTTCGTGCACGTCTTCTCCGGCGGCCGCATCGTCGCCCAGGGCGGGCCCGAGCTGGCCGACGAGCTCGAGGACGAGGGCTACGAGAAGTACGCGGAGCCGGTGCGAGGGGCGGGCGCTTCCCTATGAGCCTTCGCGAAGCGAACCAGGGGGTGTGGGGGGTCGGCCCCCCGCAGGAGAGCGCGAACCTGCTGCCGGAGGAGCTGAAGAAGGACTTCCCGCTCCTGCACCGCACGGTGCGCGGCGGGCGCCCTCTGGTGTACCTCGACTCGGGCGCGACGTCGCAGAAGCCCGTCCAGGTGCTGGACGCGGAGCGGGAGTTCTACGTGCGGCACAACGCGGCGCCGCACCGCGGGGCGCACCTGCTGGCGGAGGAGGCGACGGAGGCCTACGAGAACGCCCGCGCGTCGATCGCCCGGTTCATCGGCGCGACGCCCGGTGAGATCGTGTTCACCAAGAACGCCACCGAGGGCATCAACCTGGTCGCGTACGCGATGAGCAACGCCGCCACGGCGGGCCCGGAGGCGGAGCGGTTCGTGGTCGGCCCCGGCGACGAGGTCGTGGTGTCGGAGATGGAGCACCACGCCAACCTCGTCCCCTGGCAGCAGCTCTGCCGGCGGACGGGCGCGACGCTGCGCTGGTTCGGCATCACCGACGAGGGCCGTCTCGATCTGGAGAACCTGGACGACCTCGTCGGCGAGCGCACGAAGATCGTCGCGCTGACGCACCAGTCGAACGTGCTCGGCACCGTCCCGCCGATCGAGCGGATCGTGGAGCGTGCCCACGCCGTCGGCGCGCTCGTCCTGCTGGACGCCGCGCAGTCCGTGCCGCACCAGCCGGTGGACGTGTCCCGGCTCGGCGCCGATTTTCTGGCGTTCTCCGGGCACAAGATGCTCGGCCCGACCGGCATCGGCGTGCTGTGGGGCCGGACCGAGCTGCTGGAGGCCATGCCGCCGTTCATCACCGGCGGGTCCATGATCGAGGTCGTCCACATGGAGGACACCACGTTCATGCCGCCGCCGCAGCGGTTCGAGGCGGGGGTGCCGATGACCGCGCAGGCGGTCGGGCTCGGCGCGGCCTGCGAGTACCTCGCCGAGATCGGCATGGACCGGGTGCACGCCCACGAGGAGGCCCTGGTCGCCTACTCGCTCGAGCGGCTCACGGAGATCCCCGGCGTCCGGATCATCGGCCCCGGCACCACCGAGGCCCGCGGCGGCGCCGTGTCGTTCACCGTCGAGGACATCCACCCGCACGACGTCGGGCAGGTCCTCGACGACCTCGGCGTCGAGGTCCGCGTCGGCCACCACTGCGCGTGGCCGATCTGCCGGCGCTTCGGCATCCCGGCGACCACCCGCGCGACGTTCTACGTCTACAACACCCTCGCCGACGTGGACTCCCTCGCCGACGGGGTGAGGCAGGCCCAGAAGTTCTTCGGCACCACCTAGCGGAACACGCTGGGCCCGGGCCCGGTTGTAGCGAGAAAGGCTTGGAAAGGGACGACATGCAGCTGGAGGCGATGTACCAGGAGGTCATCCTGGACCATTACCGCAACCCCCATCACAAAGGGCTGCGGGAGCCGTTCGAGGGGGAGGCCCACCACGTCAACCCGACCTGCGGTGACGAGGTGACGCTGCGCGTCCACCTGGACGGCGCTGGGCAGGACGCCACGGTCGCCGACGTCTCCTACGATGCCATGGGCTGCTCGATCAGCCAGGCCAGCGCCTCGGTGATGGCCGACCTGATCATCGGAAAGTCCGTCAAGGAGGCGATGGCGGTCGGCGAGGAGTTCCTCGCGCTGATGCAGTCGCGCGGCCAGGACGTCCAGCTCGACGAGGACGTCCTCGAGGACGCCATCGCCTTCGCCGGGGTCTCCAAGTACCCCGCCAGGATCAAATGCGCCCTGCTCGCCTGGATGGCGTGGAAGGACGCGACCGCCCGCGCACTCGGAGAGGCACCATGACCGATACGCCCGCCACCGGCACCGTCCCCGAGGAAGAGATCCTTGAGGCCCTCAAGGACGTCGTCGACCCCGAGCTCGGCATCAATGTCGTCGATCTCGGCCTGGTGTACGGCGTCAACCTCGCCGACGAGGTCGCCACCCTGGACATGACGCTCACCAGCGCCGCGTGCCCGCTCACCGACGTGATCGAGGACCAGACGCACAGCGCGCTGGAGGGCCTGGTCAAGGACGTCAAGATCAACTGGGTCTGGCTTCCGCCGTGGGGTCCCGACAAGATCACCGACGACGGCCGCGACCAGCTGCGCGCCCTCGGCTTCAACATCTGATCCGCACCGCGAAGAGGCCGCACCCCGTCCGGGGCGCGGCCTCTTCGCATTCTCCCGCTGCTCGGGCTGTGCTCGGCGATGCTGCTGAGGCGGACGGCGCCGCTCCCCGGGCTGGCCGTGGCGACCCTGTTCAACGTTTTCGACGTGGTGCTCGGCCCGAGCATCGCCACCGCGATGATCTACGGGGACGCGCTGTACGCGGCGAGCCTGTACGGGCGGCGGCGGACGTCGGAGTGGCTGCTCGGGACGACGCTGGCCGCGTCGGTGTCGGTAGCCATTCTCGCGCAGGAGACGGCCGCGTCCGGGTTTTCCGGGCCCGTTCCGCATGACGGATCATCCGGGGCCGGCTGACGCCGCACGGGCGATCTCAGCGCGCCAGGGCCCGGATCAGGTCGGCGACGCGGACGATGCCCAGGCAGCGGCCCACCTCGTCGACGACGACCAGGTCGTCGTAGACGCGCTCGTCCTCCCGCCCGGCCGCCCGCAGCGCCGCGACCGCCGGGACGGTGCGCGGAACCGGCCGGGGCGGGTCGGCCAGCCGCGCGGCGGGCCTGCGGGCGTGCAGGGCGTGCCCGTAGGCGCCGGACAGCCCCAGCAGGAAACGCGTCCGGTCCACCGCGCACCGGGGCCGCTGCCGTTCGTCGACCAGGACGATGCTGGTGATGCCGGTCTCCGCGTTCAGCGCGTCGAGCACCTCGCCGGCGGTCGCGGTATGCGGCATGGTCACCGCCGGGAGCGTGAACTCCGAGACCCGCGGCCCGAGCCCCGCGTCCGCCCGGGCGGGCTCCTCACGGGCCGCGACCGGGATGGTGACCGGCGCCCCCGGCAGCCACCCGGGCGGCGCCAGCGCGGGACCCTGGACGAGCCGCACACCGGTGTCGCGCATGTGCAGCACCTGCTCCCGGGTCGCCATCTGCGGCGCCAGGACGTGCGTCTCCAGGCGGTGCGCCAACTCGACCAGGCTCTGCACCAGCGCCGCCCGGCGCGGCTCGGCCACCGATCTGCGGGCCAGCTCCGGGTCGAGTTTCAGCAGGTAGGACGTGCCGTCCGCGAGCAGGTCCAGCGGCGCGTGGGCGGCGCCGAGCCCGGCCAGCCCGACGAGGTAGCCGGCCCGGCGCAGCCCGGCCAGCGCGGCGGTGACGGGCGGGCGCATCGCGGGCGGGAAGCCGCCCGCCACGCAGATGATGATCTCCTGGGGGCGGCGGCCCGTCTCGCCGAGGCCGCGGTGCAGTTCGGCGAGGAGGTCGTCGCCGCCGGAGAGGGTCTCGGCGCGCAGGCCGATCTGCAGCGGCAGCGGGGTGCCGAGGCCGGCGGCGGCGCGGGCCGCCTCCACGGCGCGGCGCACGTCCTCCGAGGCCGGATCGAACCGCATCGGGCCGGACGAGCCGGGCGGCGCGGCGTGCGCCTCGACGGCGACGACGGTGCCGGTGCCGAGGTCGACGACGGGCCGGAACACCGCCCGGGCCGGGAGGAGGGCGTCTGGGACTTCGACGGCTGACACAGCCGCGTCATGCCGCCCACCTGACCGTGAAACCGGACTTGTCAGAAGAAGTTAACCCACAGTTCGCGCGGCTCAGAGGCCGCGGCCGCCGGCGAGGGCCGACAGGAAGTAGGTCACCCCGGCGACCGCCGCGAGCCACACGTAGGCGGTGATGTCGGCGCCGCGCAGCGACTGGACGATCAGCGCGCCGACCACCGCGACGGTCAGCACGTCGCCGGTCATCGCGGCGGCCCGCAGGTGCGCGCGGGCCCGGGTGCCGGACCCGAAGCCCTCGCTGACCGGCAGCGCCGGTTCGTTGCGCCGGTACGCCAGGTACGCCGCGTAGCCGGCCAGCGCGGCGAGCGCGGTCAGGGCCGTCCCGGACCGCCCGTCGGCGGCCAGCACGGCCCCCACCACCACACCGGCGCTCAGGACGAGCCCGGGTACGGCCCACCGGCCGAGGCTGCGGCGTTCGGGAGCGATCCACATGGTCCCCATCCTTCCCGATCCGGGGTCAAGGCGAGCCGTCAACGCGCCGGGGCCTGTATCTTCTCGCTCCGTGGCGCAATTTCGGATGAACGGCTCGAAGATGCTCGCCGTCGACCTCGGCGGCGAGACCATCAGGGCGCTGAACGGGTCCATGGTCGCCTACGAGGGCCAGATGGCGTTCAAGCGGCAGGGCATGACGGGTGGCGAGGGGCTCCGCGGCGCCCTCAAACGCAGGATCGCCGGTGAGGGCATGACCCTCATGGAGATCACCGGGCAGGGGACGGTCTACCTGGCGAGCGAGGCGACGGAGGTCACGCTCGTCCAGCTCACCGGCGACACGCTGTTCGTGGAGTCGGAGAGCCTCCTGGCCCTCGACGGGAACCTGCAGACCGGCGTCCAGTTCGTCGGGCTGCGGGGCATGGGCACCGGCCAGGGCCTCGCCACGACCAAGGTGGAGGGGCACGGGACGGTCGCCGTCCTGTCGGAGGGGCCGGCGATCGCGCTGGAGGTGTCGCCGCAGTCGCCGCTGTGCGTCGACCCCCACGCCTACGTCTGCCATCACGGCCAGCTCCAGCAGGACGTGGTCACCGACGTCAACTGGCGCACGGTGATCGGCCAGGGATCGGGGGAGAGCGTGCAGTTCCGGTACTCGGGGCACGGGCTGGTGTACGTCCAGCCGGCCGAACGCGGCGGAATTCTGGAGATCTGATGCCGGGCTACCAGTCGATCAACTCGAAGATGCTCCAGGTGCCGATCGGGCCGGGCCAGGAGGTCTACAGCAAGCGCGGCGCGATGCTCGGCTACACCGGGCCGGTGTCGTTCGCGCCGTCCACCACCGCCGGGCAGGGCATCGGCGGCACCATCGGACGCGCCGTCGCGGGCGAGCGCACCGCGATGATGCACGTGACCGGGCAGGGCAGCGTCCTGTTCGGCCACGCCGGGCTGGAGATCACCGTCATCGACCTGCACGGCGCCGACACGCTCTACGCCGAGGCCGACCGGCTGCTCGTGCACGACGCGGCCCTGCAGGTCGGCACCATGTTCATGGGCGAGCAGGGCGGCGTGCGCGGCATGGTCCGCGGCGCGGTCACCGGGCAGGGCCTGTTCACCACGACGCTCATGGGCCACGGCTCGTGCGCGCTGCTGTCGCACGGCGGCGTGATGGAGATGCCGATCAGCCCGCAGCGGCCCGTCCACGTCGACCCGCAGGCGTACGTCGCGCACCGCGGCCAGGTGGAGAACAAGCTCACCACGGCCGTGGGCCTGCGCGAGATGATGGGGCGGGGCTCCGGCGAGGGCTTCCAGCTCCAGCTGAGCGGCACCGGCGTCGTCTACGTCCAGGCCAGCGAGAGGAAGATCTGACCCGTGAGCATGTTCGGCACGCAGACCTGGAACGCCGGGACGCTCCCGTCCAACGACAACGTCAACCCCTACGCCTTCAGCGTCGACCTCAACGGGCAGTGGTTCGCGCAGAAGGGCAAGATGATCGCCTACTACGGGCAGATCAAGTTCGAGGCGCTGTCGGCGGGGCCGCTGGACTCCCTCGTCGCGCACACCTTCAACTCCCCGCTGTACGCGCAGGACTGGATCGTCGCGCAGGGGCAGGGCAAGCTCGTCCTCGCCGACCGCGGGTTCGACGTCAACTCCTTCGACCTCGACAACGGGAACCTGACGGTCCGGGCCGGGAACCTCCTGGCGTTCGAGCCGGGCCTGGAGCTCAAGCAGTCGATCATCCCGGGGTTCCTGACGCTGATCGGCACGGGGCGGTTCGTCGCCGCCTCCAACGGCCCGGTCCACTTCGTCGAGCCGCCGATCAGGATCGACCCGCAGGCCCTGCTCGGCTGGGCCGACTGCCCGTCCCCATGCCACCACTACGACCACTCCTACATGCGCGGTGCGTTCGGCGCCGCCCGGATGGTCCTCGGCATCGGCGGCTCGTCCGGCGAGGAGCACCAGTTCGACTTCACCGGCGAGGGCACCGTGCTGATGCAGTCGTCCGAGGTCGTGATGCGCGAGGACGTCCTGCTGCGCGACCTCGAAGGGCAGATCGGGCTGGTCGGCACGTCCGGGCTCCAGCGGCTCCAGCAGACGATCACCCAGCGGCTCGCGGCAGAGCGCCAGGGCTGACCGGGGCGCCCGGCCGGGGGTGCGACCGGGTGCCGGGTCACGTGCCGGCGTCGGGTGCCGGCTTCATCACCATGAACGGCACGCCGAACGGGTCGCGGACGGCGGCGAACCGCCCGTAGGGGCTGTCGACGGGCTCGGCGTCGACCGTGCCGCCGCCGTCCCGCACCGCCCGGACCGCCGCGTCGGCGTCGTCGACCGCGAAGTACGTCGTCCAGGACGGGACCGGAGCGTCGCCGCCGCCGAGGACGATCCCGGACCCGCCCTGGACGCCGCCGACGTAGCGGCCGTCGGGGCGCCGCAGGACGGTGTAGTCCATGTCGCCCTCCGGGATCGGCTCAAGCTCGTACCCGAACACCGCCCGGAAGAACTCGCAGGCGGGTCCCGAGTCGGGGGTGAACAGCTCGTTCCAGACGAACGATCCGGGTTCGTTGACGATCCGCGAGCCGGGATGGGCGTGGCCCTCCCACAGGCCGAACTGCCCGCCGTGAGGGTGCGTGAGGATCGCCATGCGGCCGAGGCCCATCACGTCCATGGCCGGCGCGACGACGTCCGCGCCGGCGCCGGTGGCGCGTTCGACGACGCCGTCGCAGTCGTCGGCGGCGAAGTAGACGCCCCACCAGTACACGTCGGGCTGGTCCGCCGGGTTCTCCATCATCCCGGCAACGGGCTCCCCGCGCAGGCTGCACTGGTTGTAGTGCCCCGCCTCGGGGCCGGCGTCCTGGAACTCCCAGCCGAGGAGCGTCCCGTAGAACGTCCTGGCGCGGTCGATGTCGGGGACGCCGATGTCGAGCCAGGTGGGCGTCCCTTCCGGCGCGTTGCTCGTGACCTGGGTCATCCCGCTCACACTCCTTCGTGTCGATTCGCCGCACGCCCGTCACCCCCATCCTGGCCTGGGGCGGAGCGTTCACACATCGGTTCCGCGCCGGTCGGCACGGACCGGGCGGCGGGGCGGGCCCCGCGCGCCGTCCCGTACACTGGTGGCATGGTTCCGCTCCCGAACTGACAGTGCGCCCAGCGCGCCCCGGTCTCACGGTGACCGAGAGGCGCGCTTCTTCGTGCCTGTCCACCGAGCCGTCCGTCAGGGGAGCCCTGTCACTGTGATCATCGCGAAAGACATCGAGCTGCGCGCCGGGCCCCGGCTGCTGATCGAGACCGCCACGTTCCGGGTCAACCCCGGCGACCGGGTGGGTTTCGTCGGCCGCAACGGCGCCGGCAAGACCACCCTCACCAAGGTGCTGGCCGGGGAGGCGCAGCCCGCGCAGGGAGCCGTGACGTCCTCCGGCACCATCGGCTACCTGCCGCAGGACCCCCGTGGCGTCGACCTCACGGAGCTGGCCCGCGACCGCATCCTGTCCGCCCGCGGGCTGGACGAGGTCATCCGCAAGCTGCGCGCCGCCGAGGACGCGATGGCGGCCGCGACGGGCGCCGACCGCGACAAGGCCGTCCGCCGGTACGGCCGCCTGGAGGAGCGGCTGCACGTGCTCGGCGGCTACTCCGCCGAGGCCGAGGCCGCCTCGATCGCCTCCAGCCTCGGGCTGCCGGACCGGGTGATGACCCAGCCCCTCGGGACGCTGTCGGGCGGTCAGCGGCGCCGGGTGGAGCTGTCGCGCATCCTGTTCTCCGGCGCCGACACCCTGCTGCTGGACGAGCCGACCAACCACCTGGACGCCGACTCCATCGTCTGGCTCCGCGACTTCCTGAAGTCCCACCAGGGCGGCCTCGTCGTGATCAGCCACGATGTGGAGCTGCTGGGCGCGGTGGTCAACCGGGTGTTCCACCTGGACGCCAACCGCAGCGTGGTCGACATCTACAACGTCGGCTGGAAGAAGTACCTGGAGCAGCGCGAGACCGACGAGCGGCGCCGCAAGCGCGAGACGGCGAACGCGCAGCGGCAGGCGTCCGCGCTGCTGTCGCAGGCCGACAAGATGCGCGCCAAGGCCACCAAGGCCAAGGCGGCCCAGCAGATGGACCGGCGCGCCAGGAGCCTGCTGGCGGGCGCCGAGGGCGAGCGGCGGGCCGACAAGGTCGCCAAGATCCGCTTCCCGGAACCGGCGCCGTGCGGCAAGACCCCCCTCACCGCGGAGGGTTTGTCGAAATCGTACGGATCTTTGGAGATTTTCACCGACGTGGACCTGGCCGTCGACCGGGGCAGCCGCGTCGTCATCCTGGGCCTGAACGGCGCGGGCAAGACGACGCTGCTGCGGCTGCTGGCGGGCGTCGACGAGCCCGACACCGGGTCGGTGCTGGCCGGTCACGGCCTGCGGGTCGGCTACTACGCCCAGGAGCACGAGACCCTGGACGTCGAACGGTCCGTCCTGGAGAACATGCAGTCGGCCGCGCCCGGCATGGCGCCCGTCGAGGTCCGCAAGATCCTCGGCTCGTTCCTGTTCACCGGCGACGACGTCGACAAGCCCGCGGGCGTCCTGTCCGGCGGCGAGAAGACCCGGCTGGCGCTGGCGATGCTGGTGGTGTCCAGCGCGAACGTCCTGCTGTTGGACGAGCCCACCAACAACCTCGACCCCGCCAGCCGCGAAGAGATCCTCGGGGCGCTGCGGACGTTCGCCGGGGCGATCGTCCTGGTGACCCACGATGAGGGGGCCGTCGACGCGCTCGCGCCGGAAAGAGTGATTTTGCTGCCGGATGGGGTGGAAGACATCTGGAGTGACGAGTTTGCCGATCTGGTGGCGCTCGCGTGACCTGCGGGGTGACTTCCGCAGATCTTTTCTGGCCGAGTGGGTAGCCGAACCGGCGGGAATGACTGATCATGGCGGGGGATAACGCAGCGGTCACCACATCACTACGGGAGGTACTCGTGGCCGAGACCCTTAAGAAGGGCACCCGCGTGACCGGTGCCGAGCGCGACAAGCTGGCGGCGGACCTGAAGAAGAGGTACGACTCCGGCGAGAGCATCCGCGCCCTGGCAGCCGCCACCGGCCGCTCGTACGGTTTCATCCACCGGATTCTGACCGAGTCCGGAGTCAACCTGCGCGGTCGCGGCGGCGCGACCCGGGGCAAGAAGTCCTGAACGGACACCGGCCCCCGGATGAGCGCACCGCCTGAACCGGCGCCGCGACCGGCCGAGTAAGGTTCGGTCGCGGCGGCGGACAGGCGCCGGGTCCCGCCCCGTGGACGGCGGGGCGGGCCCGTGGTGCTCATCGAGAGGGAGGCCAATGGCGGACGCGAATACGGACGGACGGCCGGAAACGGTCACGGACCCGGCGGTGGAGGCCACCCTCGCCGACCTCGATCAGGCGGTGCTCGATGACGCGGTGCTCGATGAGGGCGGGCTGCGGTTCGACGTGGACGGCGCCGTCGCGACCGTCACGCTGAACCGGCCCGAGCGGCGCAACGCGATGACGTTCGCGACCTGGCGCGGCCTCGCCGCGATCGGGCGCGCCCTGCCCGGGGACGTCCGCGTGGTCGTGCTGCGGGGCGAGGGCCCGAGCTTCTCGGCGGGCATCGACCTCGGCATGTTCTCCGGCGAGGGCGAGGGATTCGCCGACGGCTCGGACGCCGAGGCCACCGACCGTTTCATCGCGGAGCTGCAGGAGGGCTACACCTGGCTGCGGCGGCCCGAGATCGTCACCGTCGCGGCGGTGCACGGCCACGCCATCGGCGGCGGGTTCCAGCTCGCGCTGGCGTGCGACATCCGCGTGGTGGCCGACGACGCCGAGTTCTGCATGAAGGAGCCCGCGCTCGGGCTCGTCCCCGACCTGACCGGCACCAAGCCGCTCGTCGAGCTCGTGGGCATCGGGCGGGCCCTGGAGCTGTGCCTCACCACCCGCACCGTTCTCGCCGACGAGGCGTCCCGGATCGGGCTCGCCGAGGTGGTCGTCCCGCGCGACGGCCTGGACGACGCCGTCCGCGACCTGGTCACCGCGCTGCTCGCGGTGAACCCGGGCGCGGCCGTCGCCACCAAGCGGCTGCTGTGGCGGGCCGCCGAGAACACCCTCGGCGAGCAGTGCGCCGCCGAACGCCGTGAGCAGATCGGCCGGCTGCGCGAGCTGTTCGCGCGCTGACCGCCGGGTGGCGGCGGGCCGCCCGATGGGCGTCCATGAGAGCGGCCCGCCGCGACCGCGTCCCGGCTACCTCAGCGCCCTGCGGGCGCCTCTCGCGAGCGGCAGCAGGACCCGGCTGACGCCCGGCTCCACGGTGACCTTGGTCCCGGCCGGGTAACGCAGCGTGTAGTCGTAGTCGGTGGACAGCACGATCAGGCCGAGCCGGTGCCCGGGCTTCACCGTGTAGTCGGTCGGCTGGAAGTCCCACCTGAACGTGTAGGTCCTGCCGGGCCTGATCGGCACGGTGCGGTCCGGGCCGTACCGGTTCCGCACGTCGAGCCAGCCCCGCGAGATGATCTTGTAGGGGGCCGTCTCCGTCGCCAGGGCCTGACGCGTCGTGCAGCCGTCGTCGCCCGGCACGCCCTGGCCGTAGCAGACCCGCTCGCCGGTGTCGGTGCGGCGGCCCGTGGGGCGGGTTCCGGTCCCGTAGTCGACCAGCAGGGCCGTCAGGTACGGCGAGCGCCCGTCGAGGGACGCGCGGAGCGTGATCCCGGGTGTGCCGTTCACCCGGACGGGCGCGTGGAGCGGCGGTGTCAGGAACGCCAGGCGCCCAGGATCGGCCCGGTCCTCGTTCACGAGCAGCTGCTCGGCGGTGCGGGTCCTGCCCTCGTCGACGAACGACTGCGTGGCGCCGCGGCGGGGCCACAGCGCCAGCCTTCCGGGCTGCCCGGACGGGCCGGCGTTCAGGGCGAGCGGCACGGTGCGGGTGCCCGGGACCGGCCAGTCCCGCGCCGTCTCCCACGTCCCGTCCTCGTGCTGGACGTCGACGCGGGGCTCGTGCTCGATGCCGTTGCGGATGCCGTACAGGTAGCGGTCGAACCAGCGGTGCGTCTGCCGCAGCCACTCCTCGATCCGCCAGCGGAACGGCGTCGCGTGGCTGCCCTGGTGGAGCCACAGCTTGAGGGGGACACCGGTCTTCTTCAGGGCGTTCCACCACTGGACGGAGTTCTTCGTCTTCACGTTCCAGTCGTTCAGGCCGTGCACGACCATGACCGCGGCCCGCACGTTCTTCGCCTGGCCGACGTAGTCGCGGGCGGCCCAGACCTCGCTGTAGTCGCCGGTCTCGCGGTCCTGCGTCGCCTCGATCTCATCGATGATCTCCGCGCAGACCTCCGGGTTCTCGCGGGTCAGCACGTACTTGGCCAGGACGTCCAGGTCCTCGCCCTGGAATCCGCCGGGGGCGAGCACACCGCCGTTCGCGCGGTAGTAGTCGTACCAGCTGGAGATGGCCGCGATCGGGACGATGGCCTTCAGCCCCGTCACGCCGGTCGCGGCGGCCATGTTGGGCAGCGTCCCGTTGTACGACTGCCCGATCATGCCGACGTGGCCGGTCGACCAGTCCGCCGTGACGGGCGTCCCGTCCGGTGCCCAGCCCCGGGCGCGGCCGTTCAGCCAGTCGACCGCCGCCTTGGCGCCGGCCTGCTCGCTGCGGTCGCCGGACGTGGGGCAGCCGGTGGAACCGCCCGTCCCGATGCTGTCGAGGTCGGCGACGGCGTATCCGCGCGGCAGGAAGTAGTTGTCGTAGTACCCGGGGAAGAGCGCGGAGAGGTCGCGCCGCGGTGCGGCGAAGGCTCCGGCCCGTGCGTCGCCGATGTCGACGGGGTGGTTGCTCACCTCGTTGCCGCCGGCCCAGTACGGGCTCGGCTCCAGGATCGTGGGGACCTTGAGGCCGGCGGTGTCGGTCTCCTTCGGGCGCATGATCCGCATCTGCACGCGGTCCCGGACACCGTCCCGGTCGCTGTCGGCGGTGGTCTCGATGTCGACGGTCTGGGTGACGGCCTCGGCACGGGGGAAGACCGGCTGTGTCTCGCCGCCCTTCACGGTGGGCGTCGGGGCGGCCGACGGGGGCGAGGACCCGGTGGGGCCCGCGGCCCCGGCGGGGAGCGCGGTGAGGGCCAGCAGCGCGGCGGTGAGGGTGATCACACTGGCGCCGCCTCGCGGGAGGCGTTGTGTCATT
Organism: Actinomadura sp. 3N407; assembly: GCF_052245875.1. NCBI lineage: Bacteria > Bacillati > Actinomycetota > Actinomycetes > Streptosporangiales > Thermomonosporaceae > Actinomadura > Actinomadura sp. 3N407. The sequence goes on from NZ_JBQQBP010000018.1 coordinate 130,987, forward strand.
GGGGCTCCCGGGGGGTGTGAGCCTGACGTAAGGGGTTGATCACTTTTACTCCGTGGGTGAAGCGAAGTCCACAAGCGATTTCCACCGTCCTCCGGCCGCCCCCCGCCGCCATTCGAACGACGGGCTACGCCCGACCCGCCGGCGGCTCGACCCGCCGTCCGCGCGCCCCCTGGTTACGCCGGGAGCGGACGCGGGAAGGGGGCTTGTCCGGCGCGCGTTGTCCCGGCCGGATACTGAGATGCTTACTTGATTACGTTCATGCGCGGCCGCCGTTCCCGCGACCGCGCGGCAGGACCTCGGAGGCGTTTGTGGGAATGCCGGGAATGCCGGGCAACGGCTGGCAGGTGATGGCCTCGTTCCGCAAGGACAGCACCGTCACCCGGCAGAAGCTCAAGCCCGGCACGGTCGGGCGGATCGCGGGGTACGCCCGCCCCTACGTCCGCGAGCTGGGGCTGTTCCTCGCCCTGAACTCGCTGTCCGCGCTGATCATCGTCGCCAACCCGCTGCTGCTGAAGGCGATCATCGACCGCGGCATCGTGCCGGGGCGGCAGAGCCTGGTCATCTGGCTCGCCGTCGCCGTCGCCGGGCTCGCGCTGGTGGAGGCCGTGCTCGGCCTCGTGCAGCGCTGGTACTCGGCGCGCGTCGGCGAGGGCCTCATCTACGACCTGCGCAGCCAGGTCTTCGCGCACGTCCAGCGGCAGCCCGTCGCGTTCTTCATGCGGGCGCAGACCGGCTCGCTCGTCAGCCGCCTCAACAACGACGTCATCGGCGCGCAGCGCGCCCTCACCACCACGCTGTCGTCGGTGGTCTCCAACGTGATCAGCCTGGTGCTGGTGGTGATCACCATGCTGATCCTGTCGTGGCAGGTCACGCTGATCGCGCTGCTGCTGCTCCCGATCTTCATCCTGCCGGCCAAGTGGGTCGGCAAGCGCCTGCAGCGCGTCAGCCGCGAGCAGATGGTGCTGGACGCCGAGATGGGCTCGCTGATGACCGAGCGGTTCAACGTCGCGGGCGCGATGCTGGCCAAGCTGTACGGGCGGCCCGCCGAGGAGGAGGAGAACTTCTCCGGGCGCGCCGCGCGGGTCCGCGACGTCGGCGTCATCGCGGCCATGTACGGCCGGGTCTTCTTCACCGCCCTGACGCTGGTCGCGGCCCTGGCCACCGCCATGGTCTACGGCGTCGGCGGCTTCCTCGTCGCGGACGGCGCCCTCCAGCTCGGCACGCTCGTCGCCCTCGCGACCCTGCTGACGCGGATGTACGGGCCGCTCACGGCCCTGTCCAACGTCCACGTGGACGTCATGACCGCGCTGGTCAGCTTCGACCGCGTGTTCGAGGTGCTCGACCTCAAGCCCCTGATCCGCGACCGCGACGACGCCCGCACCCTCGGCGAGGCGCGCGAGCCCGCCGGGAACGGCGCGCGCCTGACCAAGGAACCCAAGGGCCTCACGGACGCCAAGGACCCGAAGGGCTCCGGGGGCCGGGGCGCCCCGTCGGTCGAGTTCGACCACGTCCGGTTCGCCTACCCGTCGGCGGAGGAGGTGTCGCTGGCCTCGCTGGAGTCGATCGCCCGTACCGACACCGCCCTCGGACGCGAAGTCCTGCACGACATCGACTTCACCGCCGCGCCCGGCCGGCTCGTCGCGCTCGTCGGGCCGTCCGGCGCGGGCAAGTCGACGATCACGCACCTGGTGTCGCGGCTGTACGACGTCTCCGACGGCGCGGTGAGGATCGGCGGCGCCGACGTCCGCGACGTCACCCTCGAATCGCTGCGCGCCGAGATCGGCGTGGTCAGCCAGGACGCCCACCTGTTCCACGACTCGATCCGCGAGAACCTGCGCTACGCCCGCCCGGACGCCTCCGACGAGGAGATCCGCGCGGCGCTGGCGGCCGCGCAGATCGGCGACCTCGTCGCCGACATGCCCGAGGGCCTGGACACCGTCGTCGGCGACCGCGGCTACCGCCTGTCGGGCGGGGAGAAGCAGCGCCTCGCGATCGCCCGGCTGCTGCTCAAGGCGCCGTCGGTGGTGGTGCTGGACGAGGCGACCGCGCACCTGGACTCCGAGTCCGAGGCGGCCGTGCAGCGGGCGCTGCGCACGGCGCTGGCCGGGCGGACGTCCCTGGTGATCGCGCACCGGCTGTCGACGATCCGGGAGGCCGACCTGATCCTGGTGATCGACGACGGCCGGGTCGCCGAGCGCGGGCGGCACGAGGAACTGCTGCTGGAGGGCGGCCTGTACGCCGAGCTGTACCGCACGCAGTTCGCGCACCAGCACGACGAGGAGCGGCGGACCGAGCCGCTCGGCGCGGACTAGCGCCCGGCGGACGGACCGGCCGCCCGGCCGGGTCCGGCGTCGGAGCCGAGCTGGTAGCCGAGCCGCCGCAGCTCGGTCCCGGCGATCTTCTCGACCTGGGCCGCCTGCCGCGGCGTCAGGCGGTCCCGCCACGACCCGACGCCGTGGTCGGTGTCCGGCGCCCCGACGCGGACCAGGCCCGAAAGGCCTGACAGGGCCGACTTGGACAGCGGCGCGTCCAGGTACTCCGACAGGTCCGCGCCGACGCGGCGCGGCCTGGCCACGAGTTCCTCATAACGGACGGTGAACAGCTGCTCCTCCGGGACCTGCAGGCGGAGTCTCGCACTCAGCCGCACCGCACCCCGCCAGCGCAGCGCGCACTTGACGGCGGTGGCGGCGCGCGGCCACCGGTTGCGCTCGGTGTGGTCCTCGACGCCGAGGAACGCGTTGGGGAACACCGTGTCCAGGTTGGCCAGGCCCGGCTTGAACCAGGCCAGGCAGCGTTCGTCGTCCAGCATGTCGGCGACGACGTCGCGGCCGTCCCGGATGACCTGCACGAGCTGGGCGTCGGGGAAGGCGTCCAGCAGCACGTCGCTGCTGTAGATCAGGTCGGGGGAGGCGTCGGCGAACCTGGCCAGCCCGCGCGGCTCGACGCACGGCTCCGCAGGGTCGCCGCCCTGGCCGGGACGTCCTGGGACGGCGGGCGGCCGCGGCGGCAGCCCGCCCAGCTCCCGGCACTCGTCCGGGCATTGCGCGCAGGCGCGGGCGGAGACCAGCCACGCCTCGGCGTAGGCGTCGCGCAAGACCCGCGCCGCCCCCTTCCCGCGTTCCGTCGCGATCGACGGCTGCCGGGCGAAGGCGTAGGTGACGCGCAGCACACCGGGACGGCCCGTGGTCAGATGGAAGCCGGGGGAGCGCTTGACCGCACGCGCCAGCAAGCCCGCACCCGAGTGCGGCGCGCCCAGGATGAACACCGGGCGGCGGACCTTGGTGCCGTTGATCACCAGGATGTGCGGCGTCGACCTCATACGAGGCCAAGTTTGTCACCTTTTGAGGTCTGCTCCGTCCGTGACCCTCCGTAAGGACCGACCGATATCCATCTGTTAAACAGGGCCGGCCCGGCCGTTCCGCCCAAGACGGACAGGACCGTTCCGGCAGGGGCGGGCAGGGCCGTCCGGGACCTACCATGGGGAAGATGGACGCTCCCCTGACGCTCGCCGAGCTTTTGCCGAAGGCCGAGGCGATCACGGTCCTCACCGGCGCCGGGATATCCACCGACAGCGGCATCCCGGACTTCCGCGGTCCGCAGGGCATCTGGACGAGGGACCCGGCGGCGGAGGCGATGTCCACGATCGGCGCCTACCTCGGCGACCCGGAGGTGCGGCGCCGCGCCTGGCGGTCCCGGCGCGAGAACCCGGTGTGGGACGCCGCGCCCAACGCCGCGCACGCCGCCCTCGTCGAGCTGGAGCGCGCCGGACGGCTCCGCGCCCTGATCACCCAGAACATCGACGGCCTGCACCAGCGCGCCGGATCGGGCGCCGGGACGGTCATCGAGATCCACGGCACCGTCCGGGACGCCGTCTGCCTGTCCTGCGACCTGCGCACCCCGATGCCCGAGATCCTCGAGCGGGTCGACGCCGGCGAGGACGACCCGCCGTGCGCGGACTGCGGCGGCATCCAGAAGTCCGCGACGATCTCCTTCGGCCAGGCCCTGGACCGGGACGTCCTCGACGCGGCGGTCACCGCAGCGCGCTCCTGCGACCTGTTCCTGGCCGTGGGCACGTCCCTGACCGTCCAGCCCGCCGCCGGGCTGTGCCTGGAGGCCGTCGACCACGGCGCCCGCCTGGCGATCATCAACGCGGAGGAGACGCCGTACGATGGGCTGGCCGACGCGGTGCTGCGCCGGCCGATCGGCGAGGCCCTGCCGCGTCTCGCCGGCATCGCGCTCGGTACCGGGCGATGATCTGTTGGCGGGTCGTGACCGTGCGCCTCTTCCACTGGCGTCCGGATCCTGACAAGCTCTATCCGTCGCGGTGCGAGGAGGGATCGGGTTGAAAAGCGGGGGCGCCCGCGCGGAGGCGGTCGAGGGGCCGGCCGACGCGCCCGCCGTCGGCATGCCCGGCGGGCTGCCGCGAACGCGACAAACCCGCAGGTACCGGCGATTGCGACCCGGCGACAGGGTCGCGGTGGTCGCCCCCAGCGGCCCCGCCGAGCCCGCCCGCCTGGAGGCCGGCTGCGCCGTGCTCCGTGACATGGGCCTTGACGCGGTGGTCGGAAAACACGCCCTCGACCGTGTCAACCTCGGCCCTCCGGGCCCCGTCCGCGACGACTGGCACCGGCTCGCCGGAGGCGACGCCGACCGGGCCGCCGACCTCCAGGCCGCCTGGTGCGACCCCCGCGTCCGCGCGGTGATCTGCGCGCGGGGCGGCTACGGCGCCACCCGCGTCCTCGACCATCTCGACTGGGACGCCCTGCACGCCGCGACGGAGGCGTCCGCGGCGTCCGGCGGCGGCCCGAAGATCCTGCACGGCTCCAGCGACGTCACGGCCCTGCACACCGCTTTTGGAACGCGCCTGAACGTCACCACGTCGTTCGGCCCGATGCCCGCCGGCCTGATCGCCGACCTCGGCGCCGCCGCGCCGGACGGCGGGGCGGACGGCACGCTGGACGGTCTCCGCGCCGCGCTGTTCGGCGGCCCGGCGGCCCTGCCCGGCACGCACGCGCTGCGGCCGGGCCGCGCGGAGGGTCCGCTCACCGGCGGCACCCTGTCGCTCCTCACGGCCCTTCTCGGAACCCCCTACGCGCCGCCGCCCGCCGCGGGCCGCATCGTCTTCCTGGAGGACGTGACCGAGGCGCCCTACCGGATCGACCGCATGCTCGTCCAGCTGCTCCAGGCCGGCTGGTTCGACGGCGCGGCCGGGATCGCGCTCGGCTCATGGCGAGACTGCGGCGACCCCGCCGAACTCGACTCGGTGTTCGCCGCGCGGCTCGGGCCGCTCGGCGTCCCGGTCCTGGCGGGCGTCCCCGCCGGGCACGGCCCGCACCAGCGCACAATGGAACTCGGCGCCCCCGCCGTGCTCGACACGACCGCACTGGGCCCTCCGGACGCGGCCGCGCTCACCCTCCGAGCGCCGGGAGGTGCGCGATGAGAGGCCGGCATGCCCGTCCCGAACCGTCGGACGACGGGACCCTCGACTCGCTGCTGGTGCTGGTGGCCGAGAGCCTCGGCTACTCCTGCCACCGCGCGCCCGGCGAGATCATGCTGCTGGAGGGCGCCCGGCGGCTGCCGGTGAGCATGCGCGACCTGCGGCAGCTCGCCCGGCTGGTACCCCGCGACGACTGGCCGGCGCTGGTCTCCGACCACGTCACCACGATCGTCACCGCGATGGAGGAGCCGCTCGACCTGAGCGACTTCGACCTCGCCCAGCATCTGCTGCGCACCCGCATCTACCCCGCCGAGGCCGACAACGGCGTGCTGGCCGCGCGCCCGTTCGCGCCCGGCCTGATCGAGGTCGTGGTCGTCGACACGCCCACCTCCGTCCGGACGGTCAGCACCGAGGAGATGAACGGCTGGCCGGTCTCCGGCGACGCGCTGTTCATGCTCGGCCGCTCCAACGTCCGTGCCGACGGACCGCTCCAGGTGGACGAGCAGGACCTCGGCGGCGTCCGCGTCTCGGTCCTGCACGGCTGGACGTTCTACGCCGTGACCCACCTGGCGTGGCTGGAGGAGTACCTGCCGATCGGCCCGTACGGCGCGCTGGTCATCGCCCCCAACCGCAGCCTGATCGTGGCGCACCCCCTCCGCATCAACGAGGGCTGCCCGAGGGCCCGCTACCGCGCGGCCGTCGCGGCGGCCAACGAGCTGCAGGCCCAGGCCCACCGCGCCTACGAGGACGGGCCCGGCTCCCTCAGCCCGCACCTGTACTGGTGGCGCGCCGGGGAGCTGGTCTATCTGGAGACCCGCTACGAGGGCGACTCCCTGGTGCTGCCGGAGGAGTTCTCCTCCGTCCTCGCCACCCTGGCCGCCGAGCACTGAGCGATCAGGCGCGGGCGGGTTCGGGCTCGGGGTCCGGTTCCGGGGACGTCCCGGGGACGCGGGGCTTGATCGTCAGCGCGGGCAGCAGGACATGGGTCAGCGGGCCGATCGCGACGGCGTACAGCAGGGTTCCGACGCCGACGGTGCCGCCGAGCAGCCAGCCGGCGGCCAGCACGGTCAGCTCGATCGCCGTCCGGACCACGCGGAGGGAATGGCCCCGCGCCGCGATCCCGGTCATCAGGCCGTCGCGCGGGCCCGGCCCGAGCCCGGCGCCGATGTAGCAGCCGGTCGCGAAACCGCCCACCAGGACGGCGGTGACCAGATACGCCCAGCGCGCGCCGAGCGCGTCCGGTGTGGGCAGCACCCAGAGGAACAGGTCGGCGAAGACGCCGATCAGGACGACGTTGCTGATCGTCCCGATGCCGGGCCGCTGCCGAAGCGGGATCCACGCGAGCATCACCAGCGCGCCGGCGATGATGATCCAGGCGCCGATCGACAGGCCGAGCCGCCGGGACAGACCCTGGTGGAGGACGTCCCAGGGGTCGTTGCCGAGGCCCGACGACACTTGCAGGGCGATCCCGAGCCCGTAGAGGGCCAATCCGATATAAAGCTGCACCAGACGGCGCGCCATCAAGGCCATTATCCGCTCCAACGTGGAAAACCGGCTACGTAACCAGGCTCACTCTGGCCAGAGTGGACTGGTTTTCATAGGGCCAATGTGCGAAAGTGGCTTATGTGAGCACTCGATACGTGAGCGGACCGCACCTGGCCCGGCTGCTGGGGGACATGTCGCGCGAACGCCCCGTCTACGCGGCGCTGGCCCGGTCGGTGCGCGCCCTCGTCCTGGACGGGCGGCTCGCGCTGCGGACCCGGCTGCCCGCCGAACGCGACCTGGCCGCCGCGCTCGGCGTCAGCCGCACCACCGTGACCGCCGCCTACGACCGGCTCCGCGGCGAGGGCTACATCGAGAGCCGCCAGGGCGCGGGAAGCTGGACGGTGCTGCCCCCGATACGGATGTCGTCGGCCGAGCCGCGGAGCACGCCGGCCGGCGGCCGCTTCGGCAAGGCGCACCCGGTCCCCGACGACGCGACGTTCATCGACCTCGGCTGCGCCACCCCCGGCGCCCCGGCGATCTTCGGCGAGGCCGTCGCCGCCGCCGTCGACGAGCTGCCCCGCTACAGCTCCGGCCCCGGCTACGAGCCCGCCGGGCTGCCGGGCCTGCGGCAGGTCGTCGCGGACGGGTACACGGCGCGCGGCGTCCCCACCCGGCCCGACCAGATCGTCGTCACCACCGGCGCGCAGCACGCGTTCACGCTGCTGTCACAGGCCCTCGTCGAGGCCGGTGACGCCGTCATGGTCGAGCGCCCCACCTACCCGCACGCGCTCGAGGCGCTGCGCCGCCGCGGAGCCCGGCTCGTCCCCGTCGGCGTCAACGAGGGCTGGGACGTCGAGCTCGCCGCGGGTGCGATGCGGCAGGCCGCCGTCCGGATGGCGTACACGATCCCCGACTTCCACAACCCGACCGGGCTGCTGATGGCCTCCGCCGACCGGGCCGCTCTCGTCGACGCCGGCCGCCGCGCCGACGCGTTCCTCGTCGCCGACGAGACGTTCGCCGACCTCGCGCACGATCCCGCCGCGCCGCGCGAGGCGCCGCTGGCGTCCTACGACTCCGGCGGCCGCGTCGTCACCATCGGCTCGGCGTCCAAGCTGATGTGGGGCGGCCTGCGGATCGGCTGGATCCGCACCACCGCGCCGCTGGCCCGGCGCCTGGTGCTGGCCCGTGAACCGTACGACATGGCCAGCCCGGTGCTCGACCAGCTGATCGTCCGAGAGCTGCTGCTGCGGGTGGACGAGGTCCGCGCCGAGCGGGCGGAGAGCCTGTTGCGCGGCCGTGACGCGCTCGCCGGGGCGCTGCGCGAGCTGCTGCCCGGCTGGGAGTTCCGGCTGCCCGCCGGAGGCATGTCGCTGTGGGCGCGGATCGGCGCACCGGTCGCCACGGCGCTCGCCGAGGCCGCCGAGCGGCTCGGCGTCCGGGTCGTCGCCGGCCCGGTGTTCGGCGTGGACGGGGTGCTGGAGGACTATGTCCGGCTGCCGTACGTGCTGCCGCCGGACACGCTGCGCCTGGCCGTGGAACGCCTGGCCCTCGCCTACCGCGAGGTCGAGTCGGCCCCGGCCGCCCGCCCGCTCCCCGCCTACGTCTGATCCCGCGAAGGCGCCGGAACCCTACGGAGCCCGCTGGATGTAGCCGACGAGGTGTTCGCGTTCGCTTTCCAGTTCGTCGATGGCGCTCTTGACCACGTCGCCGATGCTGACGATCCCGACGAGCCGCCCGTCCTCGATGACGGGAACGTGCCGGAAGCGGTGCTCGGTCATGGCGCGGCGCAGGTCCTCCACCTTGTCGGCGGGGCCGCAGCTGCGCACCTCCGCGGTCATGATGTCGGAGACGGGACGGTCGAGCAGCGCGGCGCCGCGCTCGTGCAGGGACCGCACGACGTCGCGCTCGGAGGCGATGCCGGCGATCGACGCGCCGTCCGATGAGACCACCACCGCCCCGATGTTGTGCTCCGCCAGGACGGCGAGCAGCTGCCGCACGGTGGCCTCGGGCCGCACCGTGGCCACCGTGTCTCCCTTCCGCCGCAGGATGTCGCGAATCCGCATGCCTCACGCTCCGGTACCGGTTCGGGGCCCGTGGGACGACGGCCGCCGGGGGCGGGGGCCGGTCGCCGGGCTTGTTCTGCCAAGGTCGCATGTTCCGGGCTCTGGGAAAACCCCGCGGCGGTAAACCCCTCCCCGAACACGGCCGACGGCCCCCCATGGACAAGGGACGGCTCGTCGTCGGCGCGGACCTGCGGCTCGCCGGCCACCCCGACGTGTTCGCGCTCGGCGACGCCGCCGCCGTCCCCGATCTCGAGCGCGGGAACGGGGCGGGGTGCGGGCCCACCGCGCAGCACGCCACCCGGCAGGCCCGCACCGCCGCCCGCAACGTGGTGGCGTCGCTGGACGGCCGCGACCTCGGCGTGTACCGGCACCGCGACCTCGGCCTCGTCGTGGACCCCGGCGGCGGGCGGGTCGTCGCGCGCCCGTTCGGGGTCGACCGGTCGGCCTGCCCGCCCAGGTCCTCACCCGCGGGTACCGGCTGGTCGACACCCGGACCAGCGGCCTCGCCGACCTCGGGCACAGCCTCGACGCCGGCTAGGGGGCGAGGAGCCGGGTCAGCGCGTTGAGGGCGGGCGTCAGCAGGCGGCCCGCCGGGGAGGCGTGGGCGAGGGCGGCCCGGGCGGCGTTGGCTCCGCAGGCGCCGTGCACGCCGCCGCCCGGGTGGGCGGACGCGGAGGCCAGGTAGAGGCCGGCGACCGGGGTCTCGGCGCGGCCGAGGCCGGGGACGGGGCGGAACACCAGCTGCTGGTGGAGCATCGCGGTGCCGCCGTTGAGGGCGCCGTTCGGCAGGTTGGCGTTGTGCTCCTGGAACGCGGGCGGCGCCGTGACGCGGCGGCCGGTGATCCGGGAGCGGAAACCCGGCGCGAGACGTTCCAGGACGTCCTCCATGCGGGCGGCCATGGCGGTCTGCTCGCGTTCGTCCCAGACTCCCGTGATGCCGTCGGGTCCGGCGTCGGCCTTCACCCGGTGGGGCACGTGGGTGTACGCCCAGACCGACTCGGTTCCGGCGGGGGAGCGGGACGGGTCCGCGGTCGTCATCTGGCCGAGCAGCGCGAACGGCTCTGACGGGACGCGGCCGGTGGCGAGCTGCGCACTGTAGTCGCTCAGCGCGTCCATGCCGGGGGAGAGGTGGACGGTTCCGGCCCGCGCCGCGCCCGGGGACGCCCAGGGGATGGGGCCCGACAGGGCCCAGTCGACCTTGAAGGTGGCGTGGTCCCAGTCGAAGTGCCGCATGTCCGCGCGGAGCGAGGCGGGAAGGTCGGACCAGCCGACCAGGCCGCCGTAGAGGAGGGGAGCGGACACGTCCGCCAGCACGGCCTTGGCGGCGCGCACCGGCTCACCGGACGCGGTGCGGACGCCCAGCGCCCGGCCCTCGCGGACGATCACCGACGCGACGGGGGTGTCGCAGCGGACGCGTCCGCCCCGGGACTCCAGCCGCCGCACGAGCGCCGCCGTCAGCTCGCCCGCGCCGCCCTCGGGCACCGGCCAGCCGTACCGCTGCCCGATCATGGCGAGGAGCCAGCCGAACACCGAACCGCCGGTCGTCTCGGGCAGCATGTCGGTGTGCAGCGCCGACCCGGTGAGCAGCAGCGGGCCGCCGGGTCCGGTGAACTCCCGCTCGCCGAACGTCCGCGCGGGCGCCAGCAGGGAGCGCAGGACGCGGAGCCCCCCGGCGCGCCGCGCCGACGCGGCCAGCGGAAGCGCGGCACGGACGGGCGGGAACGGCGTGAACAGGGCTTGGAGGACGTCCTCCCCCATCTCGTCCCACAGCCCGCAGAGCCGCAGCCAAGCCTCGCCGTCGCCCTCGCCGAGCGCTTCGAGGCCGGCGGCCGTCGCGTCCGCGTCGCGTTCGAGGACGGCGCAGCGTCCGTCCGGCAGCGGATGCGCGAGGACGGCGGGCGCGTGCCGCCAGCGCAGCCCGTGCCGTTCGAGGTCCAGGGCGCGCATCGCCGGGGACGCGACGCCGAGCGGGTAGAACGCGCTGCACAGGTCGCTGACGTAGCCGGGGTCGACGCCCCGGTCGCTGCGGACCGCCCCGCCCGGCTCCGGCTGCGCTTCGAGGACCTCCACGTCCCAGCCGGCGTCGGCCAGCATGTTGGCGGCGACGAGCCCGTTGGGTCCCGCGCCGACGACCACGGCGTCCGCCATGTGGTACCGCCTCCCCGGTGAGTGATCACCCTACGGGTACCCGGGGCGCCCGTGTTCAGCCAACGCCCGTGTTCAGCCAACGCCGGTGTTCAGCCCAGGTCGAGGCGGGCCAGGAGCCGCATGAAACGCGGGGACACGCGGGACGTCACGTAGCCCAGGCGCGCCTCCGGCGTGACCGGGACGACGGCCCGGTCGTTCTGGACGGCGGCGACGATCCGCTTCGCCACCCCGTCCGGGCCGAAGTTGCGTCGTGCGTAGGCCCGCGCGACCCGCTCCCGGCTGCGCGCCTCCTCGTCGTTGCCCAGGCCGACGAAGCGGGACGTCCGGGTGATCCCGGTGTTGACGATGCCCGGGCAGATGGCGCTGACGCCGATGCCCTTGCCCTTCAGTTCGGCGCGCAGGCATTCCGACAGCATCAGCACGGCCGCCTTGCTGGTGGCGTAGGCGGGCAGTGCGCGGGACGGCGTGAACGCGGCGGCAGAGGACGTGTTGACGATGTGGCCGCCCTCCCCGCGTTCCACCATCTGCGCGGCGAAGAGCCGTGAGCCGTGGATGACGCCCCACAGGTTGACGTCCAGGATCGCCCTCCAGTCCTCGGTGGAGTGGTCGAAGAACGACCCGGCCATGCCGATCCCGGCGTTGTTGACGACGACGTCCGGTACCCCGTGCTCGTGCATGACCGACTTGGCGAAGTCCTCCATCGCGGCGGGGTCGGACACGTCCACCTGGAAGGCATGGCCCTCCGGGCCCAGCAGACCCGCGAGTTCCGCGGTCCGCTGGGCGGCGGCCAGGTCGATGTCGGCCGCGACGACCTCGGCGCCCCGCTCGGCGAAGGCCAGCGCGGTCGAACGGCCGATCCCGCTGCCGGCGCCGGTGACGACCATGAGGGAACCGTCGAACGGGAGCCGATCTCCCCTGACCTTGGCACGCCGGAGGGCGCGCGACTCGGCGGCGGTGAGCGGTCCGCCCTGGACACCGGTGATGTGCTCGGTGATCCAGCGGGCGATGACGTCCGGGTGGCTGCGCGTCACCCAGTGGCCTGCCGCGATGGGCCGGAGCGACAGGTTCGGGACGCGCCCCGCGAGCCCGCCCACCAGATGCGGCGAGACGAACAGGTCCTTGGTGGGGACGATGACCTGCGTCGGCACGTCCGTCCGCCGGTCGCGCGGCCTGCGCAGCCGCCGGACCATGTTCGCGCGGTACAGGCCGACCCCGGAAGCGCCGTCGCGCGCCATCGTCCTGGCCGGATGCCCGGGGCGGGCGGGGACGCCCTCGCCCAGCTTCAGGGCGCGGGTGAACACCGCGGACAGCCCGGCCCGCCACATCAGCTCCGGCAGCAGCGGCGTCTGGAAGAAGTAGATGTACCAGGACCGGGCGGCCTGCCCGGCCGCCCGCTTCAGGCTGGACGGCGTCGGGCGGGCCAGGTTGCGGCGCACCCAGTGCGCGACGTGGTCCAGGCACGGCCCGGAGATGGAGGTGAAGGAGGCGAAGCGGTCCGGCATCGTGCACGCCGCCTCCCACGACTGGATCGAGCCCCAGTCGTGTCCGACCAGATGCACCTTGCGGTCGGGTGCGGTGGCGTCGAGCACGGCCTGCATGTCGGCCATCAGGTACTCGAACGTGTAGCGCTTGCGCCCGAACGGCCGGGACGACGCTCCGGCGCCGCGCACGTCGTAGCGGACGACGTGGAACAGCCCGGCGAGCCGCTCGGCGATCTCGTCCCAGACCGCGTGGGTGTCGGGGTAGCCGTGGACGAGGAGGACGGTCGGGCGCGACCGGTCGCCCTGTTCGTAGACGGCCAGATCGACGCCGTCGCCGCGGACTCTCCGCCGGGTGACGGGTGAAGCCGGGGGTGTCATGTCGTCGTCTCCCGTCGTGCCCACCGCCGTACATGGGGCAGGTCGTCGTCCAGCCAGTACGCGTCGTCCTCGGTGACCACGAGGATCTCTTCGAACTTCACGCCGACGCCGCGGAACCCGATGTGCGGTTCCACCGCCCACAGGCCCGGCGTCGGGGGATGCTGCGACTGCGCGGCCCCGTTCCAGAGCGGGGAGCGCCCCTCCAGTCGCTCCTTGACCAGTTCGCGGCCGATGGTCTGGAGGAACCGTACACCGAACGGGAATCCCACGCGCTTGGGGAGGATTCCGCCGATGACGCCGACCTGGTGGCCGATGACCCGTCCGGGATATTTGCGGTGCCTGCTCTCGTGGCCCTGCCGGTCGATGAGCGCGTCGACCTCGGCGTAGATGTCGGCGAACGTGCGGCGCTCGCGGACCAGATCGAGGATGAGCGTCCTGTAGGAGGCGAGGTCGGCGTCCAGGCGCTCCCAGATCCGGTTCGCGCCGAGGACGCCGCCGTACCCGATGTCGGCGGAGTAGCCGTCCCGCACCGGCGCCATGTCGAGGATGAACGGCATGCCCTCCTCCAGCCGCGTCCGGCTCGGGAGGAACTGCGTCGGCACCTTGAACCCGCGGAACGCCGACCGGTCGCCGAACCACGCGAACGGGGTGTGCAGCCAGTCGTCGACGCCGCGTTCGCGCAGCCACCCGCGCATGCGCCGGCAGGCCTCGCGTTCGGTCACGCCCGGCTCCAGCGTGGCGGCGACCTCGTCGGCGCACCGGTAGCACAGGCGCTGGACGTCACGGAATCGCTCGAGCTCCGCCGGATCGTGAACGCGGGCGAGCGCGACTTTATTGGACACGGTGTTAATAAATCGCCGAATCGTCCCCCGGTCAAGGGGGGACGCGGCGTGACGCCCGCCACGACATGGCCGAGGACCCGTACGGCGCGGCGGTACGGGCCCTCGGCGGGAGGCGGGTCTAGTACGGGTCGTAGCCCGCGGCCCGCGCGGCGGGGGACTGCATCAGGTAGTCCAGCGCCCGCGGCGTCGAGCACACCTTCGACGGGTGGTGGTTCGGCTTGAGGTAGACCGGCGCCTCGCCGAGCAGCAGCTTGAAGATGCCGGGCACGTGGCCCAGCCGGACCGACCGCCGGTACGACCGGTAGACGCGCAGCGGCGTCACCCGCTTCTTGATCGTCGGGTCCTGCCCGAGCAGGTACAGAGACCCGCCGATCAGCGCCCAGTACAGGAAGAACAGCGACACCACCCACGCGGCGACCCGGGTGACGTAGCCGCCGCCGACGGCCTTGTACACGTCGAACACCACCGACCGGTGCTCGACCTCCTCGGCGCCGTGCCAGCGCAGCAGGTCCAGCATGGTCGGGTCGACCCCGGCCTTCTCGAACCGGTCGTTGTCCATGATCCACTGGCCGAGGACGGCGGTGTAGTGCTCGATCGAGGCGACCGCGGCCAGCTCGAACCGCAGCCTCCGCCGCCAGGCCCGCGGGTTCCTCTTCTTCAGCGCGGCCATCTGCGCGGGCCGCTCCGCGTTTCCCTTGGCCGCCGCGTCCGTGATCCTGGAGACGTCGATCCCGTTGGACTCCAGGATCTGGTCGAGGACGCCCTGGTGGGAACGGGCGTGCACCATCTCCTGCCCGATGAACCCCTTGATCTCCTCCAGGAGCCGCTCGTCCTTGATGTAGGGACGGGCGTCCTTCACGCACTGGATGAACCACTTCTCGCCCTCGGGCAGGACGATGTGGAACGAGTTGATGATGTGGGTGGCGACGGGATCACCGGGGACCCAGTGCAGCGGCGTATCCGACCAGTCGAAGGACACGCGCCGAGGCTTGATCGGAGGATGGCGCTCGTCGATCCCGGACGCCGGTCCGCCGCCTGTCAGGGGCCTCGTCATTCGGGTCCTCGCTTCCACGCATCGTCGCGCCGCGTAAGCAGAACGCGCGCGTATCCATTGGGGGCCGAGTCAACTCCAGAGGGCCCGGTTGTTTCTTGGGGCGCAGCCAACAAGTTACCGCTTGGTTTTCGGTCCGGGGTGATAACTCGGGACCCTCACAGGGCGAGACGCTCCGCTCCCGCGTAAACGTTCATGGTCTCGCCGCGCAGGAACCCGATGAGCGTCATCCCGGCGTCCTCGGCCAGATCCACCGCCAGCGACGACGGCGCCGACACCGCCGCCAGCACCGGCACGCCCGCCGTCATCGCCTTCTGCGTCAGCTCGAACGACGCGCGCCCGCTCACCATCAGGACCGTTCCCGCCAGCGGCAGCCGCCCCTGGCGCAGCGCCCACCCGATCACCTTGTCGACCGCGTTGTGCCGCCCGACGTCCTCCCGCACCGCGAGCGGCTCACCGCCGGCATCGAACAACCCGGCCGCATGCAGCCCGCCCGTCCGGTCGAAGACCCGCTGCGCCTGCCGCAGCCGCTCCGGAAGCGCCGCCAGCACATCCGGTGTGAGCCGTACCGGATCTTCGCGCACCTCGTACGGCCGGTCGGCGCGCAGCGCCTGGATGCTCGACTTCCCGCACACCCCGCACGCACTCGTCGTCGTGAACGCCCTGGTCATGGAATCGTCCGGCGCCGGAACCCCGGGGGCGAGCGCGACGTCCAGGGTGTTCTGCTCCTCGGTGTCGGCGCAGTAGCGCATCGTCGCCAGATCACCGGCGCCGCCGATCACGCCCTCGGCCGCCAGGAAACCCGCGACGAGATCGAAGTCGTGCCCGGGCGTCCGCATCGTGATCGTGAGCGGCTTGCCCGCGACGCGGATCTCCAGCGGCTCCTCCACCGCCAGCGTGTCGGGCCTGCGTCCCCGCGACCCGGAGGTGCTCAGCCGGAGCACGGACCTGCGCACGGTGATCCGCCCCATAGGCGTGACGGTACCCCGGAAACTCACCGGTAACAGACAAGTTCGCACCGGTGCGTCCCGTTTCGTGTCCTCTGCTCCTCGGGACCGGGCCCCCTGGCTCCCGGGCTCCCGGAGACCGAGCATTGGAACGCACCAAGGCGTCTCCCGGGGGGACGCCGCAGACACACGGGGGTAAGACACCGATGCGCAAGTTCCTGGTCCTGCCCGCACTGCTCGGCGGCCTCGTTCTCGCCACCGCCGGCTGCGAGGTGAGCGGGACCGTCTCCGCCGACCAGGTGGAGGAGCAGCTCAACGCCAAGTTCAGCCCGCCGTTCGACGACGCGGGCATCGGCCCGGCCACCAGCGACTGCCCGGAGGACCTCACGGGCGAGGTCGGCGCCACGCTCGAATGCACGGTCCATGACGCCACGGGCCGCCCCTACCCGATGATCGTCACCGTCACCTCCGTCGACGGAGACCAGGTGAACTTCACCATGAAGGAGGCGCAGTAGCCGACCCGGGCCGGGCGACCCCTCGGGCGCCCGCCACATCTGGCGTTTCGTGCGCCCCGCGCGGCGCTACCGCACGGTACAGATCAGGGCCGGCACCCACACCCTGGCCGCCGAAGACCCCGCTGCCGCCTGACCTACGCGACGCGCTGGCACAGATCAACTGACGAGGTGCGCAACAGCCTGAGCCGAGTCAGGTGACAAGGGTCACGATCGTCATCTGACAGACCCGCCCGATTCCTCCGGGTTGACGCATGCCGATATCGGCATATGATGGCGGCCATGGCACGAGCAGCGACGACGTCGGACGTCTTCAACGCGATCGCCGAGCCGCAGCGCCGGGAGATCCTGATGGTGCTGCGGGCGGGTGAGCGGCCGGTGACCGAGTTGGCCCGGGAGCTGGGGATGACCCAGCCGGGGGCGTCCAAACACCTGCGGGTGCTCCGGGAGGTCGGGCTGGTGCGGGACCGCAAGGCGGGCAAGCTGCGCCTGTACGGCCTTGACGCCCGCGGGCTGCGGCCGGTCCACGAGTGGACCGGCGGGTTCGAGCGGTTCTGGAGCGAGAGCTTCGACCGGCTGGACGCCTACGTGCAGGACCTCAAGCAGACACGACAGGAGGAATGACCGATGGCAGGGGCAGGGCAGGAAGCGCGGGCGGAGCCGGCGACGGCCGACCGGGAGATCGTGATCTCCCGGGTCATCGACGCACCGCGGGAGCTGGTGTTCGAGGCGTTCACCGAGGTCCGGCACCTGTCGCGGTGGTGGGGACCGGAGGGGTTCACCACGACCACGCGGTCCTTCGAGTTCCGCGAGGGCGGGGAGTGGGACTTCGTGATGCACGGACCGGACGGGACCGACTACGCCGAATGGATCCGCTGGCTGCGGATCGCACCGCCGGAGCGGATCGCGCTGCTGCACGGTGAGTCCCGCGGCGACCCGAACGCCTTCGAGTCGGTCCTGACCTTCGCGCCGGACGGTGCGGCGACCCGGATCGAGATGCGCACGGTGTTCCCCACCAAGGAACTGCGCGACGAGGCGGTCGAGAAGTACCACGCGATCGAGGGCGGCCGGCAGACCCTGAGCAAGCTGGCTGCCCACGTCACCGAGATCGTTCGGAAGGGAGCCGAGGGCTGATGGCCGGGAAGGTGTTCTTCAGCGTGTCGATGTCGCTGGACGGTTTCATCGCGCCCGAGTCCCTCGAGGACTTGATGGGGCAGCAGTGGATGGAACTGCAGCAGTGGATTTTCCCGCAGCGGTTCCTCCGGGAGAACCTGAAGCTCGGCGAGGGCGGCGAGGAGGGGCGCGACAACGACATCGTGCGGGAGACGTTCGAGCGCACCGGCGCGAGCGTCATGGGCAAGCGCATGTTCGACGCCGGCGAGCGGGCGTGGCCGGAGGAGGCGCCGTTCCACACGCCGGTCTTCGTCGTGACCCACGAGAAGCGTGACCCCTGGGAGCGGCCGGGCGGGACCACCTTCCACTTCGTCAACGACGGCATCGAGCCCGCGCTCGACCAGGCCCGCGCGGCCGCCGGCGACCGCGACGTCCGCATCGCGGGCGGCGGCGCGACGATCCTGGAGTACGTGAACGCCGGCCTGATCGACGAGTTCTCGATCGCGCTCTCACCCGTGCTGTTCGGCTCCGGAATCCGCCTGTTCGAGGGCGTGGACGCGGGCCGCGTGGCCCTGGAGCCGGTCCGCGCGGAGCCCTCCCCGAGGGTGACGCACCTGACCTACGCCGTCCGGGAGCGGTAGGCGCACGGCGGACGCGAAGGTTCGCCAGGTGGAATGGCCAGGAACCAGCCCGAATCGTGAGCCGAGTCAGGGATCGACCGTTGCGACGCCTCATGCCTCACGCTGACCGGCGGGTTGAGCACCGGGCCGACACACGCGATCATGAGCGCCCAGCGCCCCTCAGCGGATGGAGTCGCCATGAGGACGAGGACGCCCGAGGCCCGCCCGTCCAGTGTCAAGTGGCGCCGTGCCGCGACCGCGCTCGTGATGGCCGCCGCGAGCCTCTACCTGGCCGGCCTGGCCTTCCTCATCCCGTGGGAGAACGACTACCACTCCTGCAACCAGTGGCGCTACGACACGTCCGACGTGCCGGCCTCCCAGGGGCCGGACTTCGTCGACATGGACCGCAGAGCGCTCCTGCCCCAGGCGACCTGCCGATGGGCGGACGGCTCCACGGTGACCCGCGTGCCCCGGTCTCTCAACCTCGGCGTCCTGCTGACACTGGCGGCCTCCGCCGGAGCGGCCACGGCCGCCCGCCGCACCGGCCGCACCGGCCGCGGCCGGTGAACCGGCCGGTGGCGGAGGCGTACGGGAATCGAACCCGCCGTCCCGAGATCCTCGGGACCATCGGCTTTGAAGGCCGGGGAGGCCACCAGGCGCTCACACGCCTCCGCCGGTGATCTTAGCCGGTGTAGAGGTCGTCGATGGCCGTGGAGTACTTGGAGTGGACGACCCGGCGCTTGAGTTTGAGGGTCGGGGTGAGCTCCTCGCTCTCGGCGGTCCACTCGGCGGGCAGCAGGCGCCACTTCTTGACCTGCTGGACGCGGGCGAGGCGGGTGTTGGCGTCCTCGACGGCCTTGGCGACCTCGTCGAGGACGAGGGGGTTGTCGGCGAGGGCGGCGAGGTCGGCGGTGTCGATGCCGTGGGCGGCGGCCCAGACGGGGGCGACCTCGCCGTCGAGGGTGATGAGGGCGACGACGTAGGGGCGGCCGTCGCCGAAGGCGAGGGCCTGGCCGACGAGCGGGTGCTCCTTGAGGTGGTTCTCGATCATGGAGGGGGCGATGTTCTCGCCGCCTGCGGTGATGATGAGTTCCTTCTTGCGGTCGACGACGGTGAGGAAGCCGTCGGGGTCGAGGCGGCCGATGTCGCCGGTGTGGACCCAGCCGCCGGAGTCGACGAGGTCGGCGGTCGCCTCGGGGCGTCGCAGGTAGCCGGGGGTGCAGGTGGCGCCGCGGACGAGGATCTCGCCGTCGTCGGCGAGTTTCAGTTCGACGCCGTCGAAGGGGCGGCCGACCGTGCCGAGCTTGAAGGAGTCGGCGAGGTTGGCGGTGACCGCGCCGGTCGTCTCCGTCATCCCGTAGGCGTCGAAGATTTTCAGGCCGAGGCCGGCGAAGAAGCGGGCGACCTCGACGGGCAGGGGGGCGGCGGCGCTGGACGCCTGGAGGACGCGGTCGAGGCCGAGCATGGCGCGCATGGGGGTGAGGACCGCCTCGTTCGCCTTCTCGAAGGCCGCGGTGATCTCGGGCGTGAGCGTGTTGCCGAACTCCTGGGCCGTCACGTAGGCGCGGCCGGCGTCGAGGGCTGCGGCGACGGCCCGCTTCCTGGACTCGTCCCGCTCGGCCGAGAGGACGGCCTGGATGCCGGCCATGATCTTCTCCCAGACGCGGGGGACGCCGAAGAAGGAGTGCGGGCGGACCTCGCCGAGGATGGTGGTGAGCTGGGCGGGGTCGGGGCAGAAGTGGACGTGGGAGGCGAGCCCGACCGGCAGGTAGTAGCTGAGGACGCGGTCGGCGATGTGGGCGAACGGCAGGTAGGAGATGCCGGACGGGTGGTCGGGCAGCACCGAGCTGCGCTTCACCATGGCGGCCTCGTGCAGCGCCATCGAGTGCGTGATCAGGACGCCCTTGGGGTCGCCCGTCGTGCCGGAGGTGTACAGGAGCGTGACGGTGTCGCCGGGCTTGACGGCCCGCCAGCGGCGGTCGACGGCGGCGGGGTCGGCGGCGAGTTCCGTGCGGCCGAGTTCGGTGAGGGCGTCCCAGGTGAGGTAGCGGTCGCCGGCCGGGCAGTCGGCCGCCTCCACGACGATGATCTTGCGGAGGCCGGGGAGGCGGTCGAGCACCGGGAGCCAGCGGTCGAGCTGGTCCCTGCCGTTGAGGACGGCGTACCTGGCGGAGCAGTCGCCGGCGACGAACGCGATCTGGTCGGGCGCGAGGGTCGCGTACACGGTGGTGGGCGTGCCGCCGGCGTGGACGGCGCCGAGGTCGGCCAGGACGTGCTCGGTGCGGTTCGGCATCATCAGGGCGACCACGTCGCCCGGCTCCAGGCCGAGGGCGGCGAAGCCGGCGGCGGTCTCCAGCGCCCGGGCCCGGGTGGCGGCCCATGTGAGCGTCTTCCATTCGCCGTCGACGCGTTCGGAGTAGGCGGGCAGGTCGCCGTGCCGCTCGGCGGTCTCGGCGAGGCCGGTGCAGATCGTCTGCCCTGCGAGGGCCCGGTCGAGTTCGGCCGACCGTCCTCCGGCCCCCGCCCGCCGCCGTCCGAACGACGAGCTCCGCTCGGCCGGTTGTTCCTGGATCCCCATGTCGCCCCTTGGAAGTAAGTGATGACTTGCTAGGGTTGAATCGCACCATGCCGAACGTCGTTCGGACAAGGGTTTCCGGGTTTTCCGGACTGGTCGGACCGCGATCCGGGCCCTCGGTGACCGGACCCGTACTGTCCGTTTCTTGATCATTTGAGATGGTTGTGCGTTAAATCTTCCAGTGACCCGCCTCGCACCCGTCGCCCGCCTCACGCAGTACGCGCACGGCGGCGGCTGCGCGTCCAAGATCCCCCCGGCGGAGCTGGAATGGGTCGTGACCGGCCTCACCGGCGGCGGCGACGACCTCCTGGTGGGCGGCGCGGACGGCGACGACGCGGCGGTCCTGCGGATCGAGGGCGGCCGGGCCGTGGTGTCCACCGCCGACTTCTCCACCCCCGTCGTGGACGACGCCTACGACTGGGGCCGCATCGCCGCCGCCAACGCGCTGTCCGACGTGTACGCGGTCGGCGGCGAGCCGCTGATGGCCCTCAACCTGCTCGGCTGGCCCCGCGACGCGCTGCCCGCCGAGCTCGCCCGCGAGGTGCTCCGCGGCGGACGGGACGTGGCGGCGCTCGCGGGCTGCGCGATCGCCGGCGGGCACAGCGTCGACGACCCCGAGCCCAAGTACGGCCTGGCCGTGACCGGCGTCGCCGACCCGGACCGGCTGCTGCGGCTGGGCGCCGCGCGTCCCGGCCTCCCGCTGTCGCTGACCAAGCCGCTCGGCATCGGGGTCCTCAACGCCCGCCACAAGGTGACCGGGGTGGTGTTCCCGCAGGCGGTCGAGACCATGACGAGGCTCAACGCGGAGGCCGGGCTCGCGGCACTCGAACGCGGCGTCACCGGTGCCACCGACGTCACCGGCTTCGGGCTGCTCGGCCACCTCTACAAGCTGGCGCGGGCGAGCGGCGTCACGGCGGTCGTGAACGCCTCCGCCGTGCCGTACCTGGACGGCGCGCGGGAAGCCGTGCGGGACGGCTTCGTCCCCGGCGGCACGCGGCGGAACCTGTCGTGGGTGTCCCCGCACGCCGACTTCCGCCGGATCGCCGAGGAGGAGCGGCTGCTGCTGGCCGACGCGCAGACCTCCGGCGGCCTCCTGATCGCCGGCGAGATCCCCGGCGCCCCCGTCATCGGCGAGCTGGTCGCCCGGGGACGCCACACGCTCGTCGTGCGCTGACACCGCCCCCGCGCCGATGCCGGGTCTCACGCGCCGGCCCGCCCCCGTGTCGCCGATCACGACGCGGGTAGGGGACTGCGGTGACCGGGTCGCCACCGGGGCCGGAGGGGGTGAGGGGCGGCCATGACCATCGCCGGGCTCGCCGCGGCCGTCGTCCTGGGCGCCGTCATCGGGGCGCTGGGACGGCTGCTCGCCCCGGGCAGGGAGAGCATGCCGATCTGGCTGACCATCGGCGCCGGCATCGTCGCGGCGTTCGCCGGGACGGGCCTGGCCCAGCTGTTCGGCCTGGCGGGCGACGGCTGGAGCCTCTGGGCGACGATCCTCCAGATCGTCCTGGCCGTGGTCGGCGTCTTCCTCGTGGCGGCGTTCTGGCCCGAGCGCACCCACCGGTAGAGCGCCTACGGCGCCTTCCGCAGGACCGGACGCAGGGTCTCCAGGACGTCCGGATCCTCGATCGTGGACGGGACCGAGACCTCCTGCCCATCGGCGATGCCCCGCATCACCCCCCGAAGGATCTTGCCGGAGCGGGTCTTCGGCAGCGCCGGGACGACCGTGATCTCCTTGAAGGAGGCGACGGGCCCGACCTGGTCGCGCACCATCCGGACCAGTTCCGGGCCCAGTTCGTCCGGCTCGGCCAGGACGCCGCTCTTGAGCACGACCAGCCCGCGCGGGACCTGCCCCTTGAGGGAGTCCTGGACGCCGATGACCGCGCACTCGGCGACCGCGGGATGGGAGGCGATGACCTCCTCCATCGTCCCGGTGGACAGCCGGTGCCCGGCCACGTTGATCACGTCGTCGGTGCGGCCCATCACCCACACGTAGCCGTCCTCGTCGACGTGCCCGCCGTCGCCGGTCAGATAGTGCCCGGGGAACCGGGTCAGGTACGACTCGACGAACCGCTCGTCGTCCTGCCACAGCGTGGGCAGCGTGCCGGGCGGCAGCGGCAGCCGGATCGCGATGTCGCCGTCGGCGCCCGGCGGGACGGGCGACCCGTCCGGGCCGAGGACCCGCACGTCGTACCCGGGGACGGGCACCGACGGGGATCCCGGCTTGACCGGCATCGGCTCCAGCCCGCGCAGGTTCGCCACGATCGGCCAGCCCGTCTCGGTCTGCCACCAGTGGTCGATGACGGGCCGGTCGAGGACGCGCGACGCCCACCGGTGGGTGTCGGGGTCGAGGCGCTCCCCGGCGAGGAACAGCGTGTCCAGCGCCGACAGGTCGTGCCCGGCGAGCAGCGCGCCCTCCGGGTCCTCCTTCTTGACGGCCCGGATCGCGGTCGGCGCGGCGAACAGCGCCTTGACCCGGTGCTGCGCCGCGACCCGCCAGAACGCGCCCGCGTCCGGCGTCCCCACGGGCTTGCCCTCGTACAGGACGGTCGTGCAGCCGGTGAGCAGCGGCGCGTACACGATGTAGGAGTGCCCGACGACCCAGCCCACGTCGGACGCGGCCCAGAACACGTCGCCGGGCCCGACGCCGAACACGTTCTCCATCGACCAGCGCAGCGCCACCGCGTGCCCGCCGTTGTCGCGGACGACGCCCTTCGGCCGCCCGGTCGTGCCCGACGTGTACAGGATGTAGAGCGGGTCGGTGGCGGCGACGGGCACGCACTCGGCGGGCTCGGCGGCCGCGACGGCCTCGTCCCACTCCACGTCCCGCGGCCGGACGAGGTCGGCGTGCAGCTGCTCACGCTGCCGGATCACGCACCGCTCGACCTTGTGCTTCGCCAGGTCGAGCGCCCGGTCCAGCAGCGGCTTGTAGGGGACGACCCGGCCCGCCTCGATGCCGCAGGACGCCGACACGACCGCCTTGGGGCGGGCGTCGTCGATGCGGACGGCCAGCTCACGCGCCGCGAATCCGCCGAAGACGACCGAGTGGACCGCGCCGAGCCGTGCGCACGCCAGCATCGCCACGACCGCCTCGGGCACCATCGGCAGGTAGATGACCACGCGGTCGCCGCGGTCGACGCCCTGCGCCCGCAGCGCGCCCGCGAACCGGGCGACGAGGCCGGTCAGCTCGCCGTAGGTGTAGGTCCGGACGGTTCCGGTGGCGGGGCTGTCGTAGATCAGCGCGGCCTGGTCGCCGCGTCCCTCCTCGACGTGCCGGTCCAGCGCGTTGTCGCAGGTGTTGAGCTCCCCGCCTGTGAACCAGCGGTAGAACGGCGGCGCCCCGTCGTCCAGCACCCGGTCGGGCGGGACGAGCCAGCGCACGTCCCGCGCCGCCAGACCCCAGAATCGGGTCGGATCGGCGATGCTGCGTTCGTACGCGGCCGCGTAGGCGCCCATGTCGTCTCCCGGTTGCGTGTCCTGGCCCGGCTGTCTCCGGCCCGCTCGGCGATTTTGGGCCGCACCCCTATAGGGCATGGCGCGGGTGCCGTTCGTCAAGGGCCCGCGCCGCCGGGCCTCCGCCGCGCGCGCACCCGGCGTGCGCCCGGTACGCACCGGACAAAGCGGGGGAACCGCGCCGGGCGGCGGTCTAATCGTGGTGGCGGAAGCCGTGGACGAGGGCGACGATCGCGGCCACGACGGAGCCCGCGGCGACGACCCAGAAGCACAGCTCGTACGCGGCGAGGGAGGGCACGTCGGTGCCGGCCATGACCTGCCCGGCCAGGACCGACGCGGTGACCGCGCCGGCGATGCTGCCGCCCGTGGTCCGGACGAGCGAGTTGATTCCGCTGGCGATGCCGCTCTGGTCCATCGGGACGTGCTGGATGGCGAGCGTGCCGAGCGCCGCGTAGGCGATGCCGAACCCGATCCCCTGGATGGAGCTGAACGCGAGCATGTCGTACACGTGCGAGTTCGACACCGCCAGCCACGCGTAGCACAGGCCCGCGAAGGCCGACCCGATGGCGAGCGTGAACGCGGGGCCGATCCGGGCGGCGATCCGCCCGGCCATGAAGGAGAAGACCAGCATCGTGACCGTGCTCGGCAGCATGTAGAGGCCGACGTCCAGGACCGAGCCGCCCAGCCCGTACCCGACCGCGTCCGGCCTCGCCTGCACGAATCCCGCGATGAGCGTGAACGCGGCGAACATCGAGAAGCCGAGCAGGGCCGATGCGATGTTGGCCGACAGCGACCGCGGGCCGACGAGCAGGTTCAGCCGCACCAGCGGCGCGCGGACCCGCAGTTCGATCACGACCCAGACGGCGCACAGCACGGCGGCGGCGCCGAACAGGCCGAGGACGCCGCCGGACGTCCAGCCCCACGCGTTGCCCTCGCTGATGCCGAGCAGCAGGCAGATCAGCCAGGCGGCGAGGACGGCCACGCCCGGGTAGTCGGGCCGCCCGCCCGCGCGGACGCCGACGTCGCGGGCGGCGGTACCGACCAGCACCAGCCCGGCGGCGGCCATCGCGCCGGCGATCCAGAACACCGGGCGGTGGCTGTCGGTGCGGGTGGCGATCAGCCCGGTCACGATCATGCCGGCGCTGCCGCCGGCCCCCATGGTGGCGCTGACGACGCCGATCGCGGTGGTGACCCGCTCGCGCGGGAACGTGTCGCGGATCATGCCGATGGCCAGCGGGATCATCGAGGCCGAGACGCCCTGCAGCGCGCGTCCGGCGATCAGGACGACTAGCGAGCCGGACAGCGCGCAGACCACCGACCCGGCCAGCAGCAGGGCGAGGGCGAGCACGATCATCCGCTTCTTGCCGTACATGTCGCCGAACCGGGTCAGCAGCGGGGTGGCGACCGCGCCGGCCAGCAGGGACGCGGTGAACACCCACGTCACGTCGGTGATCGGTGCGTCGAAGCGGTCCATGAGCTGCGGCAGCATCGGCAGCACCAGGGTCTGCTGCACCGCCACGGCCATCCCGGCGAACGCCAGCGCGAGCAGGGTGCGGCCGGTGCGCCCGGGATCGGGTGCCGGGCGCCCGGCCGTCTCGCGCGCCGTGGTCGGGGCGCCGGTCATCGAACCTCCATCGGCCGGTCGCCGGGGGAGCCGGCCGATCGGCGATCTTGTTACTTAAGTTAAGTAAGTGTAGAGCGGTAGGGTGGGTGGCATGTCATCACCGGTGCCGCCGGACATCGTGGAGATCGAGCGGGCGCTCAGCCGGGTCGCGCACATGCTGACCAGGTTCAGGCAGCACGACCGCACCGTCGTCGCGGCGGGCGTCCCGGTCGACCGCGCCGCCGTGCCGCTGCTGCGCGCCCTCGCCGAGAACGAGGGCCCCATGCGGCCGGGGGAGCTGGCGGTCCGGCTGGCCGTCGAGGCTCCGCACGTCACCCGGCAGGTGCAGCGGCTGGAGCGCGCCGGGTACGTCGAGCGGGTGCCCGACCCCGACGACCGGCGGTGCCAGCGGGTCAGGCTGAGCGGCTCCGGGCTGGAGGCCGTGGAGTCCATCCGCGCGTCCGGGCGGCACTGGATCTCCGGGGCCCTCGCGGCCTGGTCGCCCGCCGAGCGCGAGCGGCTGGCCGGGCTCGTGAACCGGATGGTGGACGACTTCGAGTCCCACTCCGACGCCGACCCCGCCGACCCCGCCGACCCCGCCGAAACCACCGACACCGCCGGCGCGGGTGCGGCCGGCGCGGGTTCCCGGGTGGCGGCGCCGTCCGGCCATGCCGGGTCCGGCCGGATCTGAACCGCTGACGATTTCTTGTCGTTTGTGGTTTACGTGAGGTTAGAGAGATATTCCAGGCCGCGGTGTGTGCGGGATCTGGTTTTGCGCCGGGCTCCCGCGTCCATAGGGTTGCCTTCCGTGGACCTTCGTCTGCACCACCCCCGCGATGTTCTCCCCCGCCCGGCCCCTCGCCGCGCGGCCTTCCGCGTCCCTCCCCGGGAGGAACGCTGATGCATGTCGTCACCACCGCCGGCCACGGTGGGCACGGCAAGTCGGCGCTCGTGCGCGCCCTCACCGGCAAGGAGCCCGAGGAGCCGGGGGCGTGGACGGAGCTGCCCTCGGGACGCCGCGTGGCGTTCGTGGACGCACCCGGGGACGAGCACGCCGTCCCGTCCATGCTCGCCGGCGCCGCTCCCGCCTCCGCCGTCCTGCTGGCCGTCGCCGCCGACGAGGGGTGGATGCCGCAGACGCGGGAGCACCTGGAGGCCCTCGGCGCGCTCGGCGCCCGGTTCGGGGTCATCGCCGTCACCAAGGCGGACGCCGCCGACCCGAAGCTCGCGCTGCGCCAGGTCCGCGAGCGGCTCGCCGGCACCGCGCTGCGCGGCGCCGAGGCGGTCGCCGTCAGCACCGTCACCGGCGCCGGGACCCGCGAACTGGCCGCCGCCCTGGACCGGCTCGCCGCCCGCCTCCCCGTCCCCGACCCCGCCGCCCCGGTGCGGCTGTGGATCGACCACGCCTTCACCGCCGGACGCCAGACCGTCGTCACCGGCACCCTCGCCGCCGGGACGATCGCCGTCGGGGACGAGCTGCTGCTCATGCCCGCCGGCGAACGCGTCCGCGTCCGGACGATCGGCTGCGCCGGCGAGCCGTGCCAATCCGTCGGGGGCGTGTCGCGGATCGTGCTGACCCTGCGCGAGGCGGGACGCGTGGACGGCGGCATGGCCCTGGTCGCCGCCGGCGCCTGGACCCACACCACCTGCATCGACGTCCGCACCCGCTTCGGTGAGGCGTCCGGCCGGCTCGCGCGGCGGATGACCCTGCACATCGGGTCGGCCGCCGTCCCGGTCCGGCTGCGGCCCCTCGGCCCCGACACCGCCCGCCTGACCCTCAACACGCGGGTCGCCCTGCACCTCGGCGACACCGGGATCCTGCGCGACCCGGCGCGCCGCTCGATCGCCGGGGTGAGCGTCCTGGACGTCCGACCGCCGACCCTGGTGCGGCGCGACGCGGGCCCCGCCCGCGCGCGGGAGCTGGCGTCTTGGCCCGACCGGCCGGACGGCACGATCGTCCTGCGCCGGCACGGCGTGCTCCGACTGTCCGAGCTGTCCGTCATGGGCTGCGCGCCGCCGCCGGACGCCGTCGCGCTGAACGGCGAATGGGTCGCCGACCCCGCGCACTGGGACTCGCTGTTCGAGCGCCTCACCGAGGAGACGTCGCGGCACGCGGCCGAGAGCCCGCACGCCCCGGGGATCCCGCTGGAGACCGTCCGGCTGCGCCTCGGCCTCCCGGCCCGCCGGCTCGTCACCGCGCTCGTCCGGCCGCCGCTGCGCGTGGACGCCGGACGCGTCTACGGCCCCGCCCCCGCCGCCGCGCCCGCCCCGCAGCCGGACGTGCAGCCCATGCCCCCCGCCGCGATCGCGGCCGCACCGCCGCCGCCCTGGGCGGACGCCGTGGAGCGTCTCCGGGCCGACCTCGCGGACGCCCCGTTCTCGGCGCCCGCCGCCGACCGTCTCGCGGAACTGGGCCTCACCGGCGGGAACCTCGCCGACGCCGAACGCGCGGGCGCCGTCCTGCGGATCGGCGGCGACGGCGGGGCCGGCGACCGCGACGGGACCGACATCGTCCTGCTGCCGGGCGCCGACCGGGAGGCGCTGCGCATCCTGTCCGCCCTGCCGCAGCCGTTCACGCCCGGGCAGGCCGGGAGCGCCCTGTCGACCAGCCGCCACGTCGCCGTCGCCCTGCTGCGCCACCTGGACCGGCTCGGCCTCACCGAACGGCGCCGCTCCTGACCCCGGGCGAAAACCGGTTGAACGCGGCCGGTGACTCTGGCGTCATAGATCACGGTTCGGATCCCGTCGATCAAGGAGAAGGCATGCCGTACCAGACCATCAAGGGCGGCCGCGTTCCCATCCGGATGTGGACCGACCCCGCCACCGTCGAGGACCAGGCCCTCGACCAGCTCCGCAACGTCTCCGCCCTGCCGTGGGTGGAGGGCCTCGCGGTGATGCCCGACGTCCACTACGGCAAGGGCGCCACCGTCGGCTCCGTCATCGCGATGAAGGACGCGGTGTCCCCGGCGGCCGTCGGCGTCGACATCGGCTGCGGGATGACCGCCGCGAAGTCGTCGCTCACCGTCGAGGACATGCCCGACGACCTGTCCGGCCTGCGCGGCCGGCTGGAGAAGGCGATCCCGGTCGGCCGCGGCTCGCACCGGCAGGCCGTCGACCCGGACGGGCTCCCGAACCTGAAGGAGCGCGGCTGGTACGACTTCTGGAAGGCGTTCGACGACCTGCACCCGGCGGTGCGGTCCCGCCTCGGCCGCGCCCGCACCCAGATGGGCACGCTCGGCGGCGGCAACCACTTCCTGGAGCTGTGCGCCGACGACGAAGGCGCGATCTGGCTCGTCCTGCACTCGGGGTCGCGCAACATCGGCAACGAACTGGCCGAGCAGCACATCGAGGCCGCCCGCAAGCTGCCGCACAACCAGGACCTGCCGGACAACGACCTCGCCGTGTTCCTCACCGGCACCGTGAAGATGGACGCCTACCGCCACGACCTGTTCTGGGCGCAGGAGTACGCGCGCCGCAACCGCGCCGTCATGATGGCGCTCGCACAGAACGTCGTGACCAAGCGGTTCGGGGACGGGCGCTGCCGCTGGAACCAGATCATCTCCTGCCACCACAACTACGTGGCGGAGGAGGAGTACGGCGGCACCGAACTGCTCGTCACCCGCAAGGGCGCCATCCGCGCGGGCGCCGGCGACCTCGGCATCATCCCGGGGTCCATGGCGACCGGCACCTACATCGTGCGGGGCCTCGGCAACGAGACCGCCTACAACTCGGCCTCGCACGGCGCGGGCCGCAGGATGAGCCGCAACAAGGCGCGCAAGAACTTCACCGTGGACGACCTCGTCGCGCAGACCCGCGGCGTCGAGTGCCGCAAGGACAGCGGCGTCATCGACGAGATCCCGGGCGCCTACAAGGACCTGGAGACGGTGATCGAGGCGCAGTCCGACCTGGTCGAGGTCGTGGCGCACCTCCGCCAGCTCATCTGCGTGAAGGGCTAGGAACTGGGGGGTGACCTGGGACTGACCCCCGAATCACCGAGATGACCAGGCAGGATGTTCCCCGAGAGTTCCCGGCCGACGTCGTATCCACGGGGTCAGGGCGAGAGCGCCGGTCGCGTACTCGGCTCGGGCTCAGGTGTCCGTGCCCTGCTGAATGTCGGTGAGCGTGTCGCCCATCCGGACCGAGAGGGCCAGCAGGGGCTCGGCCGCACGGTCGCCGTACGCCTTCCGTAGGTCGTCGACGATCTCGCCCATCTCGTCGAGGTGCACCCACATCTGCTCGATGGGGTCGTCGGGCTTCTTACTCATGCCGTCATCCTCTCGCGTTCGCGCTCAGCCTGCCCAGGGCTCCGCAGTGCACGGCGACGGCCTCACCGGCGAACGGCGTGGACGTCCGGACGCCGGCCCACTGGCTCGGGCACGCCGACCCCCGGATTCACGCTTCGGGTGCACGGGCACCTGATGCCCTCGGCGAAGGCGCGAAGGCGCGAAGGCGCGAAGGCGCGGAGGCGCGGAGGCGCAAGGCGATCTACGCGTTCTTCCGGGATCGGGGCCAGAGTGTCCCGAACGTGCCCCCTCCGAGGGGTGAGCAATCCAGAAGGGCGGGTCAACGTGATATTGATCTCGTCAACCGCTCATCCGCGTGAAGGGCCGGAGCCCTTCCGGCCCGGGCCGCGCCCGGGCCGGGGGTCAGTGGACCCGTAGGAGGACGGGCCAGGTCTTCGGTCCGACTTCGCCGTCGGCGACGACGCCGCCCCAGTTCTGGACGGCCTTGACCGCGCGCTCGGTGACCGGCCCGAAGTCGCCGTCGATCGTCACCTCGGGGTGCGACCGGGCGAGCAGGAGACCCTGCACGGTCTCGACGTGTTCGCCCCGGTTGCCGCGCTTGAGCAGGGGAAGGTCACGCATGAGGTTCTCCATCCACGATGACGAGCCTGAGGAGCCGGATCCGCCGGAGCCCCCGGATCCGCCGGAGTAGGCCGGGCGTCCGTATCCGGCGATGACGCCCGCCGAGCGGACGCGCCGCAGGCAGCGGTTCGAGGTGTTGCCCTCGATGGTCTGCAGCCGGCCGCCGCCCAGGACGCGCTCGACGACGCCCACGTGGTCGACCCGGGAGATCGAGTTGGCGCCCGACCAGTCGTAGAACACGATGTCTCCGGGGCGGCACCGGTTGACGCTCGCCGTGGTGCCCGTGTGCCACCGCCCCGCGTCGGCGAACCGCTCGGCGTGCCAGACGGTGTAAGCGTAATCCTTGCCGAAGCACACCGCGTCGTAGTTGCCCGAGTGCGCCGCCCAGTACGTGATGGCCATGTCGCACCAGGGCGTGGAGCCCCGCTTGAAGTAGTCGCCGTTGCGTGCGCCGTACCAGGCGTGGATCGGGTTGGGCTCGCCCCAGCCCAGCGACCGCCGGGCCTGCGCGATCATCCCCGCCGCGCTCACCGGGCACCGTCCGGGTCCGGGGGGCCTTCGCCCCGGTAGACGCCCTCGGCGTCCGGTTCCCCGTACAGGCTCCGGAGGACCTCCTCCTCGTCGGTCTCGGTGGCGCGGGCACCGTTCTCCGGTTCCGGCGGCAGCGGTTCGCTCATGTCATCCTCCATTCGGCGCGCCTCACGCCGGTGACGACCATAGCGACCCGTTCGCCGACCTTGCCGACTTTCCGGGGTGATCCGGTGCCTTTGTCCCCCGAAGTCCCGAAGCCCCCCGAAGTCAGCCGAGGACGCGGTCGATGAAGGCGGTGACGTCGGCGAGGACCTCGCCGCGGTTGGTCTCGTTGAACACCTCGTGCCGCGCGCCCGGGTAGATCCGCTCGGTGAGGCCGTCGCCGCGGATCGCCTCGATGCCGACCCGGGTGTCGTCCGGCCGGACGAGCCGGTCGGCCTCCCCGTGCACGGAGAAGGTCGGCAGGGAGCCGAGGGACCCGTGCTCGCCGATGCGCGCCAGCGCGGTGTCGAGGGCCTTCACGGTGGTCTTCTTGAACGGGCCGTGCCAGATGAGCGGGTCCTCGGTGTAGGCCTTGCCGACGGCCGGGTCGCGCGACAGCGTGGACGTGTCGATCGGCTCGTCGGGCATCTCGTCCAGGGGGAGCAGCTCCTCGACGACGTGCCAGCGGCCGAGCACCGGCCCCGACAGCACCAGCGCGGCGAGCACACCGCCGTGCAGCTGAGCGTACCGGGACGCGATCAGCCCGCCCATGGAGTGACCGATCATGACGACGGGCAGCCCGGGATGGTCACCGCGCGCCGACTCCACGACCGTGTGCACGTCGGCCACCACGTCGTCGAAGTCCTCGATCAGCACCCGTTCGCCCGCCGAGCGGCCGTGCCCCATGTGGTCGGGCCCGCAGACGACGGCGCCGTGCCGGACGAGGACGTCCGCGACATGGTCGTAGCGGCCGAGGTGCTCGCCGTAGCCGTGCACGAGCACCGCGGCGTACCGCGGATCGCCGTCCGCCCAGATCCTGGCGGTGATCGCTCCCCGCGTCCCCGCGAACTCCCACTTCCGCGCCGTGGTCACTCCGGCCTCCCCGATGGTCGACGGAACGTCACCGTCTCCCGCGATGCGACGGATCGTCAACCACCGGAATAGGCTGGAGTGTCCGACCGCAATTCCCGGCGGCCAGCGAGCCTGGCCCGCCGGACAGCAGGAAGGGGCGCCCGTGCTGGTCGACACCTTCGGCCGAACCGCGACGGACCTGCGGGTCTCCCTCACCGACCGCTGCAACCTCCGATGCTCGTACTGCATGCCGCCCGAGGGCCTGGACTGGCTGCCCAAGCCCGAGGTCCTCACCGACGACGAGGTGGTGCGGCTGGTGGGACTGGCCGTCCGGGAGCTGGGGGTCACCGAGGTCCGCTACACCGGCGGCGAGCCGCTGCTGCGGCGGGGCCTGCCCGGCATCGTGCGGCGGACGGGGGAGCTGGAGCCCCGGCCCCAGATCTCCCTGACCACCAACGGGATCGGGCTGGACCGGCTGGCGGCGCCGCTGGCCGAGGCCGGGCTCGACCGGGTCAACGTGTCCCTCGACACCCTCGACCGCGACACCTTCCGGCGGCTCGCGCACCGCGACCGGCTGGACGACGTCCTGAAGGGGCTGGCCGCCGCGCAGGCCGCGGGACTGCGGCCCGTCAAGGTCAACGCGGTGCTGATGCGCGGGATCAACGACCACGAGGCCGTGCCGCTGCTGCGCTACTGCCTCGACCACGGCTACCGGCTGCGGTTCATCGAGCAGATGCCGCTGGACGCCCAGCACGGCTGGACCCGCGAGAACATGATCACCGCGGACGAGATCCTGGAACGGCTGTCGGCGGAGTTCGACCTCGCGCCCGACGAGGACCACGATCGCGGCAGCGCCCCCGCGGAGGCGTTCACGATCGGCGGCGGCCCGGACACCGTCGGCGTGATCGGCTCGGTGACCAGGCCGTTCTGCGGCGCCTGCGACCGGGTGCGGCTCACCGCCGACGGGCAGATCCGCAACTGCCTGTTCGCCACCGAGGAGTCCAACCTGCGCGACGCGCTGCGCGACGGCGCCACCGACACCGAACTCGCCGACCGGTGGCGCAAGGCGGTGTGGGCCAAGCGCGCCGGGCACGGCATCGACGACCCGTCCTTCCTGCAGCCCGCCCGGCCCATGTCGGCGATCGGCGGCTGATGGCCCGGGCCGCCGGGCCGTTCGACGCGGTCGTGCTCGCGGGCGGGCGGGCCCGCCGGTTCGGCGCCGACAAGCCCGCCGCGCCCGTCGGCGGCCGTGCGCTGATCGAGTGGGCGGCCGCCGCCGCGTCCGGGGCGTCCCGGCTGATCGTGGTGGGGCCGCCGCGGGACGTCCTGGCGGGGGCCGTGCTCGTCCGGGAGGACCCTCCGGGCGCCGGGCCGGTGCCCGCGCTGCGGGCGGGGCTGGCCGAGGTGCGCGCGCCGCGGCTGGCGCTGCTGGCCGCCGACATGCCGTTCCTGCGCCCCGCCCACCTCACCCGGCTGCTGGACGCGATGGGGGACGGGGCCGGGGCGGTGCTCGTGGACGAGGACGGCCGTGAACAGTGGCTCGCCGGCTGCTGGGACGCCGGGACGCTGCGGGCGGCCCTGAACGGCTTCACGGGCGCGTCGCTGCGCGGCCTCCTCGGCCCCCTCGCGCCCGTCACGGTCGCGGTGCCGGCGGGAACCCGTCCGGCTTGGTACGACTGCGATACCCCGGAGGAACTGGCCGCCGCCGAACGCCTGCTTTGATCGTGCGAAAGTGGGCAGATTCGCCAGAACCATGCGTGAAGGGGGACCCATGTCGGTGCTTGAGGACTGGATCAACGCGGCCTGCGACGAACTGGGCCTCGAACGCTGCGACATCGACCGCGACCTGGTGCTGGACCTGGCCCGCGACGTCGCGCACGGGGTCGCGCGGCCGGGCGCGCCGCTGACGGCGTACCTGCTCGGCTTCGCGGTCGGCCAGGGCGCGCCCGCACGGGACGCCGCCGCCCGGCTGACCGAGATGGCCGAAGGCTGGAACGCCCGAGCCCGGGAACGGGCCGAGGTGCCCGAGCAGCTTTCCGGGCCGACGGGTGAACCCGTCCTCGACGACGCCTAGCCTCCGGCCGGGGGCGCGTCCCGGTCGGCGACGGGCACCACGTCCTTCAGGAAGTCGCGGCGGTCGAGGAACGCCGCCAGGCTCTCGCGGTGCGCGTCGCAGGCGAGCCAGGTCTTCCGCCGGTCCGGGGTGTGGATCTTCGGGTTGTTCCACCGCACCGCCCACACGGCGTCGGCGCGGCAGCCCTTGGCGGAACACCGCAGCGGTTCGTCGGGGCCGGTTCCCGGAGCGGAGTCGGTCATCGGTCAACTGTGGCACAGCCCGCCGGATGGAACGTGCCCGCCCCGCGTTTCACCCGGTGATCCCCGGATAGGACCCTGCCGTGCGGAGCGAGGGCTCAGGCGCCCCGGACCAGGACCAGGACCAGGACCGGGACGGGCGGCGCCGCTGGGAGGCCCTCTCGGTCTGCCTGGTCGCGGCGTTCATGACCCTGCTGGACGTCAGCATCGTGAACGTGGCGCTGCCCTCGATCCGCGACGGGCTGCACGCGTCCGAGGCCGGGGTGCAGTGGATCCTGTCGGGGTACGCGCTGACGTTCGGCCTCGTCCTGGTGCTGGCCGGGCGGCTCGGCGACGCCCGCAGCCGCCGCGCCGTGTTCCTGTTCGGGCTCGCGCTGTTCACGGCCGCGAGCGCGCTGGCCGGGATCGCCCCGACGGTCCTGTTCCTCATCGTGGCCCGGCTCGTGCAGGGCGTCGCGGGCGGCATCCTCAACCCGCAGGTCGCGGGCCTCATCCAGCAGCTTTTCCACGGCGCCGACCGGGGCCGGGCGTTCGGCGCGCTCGGCGCCGTGATCGGGATCGCGACGGCCGTCGGCCCGCTGCTCGGCGGCGGGCTGATCGCCGTCGCCGGGCCGGAGGAGGGCTGGCGGTGGGTGTTCTACGTCAACGTCCCGGTCGGGCTGGTGGCGCTGGTGCTGGCGTGGAGGCTGCTGCCCGCGCCCATCTACGGGGAACGCCAGGGTCTCGACCCGCTCGGGGTGGTGCTGCTGGGCGCGGGCGTCGTGTGCGTGCTGCTGCCGTTCGTCCAGGAACAGCAGTGGCGGAGCGACCTCAAGTGGCTGCTCGTCCCCGCGGGCGCGGCGCTGATCGCCGTGTTCGCCGCGTGGGAGCGCCGCGCCCGGACGCCGATGGTCGACCTCGGCCTGTTGCGGCTCCGCTCGTACGCGCTGGGGTCGGCGATCGCGCTTCTGTACTTCGCCGGGTTCACCGCGATCTTCTTCATCTTCACCCTCTACCTGCAGAGCGGCCTCGGCTACAGCGCGCTCGGCGCGGGTCTCGCGATCACCCCGTTCGCGGTGGGGTCGGGCATCGCGTCCGCCGTCGGGGGCCGGATCGTGGCGCGGTACGGCCGCCCGCTCGTCGCCGCCGGGCTCGCGCTGGTGCTGCTGGGCCTCGGCGCGGCGTGGGTCGCGGTCGAGCTGAAGCCCGGGAGCGGCGTGGCGTGGGCGACCGCGGCGCCGCTGCTGGTGGCGGGCCTCGGCAGCGGCCTGGTCATCGCGCCCAACCAGACGATCACCCTGTCGGAGGTGCACTACACCGAGGGCGGCAGCGCTGCGGGCGTGCTGCAGACGGGGCAGCGCGTCGGCACCGCGATGGGCATCGCCGCCGTCGGGTACCTGTTCTTCGCCACCCTCTCCCGGACGGGCGGGGACTGGGCGGCGGCGTTCCGCGACGGGCTGATCGTCATCCTGGTGTTCGTCCTGGCGGCGCTGGCGGCGGCCGTCGCCGACCTGGTCACCGGCCGCCGTGCCGGCCGCGCCGGCCGCGCCGGCTAGCGGCGGCGGAGGAGGGCGCGTGCCGTCAGCGCGGATGCGGCCGCGGTGCCGAGGACGGCTCCGGCGAGGATCAGGTTCTGGCGTCTGATCCGCGCCGGGATCTCCGCGTACGGCATCGTCGAGAACGACACCAGCTCGTAACGGGACACATAGCGTCCCGCCAGGCGCCGCTCCAGCGCGTGCGTCGCGGCCTGCTTCGCCCGGTACACCGGGGACGACACGCGGTCGCGCATCTCGATGAAGTTGTCCAGGGCCATCTCGGCGATCGCGTCGGTGTTGGGCTTGCGCCGCTCCTGGTAGAGCGACAGTGCCCGGGCCCAGTCGCCTCCGGTCTCGGTGAGGCACTCGTCGATCTCGATGCAGTCCTCGAAAGCGCAGTTGGCGCCCTGCCCGAAGAACGGGACGATCGCGTGCGCGGCGTCGCCCAGCAGCGCCGTGATGGCGCCGCCGTCCCCGAACCGGGTCCACGGCCAGCACCGGACGGTCACCAGGGACCCGACGGGGTTGTGCTCGTAGTCGGCCGTCAGGTCCGGCATCAGGCCCGTGACGTCGGGATAGTGACGCTCGAAGTAGGCGGTGACCTTCTCCGGCGTGTCCAGCGCCTCGAGGTCGGCCCTGGGCCAGAACAGCGTGCAGGTGAACGACCGGTCGAGGTTCGGCAGGGCGATCATCATCGAGGTGCCGCGGGGCCAGATGTGCAGCGCGTCCGGGTCGAGGGCGAACTCGCCGTCCCTGGGCGGGATGGTCAGCTCCTTGTAGCCGTGCTCGAGGAAGTCGGCGTCGTCGTCCAGCCCCAGGGACCGGCGGACCGCGCTGTAGGCGCCGTCCCCCGCCAGGACGACGTCGGCGGGCTCGGCGTCGGCGTCCTCCAGGAGCACCGCCCCGGTTTCGGTGTCGACGCCGGTGACGCGCTGGGAGAACCGCAGCGTGACCCCGGGCGTGGCGTCGGCGGCGTCGAGCAGCGACCGGTTGAGCTCGGCCCGGCCGATGGAGTTGATGGCGCGCTCGCCGTCCGCGCTGTACGGCTGGAAGTTCTGCCCGCCGGACAGGGGGTGCACCATCCGCCCGTGCATCGGGAGGGCCTGCTTGAGGGACCGGTCGCGCAGGCCGACCTGCTCCAGCGCCGCCAGGCCCCGGGCGGAGATCGCCAGGTTGATCGAGCGTCCGCGTTCGGCGCCGGCGACCCGCGGGTCGGGGCGCCGCTCGTACACGGTCACGGGGACGCCCCTGCGGCCCAGCAGCACCGCCAGGAGGGAGCCCGCCAGGCCCGCGCCGACGATCGCGACCCGCTCGCCGCCGCCGTCACGCGCCATGGACGGCCTCTTCCCCGGTGCCGGCCGCCTCGGTCTGCGAGCGGACCTCCCACAGGTCGGGGAAGGAGGGGGCGAACAGCGTGCTGCGCAGGTATTCGGCGCCGGCCGAGCCGCCGGTGCCGATCTTCGCGCCGATGGTCCGCTCCACCATCTTCAGGTGCCGGTACCGCCATTCCTGGATGCCCTCGTCGACGTCGACGAGCCCCTCGCAGACCTCGGCCGCGGGCCCGGTCTCGTCGGCGTAGACGGCGAGGAGCGCCTTCTGCACGCCCGGGTCGGGCTCCCAGGGACGGGACGTGTCGCGGTCGAGGGCGGCGCGCGGGACGGAGAAGCCCTTGCCGTCCAGGTAGCGCAGCAGGGAGTCGAAGATCGACGGGCGGGACACCGCGGCCTGGAGCCGCTCGTCGTCGCGCAGGTCCGAGGCGGGGAACTTGCGCCGCCCGAGGACGGCCTCGATCTCGCGGAACTGCTCGCTCTGGAATCCGCTGGAGCTTCCGAGGACGTCGCGGAACGCGGCGAACTGCCGGGGCGTCATCGTCTCCAGCACGTCCAGCTGCCCGACCACCGTCTTGAGGATCTTGGCGATCCTGCGGGCGGTGTGCAGCGATCCGGCGCTGTTGCCCTCCTCCAGCCTGCGCTGCAGCAGCCCGGCCTCGTGCAGGATCTGCTTGAACCACAGCTCGTAGACCTGATGAATGATCACGAAGAGCAGCTCGTCGTGGGCCCGGGTCTTCGGCTCCTGACAGGACAGGAGATCGTCGAGCTTCAGATAGCCGCCGTACGTCATCGTCGGCGAATCCGCCATCACGCCTCCTTGCGATACAACGGAAGTGTCCGCAGCATATGGGATCGTTCCGGCCGTCCCTGGGACGGGTACCGCTGCGGCCCCCCATATCGGGCACCCCTACGATCAGAACGGGATTCGGTATCGCGCTTTGGAGGCGCCGGATGAGCGGAATCGTCAGGGAGTTCGTGGGGCTGCCGTCGCCCCTGCTCGGCAGGGCGGGTGCGGGCGGCCACCCGTGCCAGGGCGTCTACCACCGCCCCACCGGGAACCCGCCGAAGACGGCGTTCATCGCGACCCACTACAACGTCGACTTCTCCGAGCACTACCTCGCCGAGCACCTCGCGGCGCGCGGCTACGGCTTCCTCGGCTGGAACACCCGGTTCCGCGGCAACGAGGCGCACTTCCTGCTCGACCACGCCCTCGCCGAGATCGGCACCGGCGTCCGCTGGCTCCGCGAGCACGCCGGGGCGGAGCGGATCGTCCTGCTCGGCAACTCCGGCGGCGGTTCCCTCATGGCCGCCTACCAGTCGCAGGCGGTCGAGCCCAACGTCACGCCGGTCGCCGGGATGCGGCCGGTCTCCGCCATCGAGGACCTGCCCGCCGGAGATCTGTTCATCGCCCTCGCCGCGCACTCCGGCCGTCCCGAGGTCCTCACCGCGTGGATGGACCCGTCGGTGACGGACGAGACCGACCCGCTGTCCGCCGACCCCGCGCTCGACCCGTTCAACCCCGAGAACGGCCCGCCCTACGACGCCGCGTTCCAGGCCCGCTACCGCGCCGCGCAGCGCGCCCGCAACGAGCGCATCACCGGACGGGTCCTGGAACGCCTGGACGCGCTGAAGGGCACCCGCGCCCGCGACACCCTGTTCACCCTGCACCGCACCTGGGCCGACCTGCGGATGATCGACCCGGCTATCGAGCCGTCCGACCGCGAACCCAACCGCTGCTACCTGGGCGAACCGGCCAAGGCGAACTACGGCGTGTTCGGCATCGGCTCGCTGTGCACGCTGCGGACCTGGCTGTCGATGTGGAGCCTGCGCACCTCGCAGTGCGCCGCCGCGCCGCACCTCGCCCGCATCACCGCGCCGTCCCTGGTCGTGCACGCGACGGCGGACGAATGCGTCTACGACAGCGACGCGCGCGCCGTCTTCGACGCCCTCGCCTCGTCCGACAAGACCCTCGACTTCATCAAGGACACCCACTACCTGCCGCGGTCACGCCCCTGGGTCGCCGACCTCGTCGACGCCTGGGTCCGCGACCACTGACGCGGGCCGGTCCGCCGGCGCGGGAGAGGGCTGGTCGACCTCGCCGGCGGAGACGCGGACGGCGCGCAGGGCGGTGGTGATCCCGGCGGCCTGGGCGGCGGGCAGGTCGGCGATGCCGAAGCCCGACTCGTTGAGGGCCAGCGTGGCCTCCTCGGCCAGGTCGCGCCCGGCGGAGGTGATGGTGGCCAGGACGACGCGGCGGTCGTCGGGGGAGGGGCCGCGGCCGACGAGGCCGCGCTGCTCCAGCCGGCCGATCACGTTGGTGACCGAGGCGGGATGGACCATCAGGCGCATGCCCATCTTGCCCATGGGAAGCGTTCCCGTGCGGGTGAAGGCGAGCAGGCGCAGCGCCTCATAGGCGGCGAACGTGAGCGCGTACGGTTTGAGTACGGCCTCGATCCGGCTCAGGAGGATCTGCTGGGCCCGCATCACCGAGGTGACGGCCGCCATGTGGTCGGCGTGCTCGGGCCAGCGGATGCTCCACTGGCGGTGGGCCTCGGCGATGGGGTCGGGGGTCTCGGGCACCGGACCACCGTATGCCGTCCGGAGCGTTGCGGTCTTGACCGAGTCGCGCACGGAAACTATTTTAACTTCCAAATATTGGATGTCCAAGGTTTGAGGTGGAGACGGTGACGGGGGATCTGCACGTGCCGGTGCACCCGGTGCGGTTCGTGACGGCGGCCGCGCTGTTCGACGGCCATGACGCGGCCATCAACATCATGCGGCGCATCCTGCAGTCCCAGGGCGCCGAGGTGGTGCACCTCGGGCACGACCGCTCGGTCCGCGAGGTCGTCGACGCCGTCCTGGAGGAGGACGCGCAGGGCGTGGCGATCAGCTCCTACCAGGGCGGCCACGTCGAGTACTTCGAGTACCTGTCGCGCAGCCTCAAGGAGGCCGGCGCCGAGCACGTGAGGGTGTTCGGCGGGGGCGGCGGCGTGATCGTCCACGAGGAGATCGCTCGGCTGTCCGGGGCCGGCGTGCGGATCTTCTCGCCCGAGGACGGGCAGCGGCTCGGCCTCCCGGGAATGATCAACGAGCTGGTGCGCGACTGCGACGTCGACCTCGCCGCCGAACCCGTCCCGGCCGAGGCCGTGGTGGCGGGGGACCGGCGCGCCCTCGCCCGCGCCATCACCTGCCTGCAGGCCGGGAAGCTGCCCGGAGACGCGCGGGCCGTACTCGCCGGCGCGGCGCGCGAGCGGCGGGTGCCCGTCCTGGGGATCACCGGGACCGGCGGTTCCGGGAAGTCGTCGCTCACCGACGAGCTGGTGCGGCGGCTGCGCGTCGACCAGCGGGACGGGCTGCGCGTCGCGGTGCTGGCCGTCGACCCGACGCGGCGGCGCGGCGGCGGCGCGCTGCTCGGCGACCGCATCAGGATGAACGCCCTGGACGGCGACCGCGTGTTCTTCCGCTCCCTGGCGACCCGGGGCGCGCGGGAACTGCCCGACAACGTCGAGGACATCGTCGGCGCCTGCAAGGCCGCCGGGTACGACCTGGTCATCCTGGAGACGCCCGGCATCGGGCAGGGCGACGCCGCGATCGTGCCGCTGGTCGACGTCTCGCTGTACGTGATGACGCCCGAGTTCGGCGCCGCCACCCAGCTCGAGAAGATCGACATGCTCGACTTCGCGGACGTGGTCGCCATCAACAAGTTCGAGCGGCGCGGCGGCGCCGACGCGCTGCGGGACGTGTCGCGGCAGCTCGTCCGCAACCGGGAGGCGTTCGGGCAGCGGCCCGAGGACATGCCGGTGTTCGGCACCAGCGCGGCCACGTTCAACGACGACGGCGTCACGGCGCTCTACCAGCATCTCGGCGGGCTGCTCGGCGAGCACGGGCTGGAGCTGGCGGACGGCGCCCTGCCCGAGATCACGACGAAGGTCTCCACCGGCGCCGCGACGGTCATCCCGCCCGGCCGGGTGCGGTACCTGTCCGACATCGCCGACACCGTGCGCGGGTACCACGCCGACACCGCCAGGCAGATCGAGGCCGTCCGGCGCGTCCAGCGGCTGGACGAGGTGCGCGCCGAGCTGACCGACGCGTCCGAGGTCGAAGGGCTGCTGGAGAAGGCGCGCCGCGACGTGGCCCCGGAGAACGCCGGGCTGATCGAGGGCTGGCCGGCGGTCGTGGAGTCGTACTCGGGCGACGAGCAGGTCGTCCGGATCCGCGACAAGGAACTGCACACCCCGCTGACCCGCGAGTCCCTGTCGGGCAGCAGGATCCCTCGCGTCGCGCTGCCGCGCTACACCGACCACGGTGAGCTGCTGAGGTTCCTGCGGAACGAGAACCTGCCCGGACGGTTCCCGTTCACCGCCGGGGTGTTCCCGTTCAAGCGCGACAACGAGGACCCCGCGCGCATGTTCGCGGGCGAGGGCGACCCGTTCCGCACCAACCGCCGCTTCAAGCTCCTGTCGGAGGGCCAGCCCGCGACCCGCCTGTCGACCGCGTTCGACTCGGTCACCCTGTACGGGCGGGACCCGGACGAGCGTCCCGACGTCTACGGCAAGGTCGGCACGTCCGGAGTGTCGATCGCCACGCTGGACGACATGAAGGCGCTGTACGACGGGTTCGACCTGTCGTCGCCCACGACGTCGGTGTCGATGACCATCAACGGCCCCGCGCCCACGATCCTGGCGTTCTTCCTCAACACCGCCATCGACCAGGGACTGGACGACTTCTACGAGGAACACGGACGCGAGCCGTCCGGGGACGAGGCCGCGGCGATCCGCGCGCGCGTGCTGTCCACTGTGCGAGGTACCGTGCAGGCCGACATCCTCAAGGAGGACCAGGGGCAGAACACCTGCATCTTCTCCACCGAGTTCTCGCTGCGGATGATGGGCGACATCCAGGAATGGTTCATCGCCAACACGGTCCGCAACTTCTACTCGGTGTCCATCTCCGGCTACCACATCGCCGAGGCCGGGGCGAACCCCATCAGCCAGCTCGCGTTCACGCTCGCCAACGGGTTCACCTACGTCGAGTCGTACCTGGCGCGCGGCATGGGCATCGACGACTTCGCGCCCAACCTGTCGTTCTTCTTCTCCAACGGCATGGACCCCGAGTACAGCGTCCTCGGACGTGTGGCCCGCCGCATCTGGGCGGTGGCCATGCGCGACCGGTACGGCGCCAATGAGCGCAGCCAGAAGCTCAAGTACCACGTGCAGACGTCCGGGCGCTCCCTGCATGCGCAGGAGATGGACTTCAACGACATCCGGACGACGTTGCAGGCCCTCATCGCCATCTATGACAACTGCAACAGCCTGCACACCAACGCCTACGACGAGGCCGTCACCACGCCGACGGCGGAGTCGGTGCGGCGTGCGCTGGCGATCCAGCTCATCATCAACCGCGAGTGGGGCCTGGCGATGAACGAGAACCCGCTGCAGGGGTCGTTCATCATCGACGAGCTGACCGACCTGGTCGAAGAGGCCGTCCTGGCGGAGTTCGACCGCATCAGCGAGCGCGGCGGCGTGCTCGGCGCGATGGAGACCGGCTACCAGCGCGGCCGGATCCAGGACGAGTCGATGCTGTACGAGCAGCGCAAGCACGACGGGTCCCTGCCGATCGTCGGCGTCAACACGTTCCGCAGCCCCGGCGCGGGCGACGGGACGCCGGACACGATCGAGCTGGCCCGCGCCACCGAGGAGGAGAAGCGGTCCCAGCTCGACCGGGTCCACGGCTACCAGGAGGCGCACCGCGACGACGCGCGCGAGGCCCTGGCCGCCCTCCAGGACGCGGCACGGTCGGGCGAGAACGTGTTCGCGGTGCTGATGGACGCGGCACGCGTGTGCAGCCTCCAGCAGATCACCGACGCGTTCTTCGAGGTCGGCGGGCAGTACCGCCGCAACGTATGAGCGAAGCGAACCCGGGGGCGTGGGGGGCGTCCCCTCACAAGGAGCACGTATGAGCCCTTTTGACGACACGGGGGTCCCTGTCCCGGTCCCGGACCGGGTGCGCCGCGTCGTGTCGATCGTCCCGTCCCTGACCGAGACCGTCGCGGTCACCGCGCCGGGCCTGCTGGCGGGCGCCACCGACTGGTGCACCCACCCCGCCGACCTGGACGTCCCGCGCGTCAGGGGCACCAAGAACCCCGATGTGGAGCGGATCGCGGAGCTGCGGCCCGACGTCGTCCTCGGCAACACCGAGGAGAACCGTCCCGCCGACGTCGAGGCGATGCGCGCCGCCGGGATCCCGGTGTGGATGACGGAGATCCGCACCGTGGACGAGGCCCTGGCGTCGCTGCGCCGCATGCTCGCCGAGGCGTGCCGGGTCCCCGTGCCGGGCTGGCTGGACGAGGCGTCCCGTGTCTGGTCGGACGTCACGCCCGGCGAACCCCGCACGGCCGTCATCCCGATCTGGCGGCGGCCGTGGATGGTCGTCGGCCGCGACACCTTCACGGGCGACGTCCTGTCCCGGCTGGGCGTGTCCAACGTCTACGCGGGCCACCCCGACCGGTACCCGAAGATCGCGCTGGACGAGCTGAACGCGGCCGGCGCCGACCTGGTCGTCCTGCCGGACGAGCCCTACCGGTTCACCGCCGACGACGGCCCCGAGTCGTTCCCCGGCATCGACGCCGCGCTCGTCGACGGCCGGTACCTCACGTGGTACGGCCCGTCCCTCGCCGCCGCCCCGGCGGCGCTGTCGCGGCAGCTCGCCGCCGCCTCGCGCCGCCCGGCTCCCGGGAGTCACTGACCGGCCTGCTCACCGCCGGGGGCCGGCCCGCGCGAGAACATGGCCTCCACGCAGGCGGCCATGCGCCCGTCCAGTTCCTCCGCGGGAAGGTCGATCTCCCGCGCCAGGTGCTCGCGCAGCAGCGTGTACCCGTAGATCGTGGACGCGATCGCCGCCTGGACGGCCTCGACGTCCTCGACGGGGAGTTCGCCGCGCGCGGCCTCGGCGGCGAGGTCCTCCCGGCTCGCGCCCCGGTTGAGCAGCACCCGGGGCCGGTCGTCGCCGTCCAGCACGAGCAGCGACGCCAGGACGACCGGCTCGGGGTTGCGCAGGCTCGTCCAGAACAGCCGCGCCAGCCGCTTGCGCAGCGGGAGCCCGGCCGCGTCCACCGCGTCCTCGGCGTTCGGCCGGGACCGGTGGAACAGCGCCGAGCGCAGCAGCGCCCGCCGGGACCCGAA
Organism: Actinomadura sp. 3N407; assembly: GCF_052245875.1. Lineage (NCBI taxonomy): Bacteria > Bacillati > Actinomycetota > Actinomycetes > Streptosporangiales > Thermomonosporaceae > Actinomadura > Actinomadura sp. 3N407. Next base: position 175,480 of record NZ_JBQQBP010000018.1, read on the forward strand.
GTACTGGTAGACCAGCCCGCGGTTGACGCCCGCCTCGTCGGCGACCTGCCGCAGGTTCAGCCCGGCGAGGACGCCGCCGCGCCGCAGCAGCGCGATCGCCGCCGCGCGCAGCGACTCCTCGGTCGCCTCCCGGTCCCGCGCGGGTCCCTCCCGCCGGGCCGTCCGCGTGGTCACGTGCGGCGCCTTCGTGGGTGGACGGCCCCCCACGCCCCCCGGCTCATGCCCTCGGGCCGCCGGCCACGTAGATCACCTGGCCGGACACGAACGAGGCGTCGTCGCTCACCAGGAACGCCACCGTCCCGGCGATGTCCTCGGGGACGCCGACGCGCCGGACGGGGATCTCCTTGGCGGCCGCGGCCTTGAAGTCCTCGAAGTCGACGCCGACGCGGGCGGCGGTCGCGGCGGTCATCTCCGTCGCGATGAATCCGGGGGCGATCGCGTTGGCGGTCACGCCGAATCTGCCCAGCTCGATCGCGAGCGTCTTGGTGAAGCCCTGCAGGCCCGCCTTGGCCGCCGAGTAGTTCACCTGCCCGCGGTTGCCGAGCGCCGACACCGACGACAGGTTGACGATCCGGCCCCATCCGGCCTTCGTCATGTGCTCCTGCGCCGCGCGGCTCATCAGGAACGAGCCGCGCAGGTGCACCGACATGACGGTGTCCCAGTCGTCGTCCGACATCTTGAACAGCAGGTTGTCGCGCAGGACCCCGGCGTTGTTGACCAGGACGACGGGCGGGCCGAGCTCGTCCGCGACGCGCGCGACGGCGGCGGAGACCCGCGCGGAGTCGGCGACGTCCACGCCGACGGCGAGGGCCCTCCCGCCGGCCTTCTCGATCTCCGTCACGGTGCCGGCGCAGGCGGCCTCGTCGAGGTCGCAGACCGCGACGGCGAACCCCTCCCGGGCGAGCCGGACGGCGGTGGCGGCGCCGATGCCCCGCGCCGCGCCGGTCACGATGGCGACCCTGGTGTCGGTCATGTCCCCTGCCCTTCCACGTCCCTGCCACTCATGTACAGGGCCTCTCAAACCTGGATGTCCTTGGCGATGATGGTCTTGAGCACCTCGCTGGTGCCGCCGTAGATGCGGGTGACCCGGGCGTCGGCGTACAGGCGCGCGATCGGGTACTCGAGGATGTAGCCGTAGCCGCCGTGCAGCTGCAGGCACTTGTCGACGACGCGGGCCTGTACCTCGGTGCAGAACAGCTTGCACACGGCGGCGTCGGCGGGGGTGAGCTCCCCGGCGTCGAGGGCCTCGATGCAGCGGTCGACGAGCGAGCGGGCCGCCTCCACCTCGGTGGCGCACTCGGCGAGGACGAACTTGGTGTTCTGGAACGACGACACGGTCTTGCCGAAGACGGTGCGGTCCTGGACGTACCTGCGGGCGAACTCCACGGCCGCGGCCGCGGACGCGTAGGAGCTGGTCGCGATGCCGAGCCGTTCCTCGGCCAGGTTGTGCGTCAGGTACTCGAACCCGCGGCCCTCCTCGCCGAGCAGGTCCTCGGCGGGGACGCGGACGTCGGTGAACGACAGTTCGGCGGTGTCGGAGCTGCGCAGCCCGATCTTCTCCAGCTTGCGGCCGACCGCGTAGCCCTCGCTCCTGGTGTCCACCGCCAGGATCGACAGGCCCGCCCGGCGGTTCTCCGGCGTGGCCGGGGACGTGCGCGCGACGACGAGCACCCGGTCGGCGAGGACGCCGCCGGTGATGAACGTCTTGGCGCCGTTGAGGACGTAGTGGTCGCCGTCGCGCTTGGCGGTGGTCTGCATGCCGGCGAGGTCGGAGCCGGTGCCGGGCTCGGTCATCGCGATGGCGGTCATCATGTCGCCGGACACGAACGGCGGCAGCCAGCGCTTCTTCTGCTCCTCCGACCCGTACTTCAGCAGGTAGGGCAGGACGAGGTTGACGTGCACGCCGTAGCCGCCGAAGCTCACCCCGGCGCGGGCGCACTCCTCGGAGACCACCGCCTGGAACTTGAAGCTCGTCTCGCCCGCGCCGCCGTACTCCTCGGGCACCTGGATGCCGAACACGCCGAGTCCGCCGAGCTTGTTGTAGAAGTCGCGCGGCGGATGGCCGGCGTCCTCCCACTCGCCGTAGACGGGCGCGACCTCCGCCTCGATGAACGCCCGGATCGTCTCCCGGAACGCCTCATGGTCCTCGTTGAACACGGTGCGGCGCACGCTGTGCCCCTTTCGCTGCGCAATTAACAGAACGCTAACCTAACTCGAATCGAGTTCTAGAATCAAATACGAGTCAGGGGGTTCCGTCCGGCCGCCCAGCGGATCCCGGAGGGGCGGGGGCTCAGCAGTCGGGTTCGCAGACCCGCTGGGACAGCGCCTTGAGGAAGAGGGCCTGGACCTGCCCCGGCGTCTCGGCCACGTACGCGTCGCCGCCCGTCAGCCGCGCGATCCGCCGGAGCTCGCCGACGTCCACGCCTTCGCCGAGACCGAACATGTTGATCTGCACGGGACGCTCCGAGTCGTACGCGCGGCGTATGTGGTCGAGAGTCGCGGGCAGCGAGGGACCCTCCTTGTCCTCGTTCTTCCCGTCCGTCCACAGCAGGATCGAGTTCACGTACTCCGGCTTGTAGGTCCGCTTCATGTGGTCGAACGCGGCGATGGTGGTCTCGTACAGCCCCGTGCCGCCGTCCTCCTTCACCCTGGTCTGCGCGAACGCGCTCAGCACGAGCTGGCGCCGGGTGGCCGAGCCGAGCCGCTCGTCCAGCGGCCCCACGCTCACCAGCTCCCGCCAGTCCCGCTCGCCCTCCAGCTCGGTGGAGAACACCCACTGGCCGAGCTCGCTGTCGTCCGGCAGCAGCGACAGCCCGTTCTGCGCCGTGCGGATCGTGGACTGCAGCCGCGTGGCGCCGGGCGCGATCTTGCGGTCCATGGACCCGGAGATGTCGATGATGCTCAGCATCCGGATGCTCAGCGAGAGCTGCGCCCACTGCTGCATGGTGCGCTTCACCTCGGCCGCGGGCGTCGGCGGCAGCGCCTTCGGCGCGCGCCCGGCCAGCCCGGTCTTCGCGGAGAACGCCGGGGGCGCGGTGCCGTCGGGCGTCCGGAAGCCCAGCCTGCGCACGTCCTCGCGGGTGGCGGCGCTCGCCAGCTCCTCGTGCAGCAGCCGGGCCGCGCCGACCTTCCCCGGCTCCTCGGTCAGGACGGTGACGGGGTGGTCGAGGAAGACGGTGCCCTCGGCCGGGTACACGGCGACGGCGATCTCGGGGGGACGCTTCGCGTTGTACGCGAACACCGCCTGCTCGGGCGCCAGCGCCACGGGATAGCGCTCGCCCGTCTCCTGGCCGAACGCGGCGAACTCCGCCTTGACCGATGCCGCGATGCCCTCGCGGAACGTCCGCACCACGCCGGTGAACACCGCCTGGCCCTGCGGGTCGTCCGACAGCAGCGCGTCGGCCAGCATCAGCGTGCCCATGCCGGTGGCGGTCCGGTCGGGGTCGGGGATCTGCAGCCGGAACAGCCGCGGAGGGATCGCGCTTTCGGTGGGCGCGGACCCCTGCTCGGCGTTCTCCGCCGTGCCCGCCGCCGCCAGCAGCTCCCTCCACGACGGCTGCGCGGGCGCCCCGAGGTTGCGCAGCTGCGCCGCGAGCCCGCGGGGCATCGCCAGCACGATCGGAGTCGACGCGATGCCGCCGAGCCGGGTGAAGTTCGCGGTGGCCCCGGCCCGGTCGGATTGCCCGACGAGCTTGGTCCACAGGGACGAGTCGGGGATCCACACGTCCGGCTTCTCGGTGATGCCCGCGACCCCCTTGCCCGACAGGAGCGTCGCGACGGCGGCCGGGTCGGCGGACCGCACGCTCGCGACGGCGCACTTGCCGGCGACCTGCCGGCGGGCGTCGTTGAAGCGTTTCGTGGCCCGGATGACCGCCGGGGCGACGTCCGGCGCCGCCGCCACGCTGATCGTGAGCGCGCCGTCGTCCGCGCATTCGCCGCCCGACGCGGTGAGCGCGTACGCGCCGATGCCGGTCAGCATGACGAGCCCGACCGCGCCGGCCAGCGGGCCGAGCAGGATGCCGCCGAACTTCCTCGGCGCGCGGGGTCTCTTGCGGCCCGGCCTGACGGCGGCGTGCGCGGGCCCGGGGGGACGGGACGCGCGGGCGGGCTTCTCGAAGGCGTTGAACGGCCGGTCCGCCGCCGTGCCGCCCGCGCCGCCGCCCGGCGGCCTCCCGCCCGCGCCGCCGTCCGCCCGGCCGGAGGGCGCGCCGCCCGGGTGGGAGGCGCCCAGGAAGGTGTAGGGGGCGTCGGGATCTCCGGTCTCCGACAGGTTCCGGGGTGCCCACTCGGGCACGTCGTCGTGTCCGTTCATCGCCGATCTCCGTTTCCCGGGCGGGGGCGCCGGGGCATGGCGCACCGCATGGTGAAAGCCGCCCGATGAGACACATGGACGATGTGTCTCAGCCGGGCCAGGTGTGATGTTCGTCTCATCGGCGTCTTCCGTCAAGTGGTTCGGCGGGTCAGGACTGGACGGGAACCTCGGCGAGCAGCGCGGAGAGCCCCGCAGCGCGTTCCGGTGAGACGTCGTGCGGGCCGCGTCCGCCGAGCTCCGCCCGCAGCCGCGCCACCCGGCGGCCGAGATCCACCGGCGCTCCGCCGTCCACCTCGTTCATCAGCGTGGTGACCTGGGTGGCGAGGTCGCTGCCGAACCGCGGCCCGACCTCGCCCTCCGCCATCCCCACGTCGATGGCGCGCCGCATCCGGGCGAGCGTGCTCACCGCCGCCTCCCGTGTGCCGGCCGCAGGGGCCGCCAGGCCCGGCGGGTCCGCGGGAGCCGCCGGGCCGGACGGCGCCGGTGAGCGGCCGTCCGGGCCGGGCGTGGAGCCCGCCGGGGGCGCCGCCGCCGGCCGGCTCGGCAGCGGCGGCGGCGCGACCCCGCGCGGCGCGTCCCGCAGCGACACCGAGATCACCGCGAGCGGGGTCAGGACCACCGCCAGCACCGCCGCGCCCGCGCCGCCGATCAGCATCGCCCGCCGCGTGCGTCCCAGCCCGCACCACCGGGACACGCCCCGCGCCGCGCCCCGGCCGCCGGCGCCCTCGCCGGGCGGGACGGCCGTCCGCGCGGCGTGGGAGGCCGGCGCCCGGGCCACGTCGGCGGCCGGGGGACGGTCGCCGGGTTCGGCGGCCCGGCAGCGCTCCGCCAGCTCCGCCGGCGGCTCCACGTCGGCCGGGCCTGCCGGCGCGGCCGGGGCGGGCACGTCGGCCGCCGTCTCGGACCGCGGTCCGGATTCCGGGTCGCCGGTCAGGCACTCGGTGAGGATCCGGCCGAGCGCCAGCACGTCCCCGGCCCGGCCGGCCTCCTCTCCGGGCCCGCCGGTCGCGCCGGTGACGCCGAGGCCGAGGAGCTTCACCCCGTCCTCGGTCAGGAACACCTGCCCGGGCCTCAGATCGCCGTGGACGATCCCGCAGGCGTGGACGGCCGACAGTGCGTCGGCGAGCTGCGCGCACACGCTGACGGCCTCATGAGCGGCGGGCAGGCCCCGCGCGAGGCGCGCCGCGAGGGACTCGCCGCTGAGGAACTCCGTCACCACGTACGTCAGCGCGTCATCGCCGGGGCCCTCCGCCTCGCCGTAGTCGTAGGTGGTCACGATGTTGGGATGGGTGAGCGCCGCCGCGGCGCGGGCGGCGTCCCGGAGCCGCCGCCGCAGGTCGCGCCGCGATCGCCGGACGCCGACGAGGGTCACGGCGACGCGCCGGGCGAGCAGTTCGTCGTGTGCGCGCCACACCTGGGCCGCGCCGCGCCGCGAGACGCGGCGCTCCATCCGGTAGCGGTCGTCCAGCCGGAATCCTGGGTCCACGGGACCTCCCCTCGGGCGCGGGGATGGTGCTATCGCCGCTCAGAGGTACGCAGCGCGCCCCGGAATGGATCGGTCCGCGTCCAGGTCGTTCTGACGGACGGTGCCCGGCCGGAAACGCCGCGCTGCACACGGATTCGCGGGCGGAAGGTTCGGTTCGGCGGGATTTCGGGTCATGGCCGGAGCAGGCCACCGCCGGGGCTTGCCTTTTCGCCCGGATGTGCTTGGGACCGGGACCGGCCGTCAAGGGCGGGTCGCGGGAGGGTCATCGGCGGCCCTGGGAAGTGCCATCGCAGGACCCCGGATATGAAAAGCGGCGCCGGGTGGATACGGGGGCAATCCACCCGGCGCCGCATCATCGGTGTTCCGACGGGGGCCCGGAACACCGGCACGGGCGCTCCGACGGGGGACCAGAGCGCCGGTACAAATCGTACACCGAAACCCCCCGCGGTTAGTCAAGAGAATGTCACGACCCGATTTCCGGTCGCTGTCCGGAAACCGGCTTCTGTTCCGGCTTCCCGGGGTCTTCGAAGGTCGCCGAGGCCGTGGGCTCGCGCCCGCCGTTGGCGAAGATCACCGCGACGTAGGGCAGGAGCAGCGCCCCGGCCACCAGAACGAGCACCGCCCACGCCGGCGCGCCGGCCACCGCGGCCAGTATCGCGCCCACGAAGCACGCCGTCCGGACGCCCATCGACACCAGGTACCGCCGCTGCCGGTACCCGATGTCCTCGGACATCGGACGGGGAGCGTCGGTGACCGTGTAGACGTCCGGCTCCCGATGGTGATTGACCTTCACCATTCCACGGTAAGCCCAAGGAGTCCGGCTGGCGACACCAGTACGGGTCAAGACATTCGGAGGGAACGAGATGACCGATCGCACGTACCGGGTGACGGAGATCGTGGGAACCTCGCCGGAGTCGGTCGAGACCGCGATCCGCAACGGCGTCAGGCGCGCCTCGCAGACCCTGCGCCACCTGGACTGGTTCGAGGTGACCGAGGTCCGCGGCCAGATCGAGGACGGTGAGGTCGCCCACATCCAGGTCACCATGAAGGTCGGCTTCCGCCTGGAAGACGCCTGAGCGGCGGCGGCTTCGAGCACGCGGCACGTCACGGCCGGAGGCGGCGGCTCCGTTGCGGTGAGCCGCCGATGCCGGGTGTCGGTTCGGCGGCCCGTCCCCCGCCGCCGGCCGTGGCGAGCGCTCAGGTCGCCCGGCTCACCGTCGACATGTGGAAGTCGGGGACGCGCAGCGGCGGCATGGCGGCGCGGGTGAAGTAGTCGGACCACTCGCGCGGCAGCGTCGGGCCCGTCTCGCCGACCTCGGTGAGGCGCGACAGCAGGTCGACGGGGCTTTCGTTGAACCTGAAGTTGTTCACCGCGCCCACGACCTCGCCGCCCTCGACGAGGTAGACGCCGTCGCGAGTGAGGCCGGTCAGCAGGAGGCTCTGCGGGTCGACCTCGCGGATGTACCACAGGCACGTCAGCAGCAGCCCGCGTTCGGTGCGGGCGACCATCTCCTCCAGGGACGCGCCGCCGTCCGGCCCGGTCATCGCCAGGTTGTCGACCGGCGGGGTGAGCGGCAGCCCGGTGCGCTCCGCCGAGTGCCGTGTCTGGGTGAGCGAGGTGAGGGTGCCGCGGCTGATCCAGTCGGTGGCCCCGAGCGCCAGGCCGTTGTCGAACACCGACGACTCGCGGCTGGAGGCGTGCGCGACGACGAACGGGGCGCACTCCAGGCCCGCCGCGGCCGGGTCGCTGGACAGCGTGACGGGCAGGCTCGCGAGCTTCTCGCCGACCCGGGTGCCGCCGCCGGGGGCGCTGAACACCGTCCGGCCGTCCTGGGCGTCCTGGGCGCCCGCCGACCAGTACAGGTAGATCATCAGGTCGGCGACGGCGGACGGCGGCAGGATCGTCTCGTACCGGCCGGCGGGCAGGTCCACGCGCCGCTCGCCCCACTCCAGCCGCCCGGCGAGGTCGCCGGTCAGCGCGGCGACGTCGACGTCGGTGAAGTCGCGGGTGCCGGTGCCCGCCCACGCCGAGCCGCCGGCGCCCTTGGCGTTCAGCTCCAGCAGCCCGGTCGGCTGGTCGTGACGCAGCCGCAGCCCCGCCGAGGTGCCGAGGAACGTCGAGGTCAACATTTGGTTGGCGAACCCGTACAGGCGCCGGTCGCCGGCCTGCGCGGCGGCGAACGCCTCGCCGAGCGCGGGCGCGAACTCCTCGAACACGCCGATGCCGGTCTCGGCGGGGTCGTCGTCCCACCCGGCCGCGGACGGCGCCCCGGTGATCAGCGGGGCGGCGTCCTCGGCGTCCTCGTTGCCGGCGGCGTCGGCCTCGGCGGCGCGCACCAGCTCCTCGATGCCGCCGGCGGCGACGGCCGACCGCGACACGACGCCCGCCGCGACGCCGTCGGCGGTGTCGCGCAGCGCGATGACCGTGAGGCGGTTGGAGCGGGTCACGCCGTTGGTGGTGAGCGTGTTGCCCGCCCACCGCAGGTTCGCGGTGCTCGACTCGTCGGCGATGACGATGCAGTCGTCGGAGCGGGACAGCGCCAGCGCCCGCTCGACGGCCTCCTGCGGCCTGATCGTGGTCACTGTCCGGCCTCCTCCAGGGCGTTGAGGATGTTGACGCCGCGGAACAGCGCGGACGGGCAGCCGTGGCTGACCGGCGCGACCTGTCCCGGCTGGCCCTTGCCGCAGTTGAACGCGCCGCCGAGCACGTACGTCTGCGGCCCGCCGACGGCCTCCATGGAGTTCCAGAAGTCGGTCGTGGTGGCCTGGTAGGCGACGTCGCGGAGCTGCCCGGCGAGCCGCCCGTTCTCGATCCGGTAGAACCGCTGCCCGGTGAACTGGAAGTTGTGGCGCTGCATGTCGATCGACCAGCTCTTGTCGCCGGCGATGTAGATGCCGCGGTCGACGCCGGAGATCAGCTCGTCGGTGGACGGGCCGTCCTCGGCGGGCTTCAGCGAGACGTTCGCCATCCGCTGGATCGGCATGCTGGACGCGGCGTCGGCGAACGCGCAGCCGTTGGAGCGGCCGGCGCCGGTGAGGCGGGCGATGCGGCGGTCGGTCTGGTAGCCGGTGAACAGCCCGCCGGAGACGATGTCGAACGACTGCGTCTCCACGCCCTCGTCGTCGTAGCCGATCGTGGCCAGGCCGTGCTCGGCGGTGCGGTCCCCGGTGATGTTCATGACCTTGGAGCCGTACTGGAGGTTCCCGAGCTTGTCGGGGGTGGCGAACGACGTGCCCGCGTAGGCGGCCTCGTAGCCGAGCGCCCGGTCGAGTTCGGTGGCGTGCCCGATCGACTCGTGGATCGTCAGCCACAGGTTCGACGGGTCGACGACGACGTCGTACACGCCCGCGTCGACCGACGGCGCGGCGAGCTTCTCGGCGAGCAGCTCGGGGATGCGGGCCAGCTCGCCGTCCCAGTCCCAGTGCTCCCCGGACAGCCACTCCCACCCGTACCCGGCCGGAGGCGCGAGCGTCCGCATCGTGTCGAACAGGCCGTCCCTGACGCCCACGGCGTTCACCACCGGGTGCAGCCTGACGCGCTGCTGGGTGGTGACGGTCCCGGCGAGGTCGGCGAAGAACTTGTTCTCCTTCACCTGCAGCAGCGTCGCGTCCACGTGGTCGACGCGGTCGTCGCCGAGCAGCCGGCGGCTCCAGCCGGACAGCAGCGCCACCTTGTCGGCGGTCGGCACGTCGAACGGGTCGATCTCGTACGCCGAGATCCAGGTGCGCTCGCCGTGCACCGGTTCGGGGGCCAGCTCGATGGGTTCGCGGTTGACCGCCCTGGCGACCGCGGCGACGTCCACGGCCCGGGCGGCGACGCGGGCGGCGCCCTCGGGCGTCAGGTCGATGCCGGCGGCGAAGCCCCAGGTGCCGTCCTTGACGACGCGGACCGACAGGCCGACGTCGTCGGCGTCCAGGGCGGTCTCCAGCGCGGCGTCGTACAGGCGGAGCGTCTGGCTGCGGATGCGCTCCAGGCGGAAGTCGGCGTGCTCGGCGCCCAGCGCCCGGGCGCGGGACAGGGCCGCGTCGGCCAGCGCGCGAGCCGGCAGCGCGGTGAAGGCGGGATCGATGTCATGCACCCTTGGGAACCTACCCGCCGCGCCCGGGAGGGCGCCCGAACAAACCGGGGTGAGCGGATCTTGTCGGTTCGGCACATCCGCAGGCCGCCGGAAGGCCGCTAGGGTCGTGGGCTGTCATCACCGTGCGACGCGGTGGGCCACAAGCAGCCAACGAGAGGGTCGTGATGAGTCGCTCTGTCCTCGTCACCGGGGGTAACCGGGGCATCGGTCTCGCGATCGCCCGTGAGCTCGCCGCCGCGGGCGACGCGGTCGCCGTCACCTACCGGTCCGGTGAGCCCCCCGAGGGGCTGTTCGGCGTGCGGTGCGACGTGACGAGCGCGGAGGACGTCGACGCCGCCTTCGGCAAGGTCGAGGCGGAGCAGGGCCCGGTCGAGGTGGTCGTCGCCAACGCCGGCGTCACCAAGGACACCCTCCTGGCGATCATGAGCGAGGAGTCGTTCACGTCGGTGATCGACACCAACCTGACCGGCGCGTTCCGCGTCGCCAAGCGCGGCGTGAAGGGCATGATGCGCAAGCGCAAGGGCCGCATCGTGCTGATCTCCTCGGTCGTGGGGCTGATGGGGTCGCCGGGGCAGGCGAACTACGCCGCGTCCAAGGCGGGCCTGGTCGGGTTCGCGCGGTCCCTCGCCCGCGAGCTCGGCTCGCGGGGCATCACGGTGAACGTGGTGTCGCCCGGGTTCGTCGACACCGACATGACGGCGGCGCTGACCGAGGACCAGCAGAAGGCGATCACCTCGGCGATCCCGCTGGGGCGCACCGCGCAGCCGGAGGAGGTCGCCAAGGCCGTGCGGTTCGTGGCGAGCGAGGACGCCGCCTACATCACCGGGGCCGTGATCCCGGTCGACGGCGGCCTGGGAATGGGGCACTGACGGTCATGGGAATCCTCGAAGGAAAGCGCATCCTGGTCACCGGCGTCCTCACCGACGCCTCCATCGGCTTCCACGTCGCGCGCGTCGCGCAGGAGCAGGGCGCCGAGGTGGTGCTGACCGCCTACCCGCGCCCGACGCTCACCGCCCGGACCGCCAAGCGGCTCCCGTCCGGTCCCGACTCGCCTCCGCCGGTGATCGAGCTGGACGTGACCAACACCGAGCAGCTGGACGCGCTGGCCGGGAACCTGCGCGACAACGGCTTCGACCACCTGGACGGCGTCGTCCACGCGATCGGGTTCGCGCCGCAGACCGCGCTCGGCGGCAACTTCCTGGAGACGCCGTGGGAGGACGTGGCGACCGCCGTGCACTCCTCGGCGTACTCGCTGAAGTCGCTGACGATGGCGTGCCTGCCGCTGATGAAGGACGGCGGCTCGGTCGTCGGCCTGGACTTCGACGCCACCAAGGCGTGGCCGGTGTACGACTGGATGGGCGTGGCCAAGGCCGGCCTGGAGTCGTGCTCCCGCTACCTGGCCAAGTACCTCGGCCCGCAGGGCATCCGCGTGAACCTCGTCGCCGCCGGGCCGCTCGCCACGATGGCGGCCAAGAGCATCCCCGGGTTCGAGGGCATGACGGAGATGTGGCCGAAGGCGGCGCCGCTCGGCTGGGACATCAAGGACAGCGAGCCGACCGCGCGGGCGTGCGCGGCACTCCTGTCGGACTGGTTCCCCGCGACCACCGGCGAGATCGTCCACGTGGACGGCGGCCTCCACGCCATAGGCGCGTATTGACGGCAGTCCCCTTGGCGTCGGGCCCTGGGGGCCCTCCTTCGGCGGGGACTGCGGTGCGATCGCTGCATCGCTCCGGCTCGCCTTGCGGCTCGCTGCGCGATCAGGTTTCTCGCAGGCTCGAAACCTGCCTTCGGACGCGATCGCGGCGGCCGAGGTCGTCGCGGGGTTGCGGTGTCGGCTGAGGCCGCGCGGACGGGAGGTCGCGCGTCACCGAACACCGCGGCGGCGGAGGGTGCGGCCGGCGACGCTGAGGTTCAGGGCGCCTGCCGCGCCGGCGGCGCCCGCGGCCGCGGCGACCAGGAGCAGGTGGCGGCTGTCGTCGGGCTGGGAGGCCGCGACGGGCGAGACCAGGCGCGTCTGCGGCATGGCGACGGTCCCCGCCGGTAGGTTCCGGTAGGCGTTCGGGTCCGCGGCGATCTCGGGGGTGGGCAGGACGCCGGGGAGTCCGGGCGCGGTGGACGGCGGCTTGTCCGTGTACGGCCGCAGGCCCTGGGAGTCGGTCATCGTGGCGGGCGGGGCGGCCGCGCCGCCGCCCGGCGCAGAGGACGGCTTGCGCGTCTTCTTGGCGGGCGCCGTGGACGTCCTGTTCCCCGAGCTCTTGCTCGGGGTGGTCTTCTTCTGGACGGTCTTGGACTGGGTGGGCTTCGGCGTGGGCGTCGGGGTCTTCGGGGTGAGCGCCTCGCGGATGTTGCCGAGGTTGCACTTCCAGTCCTCGATCGTGGTCTCCGGGTCGACGCCCTTCTTGCAGACCTCGGCGGGCGCGGCCTCGGCCGCCGGGGCGGACAGGAGGAGGACGAGCGCGCCCGCCGAGACCGCCGCCGAAGCCGTACCGACCCGCCTGAGCCGCTGGGGCATGTCGTTCCTCCACCCGCACCGATGCCGTTGTTGACCCTGTTGACATCGTGTCCCATACGGGCCGGTCCGTAAACCGCGACACGGGTGTTTCTTTACCTCGTCATGGCCTCAGTGGATCACCAGTTTCGCGAGCCTGGTGCGCCGTGCCGGCGTGCCGTTCTCGCGGACCGCCCTGGCCAGCTCCGGGCCGGCCGCCTGCACGACCGACAGGTGCCGGCGCGCCAGCCCGAACGCGGTGGCCACCAGCGGCCGCGACAGGCCCCCGGGGGACATGACCGCCACCACCGCGGGACGCCGCGTCCCGCGCGCCTGCGCGACCGTCACCGCCCAGCCGTGCCGCAGCCGGGACGCGTCCGCGGGGGCGACGACGGACGCGCCGCCGGGGAACTCGACGTCCAGCCCGTGCGGGCCGCCGCCGGTCACCACGCCGGTCTCGCCGAGCGCGGCGTGGGGGAGCGGAGCGGCGACGACCACCCGGTCGCCGGGGTCCATCCCGCCGAACCTGCCGGGCCCGGGGTTCAGCCGCTCCTTGAGCGCCGCGTTGAGGGCGCCGGTGCCCGCCTCGCCGCCCGCGGCCGGCGCGACGACCTGGACGTCCTCGACCGCGATCCCGAGCGCGCGGGGGATCGAGTCGGTGACGAGCTGGACGGTCCGGTGCACCGCCTCCCCGGGGCTCGCGGCGGGCACGATCACCACCTCGTGCCCGGGCGCGTCCACGGCGGCCAGGTCGCCGCCGCGCACCGCCCGGATCAGCTCCCCGAGCGGGCCGGACGGGGGCGCGGCGTCCAGCGCGACGACGGGGACGGTCTCGGACGCCTCCAGGTCGTCCAGGGGCCGGCCGGGCCCGGCGGGCGGCGGAGCGCCCGGCTCGGCGCACAGCACGAGGTGGGCGCCGTCGGGGCACGCCTCGGCCAGCACCGCGCACAGTTCGACGTCGAGCGCCGCGGCGTCCACGACGATGATCAGGTCGAGGTCGAAGGGGCGCGGTTCGCCGCGCCCGTACACGACGGCCCCCGGCGCGGCCGCCGGGTCGCCGCGCGGCTCCAGCAGCCGGTGCACGCTCGTGACGGCGAAGTCCCCGGTGTCGCCGGGCAGGCCGGCGGCGGCGCGGTCGGTCGGTGCCGCCACGGCGGTCCGCACGCCCTGGCCCGCGGCCGCGACGGCGATGGCGAGGGCCGTGCGCGCGAGGTCGTCCGGGGCCCCGCGCAGGATGCTCACGCCGGTGCGGAGCGCGGCGGTGAGCGCGAGGGAGCGGTCCTCGGGCAGGCCGTCGCGCAGCCCCTTGACGGCCGCGTCGTCCAGCAGCGGCACGGCCGTGAGCGACAGCCGCTGGAACCCCTCGGCCGCCGCCTCCTCGGCGAGCGCCCACCGCGCCGGGCCGAGCGTCTCCTCCGGTTCCGGCGGCTCGGCGTCCTCGTCGAACGACTCCCCGCCGAACTCGGGCTCCTCGGTGAGTGCGAGCACCTCCGCGTCGTCCAGCGCGGCCTCGACGGCGCCCCGCGGGTCGGGGACCTGCGCCCGCTCCAGCGCGGACACCACGTCGGCAGCGGGCGTGACCGTGTGGCCTTCCCGCGCGGCCTCGGTGAGCATGTGAAGGACGAGGGCGCGCCCGCGCCGGGTGTCGCCGGGCGCCGCGTCCCGCCCGAGGACGGCGCGGGCGAAGTGGTCGGCCTGCCGGGGCCGGACGCCCGGGACGCTCAGCAGCCGCCAGGGGTCGGCGCGCAGCCGCGCGGCGGCGTCCGGGCCGAGCCGGGCGGCGGCGCGGGACGCGAGCGGCGCGGGGACGCCGGTCGCGGAGAACAGCTCGGTGAGGGCCCGCGGGCCCTCCCGCGCGGCCGTGCCCGGCTCGGCGGGCGCGCCCGATGCGGCGGGCGCGGCCGGCGGGGGCTCGCCGCCGCGTTCGTCGTCGCGCCGGCCGTCCAGGGCTCCGGCGGCGGCCTCGGCGGCGCGCATGGCCTCCGCGGCGCGCGCCGCCCGCTCGGCGGGGGTGGGGTCAGGGGTGTCGGTCACGGGCTTCCCGTCGCGGCTGATCACGGTTGGCGGTGGACCGTCCCGAGCGTGTCACGCGCCGGACGAGGTGTCGGAGACGTCGTCCAGCGCGCCGCGGATCTCGCCCGGGAGCGTCAGGTCCTCACTGTCCAGTATGGCGGCGAGCTGCGCGGCGGTCCGGGCGCCGACGATCGGCGCGGCGACCCCGTCCCGGTCGCGGACCCACGCGAGCGCCACGGCGAGCGGGGAGCGGCCGAGGCCCTCGGCGGCGGTCACCACCGACTCCACGATCCGGGCGCACTCCTCGTCGAGGTAGGGCTGGACGAACTCGGCGAAGTGCGGCGCGGCGGCGCGCGACCCGGCGGGGATGCCGGTGCGGTACTTGCCGGTGAGCACCCCCCGGCCGAGCGGCGACCACGGCAGCAGCCCCGCACCGGCGTCCAGCACGGCGGGCACGACCTCCCGCTCGATGTCGCGGCGCAGCAGCGAGTACTCCAGCTGAGCCGACACCACCGGGGCGCGGCCCGGCCACGCCCGCTGCCAGGCGGCGGCCTTCGACACCTGCCAGCCCGCGTAGTTGGACACCCCGACGTAGCGGGCCCGCCCGGACGCGACCGCCTCGTCCAGCGCCGACAGCGTCTCCTCCAGCGGCGTGGCGGGGTCGTACACGTGCAGCTGCCACAGGTCGACGTGGTCGAGGTCCATCCGGTCCAGGGAGGCGTCCAGGGCGCGGAGCAGATGCCTGCGGGAGCCGTCATAGCGTCCGTTCGGCCGGATCGCGGCCTTGGTCGCGATGACGAGCCCGTCCCGGTCGACCGCCTCGCGCAGCAGGTGGCCGAGGATCCGCTCGCTGTCGCCGTCGTTGTAGACGTCGGCGGTGTCCACCAGCGTGCCCCCGGCGTCCAAGAACGCGGCGAGCTGCGCCGCGGCCTCGTCCGGGTCGGTGTCGTGCCCCCAGGTCATGGTGCCGAGGCCCAGCCGGGACACCAGCAGCCCGCTCCGCCCGAGGTGACGCTCCTTCATAGGCGGTCAATGTAGCGGTCCGGACGAGTCGCGCGGGAAGCGAGCGGGGCCCCGCCCGGGTCCCCGGCCGGCGCAAAGATCCTGGTGAGGTCTATTGCCGGGGGGCGCCGCCCGGCTAAAGTTGCCGGCCATGGCGCCACCACCGTTCTCGATGTACTCGCCGAAGACGCCGGACGGCGACGGCGGACCGGACCTGTCACCGGCGTTCGGCGCGGGGCCCGGCGACGACCCCGGCTATTTCGCCTCCCTGCGCGGCCGTACCGAGCTCGGCCGGATGCGCATGATGATGCTGGTGCTGCTGGCCGCCCCCGTCCTCATCCTGGCGATCACGCCGGCGATCGTGCAGGGCGAGGGGGAGACCCCGCCGTGGATCTACGTCCCGCTGGTGGCCGCGGCGCTGGCCGCGCTGCTGGCCGGGCCGCGCGCGCCGCGCCCGATGCCCGTGGGGTCCGATCCCGCGACGGCGGCCCGGATGGCGCTCATGATGTTCCGGCAGGCGGTGCTGCTGAGGTTCGCGCTCGCCGAGGGCGTGATCCTGCTGGGCCTGCCGCTGGCGATGGTGGGGCAGAGCGAGCTGGTGTTCGTCGCCGGGTTCGTCGTCGGCTATCCGCTGCTGCTCTGGCTGGCGCTGCCGACCCGCGGCGGCGTGGAGCGGCTGCGGCGCCGCCTGGAGTCGAAGGGTGCCGAGTCGCACCTGTGGGCGGTCCTGCTAGCCGCCCCGGCGTCCCCGCGCGGCTAGAGCCAGCCGCTCCTGCGGAGTTTGCGGAACAGCACCGTGCAGATGGCGGCCATCACCGCGAGGGCCAGCGGGTATCCGAACGTCCAGTGCAGTTCGGGCATGTGGTCGAAGTTCATGCCGTAGATCCCGGCGATCGCGGTCGGCACCGCGATGATCGCCGCCCACGCCGAGATCTTGCGCATGTCCTCGTTCTGCCGCTTGCCGAGCAGCGCGAGGTGCGCGGTCAGCACGCTGTTGAGCAGTTCGTTGTGCGCGTCGACCTGCTCGTCCACGCGCAGCAGGTGGTCCAGGATGTCGCGGAAGTACTCGCGGGTGGAGCCGCACTCGGGGACCCGGCCCTTCACGATCTCCTGCATCACCGGGACGAGGGGGTCCTCGGCGCCGCGGAACTCCAGCACCTCCCGCTTGAGGGAGTAGATGTCGGCGGTGACGTCCCGCGCGCCCGGGTCGAACACGGCGCGCTCCAGCCCGATGATGTCGACCTCGACCTCGTGGGCGACGAGACCGTAGCGGTCGACGACCTCGTCGCACACCGCGTACAGGACGGCGGCGGCGCCGTGCTTGAGCAGCTCGGGCGCCTCCTCCAGCCGCCTGCGGGCGGGGCCGAGCGGGTTGCCGGCGCCGTGCCGGACGGTGACGGCGAAGTCCCGGCCGAGGAACAGCATGATCTCGCCGACCTCGATGTCGGAGGTCGCGTCGATGTAGGTCAGCGTCTTCAGCACGATGAACAGCGTGTCGTCGTAGCGTTCCAGCTTGGGCCGCTGGTGTGCGGACACGGCGTCCTCGGCGGCGAGCGGGTGCAGTTCCAGCTCGTCCCTGACCAGATCGAACTCCGCCTCGTCGGGCTCGAACATGCCGATCCAGAGGAAGCACTCGCCGTCCTGGCGGGCGAGGTCGAAGGCGTCGCTGATGTCGCCGTCGATGTCGCGGCGCGTCCCGCCGGAGTAGATGGCCTTGTCCACGATCACAGAACGCATTCTCCCGCATCCGCGGTTCGGGGGCGCCCGCCGCCCTGCTGCCGGACATCTCCTAGAGTGGCCGATGTGACCACCCTCCTGCTGGTAAGGCATGGCCTGACCGCGATGACCGGACCCGTGCTCGCCGGATGGACGCCCGGGGTCCGGCTCGACGACCGGGGCCGCGCGCAGGTCGCCCGTCTCGCCGGCCGCCTGGCGTCCCTCCCGCTCGCCGCGGTCGTCACCAGCCCCCTGGAACGCTGCGCCGAGACCGCCGAGGCGATCGCCGAAGTGCACGACGGCCCGATCGAGAAGATCGAGACGGACGAGCGGTTCGGCGAGGTCCGCTACGGCGACTGGACGGGCCGTCCCCTCAAGGAACTCGCGGAGGAACCGCTCTGGCGGGTCGTGCAGACACACCCGAGCGCCGTCCGGTTCCCCGGCGAGGCCGGCGAGTCCCTCGCCGGCGCGCAGCACCGCGCCGTCTCCGCCGTCCGCGACTGGAACGAGCGGATCGCCGCCGCGCACGGCCCGGACGCCCTCTACGCGGTGTGCAGCCACGGCGACATCATCAAGGCCGTCGTCGCCGACGCGCTCGGCCTCCACCTCGACCAGTTCCAGCGGATCCAGGCCGACCCCGCGTCGCTCACCGTCATCCGGTACACCGAAACGCGCCCGTTCGTCGTCCGCGTCAACGACACCGGCGGCGAAGTGGCCGACCTCGTTCCCAAGCCGCCGGAGGAAGGTTCCGGGAAAGACGGACTCGGGCCGGGGGACGCGCCCGTCGGCGGCGGCGCGTAGGGTCGTTGTCATGCCCGTCATCTCCTACGACCCGCCGGAGCGTTTCGTCGCCGGCGCCGTCGGGCGGCCAGGCGACCGAGCCTTCTACCTGCAGGCCCGCTCCGGCCGCCGCGTCACCAGCGTCGGCCTGGAGAAGTTCCAGGTGACGCTGCTGGCCGAACGGCTGGAGGAGCTGCTGGACGAGGTTCTGCGGCGCAGCGGCGGGGACGCCCCCGTACCGGCGGCCACGCCGTCGGAGCTCCAGGACGACGGCCCCCTCGACCAGCCGGTGGAGGAGGAGTTCAAGGTCGGCACGATGGCGCTGGCCTGGGATCCGGACGACGAGCAGGTCGTCATCGAGGCGCAGGAGGTCACCGAGGCCGAGGAGGACGCCGAGGTCGGCGAGGAGGACCCGGCGATCGCGGTGCTGCGGGTGCGGATCAGCGCCGCGCAGGCCCGCGCGTTCGCCGAGCGGGCCCTGAAGGTCGTCGCCGCCGGGCGCCCGCCCTGCCCGCTGTGCGGCCTGCCCCTCGACACCGAGGGGCACGTGTGCCCCCGCCAGAACGGATACCTCGGCTGAGATGGCGCCCTTGAATCCTTTTCTCCCGGCTGTCTCCGCAGTGCCGTGCGCTCGGCCCGCGGCGGATGAAAAGGATTCACCGTGCTGGATCATGGACGGCGCGGCCGGGAGAATGATCGCATGACGCAGTCCTCCCGGGACCGGGCGCCCGCCGACGACGCCGGCCGCGGCGAGCCCGGACGCCGGGTCTCCCCCCGCGACGTCGACGGCGCCGAGCGGCTGCTGTCGGCGGGGCGGCTCAGCGTGGAGGGCAGGCTCGTCCAGGCGTCCAACGCCACCCTGTACTGCTCCGTCGACCACGACGGCCTCACCGCCGGCTGCGTCTACAAGCCCGTGGCCGGAGAGCGCCCGCTGTGGGACTTCCCCGACGGCACCCTCGCCGAGCGGGAGGTCGCCGCCTACGAGGTCTCCAAGGCCATGGGCTGGGGGACCGTCCCGCCCACCGTGCACCGCGACGGCCCGTACGGGCCCGGCATGGTGCAGCTGTGGGTCGAGCCCGACCCCGACATCGACCTCGTCGCCCTGTCCCGCTCCGACGACGACGCGATCCGCCGCATGGCGGTGTTCGACGCCGTCGTCAACAACGCCGACCGCAAGATCGGCCACCTGCTGCCGCCCGGCGACGGCCGCGTCTACGGCTGCGACCACGGCGTCTGCTTCTCCGCCGACTACAAGCTCCGCACCGTCCTGTGGCAGTGGCGCGGCAAGCCGCTGACCACCGAGGCGCTGGAGGCCCTCGGCCGGGTGGACGAGGGCCTGCGCGGCGGCCCCCTCGGCGCCCGCCTGACCGAGCTCCTCACCTCCGACGAGGTGGAGGCCACGCGCCGCCGGGTGGAGCTGATGCTGAAGCACCGGATCCACCCGTATCCGCCCGAGGACTGGCCCGCGATCCCCTGGCCGCCGCTGTAGCCGGCCCGGCGTGCACCAGCGCGAGCTGGGCCTCGTCCTCCACCAGGACCGATCCGCCCGGCGTGAGCCCGGCGGGCAGAGGCGTGCGGAGCCGCAGGCCGGCATACCCGTCTCCACAGCCGCCCGGCCGTGTTTCGCTTCAAGAAACAGTGTTCACTCCTGTTTCAAGTGGGCATCGCCACAGGCCCCCCGGGGTTCTGGCGATTCGGGGCAGATGCTCCAATTGGGGCATGTGCACGGCGATCATCAGTGTCGATCCCGCCTCCCCGGTTCCCGTCCTGCTGGTCGGCGTGCGGGACGAGTTCGTCGCCCGCGAGTGGGAGCCGCCCGGGCGGCACTGGCCGGACCACCCCGGACTCGTCGGCGGGCGCGACCTGCGCGCCGGCGGCACCTGGTTCGCCGTGGACCCGGACGCGCCCCGGGCCGCGCTGGTGCTGAACGGGCGCGGCCGGATGGCGCCCGAGGAGGGACGCGTGTCACGCGGCGGGCTGCCGCTGCGGGTGGCCGCCGACGGCAAACTCGGCCGCCCGGACCTGACCGCCCTCGACCCGTTCCACCTCGTCGGCGCCGAACCCGGCCGGGTACGGCTGTGGAGCTGGGACGGCACCGCCCTCACCGAACGCGACCTCGGCCCCGGCCTGCACATGATCGTCAACAGCGGGCTGGAGGGCGAGGGCCAGCTGGAGGGCGAGACCGAGGACGCCTACATGTCGGCGCGGCTCGCCCACTTCCGGCCGCGCCTGGCCGCCGCGCCGCGTCCCGAGCCCGGCCGGGACGAGCCCGTGGAGCGGGCGTGGGGGCCGTGGCTGGCGCTGGTGAACGGCGACGGCCTGCCCCGCGCCGACCACCGGGCCCTGCTGCCCCTGCTCGACCTCGGCGACGGCCGGGTCTGGGGCACCACCTCCGTCACCCTCGTCGCGCTCACCGGCACCGGCGTCCGCTACGACTTCTCCGCCGCCCCGGGCGACGCGGACGCCTGGACCCGCGCCCTGTAAAAGCCGGCCCGGCGACTTATGGCCGTTTCGGCATCGCGGCGGCGAGGCCGTGACCGCCGGTGCTACGTTGGCCACTCACAGCGATCTTCACGGGGTCGCGGGGCCGCCCGCGGAGATCGGGGACGGCGGACGGGGAACCGGGGTCGCCACCGGACCGGGGCTCCCGGAGGCGGAGAGATGAGCGGCTACGCCGAGCCCGCTGCGCGGGAGCCGGCACACCGGGAACCGGGCGACGGCACGCCGGACACGCCGGGCACACCCGGCCCGTCCGGCCCGGACGGGGTGAACAAGGACGGGGCGAACGGGAGCGGGGCCGCGCGGCCGCGGGCCGGCCGCGGCACCGGGTCGGAGCGGGTGCGGGTCCGCAGCCCGTCCCGGCTCGCCTGGGACCGGTTCAGGCGCGACGGGGCCGCCGCCGCGTCCATCGCCGTCCTGCTGCTGATCGTGGCGTTCGCGGCGCTCGCGCCGCTGTGGGAGCACCTGACCGGCCACCCCTACGACGCGACGTTCCCCCGGACGGGCCTGGACGTCAACGGGCAGCCGCGCGGGCCCGGCGGCGAGTTCCCGCTCGGCGCCGACCAGCTCGGCCGCGACGTCCTGGTCCGCGCCGCCTACGGCGCGCGGATCTCCCTGGCCGTCGGGGTGTCGGCGGCGCTGCTGGCCTCGGTCGCCGGGACCCTCGCCGGGACCCTCGCGGGGTTCGCCGGCGGCGCGGTGGACACGCTGCTGTCCCGGCTGGTCGACGCCACGCTCGCGCTGCCCTACCTGCTGGTGGCGATCCTGCTGTCGACCACGTTCCAGCCCGCCTCGGTCGGCGCCGGCCTCGCCACGACGATCCTGGTGATCGCATTCTTCTCCGCCGCGGCGTTCGCCCGCGTCATCCGCGGCCAGGTGCTGGCGCTGCGGCGGCGCGAGTTCGTCGAGGCGGCCCGCCTGCTCGGCGCCTCCGACGCGCGGATCATGATCGTGGAGATCCTGCCGAACCTGACCGCGCAGATCACCGTGCTGACCGCGCTGCTGGTGCCGGCGGCGATCGTGTTCGAGGCGACGCTGTCGTTCCTCGGCGCCGGGGTGCGGCCGCCGATGCCGAGCTGGGGGTCGATGCTCGGCGAGGGCGGCGACGTGTTCCAGACGGCGTGGTGGCTGCTGGCCGTCCCCGGCGTCCTGCTGCTGGCGACCACGCTGTCGTTCAACCTGCTCGCCGACGGTGTCCGCGACGCCCTCGACCCGCGCGGCGACCGCGCCGCCGGGGGGAGGTGAGCCGCGATGGCGCGTTTCGCCGCCCGCCGCCTCCTGCACGCGGTCATCGTGCTGTGGCTGGTGGCGACGCTGGTGTTCGTGTTCCTGCACGCCTCGCCCGTCCCGGTCGAGCGGGTCATCGGCGGGCCCCGCGCCACCACCGAGACCCTGAACCAGATCCGCGCCAACCTCGGCCTGGACCGGCCCATCCTCGTCCAGTACTGGAGCTTCATCGAGCGGCTCCTGCACGGCGACCTCGGCGACTCCTACATCAACGGGACGCCGGTGACGACGCTGATCGCCGACCGGCTCCCCACGACGCTGTGGCTGGTCGCCGGCGCGGGGCTCCTGTGGTTCGCGGGCGGCGTCGCGCTCGGCGTGCTCAGCGCGGCGCGGGCGCGGAGCCTGTGGGACCGGGCCGTGACGGCGTTCGTGCTGGCGGGCCTTTCCACGCCGCCGTTCGTGATGGCGCTGGCGCTGCTGTACCTGTTCGCGACCCGGCTCGGCGAGAGCGGGATCGGCTTCTTCGAGGCGGGCCCGCCGCTGCAGGAGCACTTCCTGCGCCGGATGATCCTGCCGTGGACGGCGCTGGCGTTGCTGATGCTCGCCGCCTACGCGCGCCTCACCCGCGGGGCGATGCTGGACGTCCTCGGCGAGGACTACGTGCGCACGGCGCGGGCCAAGGGCCTGCCGGAGCGCCGGGTCGTCGGCCGCCACGGGCTGCGGCCGGCGCTGACGCCGGTCCTCACCCAGTTCGGCATCGATCTCGGCGCGCTGATCGGCTCCACGATCGTCACCGAGAAGGTGTTCGGGCTGCAGGGCGTGGGGCAGCTCGTGCACCGGTCCATCGCCGCCGGCGACACCCCCGTGATCATCGGGGTGACGCTGCTGGTGACGCTGTGCGTGATCGTCGCGAACCTGCTCGTGGACATCGGCTACTCGTTCCTGGACCCCCGCGTCCGCGTCGCCTGAGCCGCCCCCGCCGCGGCCGGCGGAGGTACTCGGGACGGTCCGGGACACTCGCCCATGATCTCGGCGTAACCCCGCTAGCTGGGCATGGATAAGCTTTCCGTATGCGATCGTGGCCCGCCTCCGATGTCCCCAGCCTCCCCGACGCGGGGCTGCCCGCCGCGATACGGCCGCTGAGCCTGCACGACACGGGGACGGGGACGACGCGTCCCGCGGGCCCGGACGGCGCCGGCGGCACCGCCCGGATGTACGTGTGCGGGATCACCCCCTACGACGCGACCCACCTCGGGCACGCCAACACCTACCTGGCGTTCGACCTCGTCAACCGCGTGTGGCGCGACTCCGGCCACCGGGTGCACTACGTGCAGAACGCCACCGACGTCGACGACCCGCTTCTGGAACGCGCCCGGGAGACGGGGGAGGACTGGCGGGACCTGGCCGACCGGGAGATCCAGCTGTTCCGCGACGACATGGCCGCGCTGCGGATCCTGCCGCCCGACCAGTACATCGGCGCGGTCGAGGCGATCCCGCTGGTCATCGAGATGATCGAGAAGCTGCGCGGCCGCGACGCCGCCTACGAGGTGGGCGGCGACGTCTACTTCCCGGTCGCGGCCGACCCCGCGTTCGGGCAGGTCAGCCGGCTGACCCGCGAGGAGATGGCGCCGCTGTTCGCCGAGCGCGGCGGCGACCCGGACCGCGCGGGCAAGCACGACCCCCTCGACGCCCTGCTGTGGATGGCCAGGCGTCCCGGCGAGCCCGGCTGGGACTCGCCGTTCGGCGAGGGCCGCCCCGGCTGGCACGTGGAGTGCTCGGCGATCTCCATCGAGTACCTCGGCATGGCGTTCGACGTCGAGGGCGGCGGCTCGGACCTGGCGTTCCCGCACCACGAGATGGGCGCCTCCCACGCCCAGGTCGCCACCGGGGAGCGCCCGCACGCCCGCGCCTACGTCCACGCGGGCATGGTCGGCCTGGACGGCGAGAAGATGTCCAAGTCGCGCGGCAACCTGGTGTTCGTGTCGAAGCTGCTGCGGGACGGCACCGACCCGATGGCGATCCGGCTGGCGCTGCTCGCCCACCACTACCGCGCCGACTGGGAGTGGACGCCGCGCGGGCTGGACGAGGCGCAGGCACGCCTGGGCCGCTGGCGCGCCGCCGTGTCCCGCGCGTCGGGCCCGCCCGCGGCGCCGGTGGCCGCCGCCGTCCGCGACCACCTGGCCGGCGACCTGGACACCCCCGCCGCCCTGGAGGCCATCGACGCGTGGGCCTCCGGCGCCGGCGCCGACGAGAAGGCCCCGGCCCAGGTCAGGGCCATAGCCGACGCCCTCCTCGGCGTCGCGCTCTGACCGGCCGCGCACCGGCCCGGTCGGGTCATCTCAGGACGTAGCAGTCCCAGTCGGACGGGGTTCCGGCGTCGCCGCCGAGGCGCGCCTCGGCGTCCGGCCGGTACTGCGACGCGCACACCTGCGTCATCGTGATGTGGGTGTCGACGCCGATGTCGCCGCCGCGCGGCACGCAGTACCAGTCGCCGGAGCGGAACGCGGCGTCCCGGCCGCGGGCGCCGCAGTAGCGGGCCGGGTCGGGGGGGCCGAGCACGACCGGGGTGGGCGGCGGGTCGCTGGAGGGCGGGGGACCGCCGTCGTCCCCGCCGCCGGGGCGGGTGCCCTCGCCCGGTCCGGGAGCCGCCGGGACCGCCGACGACGGTGATCTTCTGGGGCGGGCGGGCGCCGGCCCGGAGGTCGACGGCCCGGACGGCCGGACGTCCGTGGCCGGCGGCGCGGTGACCTGCCCGCCGACCCCGGTGCCGCCCCCGGACGGGCCGCCGCCCGGCCGGTCCAGCAGCGCGTACCCGCCGGCCCCGGCGAGCGCCGCGACGGCGCCGGCGGCGACGGCCGCGAGGGCCGCCCGTCCCGGCCTGCGCCGCCCCGGGCGGCCGCCGCGGCCGGGGGCGGGGTCGGTCGAATCGGGCGGCAGCGTCTCCGTACCGGACGCCGGCCCGTCCCCGCCGGCGGGCTCCGGCGCCGGGCCCGCCCCGGGGGGGACGGCGGCGGGCAGGGCGGCGGGCACCTCGAACGCGTCCTCGTGGCCGACGAGCCGCAGCAGCAGCTGCGCCGCGGTGGGCCGCCGCGCGGGATCCTTGTCCAGCGCCGCCGCGACCAGTTCGCGCAGCTCACCGTCCAGGTCCCCGAGGTCGGGCTCGTGGTGCAGCACCCGGTACATGACCGCCGGGATCGAGTCGGACCCGAACGGGGGCCGCCCCGTCGCCGCGAACGTCATCGTCGAACCCCAGGCGAACACGTCGCAGGCGGCGCCGGCGTCCCGCCCGGACACCTGCTCGGGCGCCATGTAGGCGGGGGTGCCGACGGCGGTGCTGGTGACCGCGCTGGCCGCGTCCAGCACCCGCGACAGCCCGAAGTCGATCACCCGGGGGCCGTCCGGCCCGAGCAGGACGTTGTGCGGCTTGAGGTCGCGGTGCACGACGCCGGCGCGGTGGATGGCGGTCAGGGCGCTGGCGGTGCTGACCGCGAGCCGGTCCAGTGCGCCGCCGGTCATCGGCCCGTCCCGCGCGATGTGACGGTTCAGCGCCTCACCGGGAACGTACTCGCTGACCAGGTAGGGGCTGTCCCCGGCGACCTCGGCGTCCAGGAACTGGGCGGTGCAGAACCGGGCGACCTGCTTGGCGACCCGGGCCTCGCGGACGAACCGGGCCCGCGCCGTGTCGTCGTCGTCGAACTGGACCCGCAGAAGCTTGACCGCGACGTGCTCGCCGTCCGCGCCGGCCCCCAGGTACACCGTGCCCTGCGCCCCGGAGCCGAGCCTGCCGAGCAGCTCGTAGCGGCCGAGGCGGGCCGGGTCGTGGGGGCGCAGCGGCTGGGTCTCCGGCAACGGGGACCCCCTTCCGTCCGGTCGTCGGCGTGGCCGCCGTCACAGCAGGCCCGCCAGCTTGTACAGCACCAGCGAGCCGGCGACGGCCACGTTCAGGCTGCTGCCGCCCCCCACCATAGGGATCTCCACGGCGAGGTCGAGCAGGTCGAGCGCCTCACCGGGAATGCCGGAGCGCTCGTGACCGAGCACCGCGACCGTACGCGCCCGCGCCGGCGGCAGGTCCGCGAGCCGGACCGCCTCGTCGGCCAGCTCCACCCCGACGACCCGCGACCCGGCGTCGCGCTGGCGTTCCAGCCAGCCGAGCGGGTCGTTCACCCAGTGGACGCAGGCGGGGCGTCGGAGCGTGTCGCCGCGCGCGAGCGCGTCCGGCACCCACGGGAACCGGGGGACCGCCATGCACGCGCCGACGGCGTCGCAGGTGCGCAGGAGCGTCCCGAGGTTGGCGCCGTGCAGCGGCCAGAGAGGAGCGGCGACGAGATGGTCCCAGCAGGAGTGGGCGCGGCGGCGGCGCTGGCGGCGCAGCTCACGCGGCGGGCGGACCCGGATCGCCGGGCCCCCGGGCGGGCGGCTCACCGGTCCCGGGCGCCACCGCCCTCCGGAGAACGAATGATCATGGTGAGCGCACTTGGCGGCGTGCGCGGGCCATCACCGGGATCGGAACACGATCGAGTGTAACCCCCGGAGGCTAGCCCCGGCCGGGATCCCTGCGCCGCAGGTAGCGTTCGAACTCGCGGGCGATGGCGTCGCCGCTCGCCTCGGGCAGCTCGGTGGCGTCCTTCTGCTCCTCCAGCGTCCGGACGTACTCGGCGACCTCGGAGTCCTCCTCGGCGAGCTCGTTGACGCCGTGCTCCCAGGCGCGGGCCTCCTCGGGCAGCTCACCGAGCGGGACGGTCACGTCGAGGAGGTCCTCGACGCGGCGCAGCAGCGCGAGGGTCGCCTTCGGGGACGGGGGCTGGGCGACGTAGTGGGGGACCGCCGCCCACAGCGACACCGTGTCGAGGTCGGCCTTCGCGCAGGCCTCCTGCAGCACCCCGAGGATGCCGGTCGGCCCCTCGTAGCGGGCCGGTTCCAGGTGCAGCGTGCTGACGAGCCCCGCCTCGGACGCGGCCCCCGTCACCGGCACCGGCCGGGTGTGCGGGGAGTCGGCGAGCAGCGCGCCGAGCAGCACCACGTTGCGGATCTCCAGCTCCAGCATCAGCCCGATCAGCTCGCGGCAGAACGACCGCCACCGCATGTTCGGCTCGATCCCGTGCAGCAGGACGACGTCCTTGCCGTTCGGGAGGCGCGCCCAGGACACGCGGGTGGTCGGCCAGGTGATGCCGCGGGTCTCGCCCTCGGTCATCTCCACGATCGGGCGGGTGACCTGGAAGTCGTAGTAGTCGTCGGGGTCGAGCTCGGCGATGGGCACCGCTTCCCAGGTGGACTCCAGGTGCGCGATCACCCCGCTGGCGGCCTCCCCGGCGTCGTTCCACCCCTCAAAGGCGGCCACGAGCACCGGATCGACGAGTTCCGGCACGCTTTCCAGCTCGACCACGCGCTGCCTCCTTCCGACGCCCAGGTACAGCGTCACCGACGGGGGCCGTCATTCCCGGGGTCGGGGCCCCGCTCATGATCGGTGGCTGCCAGCCTACGTCCTGCCCCTTGGCCTACCCCACCCTCCCGGCGGCAGACCCCCGCTGTACGCCCCCGGCAGAACGCAGAACGAAGCTCGTCGTCTGGATGGCGGTGGGCGGGGGCTGGAGGACGGGCGCGGCTCAGTAACGGGTCACTTGCCGTCCGTGGTGTGCACGATCAGCACGTCGCAGGGGGACCGGTGCGACAGGTTCGCCGGGACCGAGCCGAGGAGGCGGCCGGCCAGGCTGTTCAGCCCGCGGTTGCCGATCACGACGAGGCCGGCGCCGCGGTCCTTGGCCAGCTTGGAGATGACGTCGACGGCGTCGCCCTCGACGGCGACCTGGTCGATGTCGGTGGCGCCCGCGGCGACGGCACGCTCCCGCGCGGCCCGCAGCGCGTCGTCGGCCGGGGTGGAGCCCTGCACCTTGTACGCCAGGTCCCCGAGCCGGTCCGCGGCGCTGGCGCGCTCCCGCTCGGGCATGGGGCTGTAGGCGGAGGCGAGCAGCAGGGTGGCGCCGGTGGAGGCCGCCAGCTGCGCGGCCCGGTCGACCGCGCCGAACGAGGAGTCCGAGCCGTCGGTGCCGACGAGGATGATGCGGTACGCGCTCATGCCGTTCCTTACCGGGTAGTAGTTTACTGGTGGCACGGTATCGGTCCGGTGACCCATCCGTCACCGTCTCTTTGCACACCCCGTCCAAGAGGAAGGAGCACCGTGACCCTTGGCGGCCCGCAGGCCGTGCTGTTCGACATGGACGGCCTGCTCATCGACTCCGAGCGCGTCTGGCTGGAGGTCGAGTCGGAGGTCATGGCCTGGCTGGGCGGCGAGTGGAGCCCCGCCCACCAGGAACGGCTGGTCGGCGGCTCCCTGGACATCGCCGTCCGCTACATGCTGGAGCTGACCGGCGCGGACGCCGACCCCGGAGAGGTCGGGCGGCGGATGCTGGACGGCATGGCCGAGCGGCTCGGCACCTGCGTGCCGATGATGCCCGGCGCCAAGGACCTGCTCGCCGAGATCCGCGCCGCCGGGGTCACCGCGGCGCTGGTGTCCTCCAGCCACCGCAGGCTCATCGAGCCGGTGCTGGACGCGGTCGGCCGCGAGCACTTCGCGCTCAGCGTCGCCGGCGACGAGGTGGCGCGGACCAAGCCCGACCCGGAGCCCTACCTCACCGCGGCCGCCCGGCTCGGCGCCGACCCCGCCCGCTGCGTCGTCCTGGAGGACTCCCCGAACGGTGTCGCGGCGGCGGAGGCGGCGGGCTGCGTCACGGTCGCGGTCCCCGGAGTCCTGCCGATCCCGCCCGCGCCGGGCCGCGTCGTGGTCGCGTCGCTGCGCGAGGTGAGCCTGGCGACGCTGAGATCACTGCCGCCGTTCGCCGTGGCGTGAGGGGCGGCGGTCCGCGCCCGTGACGGGAGCCGCCGCCTGATACCCGCGGGGCGGTCCCTAGGGGACGGGTCACGCGGGAGGAGGAGACCTCCCGGTCCGGAAACCGTCCGCCGGGAGGATCGGAACCGGCCCCGGGCGTGTGACCATGGGAGTGAGGCATCACCGTAAGGAATGAGGGGCCGGCATGACCGACACAGCCATTTTCGCGATCAGCCTCGGAGTGACCCTGGTCGGGCTGGTCATCAGCTGGGGGGTCTACCGCCGCCGCGGCGCGGGCACCGGACTGCGCGGCGCCGCCCTGTCCCTGGTGCCGCTGGCGGCGGCGATGACGGGAGTGACGGAGTTCTTCGTCGACCTGGCGTTCAGCCCGGTCAAGTGGGCGGGCGTCGCGGTGGCGGGGCTGGCCGTGCTGCTCTACATGACCTCCGGCGCCATGATCAGCCGCCGCGCGGGCTCGGCCGGCGGGGGCGAGGCCGCCGCGGGCGGGGAGCCGAAGGCGGCCGGGCGGTCCGCGAAGCCGAAGGGCTCCGTGGAGGGGCCCGCGCCGGGCGGCGGTGACCCCGAGATGGCCGAGATCGAGAAGATCCTGCGGGACCGCGGCATCTCCTGACCCTCCGGCCACCCGGCCCGCCGTTTTCGTGTGCCTGGACGCTGACCTGCGGAGAATCGATATCGGATCGGACTCGGTACGGTAAAGGTTCCCGGTCTAGACCGGCCCGGAGTGCCTGCCGGTAGTGCGCGGAAAGTACTATTCGGGCGATTTGTCCGAAGCGGTGTCCGGGCGCGTGTTCCCCAGATGACGACGAGATCACAAGTCAGATACGGGTACTGGCGAAGGTCGGCTCACGGATGGACAGTCGTGCCCGAAGGGCTACCTTTCCCTTCAGCGAACGCGGCGCGACGCGCACGGAAGCAGCGGATGATCTCCGCCGCCGCCGGCCCCGCGCCGGCGGCGTGGCCGAACCAGTGGCCGGACGGTAGGAGGTATGGAGCGTGGCCGCACCCATCGAGGTGAGCGGATCCGACACCGAGGCGCAACCGGAATCGGTGCTCGCCGGTGTCGACCGCAAGAAGATCCAGGGGCGCTCCCTCGGGCAGATCGCCTGGATGCGGCTCAAGCGCGACAAGGTCGCGCTCACCGGCGCCGTCGTGGTGGTCCTGCTGATCCTGATCGCGATCTTCGGCCCGTACTTCGTGCAGAACCCGCTGACCTACCACCAGAACCTGATCGACCCGACCTACAACCGGCCCAAGTCCGGCTTCTGGCACTCGGGCATCAGCACCGACCACTGGCTCGGCGTCGAACCGGGCACCGGCCGAGACATGCTGGCCCGCATCGTGCACGGCGCCCGGATCTCCCTGCTGGTGTCGTTCCTGGCCACCCTCATGTCGGTGCTGCTCGGCACGATCCTCGGCATCACCGCCGGCTACTTCGGCGGCTGGGTCGACTACCTGATCAGCCGCGCCATGGACGCCTTCCTGGCCTTCCCGCTGCTGCTGTTCGCGATCGCCCTGGTCGGCGTCGTCTCCGACGGCGCGTTCGGGCTGAGCGGCAACGGGCTCCGCGTGTCGGTGCTGGTCATCGTCATCGGATTCTTCAACTGGCCGTACATCGGCCGCATCATCCGGGGCCAGACGCTGTCGCTGCGCGAACGCGAGTTCGTCGACGCGGCGCGCAGCATGGGCGCCCGCAACTCCTACATTCTCTTCAAGGAGATCCTGCCGAACCTGGTCGCGCCGATCCTGGTCTACTCGACCCTGCTGATCCCGACCAACATCCTGTTCGAGGCGGCCCTGTCGTTCCTCGGCGTCGGCGTGATCCCCCCGGCCCCCTCGTGGGGCGGCATGCTCACGCTCGCCGTGCCGATCTACTCCTCGGACCCGATGTACATGATCATTCCCGGTATGGCGATCTTCATCACCGTCCTCGCCTTCAACCTGTTCGGTGACGGGCTGCGGGACGCTCTCGACCCTCGGGCCAAGTGACTCGGGTTCATCGACCCGCCTATTTGAAGGGGTGCGCCTGCACATGAACAAGATGAGACCAATCGCGGTCCTGGCGGCCGGTGTGGTCGCCGCCGCGGGGCTCGCCGCCTGCGGCGGCGGCGACACCGATGA
Source organism: Actinomadura sp. 3N407 (assembly GCF_052245875.1). Lineage (NCBI taxonomy): Bacteria > Bacillati > Actinomycetota > Actinomycetes > Streptosporangiales > Thermomonosporaceae > Actinomadura > Actinomadura sp. 3N407. Next base: position 206,044 of record NZ_JBQQBP010000018.1, read on the forward strand.
CGGAGGCGGCGGGCCCGGCTTCAACGCCGGCGTCAACGAGGTCGTCAACACCTCGGACAAGAAGGGCGGCACGCTCAAGCTCGCCAGCTCCGACGACTTCGACTCCCCCGACCCCGGCAACACCTACTACGCGTTCTCGCAGAACATCGCGCGCCAGTACGGCCGCGCGCTGACCACGTTCAAGCCCGGCGCCGGCAAGGACAGCCTGGAGGTCGTCCCCGACCTGGCGACCGACCTCGGGACGCCCAGCGATGACGGCAAGACCTGGACGTACAAGCTGCGCACCGGCGTCAAGTACGACGACGGCACCACCGTGACGTCCAAGGACGTGAAGTACGCGGTCGAGCGCAGCAACTACAGCACGGAGCTGCAGCTCGGGCCGAAGTACTTCAAGCAGTACCTCGTCGACAACGACCCCGCGTACAAGGGCCCGTACGACGACAAGAGCGACAAGGGCCTGGAGTCCATCGAGACGCCGGACGACCAGACCATCATCTTCCACCTGAAGGAGCCGTTCGCCGAGTTCGACTACCTGGTCTCGATGTCGCAGACCATGCCCGTGCCGAAGGCCAAGGACACCGGCCTGAAGTACGAGAACTCGATCGTCTCCAGCGGCCCGTACAAGGTCGACAACTACACGCGCGGCAAGTCCATGGCGCTGTCGCGCAACCCGCACTGGAACAAGAGCACGGACCCGATCCGCAAGGCGCTGCCCGACAAGATCGAGATCCAGCTCAAGCAGAACGCCGACGACATCGACCAGCGTCTGCTGGCCGGCACGCTCGACATGGACATCTCCGGCGTCGGCGTGCAGTCGGGAACCCAGCCGAAGGTGCTGGCCGAGGACCAGAAGCCGTACGTGGACAACCCGATCCAGGGCTTCCTGCGGTTCATGTCGCTGAACGTCCACGTCAAGCCGCTGGACAACGTCCACTGCCGCAACGCGGTGCAGTACGCGACCGACAAGGTCGCCGCGCAGACCGCCTACGGCGGCCCGCTGGCCGGCGGTGACGTGGCCACCACCGTGCTGCCCCCGACCGTCGACGGCTACACCAAGTTCGACCTGTTCCCGCAGAAGCAGGCCGAGAACGGCGGCCTCGACCAGGCGACCCTCGACAAGGCCAAGCAGGAGCTGCAGGCCTGCGGCCAGCCGGACGGCTTCAAGACGAAGATCTCGGCCCGGTCCGACCGGCCGAAGGAAGTCGCGATGGCCCAGGCGATCCAGCAGAGCCTGAAGAAGGTCGGCATCGAGACCGAGATCGTCCAGTGGCCCGCCGGTGACTACTTCAACAAGTACGTCGGCGTGCCGGACTACGTCCACGAGCACGGCGTCGGCATGATGATCATGGCGTGGGCGGCGGACTGGCCGACCGGCTACGGCTTCCTCGCGCAGATCGTGCACGGCGACGCCATCAAGCCGTCCGGCGGCACCAACCTCGCCGAGCTGGACGACCCGAAGATCAACAAGGCGCTGGACGACGCCATCGCCAACACCGACAAGGCGGCCCGCCTGAAGATCTATGGCGAGGTCGACAAGATGGTCATGCAGTCGGCGACGCAGGTTCCGCTCGTGTACGCCAAGGCGCTGATGTACCGGCCGGAGCGCGTCACCAACGCCGGGATCACCCTCGCCTACGGCGGCATGTACGACTACCTCAACATGGGCGTGGAGTAAGGGTTCCGCTCGTCCATGCGTCCTTCTGAAGGCAGGTGAAGGCGACGCCCGCCGGCCGGGCCCGGACCTACAGGTCCGGCCGGCCGGCGGGTGGGGCCGCGTAATGTGTTCCCATACATCATCCGGCGCCTGATCGGTGCCGTCATCATGTTGCTGCTGGTCAGCCTGGTGACCTTCGGCATCTTCTTCTGGCTGCCGAAGCTGGCGGGGCAGACGACCGACCAGCTCGCGGCCGCGTACGTCGGCAAAGCGCCGAGCCAGGAGGCCATCGAGGACACCAAGGAGCGTCTCGGCCTCGACGACCCGGTCGTCGTGCAGTACGGGAACTACCTCAAGGCCATCGTGGTCGGCAAGGACTACAAGGCCGGCCCGGTCACCGACCACTGCCCGGCGCCGTGCCTCGGGTACTCGTTCCGCAGCAGCCAGCCGGTGCTGCAGACGCTCATGGACCGCGCCCCGGCGACCGTGTCGCTCGCCGCCGGAGCCGCGGTCATCTGGCTGGCCGGTGGCATCACCACCGGCGTCATCTCGGCACTGCGAAGAGGGACCCTCTGGGACAGGACCGCGATGATCATCGCGTTGAGCGGCGTGTCGCTGCCCATCTACTTCACCGGGCTGGTGTCGCTCGCGCTGTTCTCCTACACCCTCAAGATCTTCCCGGGCGGCGGCAGCTACAACCCCATCACGGAGAATCCCGTGACGTGGTTCCAGTCGCTGGTGCTGCCCTGGGTCACCCTGGCGTTCCTGTACGCCGCGATGTACGCGCGCCTCACCAGAGCGGGCATGCTGGAGACGATGAACGAGGACTACATCCGCACCGCCCGCGCCAAGGGGCTGCCGGAGAAGACCGTCGTCACCAAGCACGCGCTGCGCGCGTCGCTGACGCCGATCCTGACCGTCTTCGGCCTCGACCTCGGCCTGCTGCTGGGCGGCGCCGTGCTGACCGAGAACACCTTCGGCATCCCCGGGCTGGGCCAGCTCGCGATCGGCTCGATCCGCAGCGGCGACCTGCCCATGGTGCTCGGCGTCACGCTGATCACCGCCACCTCCATCGTGGTGATCAACCTGATCGTCGACCTTCTGTACGCCATCGTCGACCCGAGAGTGAGGCTGGGCTGATGACCGGCACCGCGCCGGCCGCGAAGACCGCGGGCGACCGCGAGGCTCCCACGGCGTTCCTCGAGGTCCGCGACCTGAAGATCCACTTCCCGACCGACGACGGCCTGGTCAGGTCGGTCGACGGGCTGTCGTTCCAGCTGGAACGCGGCCGCACGCTCGGGATCGTGGGGGAGTCCGGCTCGGGCAAGAGCGTCACGAGCCTCGGCATCCTGGGCCTGCACAACAAGCGCAACGCCAAGGTGTCCGGCGAGATCTGGCTGGACGGCAAGGAGCTCGTCGGCGCCTCGCAGGGCGAGGTCCGCCGCCTCCGCGGCCGCCACATGGCGATGATCTTCCAGGACCCGCTGTCGTCGATGCACCCGTTCTACACGGTCGGCAAGCAGATCATCGAGGCCTACCGGGTGCACAACGACGTGTCCAAGCAGGTCGCGCGCAAGCACGCCATCGACATGCTCGGCAAGGTCGGCATCCCCAGGCCCGACCAGCGGGTCGACGACTACCCGCACCAGTTCTCCGGCGGCATGCGGCAGCGCGCGATGATCGCGATGGCGCTGTCGTGCGACCCGGAGCTGCTGATCGCCGACGAGCCGACGACGGCGCTGGACGTCACCGTCCAGGCGCAGATCCTGGACCTGATCCGGGACCTGCAGCAGGAGTTCAACTCCGCCGTCATCATGATCACCCACGATCTCGGGGTGGTCGCGGAGCTCGCCGACGACATCCTGGTGATGTACGCCGGCCGCTCCGTCGAGCAGGCGACGGTGGACGACACCTTCCACCGGCCGCTGCACCCCTACACGTGGGGGCTGCTCGGCTCGATGCCCCGGCTGGACCGCGAGCGGTCCGAGCGGCTGATGCCCATCGTCGGGACGCCGCCGAGCCTGATCAACGTGCCGTCCGGGTGCGCGTTCCATCCGCGCTGCCCCTACAAGGACCTGAACGACGGCAAGAGCGAGGCCGATCGGCCGGAGCTGGTCGAGGTCGAGCCGGGCCACAAGGCGGCGTGCCATCTCCCGCTGGGCAGGCGGCGGGAGATCTGGACCGACGAGATCCGGCCGAAGCTGTGACGAGCACGGGTGGTAACGAGACTGTGAGCACATCGAAGACCCCTGCGGAGGAGCCCCGTTCGCGCGAGAACGGCGAGGTGCTGCTGGAGGTGGACAATCTCGGCAAGCACTTCCCCGTCACCGCGGGGCTGCTGCGCCGGCAGGTCGCGGCGGTCAAGGCCGTCGACGGCGTGTCGTTCTCGGTCCGCAAGGGCGACACGCTCGGGCTGGTGGGGGAGTCGGGCTGCGGCAAGTCCACCACCGGCCGGATGATCATGAGGCTGCTGGACCCGAGCTTCGGGAAGATCACCTTCGAGGGCGAGGACATCACCCGGATGTCGCAGGGCCGGCTCCGGCCGCTCCGCCGCGACCTCCAGATGATCTTCCAGGACCCGTACTCGTCGCTGAACCCGCGCAAGACGGTCGGCGCGATCGTCGGGGCCCCGTTCCGGCTGCAGAACATCGAGGCCAAGCAGGGCGTCAAGAAGGCCGTCCAGGAGATCCTGGAGCTGGTCGGGCTGAACCCCGAGCACTACAACCGCTACCCGCACGAGTTCTCCGGCGGGCAGCGGCAGCGCATCGGGATCGCCCGCACCCTCGCCCTCAAGCCGAAGCTGATCATCGCGGACGAGCCGGTGTCGGCGCTGGACGTGTCGGTGCAGGCGCAGGTCGTGAACCTGCTGGAGGACCTGCAGGACGAGCTCGACCTCACCTACGTGGTGATCGCGCACGACCTGTCGGTGGTGCGGCACATCTCCGACCGCGTCGCCGTCATGTACCTCGGCAAGATCGTCGAGGTGGCGGACCGGGCGGACGTGTACCAGCGGCCCATGCACCCCTACACCAACGCGCTGCTGTCGGCGGTGCCGATCCCGGACCCGAGCGAACGCGACGACCGCAAGCGGATCCGGCTGCAGGGCGACGTGCCGAGCCCGCTGGACCCGCCGCCGGCCTGCCGCTTCCACACCCGCTGCTGGAAGGCGCAGGAGATCTGCAAGCAGGTCGAGCCGCCGCTGATGGAGCTCAGCCCTGGCCACCTGGCCGCGTGCCATTTCCCGGAGAACACCACGGTCAGCGCGACCGACGCGGTCGCCAAGGCCGCGGTGACGCTCGGCAAGGCCCCGGCCGACGACCCCGAGCCCGACCCCGAGCCCGGCTCCGAGTCCGCGGAGTAGGGCGCCCGCCGGACCTTCCCCCCCGGCGCGCCTCCCGCACCGGAAAGACCCGGCCCCCTCCTCACCCGAGGGGACCGGGTCTTTGCGCGCGCACCCGCCGCGGCGTGCCGCCGTGCCGTCCTACCGCCGTGCCGTCCTACCGCCGTGCCGTCCTACCGCCGTGCCGTCCTACCGCCGTGCCGTCCTACCGCCGTGCCGCCGGGGTTTCCGGCGGCACGGCGGGCGGGTCACTCGGTGGAGATGGCCTTCAGGACGTCCATGCGCCCGGCCCGCCACGCCGGCCACAGCGCCGCCAGCACACCGATCACCGCGGCCACCACCAGGTAGACGACGAGCGTCCCGTACGGGATGGCGAGGACGCCGAGGCCCTCGTCGGCGAGCGCGTTCTGCAGCGCCGCGCCGAACGCGATCCCGATGCCCATCCCGAGCACCGCCCCGAACACCGCGATCATGATGGACTCCAGCCGGATCATGCGGCGCAGCTGCCGCCGGGAGATCCCGATCGCGCGCAGCAGCCCGATCTCCCGGGTCCGCTCGATCACCGACAGCGCCAGCGTGTTGATCACACCGACGGCCGCGATGATCACCGACATGATCAGCAGGATCGTCAGGAACGTCACGAACCCGTCGACCTCGGCGCGGGCGTCCTCCTTCAGCGACGCCTGGTCGGCGACCTCCAGGTTCGGGTAGCCCGCCAGCGCCGCCTCCAGCGCCGTCCTCGTCGCGGCGTCCGCCGCGGCGGTGTCGACCACCATGATGGACACGGCCGGTTTCAGCGTGTGCTTCAGATGCGCCTGCGGCGACAGCAGCCGCGGCCCGATCAGGTCGCTCTTGGCGTACACGCCGGTCAGCGTGAGCCGCTCGGTCTTCCCGTCGGGGAACTGGACGGGCACCACCGCCCCGACCTTCCAGCCGCGGTCCTTCGCGGTGTCCTCGTCCACCATGATCGCGGCCGGGCCGGTGGTGGCGCTCCCCGACACGATCTTCAGCCGGGCGGCCTCGGTGAGCACCCGCGCGTCACCCGCCACATAGAACACGTCCTTGCCGTCGATCTTGACCTCGCCGTCGTAGGTGGGCGACGCCGTCACCACCCCGGGAGTGCCCTGGATCTTCCGCTGCGCCTCGGCGTTCACGCCGCCGGCGCCCTGCGACTGCACCAGGTAGTCCGCGCCGAACTGCGCGTTGACCTGCTCGTCGATCGACGCCCGCATCGTCGCCCCCAGCACGTTCACCGTGGTGATCAGCGCCAGGCCGATCATCAGCGCCGCGGCGGTCGCGGCGGTGCGGCGCGGGTTGCGCAGCGCGTTCTGCCGCGCGAGCCGCCCCGGCGACCCCATCAGCCGCGCCCCCGGCGCCCCCAGCACCCGCAGCACCGGCACACTGATCACCGGCGCGAGCATCGCGACCCCGATGAACACCGCGAACGCGCCCGCGCCGACGGGGATCGCCGGGTTCCCGGCGTCACCCGCGAGGCCGAGGCCGATGAGGCCCGCCCCGACGGCGGTCAGCAGCGAACCGAGCGCGATGCGGATCCGCATCGACCGCTGCGGCAGCGCCACGTCGTCGCGCATCGCCGCCACCGGCGGGATCTTCGCCGCGCGGCGCGCCGGGAAGTACGCCGACACGACCGTCACCACGATCCCGACCACGTACGACCAGATCACCGGCGTCGCGGTGAACGTCAGGCCGCCCTCACCGGCGTCGCCCATCTGCGTCTGCAGCAGCGACGCCAGCCCCGCCCCGGCCGCCAGCCCGAGCGTGGACCCGACGATCCCGACCGCGACGGCCTCACCGATCACCGCCCGCGTCACCTGCGCGCGGGCCGCGCCGATCGCGCGCAGCAGCGCCAGCTCACGGGTCCGCTGCGCCACCAGCATCGAGAACGTGTTGAAGATGATGAACGCCCCGACGAAGATCGAGATCAGCGCGAACGCGAGCAGGAACGTCCGGAAGAAGCCCATCATCTCCGCGACGTCGCTCTGCGCGTCCTCGCGCAGCTCCGTCCCCGTGATCGCCTCCAGGTTCTGCGGCAGGACCCGCGCGACGCGGTCGCGCAGCTCCTCCTCCGACGGGCCCGCCGAGCCCATCTCGATGTCGCTGAAGTAGCCGGGCTTCAGCAGCAGCTTCTGCGCCGTCGGGGTGTCGAACGCGGTGATGGTCGTGCCCATCATGTTCCCGGTGTCGGCCAGCCCGACGATCTTCATCCGCTGCGGCGGCCCGGCCGTGATGACCTGGGTGGTGTCGCCGACGGCCAGCCCGCCGCTCTCGGCGGTCGCCTCGTCGACGACGACCTCGGCCGGGCCCTGCGGCGCGCGACCGGACGTGAGCTCGAAGAACCCGCTGCTCGTCCAGTTCACGCCGAGCTGCGGCGGGCCGTTCTGCGGCGTCCCGACAATCTCGCCGTCCTTGCCGACGACCGCCGCGTACCCGGTGACGTTCCCGATCGGGTCCTTGACCCCGTCCACGCCCTTGAGGGTCTCCAGCACCGACGCCGGCACCGGCTGCGCCGACATGCCGTCGTCGCCGCCGCCCACGACCTTCTTCGCCCGGACGTCGACGGCGATGTCCTCGCCGATGCTGCTGAACACCTCGTCGAACCGCTTGTTCATGCTGTCGGTGAAGATCAGCGTCCCGGCCACGAACGCCACGCCGAGGATCACCGCGACGGCCGTCAGCACCAGCCTGATCTTGTGCGCCGCGAGGTTGCGGAGCGTGACCTTGCCCATCATCGCGCCGCGACCCCCGGCCCCTGCGCGCCCGGCGCGTCGGCGGCCGGGCCGGCGCCCGACTCGAAGCCCTTCATCCGCTCCAGCACCCGCTCGGCCGTCGGGCCCGCCATCGTGTCGACGATCTGCCCGTCGGTCAGGAACAGCACCTGGTCGGCGTACGCCGCCGCCGTCGGGTCATGCGTCACCATCACGATCGTCTGGCCCATCCGCCGCACCGAGTCCCGCAGGAACCCCAGCACCTCCGCGCCGGACCGCGAGTCCAGGTTCCCCGTCGGCTCGTCCGCGAAGATGATCTCCGGGCGGGCGGCCAGGGCGCGGGCGCACGCCACCCGCTGCTGCTGCCCGCCCGACAGCTCCGACGGGCGGTGCTTCAGCCGCGGCCGCAGCCCCACCGTGTCGATCACCGTGTCCAGCCACTCGCGGTCGTGCCTGCGGCCCGCGATGTCCATCGGCAGCGTGATGTTCTCCAGCGCCGTCAGCGTCGGCACCAGGTTGAACGCCTGGAAGATGAAACCGACCTTGTCGCGGCGCAGCCGCGTGAGCTGCTTGTCCTTCAGCCGGGTCAGCTCGGTGTCGCCGATGAACACCTCCCCGGAGTCCACCGAGTCCAGACCCGCCATGCAGTGCATGAGGGTCGACTTCCCGGACCCGGACGGACCCATGATCGCCGTGAACCGGCCGCGGGGAATGCCGACCGTGACACCGTCGAGCGCGACGACCTGGGCGTCGCCGCGCCCGTACACCTTCGCGATCTGCCGGGTCCGTGCGGCGAAGTCGCCCGCCCCGGGCACGGTCTGCGCGCCGGCGGTCGATGGGGCGGTGTTCGTCACGTGAAACTCCCGAATGTGAGTGAGCAGGAACAGGTCCGGATCACGCGATGCCCCCGGCGATCCGACGTACAAAACAGTAGAAGCCAGGCGACCTCCTGTGATGCACCCCAGGAACGGACTTCGCCGTCCCCCCAGGGCAGGAGACGCGCCCCTCCGGTCGTCCTACCGGAGTAGACGTCTCCTTCCCGAAGACAGGGTCATCTCAGGGTCGGACCCCGACCCGCACGCCGCCGCCGAACGGGCGGCCCCGCCTGCACTGCCCAGAAAGTTCCCGCCGGCTCCGCCCGGCCGCCTTCCGCGTCAGGTCTGCCCGGGCCGGCTCAAACCCGTCTCGTACGCGTACACGACCGCCTGCACCCGGTCCCGCAGCCCCAGCTTCGCCAGGACGTTCCCCACATGCGTCTTCACCGTCGTCTCGCTGACCACCAGCTCCGCCGCGATCTCCGCGTTCGACTGGCCCCGCGCCACATGCGACAGCACCTCGCGCTCACGCTCGGTCAGCGTGTCCAGCCCCGGCGGCGGCGACTGGTCCCGCACCGCCGGCAGCCGCGACGCGAACCGGTCCAGCAGCCGCCGCGTCACGCTCGGCGCCACGATCGCGTCACCCGCCGCCACGATCCGGATCGCCGTCACCAGATCCTCCGGCGGCGAGTCCTTCAGCAGGAACCCGCTCGCCCCCGCCCGCACCGCCTCGATCACGTACTCGTCCAGATCGAACGTCGTCAGGATCAGCACCCGCGGATCGTGCGACGCCGCGCCGTCCCGGACGATCCGCCGGGTCGCCTCGATCCCGTCGACCCCCGGCATCCGGATGTCCATCAGCACCACGTCCGGCAGCAGCGACCGCGTCAGCTCCACCGCCACCGCGCCGTCCCCGGCCTCACCCACCACCGCGATGTCGGTCTCGGCCTCCAGGATGAGCCGGAACCCGGTCCGCAGCAGCGGCTGGTCATCGACGAGCAGCACCCGCACCGCGCTCATCGCTGCGCCCCGCCCGCCCGGTGTCCCCGTCGCTTCATCGTCCCCGCTCCTCGCCTCACGACGCTCCGCCCGAACTACGGCGATCCGCCCAACCTACGGTGATCCCGCCCAACCTACGGCCTGCCGCGGACTCACGCCTCCAGCGGGAACCGCGCCCGCACACCGAACCCGCCGCCGACCCGCGGCCCGATCCTCAACTCGCCACCGTACAGCGCCACCCGCTCGTACATCCCGACCAGGCCATGCCCCTGGTTGTCCTCGTTGTCCGCCATGAACGTCACCGTCCCGCGCCCGTCGTCCTCGATCTCCACCGTCAGATCACGATCCCCGTAGTACAGCCGCACCCACGCCCGCGCCTGCGGCCCCGCATGCTTCAGCGTGTTCGTCAGCGCCTCCTGGATCAGCCGGAACGCCGCCACGTCCACCCCCGGCGACGGCGGCCGCGCCTCACCCTCGATCCACAGCTGCACCGACAGGCCCGTCTCCCGCACATGATCCAGCAGCTCTCCGAGATCGCCCAGGCCCGGCTGCGGCGCCAGCTCCCGGCCCGCCTGCTCGACGTCCCGGTCGGTCCGCAGCACCCCCACGATCCGCCGCATCTCGCTCAGCGCCGTCCGCCCGACCTCCTCGATCGTCGACATCGCCTCCCGCGCGCTGCCCGCGTCCCGGTCGATGATCCGCCGCGCCGCCCCCGCCTGCACCGTCATCACGCTCACATGATGCGCCACCACATCGTGCAGCTCCCGCGCGATCCGCGACCGCTCCTCGATCCGCGCCGCCCGCGCGTCGGTGCCCCGCGCCCGCTCCAGCCGCGCCGCCCGGTCCTCCAGCTCCGCGAAATACGCCCGCCGCAGCCGCAGGTTCCGGCCCAGCACCCACACCCCCACCACCAGCGCACAATCCGTCACCATCACCGGCAGCGACGTCGACACCGGCAGCAGCAGCATCAGATACACCAGGAAATAGACGAACCCCGCCAGGCCGCCCAGCGCGCTCTGCGCCAGCCCCCGATGCGCCGCCACGCTGTACACCGCGATCAGGAACGCCACCACGTCCGGCACCGCCGGCGGATACCCCGCCACCGCCATCACCAGCTCGCCCCCGATGATGAACATCAGCACCTGCAGCGGATGACGCCGCCGCCACGTCAGCGACATCGCCACCGCGACGACCAGCAGCCCGCTCCACAGATCCGGAGCCCGGAACTGGTCGTAATCCGCGCCCTCCGGAAGCTCCTCCAGGAACAGCTGCGGCAGCCCCACCACCAGCAGACCCAACGCGAGCAACGCGTCGGCCGCCTGAGGACGCGCCTTCAACCAGGCGCGAAAGGCACGAAGACCACGGATGCGGGGTGACACGCCTCTCACCCTAGGAGGTCACACCAGGCCGCGGCCCCTCCTGAACGCGGATCCGCAGTCCTCCCCAAGGAGGACACACCCGGCCGCACCCCACACCAGGCGCACCGCCGACTCCCCGCCGTCACCGCACCGCTACAGATCGTCGCACTCCCGCGCGGCGCCGCCCGGCCCCGCCGCACCCTCCAGATCCGCCGGAGACGGCCGCGGCACCGGCGCCACCGGCAACGGCGGGGGAGTACCCCCGAACTCCGGGCACCGCTCCTTGTGATCACACCAGTCGCACAGCCGCCCCGCCCGCGGCCGCCACTCCCCGGTGTCCATCGCCCGCCGGATCGCCTGCCACAGCGCCTCAACCTTCCGCTGCGTCGCCCGCAGATCCGCCTCATCCGGCTCGTACCGCAGAACCTCGCCGTTACCCAGATACATCAGCTGCAGCAGCCGCGGAACCCGCCCCCGCAACCGCCACAGCACCAGCGCGTAGAACTTCATCTGGAACAACGCCCGCGCCTCGAAATCCGCCCGCGGCGCCGTCCCCGTCTTGTAGTCCACGATCCGCACATCACCGCCCGGCGCCACATCCACCCGGTCGATGTAACCCCGCAGCTTCAACCCCGAATCCAGCACCGTCTCCACGAACAGCTCACGCTCCGCCGGCTCCAGCCGCCGCGGATCCTCCAGCGTGAAATACCGCTCCACCATCCGCCGCGCCTGGCCCAGCCACTCCGCCCGCTCCGCGTCCCCCGCGTCGCCCTCCGCGAACAACTCCGCCAGCTCCGGCTCCTCCGCCAGCAGCCGCTCCCACTGCGGCCCCAGCAGCTCCACCGCCGCCTCCGCCGTCCGCCCACCCCGCGGAAGATCGAACAACCGCTCCAGCACCGCGTGCACCAGCGTCCCCCGCGCCGCCGCCGCACTCGGCCGCTCCGGCAACCGGTCGATCACCCGGAACCGGTACAGCAGCGGACACGTCATGAAATCGCCCGCACGCGACGGCGACAACGACCCCACCACCGCCACACCCCCCGCACTCCCGGCATCCCCGCCACCGGCACCCCCGCCACCGGCGCCGCCGCCCCCGGACGGAACGGACGCAGCACTACCCGCCTCGGTCGTCGTCATGGCACAGCACACTAGGCGACACCCCCGACGAAAACCCGCACCCGCCACACCGCAACCCGCCCACCACCGGCCGATCCGCCCGACCGGGGCCGTAGCATCGGTCACGTGACACACAGCGCGCCCCCGACCCAGGGAAAGACGCCCGCCGGGGACCCCGGCCCCGACAACGGCCGCACCCCACGCCCCGGCCTCCTCATGGGCCGCCCCTTCGGCATCCCCGTCTACGTCTCACCCAGCTGGTTCCTCGTCGCCGCGCTCATCACCGTCATGTTCGAAGGACAAGTCCACGACGTCGTCGAACGCCCCCTCAGCTACCTCGTCGCCTTCACCTACGCCGTCCTGCTCTACGGCTCCGTCTTCATCCACGAACTCAGCCACGCCGTCACCGCCCGCGCCTTCCGCCTCCCCGTCCGCTCCGTCACCCTCCACGTCCTCGGCGGCGAAACCGCCATCGAACGCGAAGCCCCCACCCCCGGCCGCGAATTCCTCATCGCCTTCGCCGGCCCCCTCGTCAACCTCGCACTCGCCGGACTCGGCCTCCTCACCCACGCCCTCGTCCCCCTCCCCGACGTCGCCCTCCTCCTCGTCGACGCCCTCACCTTCGCCAACCTCCTCGTCGGCGTCTTCAACCTCCTGCCCGGCCTCCCCCTCGACGGCGGACGCCTCGTCCGCGCCGCCGTCTGGAAAGCCACCGGACACAGCCGCAACGGGGGCATCATCGCCGGCTGGGTCGGCCGCGGCGTCGCCCTCGCCTGCCTCGTCGCCGGCGCCTACCTCGCCACCTACGGAACCGGCACCGGCGACGACGACACCGGCATCGGCTGGCTCGCCCTCCTATGGTCCGCCCTCGTCGCCTCCTTCATCTGGGTCGGCGCCACCCAGGCCATCCGCGCCGAACACGTCCGCGACCGCATCCCCCTCCTCGCCGCCCGGCGCCTCGCCCGCCGCGCCACCCTCGTCACCGCCGACGTCCCCCTCGCCGAAGCCATCCGCCGCGCCCACCACGACCACGCCGGCGCCATCGTCATCGCCGACCACGACGGCCGCCCCCTCGGCCTCGTCAACGAAAAGGCCGTCACCGCCACCCCCGAACACCGCCGCCCCTGGGTCAGCGCCGGCGACCTGTCCCGCGGCATCGACGACGACCTCACCCTCCCCGCCGACATCTCCGGCGAAGACCTCATCGACGCCCTCCGCCGCGCCCCCGCCTCCGAATACCTCCTCGTCGAACCCGACGGCCGCGTCTACGGCGTCCTCGCCGTCGCCGACGTCGACCAGGCCTTCACCGGCTTCTGAACCACCCCCCGCCCCCCACCCGCGCGACCCGGCCGCCCGTCGGCCCCACCCCAGCCCGCCGCTAGCCTTGACCCCCATGAGCGAACCCCAGCCGAACGGCCCCACACCCACGCCCGGCCGCATCCCCCACGGCCCGTTCCGGCCCGGAGACCAGGTTCAGCTCACCGACACCAAAGGCCGCATCAACACCATCACCCTCCAACCCGGCAAGCAGTACCACTCCCACAAGGGCTCCGTCCCCCACGACGCCATCATCGGCAGCCCCGAAGGCACCGTCTACCGCACCACCGGCGGCACCGAATACCTCGCCTTCCGCCCCCTCCTCACCGACTACACCCTCCGCATGCCCCGCGGCGCCGCCGTCGTCTACCCCAAGGACGCCGCCCAGATCATCGCCACCGCCGACATCTTCCCCGGCGCCCGCGTCATCGAAGCCGGCGCCGGATCCGGCGCCCTCAGCTGCTTCCTCCTCCGCGCCGTCGGCGAACACGGCCTCCTGTCCTCCTACGAACGCCGCCCCGACTTCGCCGACATCGCCCGCACCAACGTCGAAAAATTCTTCGGCGGCCCCCACCCCGCCTGGCGCCTCACCGTCGGCGCCCTCGAACACACCCTCGCCGAAACCGAGATCGACCGCGTCGTCCTCGACATGCTCGCCCCCTGGGAATGCCTCGACCCCGCCGCCAAAGCCCTCATCCCCGGCGGCATCCTCTGCGCCTACATCGCCACCACCACCCAGATGTCCCGCATCGTCGAAGACCTCCGCGCCCACGGCAACTTCGCCGAACCCCACGCCTTCGAGACCATGCTCCGCACCTGGCACGTCGACGGCCTCGCCGTCCGCCCCGACCACCGCATGATCGGCCACACCGGCTTCCTCGTCACCGCCCGCCGCCTCGCCGACGGCGTCACCCCGCCCACCCGCCGCCGCCGCCCCGCCAAAGGCGCCCACCCCGCACCCGCCGTCACCGCCCCCCACGACGACGCCACGCCCGGCCACCCCACCGAGGCATAGATCACACCCCGCCCGCGACCACCCGGCACCGGTCCGACACACCCGTGTCCCACCCACACACCACCGAAATCGGCAAACCCCCCGCAACGACCCGCCCGAAACCACGAACCCCCAGGTCCAGGCCCCGTAACCCCCCACCCCGCAGCACCCCTCCCAACCCTCCCCGAACACCCCCGCACGACACGAACACCGAATGGGCAGGTTACGGAAGCCCTCCAGATAGGTAGGGTCTCAGTAGGTCGTCGGCTCTCTTCGTGAGGAGGTGACGGGGCGTGGCCGCTCGTGACGATGCTGGGGCGCGCAAGGCGCAGCACGAAAAGGAGGTCAGGGACCTCCAAACGCAGATCTCCTTCCTGGAGGAGGAGATCTCCGTGCTGCGCCGAAAGCTCGCGGAATCCCCGCGCCAAGTACGTGTGCTGGAAGAACGCCTCCATGAGGCACAGGCCAACCTGGCCGCCGTAACCGGTCAGAACGAGCGTCTCGTAGCGACCCTCAAAGAGGCTCGCGAACAGATCGTGGCGCTCAAGGAGGAGGTCGACAGGCTCGCACAACCACCATCCGGATTCGGAGTCTTCCTCGAAGCCCGCGACGACGGAACCATCGACATCTTCACCGGCGGACGCAAACTCCGCGTCAACGTCAGCCCCGCCGTGGACGTCGAGGAACTCCAACGCGGCCAAGAGGTCATGCTCAACGAGGCCCTCAACGTCGTCGAAGCACTCAAGTTCGAAGAGCAGGGCGAAGTCGTCATGCTCAAGGAACTCTTCGACGACGGCCAACGCGCCCTCGTCATCGCGCACGCCGACGAGGAACGCGTCGTCAAACTCGCCGAACCCCTGCGCGGAGTCCCCCTCCGCGCCGGCGACTCCCTCATGCTCGAACCCCGGTCCGGATACGCCTACGAGAAGATCCACAAGGCCGAGGTCGAAGAACTCGTCCTCGAAGAGGTCCCCGACATCTCCTACAACGAGATCGGCGGCCTCGGCTCACAGATCGAAATGATCCGCGACGCCGTGGAACTTCCCTACCTGCACGCCGACCTCTTCCGCGAACACCAACTCCGGCCGCCCAAGGGCGTCCTCCTCTACGGACCCCCCGGATGCGGAAAAACGCTCATCGCCAAGGCCGTCGCCAACTCCCTCGCCAAACAGGTCGCAGAAAAGACCGGGCAGGAGGGCAAGAGCTTCTTCCTCAACATCAAGGGCCCCGAACTGCTCAACAAGTACGTCGGCGAAACCGAACGCCACATCCGCCTGGTCTTCCAGCGCGCCCGTGAAAAGGCCTCCGCCGGAACCCCCGTCATCGTCTTCTTCGACGAGATGGACTCCATCTTCCGCACCCGCGGATCCGGAGTCTCCTCCGACGTCGAGAACACCATCGTCCCGCAGTTGCTCAGCGAGATCGACGGCGTCGAAGGCCTGGAGAACGTCATCGTCATCGGCGCCTCCAACCGCGAAGACATGATCGACCCCGCGATCCTGCGCCCCGGCCGCCTCGACGTCAAAATCAAGATCGAACGCCCCGACGCCGAAGCGGCCAAGGACATCTTCTCCAAGTACATCCTCGGCGGCCTCCCGCTCCACCCCGACGACCTCAAGGAACACGGCAGCTCCGAAGACGCCACCGTCGAGGCCATGATCCAGCGCACCGTCGAACGCATGTACACCGAAACCGAGGAGAACCGCTTCCTGGAGGTCACCTACGCCAACGGCGACAAGGAAGTCCTCTACTTCAAGGACTTCAACTCCGGAGCAATGATCCAGAACATCGTCGACCGCGCCAAGAAGATGGCCATCAAGCAATTCCTCGACACCGGCCAGAAAGGCCTGCGAGTCAACCACCTCCTCGCCGCCTGCGTCGACGAGTTCAGCGAGAACGAAGACCTGCCCAACACCACCAACCCCGACGACTGGGCCCGCATCTCCGGCAAGAAGGGCGAACGGATCGTCTACATCCGCACCCTCGTCTCCGGAACCAAGGGCTCCGAAGCCGGCCGGTCCATCGACACCGTCGCCAACACCGGCCAGTACCTGTAACGCGATCCACACCTTGACACCGGCGCGGCGGCCCCCCCCACCGGCGGCCGCCCCCGCCG
>NZ_JBQQBP010000019.1:0-181758 GCF_052245875.1 Actinomadura sp. 3N407
ACCATGCGGACGATCTCGTCCTTGTGCTCCTGGGTGAAATGCCGCCTCTGTCGTGCCAACGGCCTTCCTTTCCGGTTCTCTCCCCAACTCTAGTTGGGGCCCTGTCCGGAAGATCCGGGGCACCTCACTTGGTCCGCGTCACGGTATCCAGGGGACTGATCGGAGGGTGTCTGGTTCAGTTTCTAGAACGCAGTGCGCCTTGGCGCCCGCCGTGCGGTTCCTGGCGCGGGTGGCGGTCATGGGGCAACGTGGCCAGTGACTTGAGGACGGCCGCCTCTCCGGCGAGCAGCGACCTCATTAGATGTAGGCGTTGGGTTAGGCACTGGCGACATGGTTCGCTCGTTCGATGTCCTTAACGCAAACCTCGGTGAGGGGGCAGGTGGCGCAGTCTGGGAGTCCGGGATGACACCAACCACGCCCGATAAGCCAGCTGGGCAGGTCGAGCGAACCAGGGCGGGGAGGGTACAGGGTCCGGGCCCTGGTGATCATGTGGTCGCGGTCGTCCACGTCGGCGAGACGCGTACGTAGGAAGACGCGGCGCAGGTGGATGTCGTAAGCAATGTCGCTTCCTTCCATGTTCCTGATTGGGACGGCGAGGTCGCGCTCCAAGATTTCAACCGCCATCGCCGATATCTTCTGGCCGATGCCGACGAAGGCCTTGAAGCGATCTTGCAACTCCCTCGCGTCGGGATTGCCGGACCAGATAGCTCCGGCGTCGCCTTCGTACTCGGTCATCACGCGGCGAGCAGCGAGAGTCAGCCAGCGAGGCATCTTCTCGATGTATCGGTGCAGTTTGGGGGAAAGCGCAATGGCCGCTCGCACTCCCGCCTCGTCTTCGGCGATGCGGGCGGGATCGAGGTGACCAAGGCGTTGACGGAGAAGAAACGGTGCGCACCAGGCCCGCTCCGCTGGTACTCCCTGGCCGAAGAGCAGTCCGGTTAGGAAAGCGAAACCATCCGTCCGGAGAAATTCGTTCGCCTCTTGGTTCTGAGTGAACTCCACCACCTCATTCGGAGCGGACCTGTGATGTTCGGCGTAGGCCAAGAGTGCCGTGACTACACCGTCACGGAGCTCGGTGTGACTCCTTGTCGCCAGTGCGGCGGGAGCAGGCCCGCTCCTGGAGGCTGGCGGAAGAGTCTTCCTGCCACCCGGTTGGGACGGAAAACGACTCCGGTTCACGGCTCGCAGGAGGGCGTGACGAGTCCAGCCATCAACGTCATCCTGCCGGAGCTTCACCGCCAGACTTCGTGGTGCGCCCGGCGCGCGGATTTGGTCGGCGACCACCACGATGGGAAGCGTGCGATAGCCCACCGGCGTCGCGTCATCCGGTTTCAGATGCCGTTTGGTCACCTTGATCAAGCTCAGCAGGCTCTCGGACTCGTCGAAGTCATCCGACTCGACACCCTCGACGAGAGGATCGCCCTCGACCCAGGTCACCGAATGGACACGCGTCCGCCCATAGGTGTTCCTGTGTCCGATTCCGTGGCGGACAAGAACTTCTCGATCGTTCACCGTCGCAACGGCGACCCAACCGCGCTCGAAGTACTCGACTCCTTCGGGCCAACGCCACGAGAACGGCCCCAAGGCCTTCATCTCGACGAGGCGGATCCTGGGATTAACCGTGTCTCCCATATGACGAGCCTAACGAATGTCAAGAGTTGGTCGCTGATCGGGACCGATCATCGTGGCCACAATTCGGGTGGTTCGTCACATGGCTTTCACGCGAACCTCCATGTCGTCGAGGAAGGACGGGTCATATGGATCATCGACGTGGTCGCTATTCCATAGCCCGGATGTACGGACGTGCTCGTTCTCGGCATGCAGGCCAAGCCAGCCGGAAGTGGTGCGGTGAACGCCGCCGTTGCGTTGGGAGAGCAGGGAGATCGAGTTGGCCCGAATGGACTCCCTTTGTTCGCGGTCAGGCACGTCCAGCCAAAGGAGCGGCATAGCTGTTATGTGCTCGCTCACGGCCTGTTCGAATGGTCTTTCAGCTTTCCGTTGGGCCGGGCTGACCTTCGTCTGTCGCCAAGACTGCACAACATCGGCCGGCCAGTTGTCGACCTGCTGCAGTGCTGTACCGATGTGGTGGCGGAATATGGAGCCGCGATGGTTGCCTACGCCTGCATTGGTGCCGCTGACCGGGCCTCGGTGCTGGGCCAGCCTGCCCCAGAAGGTCGCCTGGGACGTAGCCCGCAAGGCATGGCTGCCCACACGTACCACGCGGAGCTCGTCTCCTCCGGTTCGGAACTGGCCTTCTTCGAGGAAGAACTCCACACCGTATTTCGGCCAACCGGTGGCCTGATTGCAGTTCCGGAGTAGCCGCGGTCCTCCGATGCGCTCCTCCAAGCGGCCGAGCAGGAAATAGAACCGCTCGGTATCCTTTCGGCGGTTAGCATTCCCGTCGCTCATGCGAGACGCTCCACAGTTGTCCCCTCCGGGTATTGGTCGGCGGGCTGCTCTTGCCAGAAGGCAGCGAACGCCTGGCCGAGTCGACGTGGCACCATGCCGGAGGCCCCCTTGCCTACGCCCGTGATCGTAACCAGATACGCGGTCAGCCCGGCCTGGCTCCAGGGCGTCGCCCGTACCACCCGTGCGTAGTCGGAGCTCCTTGCCGCAAAGGCCACGACGGATGATACGTTTCTTTGTCGAGCCTCATGGAGCAGGAGACTTTCGAGAAGACCAGCCGGCCAGTCGGCCGAGCGCATGATCTTATTGTAGTCACCGATGTGCTCCCTGGCGTGCAGGACGCCGTACCCGCCGCTGAGAATGATCAAGGGTGTGTCCTGAACTACCGCTTCTCGCAGGCTGGACTGAGCGGCCGAGTAGAAGCCCCCGCTATAGCGGCGCCATGCTGGGAGTACTTGCCGTTCGTCCAAGTGGGCCGAGGTTTGGTTGCGCGCTCGGGCTGCGATTAGGTCGGACGGCCACTGCGCTTCCTCTCGGTTCCCCGTTCTGCCGCCGGTTCGCTTGCTCTTCGAACATGGGATGACCAGAAGAGTTTCGCTTCTATTTAGCTCCTGCAGTAGCCCTGCGCTACCGGTGGGTAGCGCAGGAGACGTCTGTCGACCCGCGGCCGCGGAGACGACTTGGCGATCGGCTCCGATTCTGCGGAAGGTGACTGAGCTTCCTGGCCGGATCTCAGTGACCGTGTAGCCTGCAGCCTGCCAAGCTCGAACATGTGACCGATCGCCATGCCACCACTGTGGGTAATGTCGGACCGCCGAGACAGGAAGATCGCCTACGATTCGGCGTAGCTCAGGCCATGACAGGGCCACTTCCTCTTCACCTGCTGGACGGGCGGACAGGAATATGGTGAGGCGAGCCCAGTCGGCCCGTCCCTTCCCCGTAGCTGGCACGACACCCTCCATCCAGGTGTAATGGCATCTTCTGCAGGAAAGCACGTCAGTGGACGTCGTGCCAAGGTGGCACGGGGTGGTGTCGCGGTAGCCGGAACCCTTGAGTTCAGCTCGCAGTGGCGGGGCGGACGGGACGCGAAGTCGGCGCGTGCTTCTCGTGAATTGATGTTCAGCGAGAACCTGCTTCCCCGCTGCCGCTAACCTAGCCTGACGTGATGGTTCGCGCGCTGCCCGCCCGCTTCACCATCGTCTTTCCCCGCAGGCTGGACACCGCACGCTATTGGGTGCCCAGGCGTTGGCGTTCTCGTACGATCCACCGCTTGCCTTCCGCGGCGATTCCTTCCATGACGGTCAGGGTGTGGCGGAGGTTGGCGGCGTCCTGCGTTACTTCTGACACGACGCCGCTTGGCTCATCCTGGAGTTTTTCCGCTTCCGGGGCCATCGCCTCGACGTGGATCTCCTCACCGTTGACGAGGGTGAGTCTGAAGTCGTGTTCATCGTCGTCGGTCTGGCGTACCCGTACGGCGGCGACCGCCTCGTAGCGGTAGTTGGTCCGGTACCGATCGTGGAAGGTGCCTTTCACGAAATCGAGTTCGGCGTTGAGTTGCCGCACCCCGTCCGTGGTGAGGAGGAAGAGGAGCAGCTTGTAGCGCTCGTAGCGCCAGGGGCCTTTGCGTACGCGTGCGCTTCTGCCGGGGAAGGCGCGCGTCTCGATGAACGCGTGGGAGATCAGGCCACTCATCGTCAACCGGTAGTGGCGTAGTGCCTCATCCAGGAGCATCTTCCGGTCGCAGTCCAGCCAGGTGGCCATCTGGCGGTCGTCGGGTTTGTCGGCGAGCTTCGCCTTCCAGCGCTTGAAGGCCGCTTCGCAGGCCTTCAGCGTCTGTGTGTTCTCGGCGAGGTCGGCCGCATATCGCCTGCGCTCCAGGACGATGCGCAGCCAGGCGTGGGCGGCGATCACGCCCGCCGGCAATGCCAAGGCGGCCGTGCGGACGACGCTCAGCGGGTCGATCCGTACCGCGACCTCCAGCGTCCACGTAACCCCGGGGACGAGGAGGGCGAGACCGAGGACCGTCAGCAGCATGGAGGCCGGGGGAGTGGCGAGTTCCTGCCGGTAGTTCCACAGCGTGCCGTTCTCCCACCGTGTCCTGACGTCGCTGACCCGGTACCGGATCAGCCAGGAGATCCTTTCGACGCCGGTCCGCTGCTCCCGGTAGACCTCCACGATCTCGTCGCGCAGGCACCTGCGGATCCCCGCCGTCTCGGCCAACCAGACGGACCTGCTGGTGTCACGTGGAACGTATCTGGCGAAGTAGTGGTCCAAACGCCGACTCACCTTGTCGGCGAAGCCGCCGGAGGGGGCGCTTCGCGGGCGCGTCCACGGCGCATATTGCGCATCCTTCACCCGGCGCCGCTCGATGCGGAAGCGCCACTCCACACCGCCCCTTGCGGCGCAGTAGCCGCCACCGACGCTCAGCAGGTATGCGAGCAAAGCGACCGCCTGAAGTTCCCGCACCAGAAGGTAAGCGATGTGGATCGCCGCTGCGGTCAGAACGGCGGTCGACACCAGAGCTTGAACCCAGGTGCCGGTTGTGAGGTCCGGTGGCCGCGGCTCACGAACCCGCGGCCGGGCCGGTTTCGGCTCGAAGAACTTCCAGACACGGTCGGCTCTGCCGTTCGCCATCTGTTTTTGCTGGGCGCTGTCCAGGGCGCGGCGCCACATCTGGTTCTCGAGTGGCCCGTCCAGGAACAGCTGCAGGTGCCGAAGAATCATGGAGCGCTGCGGGTCGGCAAGCCCGTCGAGGTCCTTGAGCAGAGGACGTAGGTCCTCGTCGGGTTGCTGCGCGGACTCCAGCAGCCGGCATAGGGTCCGCACGCCGTCCGCCCATGCGTCGCCACCGGTGGCGTTGCAGGTTCCCGATGCCCGATGCAGCATGGTGAGGTGCTCCTGCGGCATCTCGTGCCGTGTCCGGCCGCTGACGAGGGCGAGTTGCCAGTGGAAGCAGACCCGGCTGCCGGTGAGACCGCCGTCCATGACGGCTCGGCCGATGAGCTCACGTGCTTTTCCCGGTATGCCGCCGGCGAGAAGCCGGACGCCGATTTCGAACATCTCCGCCGCCGATGCGCCTGCGGGGGTCTCGTAGACGTATACGTCGCCGTGTACGACTCCCGCCTGGACCCCGACGTAGGCGGAATCTCCGGCGTAGTTCGTCGTGGTGTCATTCGGTGCAGCGGTGGTGTCCTGCGCTGTCATGACAGGCCTTGAACCAGGGCGATGACGCTCGCCACTTCCGCGGAAAGGGCGGCCACGTCCCCGACCAGCCCGCGCACCTTCTTCAGGGCCAGCGTCACCGCACCGACGTCCTGCGGATCGGTCGTCTGCAGTGTCTCGCGGGCGGCGGCGAGTTCCGCCTCGGCCGCGCGGTAGGTGTCCTCATCCAAGTGTCCCGCCGTCCGCGCCTGCCGAAGCCGGAGGGCGAGTTCGATGATCGCCGCGGCGGGATCGGTGGGGCCGCCGTGCTCACCGGACACCCGGATGCCTCCGTGCACGTGCCCCGCCTGCACGACCACCCGTGCGTTGTCCTTGGCGACGTTGCGGATGGTGTCGCTCATCATCGGTGTCCCTTTCGTATCGGCCGGTTCGCGTTGTTGCGGTTCCTCGGCGGACAGGGTTTCGGCCAGTGCGGTGGTGAACGCCGCAGCGTTCGCCACCGCCCGTGCCTGCCAGTGCTCGCGGTCGGTGGTCTCCTTGGTGCCGTCGGCGTGGTCGCTGACGCCTCGGATCACGACCACCGGCAGGGACCTGTTGAGGTGCGCCGCCTGAGCCACGCCGGCGCCTTCCATCTCGATGGCGCGTGCGTCGTTGTAGTTCTGCCGGATCCAGTGCGCGTGCGGCGAAGTCGTCGAGTTCAGTACGACTTCGCCTGCTGCGATCGGCCCGAAGTGCACCGTGGGCTCCTGGTCATCGAGACCGTCCGCCCATGCGCGGTTGCGAGCCACATGCCGGGCGACCTGGTCGGCGCCGTGCGACACTTCCCAGACTCGAGGGCGGCTCTTGAACCCGTCGTCCTCGCTCGTCCCGCCGTGGAAGGCATAAATGTGGGTGGCCACCACCACGTCCCCGAGGGCGATGTCGGAGTGCAGGGCCCCGGCGACCCCTGCGAACAGCAGCGCCGCTGGGGAGAACTCGTTGATGGCGCGTTCGGCCAGGACTGCCGCGGACTGGTTGCCCTTCCCGACGAGGCCAAGGGCGATGCGTGCCCGGCCGTGCGCCAGTCGGCCCACCTCGAATCGAGTGCCCTGCGGGTGGCGATACAGCCGCGGCCTGCCCAGCTTCGCGCGGACGGACTCGTACTCCACGTCCAGCGCCGTGAGAACGACGATCGGATTGCCGCTCATTGTCCCGATCCCTTCGTGATCGACGGTTCGACTGGCCGGACCATCGGCGGATTCAGGGCCTTCTGCGGACCGGCTTTGAAGACTCGGGCCGGCCGGCCGGTCGTGCCCTTGCGTTCCGGGCCGGCCGCGACGATGAATCCGCTGGTCTTCTGAACCTTGCGATAGAAATTGCGGGGGTCGAGAGAGATCCCCCATACCGCCTCGTAGACCCGCTGGAGGTCGGCGATCGTGAACGTCGGGCCGCAGAACGCCGTGGCGAGCGCGGAGTGCTCGAGCTTGGCGCGGGCGTTCTCGACGCCGTCCTCGACGATCTGCCGGTGGTCGAAGGCGAGTTCCAGGTCGCCTGAAAGCACATGATCTGCTCGCTGCCACCGGGCCCCGGCCGCGTCTGTTCCGGCAGCCGGTTCCGGGAGCCGCGGTGCGATCGCCAGGAAGGCGACCGACACCACCCGTCCGCGCGGGTCGCGGCCAGGGGCACCGTAGACGCCCAGGTGCTCAAGGTGCAGCGTCTCGACGTCCATGTCTGCCTCCTCCGCCAGCTCGCGGTGGGCCGCGGCGGTGATGTCCTCCTCGGCGTGCTGCAGGAAGCCGCCGGGAAGCGCCAAAGCGCCCTTATAGGGCTCGATGCCGCGTTCGATTAGCAGCACATGAAGGAGAGACTCGCGCAGCGTCAAGATCACCAGATCGACGGCGAGCATGACTTCGGGGGGAGTCCAGCGGTCCTCGGCCATGCGCTGACCCTAGCTTTTTGTCAGTCTGACAAAAAGTAGTTTCAGGATGCCGTCCTGGCCATCGCCTTGTCACCCGTTGGCAAGACCGTTGACCGCAGACCAGCCTCACTTGCGCTCCGGCCGTGGCGGGTCTGCTCGTGGGCCAGCACCTCCCACGAAGAAGGTCCTCCGGGTGGTGGATAGGGCACACTGGTGTGTATGGAGGGGCACAGTGGAGCGCCGTTCAGTTATGCCGAGACCAGGCCGTACGAGGTGGCCGGGTCGCTGAGTGAGCTGCAAGGGCCGGAGCGCGGCGTCGTGGTGCTTCCGCTGGAGCTGGCGTGGGGTGGGCGAACGGAGTTCGACCTCGATGACGACTACGATCGGTCGGCCGCTTACAAGATCGTGTTGGAGGAGGGCGGTGTGGAGCACCAGCGGCAATTGATCAACGGCCGGCTGCTGGTGGAGCACTGGGACGAGATCCTCCCGGCACGTCCAGTCCGAGCCCTGTGGGAACGGCGCTTTCCCCAGCTTCGGCATGCCGCCTGATGGATCGGTTCCAGTTCCGGTTGGTCTGCATTGCGCTGGATGTCGTCGGTGACCGAGGTTTCGTGCTGGGCGGTGGGCACGCCGTCCAGATGCACGGCATGGGCGCTCGTCCTTCAGAGGACATCGACCTGTTCTCTTCTCAAAGAGGAAGCCCGGAGCAGGTCGCCGACGACGTTATCGCCGCCTATGCGAGCCAGGGGCTGCGACCCGAAGTGGCCCGGCGCACCCCGGACCTTGTCCAGATGACGGTCACTGACTCTGATGGCAATGCCTGCAAAGTGGATCTCGGGGTGTTCTGGCGGGCTCACGCTCCGGTGATTCTGGAAGTCGGCCCGGTACTGCACCCTGACGATGCCGTGGCCGGCAAGATGGACGCTTTGTTCAACCGGTGGGCACCGCGCGACTTCCTGGACATTGATGCGGTCTTGGCCAGTGGACGTTATGACCATGACCGCCTCTTGGCCGTGGCCGCGGAGCACAACCCGGGCTTCGACATTGCCTTGTTCGCCGAGTCGCTCTCCTATCTGCACCGCATCCCCGACCGGGACTTCACGGCCTACGGCGTGCCCGTTGCGCAGATCGCAGTAATGAGAGACCGGTTTGCCACCTGGGAACGAATGCTTGCACCGTAGGCAACGACGCGAGCCGCTGCCTGCCGCGCCGACTTGGCGTTGAATGCGGGCACCCCACACTCCGTATGGGCGGTATGTGCTTCTGTGCCTCGGATGGCTGGAATGAGCATGTCGATGGGCCGACGGTCACCCATGGTAATTGGTGGTGAAGGGCGAGGAGTATGAATCGTGGGAGATCAGAAGTGACTTGATCTTCCTTGAACTGGTGTCACCGGAGCGGAAGATGGGCTTCTGACCTGGGGTGATGCCTGAACGGCCTGTATCGTCGGGGTGTCCGACCGTTTTCACACCGAAGAGGTCACTGGTTCGAACCCAGTATCGCCCACCCACCTCATAGGCCCTCCTGCTTTCCGCCGGAGGGCCTCGTTGCGTTGCTGGGGCGGATTCGGGCACGCCTGAGCGGTTCGGCCAGGTTGGTAGCGGTGAGATCGGAGCCGTCGCCGGCCGCTCGTCGCGTTTCTCCCATCGCCGCTGGAGTTCGTCTCGCATGCCGTCGGAGACGTGCGTGCAGATGCCGTGAATGCCCGGGACGCCGTCGGCCTAGAGAACCTCGGAACCTCCGGAACGCCGTCCTCTGCCATCCGAGCCTTGTGCCAGCGCCGAAGTTCGTTCGCCATGTGGTTGTCCGGTGCGGGGTGTGGTGGAGCTGAGTGGGCGGCGGAGGAGGTAGGTGTCCATGATCCAGCCTTTGCGGGTGCGGGCCTCGGCGCGGGCGGTGCGGATCTGGTCGGCGACCTCCTCGACCGGGCCGGAGATCAGGATCTCGTCGGGTGTGCCGAGGTAGGCGCCCCAGTAGATGTGGAAGCCGGCTGCCTCGGTGAATGAGCAGGCCGCGTCCAGCATGACGAGGACGTCGTCGGCGGTGGTGCCTTCGGCGGCCAGGCGGCGGCCCGTGGTGATGTGGACGGGACGGCCCACGCGGGTGAGTCCGACGCGGTGACGTGCGGTGAGCGCGGAGACGCTGCTGATCCCGGGGATCACCTCGTGGTCGAACTCGGCGTCGACCTCTTCCAGGCCCGCGAGGGTGCTGTCGTAGACGCCGGGGTCGCCCCAGACGAGGAGTGCACCGGTCTGCCCGTCGGCGAGCTCGTCGGTGATGAACGACTCGTAGATCCTCGCGCGGCGGGAGCGCCAGTCCTCGACGGCGGCCGTGTACGCCGGTGCGGTGCGGTCGCGTTCGGGGTCACGGGCCTCGACGATCCGGTACGGGGAGCGGCCGTGCGCTTCGATGAGGTCGTGCCGCAGGCGGGCCAGGTCGTGTTTGGTCTCGCCCTTGTCGACGATGAGGAACACGTCGGCCGCGGCGATCGCCTTCGCCGCCTGGAAGGTCAGGTGGTCGGGGTCACCCGCGCCGATGCCGATGATCAAAAGCCGCTTCACCTGGATCAGTGTGCCAGAGCGGCTGGTATAGGCTTGGCGCCGCATTTCGTTCGAGGAGGCCAGTGGACGCGCGTGTCATCACCGTTGTGGGGATCGGCGCCGATGGGTGGGGCGGGCTTCCGGAGGCTTCCCGTGCGGCGTTGCGGGCGGCGGACGTGCTGCTGGGCGGGCGTCGACAGCTCGACCTGGTGCCGGAAGGCGAGGCCGAGAGGGTCGCGTGGCCGTCCCCGCTTCTCCCCGCGCTCTCCGGGCTGATCGAACGGTACGAGGGACGCGTCGTCGCCGTCCTGGCGAGCGGCGATCCGATGTTCTACGGGATCGGGTCCACGCTCGCGGAGATGCTGGGTCCGCACCGGCTCCGGGTCCTGCCGCATCCGTCGTCGGTGTCGCTGGCGTGTGCGCGGCTCGGATGGCCGCTGGAGCGGGTGGACGTCCACAGCCTCGTCGGCCGCCCGGCGGAGACGCTGAACGCGCTCGTCGCCCCCGGCCGCCGTCTCCTGGTCCTCGGTGCGGGACGCGACGCCCCGCTGGTCGTCGCGGAGCTGCTGGCCGGGCGCGGCTTCGCGCCCAGCCGGATGACCGTGCTGTGCGACCTGGGTGCGGAGACCGAGACGGCGCGGCGCGGCGTCGCGGGGGAGTGGGGCCGGCCCGCCGGGTCCGCGCTGAACATCGTCGCCGTCGAATGCGAGCCGGGCCCGGACGCGGTGCCGCTGCCCCGGGTGGCGGGGCTGCCCGACGGAGTCTTCGAGCATGACGGGCAGATCACCAAGAGCGAGATCCGCGCGATCACCGTGTCGCGTCTCGGGCCGCTGCCCGGTGAGCTGCTCTGGGACGTCGGTGCCGGGGCGGGCAGTGTCGCGATCGAGTGGGCGCGGGCGCATCGCTCGTGCGAGGCCGTCGCGATCGAGCGGGACGCGGAGAGGGCGGCGCGGATCGGCCGCAACGCGCGGTCGCTCGGTGTTCCCGGTGTGCGCGTCGTGGAGGGCCGGGCGCCGGATGCGCTGGACGGCCTGCCGGCGCCCGACGCGGTGTTCGTCGGCGGCGGTCTCACCGTCCCGGGACTGCTGGAACGCTGCCTGGACGCGCTGAAGCCGGGCGGGCGGCTCGTCGCCGGCGCCGTCACCATCGAATCGGAAGTCCGGGTCGCCGAGGCCCGCCGCGCTCATGGCGGCGAACTGGTCCGCATCGGTGTCGAGCGTGCCGCGCCGCTCGGCGGGTTCACCGGCTGGCGGCCGGCGATGCCCGTCACCCTCTGGACGACATGGAAGGACGACACATGACCGTGTACTTCGTCGGAGCGGGCCCGGGTGCGGCGGACCTCATCACGGTGCGCGGGCTGCGGACCTTGGAGTCCGCTCCGGTGTGCTTGTACGCCGGGTCGCTCGTCCCGCGCGAGCTGCTGGACGCGTGCCCGGCGGGCGCGCGGCTCGTCGACACCGCGGACATGACGCTGGACGAGATCATCGCCGAGCTGACCGCCGCGCACCGGGGCGGGCTGGACGCCGCGCGCCTGCACTCGGGTGACCCGTCGGTGTTCAGCGCGGTGGCGGAGCAGATGCGGCGGCTGGACGCGGAGGGCGTACCGTACGAGATCGTCCCGGGTGTTCCGGCGTTCGCCGCCGCGGCGGCGTCGCTGGGGCGTGAGCTGACGGTCCCCGGTGTCGGGCAGACGGTGATTCTGACCCGCACCGCGGTGCGCGCCACGCCGATGCCGGACGGCGAGGACCTCGCCACGCTCGGGAGCAGCGGCGCGACGATGGTGCTGCACCTGGCCGTTCAGCGCATCGAGCAGGTGGCGGCGGAACTGCTGCCGCACTACGGCGCGGACTGCCCGGTCGCGGTGGTCGCCCGCGCGAGCCGCCCCGACGAGGTGATCCTGCGCGGCACGCTCACCGACATCGCGGACCTGGTGCGGGAGGCGGGGGTGAAGCGCACGGCGGTGATCGTCGTGGGGCGGGTGCTGACGGCGTCGGCGTTCCCCGGCAGCCACCTCTACAGCGCCGAGCGGGACCGGGGATGCGCCGCGTCCTGATCCTCGGCGGGACGGCGGAGGCGCGGGCGCTCGCGGCCCGGCTCGCGGACGTGCCCGGCGTGCGTGTCGTGTCGTCGCTGGCCGGGCGGGTCACCGAGCCGCGGCTGCCCGCCGGGGAGGTGCATGTCGGCGGCTTCGGTGGTCCGGAGGGGCTGGCGGCGTGGCTTCGTGAGCGGCGGATCGACCGTGTGGTGGACGCCACGCATCCGTTCGCGGAGCGGATGAGCGCCTCGGCCGCGCGGGCGTCGCGGCTGACGGGCGTGCCGTTGCTCGCGCTGCGGCGGCGGGGCTGGGACGAGGAGGACGGCGACGACTGGCATCGCGTCCCGTCCCTGGCCGATGCCGCCGCCCGCCTGCCCGCGGGCGCCCGCGTGTTCCTGACGACCGGGCGGCGCAGCATCCCGGTGTTCGCCGCACGGACCGACGTGTGGTTCCTCGCGCGGTCCGTCGATCCGCCGGAGCCGCCCGTCCCGCCGAACGTGCGGGTGCTGGTCGCGCGCGGCCCCTACACGGTGGACGGCGAGCGGGCGCTGATCCGCGACCACCGGCTCGGCGCGCTCGTCACCAAGGACAGCGGCGGCGCGATGACCCGCGCGAAGCTCACCGCTGCCCGGGAGGCCCGGCTGCCGGTGTTCATGGTCGACCGTCCGCGCCCACCGGACGGCGTCCGGACGGTCGATGACGTCGCGCAGGTCGCCGCCTGGGTTCAGGGGTAGCGGCGGGGCGTGTAGACCGCGCCCCGGTCGGTCACGCGGGTTGTGGACGACCCGACGATGAGCAGGCACCGCATGTCGACCTGTTCGGGGTCCAGTTTGGCGAGCGTGGTCACGGTGACGCTTTCCTCCGCGCCGCCGACATCGCGTCCGATCACCACCGGCGTTTCGGGGGAGCGGTGTTCCAGCAGCAGGTCGCGCGCGGCGGGGAGCTGGTGCCTGCGGCGGCTCGAGGACGGGTTGTACAGGGCCAGCACCAGGTCGGCCTCGGCCGCGGCGGTGAGGCGGCGGGCCACCACGTCCCACGGCTTGAGCAGGTCCGACAGCGACAGGACGCAGAAGTCGTGGCCGAGCGGTGCGCCCACCCGGCTCGCCACGGCCTGCGCGGCCGTCAGCCCGGGGGCGATCCGCACCGGCACGTCCGCGAACTCCTCCTCGGACGCCGCCTCCAGTACCGCCGCCGCCATGGCGAACACGCCGGGATCGCCGGAGGAGACGACGGCGACCCGCGAGCCGTCGCGTGCGAGCAGCAGCGCGTGCCGGGCCCGGTCGGCCTCCACCCGGTTGCCGGACGCGTGCCGCCGCTGCCGCGCGTTCGCCGGCACCCGGTCCAGGTACGGACCGTAGCCGACGAGGTCGGTGGCCGATGACAGGATGTCCTGCGCCTCGGGGGTGAGCCACGGCCGGCCCGCCGGGCCGAGCCCGACGACCGTGACGCCGCCGGCCCCCTCCGGCCGTGCCGGCGGCAAGGGCTGGAACGACCGTTCCGCAGGACTGGTCAGCAGGGCGAGCGACATGTACGGGACGTCCGCCGGGTCGACGTCGGCGAGCGGCGCCACCCGCTGCCGGTCGGTGGCGGCCCGCTCCACGTACCAGGCGTCGCCGAGCCGCCCGGCGTCCTCGAAGGCCTGCCTGACCTTGGTGAACGTCCGCCCGAGCTTGAGCACCGCCGTCGCGTCCGCGCCGCGCAGCCGCTCGGTCAGCTCGTCGCCGGGCAGTGTGCCGGGCAGCACCGTGAGGGTCTCCTCCCCTTCCACCAGCGGGCGTCCCGCCGCGGCGGACGCCGCGCTCAGCGACGTGACGCCGGGGACCACCTCGGTCGGGTAGTGCGGTGCGAGCCGTTTGTGCAGGTGCATGTACGAGCCGTAGAAGAGCGGGTCGCCCTCGCTCAGCACGACGACGGTCCGCCCCGCGTCCAGGTGTTCGGCGAGCCGGGCGGCGCAGTCGGCGTAGAACTCCTCCAGCGCGCCCCGGTAGCCGCCCGGGTGACCGGTCGTCTCGGTGGTCACCGGGTACAGCAGCGGCTCCTCGATCTGGCCGCCGCGCAGGTGGGGCGCGGCGATGGAACGGGCGATGCTGCGGCCGTGGCGGGCGGAGTGGTAGGCGACCACGTCCGCCGAGCCGATCAGCCGTGCCGCCTTCACCGTGACCAGTTCGGGGTCGCCGGGCCCGACGCCCACGCCGTACAGCCGTCCGGTCATCACTCCGCCTCACTGGCGATGGCGTTGACCGCCGCCGCCGTCATCGCGCTGCCGCCGCGCCGCCCGCGCACCGTCAGGTGGGCGAGGCCGCTCGCGGTGAGAGCGTCCTTGGACTCGGCCGCGCCGATGAACCCGACCGGGATCCCGAAGACCGCCGCCGGACGTCCCCCGCCGTCGTCGACCAGTTCGAGCAGCCGGAACAGCGCGGTCGGCGCGTTGCCGACCGCCACCACGGCCCCGTCCAGCCGGTCGCGCCACAGGTCCACGGCCGCCGCGCTCCGCGTGGTGCCGAGCCGCGCCGCCAGCTCCGGCACGCCCGGCTCGCCCAGCGTGCACACGACGTCGTTGCCGGCCGGCAGCCGCGCCCGCGTGATCCCGGACGCGACCATCCGCGCGTCGCACAGGATCGGCGCACCGCCCAGCAGCGCCGCCCGAGCCCGCTCCACGACCTCCGGCGACCACGCCAGGTCGTCCACCAGGTCGGTCATCCCGCAGGCGTGGATCATACGGACGGCGGCCCGCGCCACATCGTCGGGCAGGCCCGACAGGTCGGCCTCCGCGCGGATGGTCGCGAACGACCGCCGGTAGATCTCGGCGCCGTCCCGGACATAGTCGATCACTGCTGTCCTTCCCGTGGTGCCGCCATCATCAGGACGACCGGGCCGCGGGGCGTCCCGCAGCGTCGTTCGCATCCCGCCCAGTGGACGGGCGTGTCGGGGGCGCGGTCCAGGCCGGCGACCCAGCGGCTGGCCTCGCCCTTGACGTCGCCGCGCGACTTCGCGCAGCCGGGGCTTCCCGTGCAGGCCGTCACGCCGACCCAGGGCGACGCGGCGTCGTTCGCGAAGCCCGCCGCCGCGAGCCTCGCCGCGGTCGCCCGCGCCTCGTCCGGGTCCAGGTCGCGTAGCACGACGCTCCGCCACGGCGTCACCCGGACCTCGCCGGCCGCCTCGGCGAGCGCTTCGACCTGCCGTCCGGACAACCGCCCGAGTGGCGGCACGACCTCCAGCGCGACCATCCCGTCCCGTTGCTCGATGACCCCGGCAGACGGGGCCACGGGGGCCGGACGTGCCAGGTCGTCTCGTGGTGTCCCCCCAAGCCGTCCGGCGACGAGCCGCACCCCGTCCGGCACTTCCGCCAGCCGCCAGGCGTCGCCCCGGACGTCGAGGAACGCCTCCGCCGCCGCGAGCATCGTCCCGGCCGGATCGTCGTCGGACGCGAGGTCGAGCCGTGTCCCGGCCAGCCGGAAACCGGTGGGGCCGAACGTGACGTCGGCGTCCAGCGCGGTGACGTCGCCGGTGCCGTCGTCGAACCCGAACAGGAACCGGCCCGGCAGCCCGGCCAGCCGGGGGATGCCGCAGAGCGCCCGGTCGAGCGCCGTGACCAGCGGGTCCGTCGCGAGGGCGCCGTGCGGCCCGCGCCCGCCCAGCGGGGACGCGACGATGTTGCGCACCCGCTCATGGGACGGCGAGGGCAGCAGCCCGGCGTCCGCCAGCCGTGCCGCGAGACGTACGGGGTCGTGGACGCCGCGTAGCTGGAGGTTGCCGCGGGAGGTCAGCTCGATCACATCGCGGCCTAGGTCGCGGGCGGCGGCTCCGAGCATGCCGAGGCGCGCGGCGGACACCGCTCCGCCCGGTGTGCGGACCCGCGCCAGCGGGCCGTCGGCGGCGTCGTGGGTCTGCAGCGCTCCGGGGCAGGCGTCGGCGCGCGGCCGTCCCGCCCGGTTGACATTCGGCACGAGGAGGATGTTAACCACAGTTTGCAGACGGCCCGCGCTGCCGTACTGTTCTCACCAGGCGATGGCAATGGGAGGAAGCCGGTGTGAATCCGGCGCGGTCCCGCCACTGTGACCGGGGAGCGAACCCCGCTTCAGGCCACTGTCCGCACACGTTGATGGCGGACGGGAAGGCCGGGGCGAGCACTGATCCGGGAGCCAGGACACTCCTGCCGTCGCAACACCCGCGACCGGGGCGAGGACCCCAGGGGGAGGACCCATCGTGTCCGCTGACACGTCCGGGCAGGAACGGGCCGTCCTGCTGCTGTCGACGTCCGACACCGACCTGCTGAGCGCCCGCGCCTCCGGCGCCGCCTACCGGCTCGGCAACCCCGCGCGGCTGGCCGTGGACGACCTGCCGGCGCTGGTCGACGGCACCGACCTCGTCATCGTCCGGCTGCTCGGCGGGCGCCGCGCGTGGGAGGACGGCCTCGACGCGCTGCTCGCGGGTCCCCGCCCGGTCGTCGTCGTCGGAGGTGAGCAGGCCCCCGACGCCGAACTGATGGAGCTGTCGAGCGTCACCGGCGGCGTGTGCGCCGACGCGCACGCCTACCTCGCGCACGGCGGGCCCGGCAACCTGGCCGAACTGCACGCCTTCCTGTCGGACACGGTGCTGCTGACCGGCCGCGGGTTCGCGCCGCCGGCCCCGACCCCGACGTGGGGACGGCCAGAGCGCGACTTCCGCGCCGTGGAGGGGCCCGTCGTCGGTGTGCTCTACTACCGCGCCCACCACATGGCCGGGAACACCGCGTTCGTCGAGGCGCTGTGCGCCGCGATCGTGGACGCGGGCGGACGGCCCCTCCCCGTGTTCTGCTCGTCGCTGCGCACGGCGGAGCCCGCGCTGCTCGACACGCTCCGCGAAGCCGACGCGCTGGTGGTGACCGTCCTCGCGGCGGGCGGGTCGCGGCCCGCGACGGCCGGGGCCGGCGGCGACGACGAGGCGTGGGACGTCGGCGCCCTCGCCGAGCTGGACGTCCCGATCCTGCAGGGCCTCTGCCTCACCACAGCACGCGCGGACTGGAAGGCGAGCGACGACGGGCTCTCGCCGCTGGACGCCGCCTCGCAGGTCGCGATCCCCGAGTTCGACGGGCGGATCATCACCGTCCCGTTCTCGTTCAAGGAGACCGGCGAGGACGGCCTCACCGTCTACGCCGCCGACCCGGAGCGGGCCGCGCGGGTCGCGGGGATCGCCGTCCGGCACGGCCGCCTGCGGCACACGCCGCCCTCCGGCCGCCGCCTCGCGGTGATGCTGTCGGCGTATCCGACGAAGCACTCCCGGGTCGGCAACGCCGTCGGCCTGGACACCCCGGCGAGCACCGTCCGGCTGCTGTCCCGGCTCGCGGAGGCCGGATACGACCTGGGGGAGAGCTTCCCCGGCGTCGCGGGGCAGGACGGTGACGCGCTGATCCACGCGCTGATCGCGGCGGGCGGGCAGGACGAGGACTGGCTCACCGAGGAGCAGCTCGCGGGCAACCCCGTCCGCATCTCCGCCGCGTCCTACGAGCGCTGGTACCGGACGCTTCCCGACGACCTGCGCGAAGAGATGGAGCGGCACTGGGGCCCGCCGCCCGGTGAACTGTTCGTCCAGGACGGCGACATCGTGCTCGCCGCCCTCCGCGCCGGCAACGTCGTCGTCATGGTGCAGCCGCCGCGCGGCTTCGGCCAGAACCCGATCGCGATCTACCACGACCCCGACCTGCCGCCCAGCCACCACTACCTGGCCGCCTACCGGTGGCTTTCGGACGAGTTCGGCGCGCACGCGATCGTGCACGTCGGCAAGCACGGCAACCTGGAGTGGCTGCCCGGCAAAGCGGCGGGAATGTCGGCGTCGTGCGGCACCGACGCGGCCCTCGGCGACGTGCCGCTGATCTACCCGTTCCTCGTCAACGACCCCGGCGAGGGCACCCAGGCCAAGCGCCGCGCGCACGCCGTCCTCGTGGACCACATGGTCCCGCCGATGGCGCGCGCGGAGACCTACGGCGACATCGCCCGCCTCGAACAGCTCCTCGACGAGCACGCCACGATCGCCGCGATGGACCCGGCGAAGCTGCCCGCGATCCGCGCGCAGATCTGGACGCTGATCCAGGCCGCGAAACTCGACCACGACCTCGGCCTGGACGACCGCCCGCACGACACCGAGTTCGACGACTTCCTCCTGCACGTCGACGGCTGGCTGTGCGAGGTGAAGGACGCGCAGATCCGTGACGGGCTGCACGTTCTCGGGGAGGCGCCGGAGGGCTCGACCCGCGTCGACCTGGTACTGGCCATGCTCCGCGCCCGGCAGATGTGGTCGGGACGGGAGACGCTGCCCGGCTTGCGGGAGGCGCTCGGCCTCACCGAGGACGGCACCGCCGGGCTCGCCGACGTGGACGCCGCCGAGGCCGCCGCCCGCTCCCTCGTCCAGGCCATGGAAGACGCGGGCTGGGCCGTGGAGGCGGTCCCCGGTGTCGCGGAGCGGATCCCGGCCGGACGGCGGGATCTCGTCGCCCGCGTGCTGGAGTTCGCGGCCACCGAGGTCGTCCCGCGCCTGGCCCGGACGTCGGACGAGCTCGCCCACGTCCTGCACGCCCTGGACGGCGGCTCCGTCCCGGCCGGCCCCAGCGGATCACCGCTTCGCGGCCTGATCAACGTCCTGCCGACCGGCCGGAACTTCTACTCGGTGGACCCGCGCGCCGTCCCCAGCCGCCTCGCATGGGAGACCGGGCAGGCGATGGCCGACTCGCTGCTGGAGCGCTACCGCGCCGACCACGGTGAATGGCCGCGCTCGGTGGGCCTTTCGGTGTGGGGGACGAGCTCGATGCGCACGGCGGGCGACGACGTCGCGGAGGTGCTGGCGCTGCTCGGCGTCCGCCCGCGCTGGGACGAGGCGTCCCGCCGCGTCACCGCCCTGGACCCGGTCCCCGCCGCCGAGCTGGGCCGGCCGCGCATCGACGTGACCGTCCGCATCAGCGGATTCTTCCGGGACGCGTTCCCGCACGTCGTCGCCATGCTGGACGACGCCGTCCGGCTCGTCGCCGGCCTCGATGAACCCGACGCCGACAACTACGTCCGCGCCCACGTCCAGGCCGACACCCGGGAGCACGGCGACGGGCGGCGCGCCACCCTGCGGGTGTTCGGGTCGGCGCCGGGCGCGTACGGGGCCGGGCTGCTGCCGCTCATCGACAGCCGCAACTGGCGTGACGACGCCGACCTCGCCGAGGTGTACGCGGTCTGGGGCGGCCACGCCTACGGCCGCGACCTCGACGGCGTCCCCGCCCGCGCCGACATGGAGAGCGCCTACCGGCGGATCGCGGTGGCCGCCAAGAACGTCGACACCCGCGAGCACGACATCGCCGACTCCGACGACTACTTCCAGTACCACGGCGGCATGATCGCGACCGTCCGGGCGCTGACCGGCAGGGCACCGGAAGCCTACGTCGGCGACAGCACCCGGCCGGACGCCGTCCGTACCCGCACCCTGTCGGAGGAGACCGCGCGCGTCTTCCGGGCGCGCGTCGTCAACCCGAACTGGCTCGCCGCGATGCGCCGGCACGGCTACAAGGGCGCGTTCGAGCTGGCCGCGACCGTCGACTACCTGTTCGGCTACGACGCGACCACCGGCGTCATGGCCGACTGGATGTACGACAGGCTCACCGCCGCGTACGTTCTGGACGAGGAGAACCGCGCGTTCATGGCGGAGTCGAACCCGTGGGCGCTGCACGGCATCGCCGAACGGCTCTTGGAGGCGGCCGAGCGCGGCATGTGGGAGCACCCCGACCCGGAGACCCTCCAGGGCCTGCAGGAGGTCTACCTCAAGGCGGAGGGCGACCTGGAGGACGACACCAGCCGCTGAGCCGCCTCCGGATGCCCGGCCCAGTGCAGATGCAGGTATGACGCGGTGATCCGGTCGTCCCCGAAGCCGTCGCGGCCGCCGCCCCGCCACCGGAACAGCGGCCCGGCCGTCCCGCCGTTCAGAGCGGTGCGGTGGAACTCGTGGCCGCGGAACCGCTCGCCCGGCCGTGTCAGCGGCGACTCCGCCACCGCGACCGCCTCCCTGTAGCCGAGCGTCAGCCGGGACGTCATCGCGGCGCGGCCGGGGACCCGCCCGCACATCGCCCGCCCGTCGAGCTCTTCGCAGAGATAGAGAAGACCGGCGCACTCCGCCGCGATCGGGCCGCCGAACGCGGCCACGGCGGCGAGCATCGGCGCGTTGGCGGCGAGCTCGGCGGCGTGCACTTCCGGGAACCCGCCGCCGATGACCAGCGCGGCCGTCCCTTCCGGAAGGGCCGCGTCGCGCAGCGGGTCGAAGACGACCACGGCCGCGCCCGCCGCCCGCAGCAGTTCCACGTGCTCGGCATAGGAGAAGGTGAACGCCGGCCCGCCCGCCACCGCGACGACCGGCCGTCCCGGCATCGGAGTCACGTGGTCCGCCGGGTCCCACGGGCGGTCGGACAGTGGGGCAGCCGACGCGGCGATCCGCAGCAGCGCGTCCAGATCGCAGGATCGGTCGACCAGCGCGCCGAGCCGCTCGACCGCGCGCACGGCTTCGCCCTCACGCTCGGCCGCCGGGATCAGGCCGAGGTGCCGGGACGGCGTGACGACGGCGTCGTCCCGCCGGATCGCCCCGAGCACCGGCACACCCGACGCCTCCAGCGCGTCCCGGCACAGCTCCTCATGCCGGTCCGACCCCACCCGGTTGAGGATGACGCCGCCGATCCGGACTCCGGGCTCGAACACCGCGAAGCCGCGCACGAGCGCCGCGACCGACCGGCTCTGCCGCGCCACGTCCACCACCAGGACCACCGGAGCGGCGAGCAGCCGCGCGACATGCGCCGTGGACGCGAAGTCGCTCGTGCCGCGTCCGTCGAACAGGCCCATCACGCCCTCGACCACGGCCACGTCGCAGCCGGTGGCGCCGTGCAGGAACAGCGGCGCGACCCGCTCCTCGCCCACCAGCCACGGGTCGAGGTTGCGGCCGGGCCGCCCCGCCGCGAGCGAGTGGTAGCCGGGATCGATGTAGTCGGGGCCGACC
The DNA here is from genome assembly GCF_052245875.1 of Actinomadura sp. 3N407. NCBI lineage: Bacteria > Bacillati > Actinomycetota > Actinomycetes > Streptosporangiales > Thermomonosporaceae > Actinomadura > Actinomadura sp. 3N407. The sequence goes on from NZ_JBQQBP010000019.1 coordinate 21,035, forward strand.
TTGTGCGGGGACACCCTGAGGTCACGCGCGCGCAGGGCCGCGATCAGGCCGGTCGCGACGGTCGTCTTCCCGCTTCCGGACGACGGCGCCGCGATCACGATGCGGGGGACCGGCCGGGGCGTCACCACTCGATGCCCCGCTGGCCCTTCTGCCCCTCGTCCATCGGGTGCCGGACCTTGCCCATCTCCGTCACCAGGTCCGCGACCTCGATGAGCCGGTCCGGCGCGTCCCGTCCGGTGATGACGACGTGCTGATCGCCGGGGCGGGTGGTGAGTGCGTCGATGACGTCGTCCAGATCCAGCCAGCCCCACTTGAGCGGGTAGGTGAACTCGTCCAGGACATAGAAGCGGTGCGTCTCGGCGGTCAGGTCGCGTTTGATCTGCGCCCAGCCCTCCCGCGCGTTCTCCGCGTGGTCGTCCTCGGTGCCCGGCCGCTGGATCCACGACCAGCCCTCGCCCATCTTGTGCCAGGCGACGGGCCCGCCCTCGGGGCTGTCGCCCAGCACCCGCAGCGCCCGCTCTTCACCGATGCGCCACTTCGCCGACTTCACGAACTGGAAGACCCCGATCGGCCAGCCCTGGTTCCACGCCCGCAGCGCCATCCCGAACGCGGCGGTCGACTTGCCCTTGCCGGGGCCGGTGTGGACGATCAGCAGCGGCCGGTTGCGGCGCTGCCTGGTGGTGAGGCCGTCGTCGGGAACGGACACGGGCTTTCCCTGGGGCATGTCAGGCCACCTTCCCGTGGTCGCGCTTCCGGTGGCTCTGGACCATCCCGTCGAGATCGCCGAGCGGGACGAGCCGCGCGCCGAGGCGGACGGCGAGCCGCCCCGCCAGACCCAGCCGGACCGGGCCGTCCTCGCAGTCCACGACGAATGCCGCCGTGCCCGCGAGCGGCCCGGCCGCCCGGTCCACGTCGCCTCCCGCGGTGGCGCGGCCGTCGGTGACGATCACGAGCAGCGGGCGCCGATCCGGGTCGCGCAGCCGCTCCGCGCGCAGCACCTCGGCGGCCCGGACCAGCCCGGCGGCCAGCGGAGTGCGGCCCCCGGTCGGCAGAGCGCGCAGCCGCGCCGCCCCCGCCTCCACCGACGACGTCGGAGGCAGCACGAGGTCGGCGTCCCGGCCCCGGAAGGTGATCATGCCGATCTTGTCGCGGCGCTGGTAGGCGTCCAGCAGCAGGCTCAGCACGGCCGTCTTCACCGTGGTCATGCGGCGCCGCGCGGCCATCGATCCGCTGGCGTCCACGACGAACAGCACGAGGTTGCCCTCGCGCCCCTCGCGGACCGCCTCGCGCAGATCGTCCGGCCGCAGCACCAGACCGGGGCCGTACCGTCCACGCGCCCGCTGATGTGGCGCCGCGGCCAGCAGCGTCGCCATCACATGCGGGTCGCGGACCCGCGCGGCCGGACGGCGCGCCCCCGTGACCCTGCCCCGCGCCGTCCGCGACCGCGACCTGCGCCCCGCCGCGCCGTCGCCGACGCCCGGGACCTCCAGCAGCGGCACCGCGTGCGGCGCGGCCGCCGCCGCGACCGTTCCGGCGCCGGCGTGCCCCGGCCCGTTCGCCGGCTCCGGCCCCGCGTCCGTCCCGTTCCGCTCATCGCCCCGCTCCCTGGCGGGCGGGTCCGCGGCCGGCGCGGCGGATTGGTCCGCCTGGTCACCGGGGCCGTCGGGGGGCGGCCCGTCACCGCCGTCCGGTGGGGTGCCGCCGGGCGGTGTGTCGTCGGGATCGTCGCCGGGGGACGTGTTCTGCAGTAGTTCGTCGAGCAGCGACTCGTCCAGGCCGGGCGCGTCGAACGGATCGCGGCGGCGGCGATGGGGCAGCGACAGCCGCGCGGCCGCGCGGACGTCGTCGGCCGTCACCTCGTCCCGCCCCCGCCAGGCCGCGTGCGCCAGGGCGGCGTTCGCCGTGACGAGGTCGGCGCGCAGGCCGTCCACCTCGAATCCGGCGCACACCGCCGCGATCTGCTCCAGCCGCTCATCGGGCAGCCGCACCCCGTCCAGCCGTTCCCGCGCCCGGGAGATGCGGTCCGCGAGGGCGGCCTCGGCACCGGCCCAGCGCGCGGCGAACACGGCCGGGTCCGCCTCGAACCCCAGCCGCCGCCGGACGACCTCCGCCCGCTCCTTCGGGTCACGCGACGCCCGCGCCTCGACCGTCAGCCCGAACCGGTCGAGAAGCTGCGGGCGCAGCTCCCCCTCCTCGGGGTTCATCGTCCCGACGAGCAGGAACCGCGCCGCGTGCCGGACCGACACCGACTCCCGCTCGACATAGCAGGTGCCGAGCGCGGCGGCGTCCAGCAGCAGGTCCACCAGGTGGTCGTGTAGGAGGTTCACCTCGTCCACGTACAGGACGCCGCGGTGCGCGGTCGCCAGCAGGCCCGGTTCGAACGCCTTGACGCCCTCGGTGAGAGCCCGTTCGACGTCCAGCGCCCCCGAGAGCCGGTCCTCGGACGCGCCGACCGGCAGTTCCACCAGCGCGGCCGGGCGCCGCGCGGACGGGCCGCCCGGATCGTGCGGCCCGTCCGGGCACGACGCGTCCGGCGCGGCCGGGTCGCAGGCGAACCGGCACGCGGCCACGACGTTCACGGCGGGCAGCTGCGCGGCCAGCGCGCGGACGATCGTCGATTTCGCGGTGCCCTTCTCGCCGCGCACCAGCACCCCGCCGACCCGGGGGGAGACGGCGTTCAGCAGCAGCGCCAGCTTCAGGTCGTCCATGCCGACGACGGCGCTGAAAGGATAGGTGGCGTTCAAACGAGGACCTTCCGGTTGACGTGGGCGACTCGCCAGCCGTCACCGGTGGTGGTGAGCCCGGTGGTGGCGAGCGCGGTGGTGGTGAGCGCGGTGGTGGACAGCGGTGCGAGGTCGATGCGGTCCGCGGCCGTGACGTCCAGGCCGACGGCGTGGGCGAGCGCGGCCCGGATGACGCCCGCGTCGCAGACCGCGACGCCGGACACGCCGGTGCCGAGCCAGGCGGCGACGCGGGCCGCGAAGGCCGCCCGGCTTTCGCCGCCGTGCGGGACGGCGTGCGGATCCGACAGCCAGCAGGCCAGCGCCTCCGGTTCGTCCGCCGCGACCCGCGCGTACGGCTGACCCGCCCAGCGGCCGTGGTCGGCCTCGGCGAGCGCCGCGACCGGCCGGGCGTCGAGACCGAGCGCGGCGCACGTCTCCAGGGCGGCGCGTGAGGGCGACGACCATGCCTCGGCACCCGGGAGCGTCCCGGCCAGGAGCCTCGCCCTGGCCAGCCCGCCCGCGTCGGCCGGGTCCTCGGCCGGGTCGCCGGCGGGGAACCGGGCCTCCCGCATCCCCGCCGACGTGGCGTGCCGGACGAACAGCACGCCGTTCAGGCCGGGACGGCGGCGCGGGCGGGACGCTGCGCCCGGTCGCACGCCCATCCGAACAGGACGCCGAACGCCGCCCAGAACACCAGCTGGGTGCCGAGCGAGACGAGACGGAACTCCCACAGCAGCGTCGCGGGGAACCCGTCCGGCACCTCGTCGACCCCGGGCAGCAGCGCCGACGCCACCACGACCGGTGCGAGGAAGGCGAGCACGGCGGCCGGCCAGCGCGCCCACGGCCCGCCGGGGACGCGCCTCGCCGTCGTCACCGCGATCGCCGCCGCGAGCAGACCGACGCCGACCATCGCCAGATACAGCACGGTCCGGCTGGTGATCGTCTCCGGGTCCCCCACCGCCGGGGGGTTGGCGGGGTACTTCAGGAACGGGACGACGATGACCGCGGCGAAGGCCGTCCCGGCGGCGGCGATCGCGAGCCCTCCGTCCGACCGCGGGCCGACGCGTCCGCGAAGCGCCGCGTAGACGAGCGCGAACACGCCGCCGATGGCGAGCCCGTAGAGCCCGGTGGCGAGGAAGAGTCCGGCCTTCTGCGTGCCGCGGCTCACCTCCGCGCCGTGCTCATGCCCGCCTCCGGCGGAGTCGTGCTCGTGCTGGTGCGCGGGCTCGGCCGCGCCGGCGGCCTCCTCCAGCGCGATCGCGTCGTCGATGCGGGGCTCGCCCGCCGCGAACGCGAAAGCGCCCGCGACGAGCCCGGCCAGCAGGCCGTACAGAAGCCCCCTGACCAACAGGGTTCGAATCATGGGGCGGCCCTAATGGCAGGGCACGCCGAGCAGATGCCGCCCATCGTGCATCAGCTCGTGCAGGTAGCCGCCCGTCTGCGACACGGCGCCGTTGTCCATCAGGACGAGGTAGCCGATCAGCAGCAGCACGGGAACCGTGAGCAGCCATGGAACGAGGCGGGGAAGGGGGATGTTGCCTGGAGCCGACAGCGTGCTCACGGTGCCTCCGCAGGGGATCTAGCGCGTCCCGGACAATGAGGTCGCGGCCGCCCGAGCGACCTGGCTCCCGGGATCGTCGTCCCGGATACAGTGGCGCGTCCGCACCGGCATCTCACCGGATTTCCCTCGGGCAACCGTGAATCAGGCGAACTTTACGATCTTGGCCTCTCTCCTGTCAACAGCGCGGCGGGACCGGGGCCGCGGAGAGGGCGGCGCAGTCGTCGGCGAAGTGGAAGGCGCCGGTGATGAAGGCGTCGCCACCGGAGCCGGCCCGGCGCACGCACTGGATGACGGCGGAGTAGTCAGTGAGACGGGGCGTCGGCCGCGTCCGGGTTGATCAACGCCAGCCCCGTTTCAGGATCGTGCTGCTTGCGCAGCGTGGTCGGTGTCTCGGTGACGATGAGTTCCAGGGTGGGCCAGACGTCGGCTTCCATCAGGTGCCCGCCGCGTGTGGACGTGTCGCGCAGGCCGAGCACCGCGTGGGCGTGCACGGCGGGGCTGCCGCCCGACTCGGCGATGTCCCCGATCAGTGACAGCACCTCGGCCTGCTCGTTCACTTCCATGGGCAGATACTCCTTGCGCACGGGGTCGAAGAAGGCCAGGACGGCTCGGCGAAAGGCGCCGACGCCGGTCAGTGAGGCACCGCCGACCGAGTTCTCCGTGGCCCAGCGGCCGAGTTCCGTCACCGGGTCATCCCCTTTGTCCATCACGATCGCGTAGGTCCGCCGGCCATCGGCCTCGGCGAGCAGCTTTGTGCGCATGGCCCTCCTTCCGTACACGGCCGCTCAGCGCGGCGACGTCTTCCGGAGTTGTTGCCCTGCGGTAACCGGCCTAACAGAACCGGCGGGGCATGCCCGGCAGAATCTTCGTCGCCCTGGTTTGACACCTCCGACTCCTGGATCCCGGACAGTTACCGGCCGCCGGCCTTCCGGAGCGCGTCGCGGAGCGTCTCGGTGCTGGTCACACCGACGATCAGCTCGCCGCCTCCTAGCAGCCCGGCGCGGGTGCCAAGCACGGCACGATCGCATCATCCTCGTGGGGCAATGGCGGTCCGTGTGCGTTCCGTTCGGGCTGGTGTCCCGCGCGAGTCAGTGCTTCAGGCCGGCTGCGCCGCTGCGATCGGCTCACCCGTCCTGTCACGGGGCACGCTCGGAGACGGCGAGACGGCGAGACGGCGAGACGGCGATCCCTGGGCATCTTGCCGGTGTCACGATGGGGTGAGGGTCTGCTCGGCCCAGATGGTCTTGCCGTGCGGGGTATGACGGGTCCCCCAGCTCTGGGTCAGCTGGGCGACCAGGAGCAGGCCCCGTCCGCCCTCGTCGAAGACGCGGGCGCGGCGCAGGTGCGGCGAGGTCTCGCTGCCGTCGGAGACCTCGCAGATGAGCGTCCGGTCCCGGATGAGACGGAGCCGTATCGGGCCCTCGGCATGCCGGATCGCGTTGGTGACGAGTTCGCTGACGACGAGTTCGGTGGTGAACGCGACCTCGTCGAGGTCCCAGACGGTGAGCTGCTCGGCCGCCCGTTTGCGGGCGTCGGCGACGATGGCGGGGTCGGCGGGCAGGTCCCAGGTGACGACCCGGTCGGACTTCAGGGCACGGGTGCGCGCGACCAGCAGGGCGACGTCGTCCACGGGACGGCCGAGGGAGACGCTGTCGAAGACGTGGTCGCAGGTCGCCTCCAGTGACGGGCCGGGCCGCGTCAGCGCCCGGCGCAGCCGTTCGAGACCGGCGTCGATGTCGCGGTCGCGGGACTCGACGAGTCCGTCGGTGTAGAGGACGAGGATGCTGCCCTCGGGAAGTTCGATGTCCATTCTCTCGAAGGGGAGACCGCCCAGGCCGAGCGGGAGGCCGGCGGGCGGGTCGAGGAGGTCCACGGTGCCGTCCGGGCCGATGAGCGCGGGAGGGCAGTGCCCGGCGCGGGCCATGCTGCACTGGCGGGAGACCGGGTCGTAGACCAGGTACAGGCAGGTGGCCCCGATCTCGTGCTCGGCTTCGCCGGAGCCGGCTTCGTTCGCGAGGCGGCCGACCAGGTCGTCGAGGTGGGTGAGGAGTTCGTCGGGGGCGAGGTCGATGTCGGCGAGCGTGCGGACGGCGGTGCGCAGCCGGCCCATGGTGGCGGAGGCGTGCAGGCCGTGCCCGACGACGTCGCCGACGACCAGGGCGACGCGGGCGCCCGACAGCGGGATCACGTCGTACCAGTCGCCCCCCACTCCCGCGGGGTAGCCGGCGGGCAGGTAGCGGCCGGCGACCTCCACGGCCGACTGCACGGGGAACCGCCGGGGGAGGAGGCTGCGCTGCAAGGCGAGAGCGGTCGCGTGCTCGCGGGTGTAGCGGCGGGCGTTGTCGAGGCAGACGGCGGCTCTTGCGGTGAGCTCCTCGGCGAGGAGCACGTCGTCCGGCTCGAAGGGCTCCGGCCGCCGGCCGCGGAGGAAGACGGCGGCACCGAGGGTGACCCCGCGGGCGCGTATCGGCACCGAGAGGACCGAATGGAACCCATGCTTCCGGACGGTCTCCGCCCGATCGGGATTATGGCTGACCGATGGAAGGAACGCCTGGTCGTGGGAGCCGGTCAGGACCGCTTCGCCGCTGGCCAGGCAGCGGGCGGACGGGGATGAGTCCGGGTAGCGGTCGATGTCCCCGATCTTGACGACGGCCTCGGGGACGCCCTCGTTGACGGACTGGTGGGCGGTGCGGCGCAGCGCGACGGTGGCGGGAACGGGCCCGGGGAGCGGCTCGTCGCCGGTGAAGACCGCCTCGAGCAGATCGACGATCGCGAAGTCGGCCAGCCGCGGCACCACCACGTCGACGAGTTCCTGGGCGGTCTGGGTGACGTTCAGGGTGCTGCCAATGGCCGTGCTGGCCTCGTTCAACAGGGTCAGCCGCTGCCGGGAGCGGTACTGCCCGGTGATGTCGAGGACCCCGACCCACACGGCCCGCGTCCGGCCGTCCTGATCCTTCAGCGGCGCGATGGACACCGACCAGGCCCGTTCGCGGGGCTCGCCGGGCACCCGGCGGTAGGTCTGCCGGTGCACCGGCTCGCCCGTGTCGAGCACCTGGCGCATGTACCGTGCCAGTGCGTCGAACTGGGGGCCGGGGAGCGCCTCGGTGAGGCGCCGTCCGCGCAGTTCGCCCTCGGCCTTCTCGAACATCTGGCACATGCGGTCATTGACGCGCAGGCACACCAGATCCGTGTCATGGATGGCGAGGGCGAAAGGGGACTGGGCGAACGCCCAGTCCATGAAGGGCAGGTCCGACTCCTCGGCCGGGGGCGGCCCTTCGACGAAGGTCGCCAGGAGCCATCGGAGCCGGCCGTCGTCGCCGCGGCTCGGGTGCGCCAGCAGTTCCACTTCCACGGCGGCGCCGTTCTTGTGCCGCAGGCTGGCCTCACCGTTCCAGTCGCTGCGCCCCTTGAGGCCCTGCAGGACGGATGCCGGCACGTCGGCGGCGAGCAGAGCGGCGGCCGGACGGCCCAGTACCTCCGCCGAGGTGTAGCCGAGCAATCGCTGCGCGCCCGTACTCCACGCCAGGATGACGCCCAGCTCGTCCAACACGGCCGTGGCCGCGATCACCTCAAGCCCCAAGGCCTCGCCCCCGCCCGGAGGGATATCGGTATGCGCGTCCCCTATCATGCGCACCGCCCCCGCCCGAGTCTTCCTCGGTTGTCGCAGGTCAGAGCTTTAACGTACCAGGACGCCGGCCAATAGAGCCAAGCATCACGGTAAAGTCCGCCATCTCCGCACACCGTGCGAGTCTCCGCCGCGCCGATGAGCTCTGGGACGGCACTCCTCGGGTGATCGCGCGTCAGGTGTCACAGCGGCCTATAGGAATTCCGTTCTAGGCCAAGCAGGTCTTACCCTTCGCCCACGGGTCCCGACGGCCGTGAGGTGCGGATGTACAAGCTTCATCACCTGCTGACCTTTCAGGCGGTGCACAGGACCGGCTCGTTCGCGATCGCCGCGCGGGAGCTCGGCTACACCTCATCGGCCGTCTCGCAGCAGATCGCGGCGCTGGAGAGGGAGACCGGGCTGCTGCTGTTCGAGCGGGAGGCGCATGGGATTCGCACCACCGCGGCCGCGCACCGCCTCCTGGAGCTGAGCAGGCAGGTGCTGACCAGTGTGAACGAGTTCGACTACCAGGTCCGGCAGCTGACGAGCGGCGTGAGCGGCCAGATCAGGGTGGGCAGCTTCCCCACCGCGAGCGTCCGGCTCGTGCCGCCGGCGTTGTCGGCCTTCAGCGAGCGGTGCCCCGGCGTGAAGATCACCCTGGAGGAGGGTGAACCCGACGAACTGATCGCGACCATCGTCGACGGTGACCTGGACGTCGCACTCGTCTACGAGTACGGGCTGTGTCCCCGCCAGTGGTCGGACGGTGTCACCCGGCACCCGCTGCTGCGCGAGGACCTGCTCCTCCTGCGGCCACCCGGCGACCGGCGCTCCGTCGATCTCTCCCGGCTGGCCGGACGGCGCTGGATCACCAGCCGGGAGGGCACGGCCGGGGCGCTGTCGCTGACCCGGCTGTGCGCCTCGGCCGGCTTCAGCCCGGCGATCGCCTTTCGCAGCAACAACTACGACGTCGTCCGCGAGCTGGTCGCCACGACCGGCGGAGTGGCGGTCGTTCCCTCGCTCGGTCACGCGCCCCACGAGCGCATCGTCGCGACCCGGCTGGCCCAGAGGTCGGCGCATCGCACCGTCCTCGCGGTCCATCGGACCGGCAACACCAACCCGCTGCTCGGCCGCTTCCTGACGACGGTGCGCCAGGCCGTTCCCGCCGGCGACCATCTGACCCCGCTGGCGCGGTAGCGGGCTAGGCCTCGGCGTCCCCCGGCGCGGCGCGCTTCTCCCGGTCCTTCTTGACCGCCCAGAACAGCAGCAGGATCAGCACCAGCAGGTCGCCGCCGAGGAATATGACGGTCCACACCAGGACTTCGGTGTCCACGGGTTGTCCTTTCTCACTGGGCGGAACTAGGAGGGGGTCTTCTCGTCGCCGCCCTCGGCCGCGTCACCGGCCGGGGCGGTGCCGGCGGGCGCGGGTGCGGTCATGGGGCCGCTGCCGATCCGGTCGGCGAAGAAGTTGTTCAGCGCGTACAGGATCACGAACAGCAGGGTCCACTGCAGTGCCAGCGTGGCGACGCTGAACGTCGAGAAGGGGTTCCACCAGTCGTCGGGGGCGAACTCGTCGATCGCCCGGTAGACCCACCAGCCGATCACGATCGCGAACATCACGGGGAACAGCCGGATCAGCCACGGCCACCAGGCCCGGATGCGGAAGTCGCTGTCGGCGTCCATCGCCGCCCGTGCCCGCTCCAGCCCGTACTTCATCATCGCGATCGCGGCCAGCAGACCGCTGATCAGCAGCGCGACGCCCCACACGAAGTCCTGGTTGGCGAAGAAGTCCAGGCTGAGGGCCGACGGGATGCCGGCGACGGCGGTGATCGCGACCACCAGCCAGACCGCGCGTGGCCGGGTCATTCCGGCGTCCATGACGTTGCGGGTGGCCAGTTCCGCCATCGCGATCAGGCTGGAGATCCCGGCCATGGCGAGCGCCAGGAAGAACAGCACCCCGAAGAAGGCGCCGCCGGGCATCTCGGCGAACAGCTGGGGGAAGAAGATGAAGGCCAGGCCCTCGTTGCCCGCGGTGGCGCTGGCGATCTGCTGCGGCTCGCCCAGCGCGTACAGCGCGCCGATCACGGCGATGCCGCCGAGCAGGGAGGCCAGCAGGTTCCCGGCGCACACCACCGTGGCGTTGAGCCCGAAGTCCTCCCGCCGCCGCATGTAGACCGCGTAGGTCAGGTAGAGGCCCCATCCGGCGCCGGTGGAGAAGGCCATCTGGGTGAACGCCTGGAGCCACAGCTGGGCGTCGCCGAGCCGGTCCCACTCGGGCACGAAGAGGTGCCGGAGCCCCTCCTCCGACCCGTCCAGCGTCAGCGCCTGGATCGCCAGCACGAGCAGGATCACGAACAGTCCCGGGATCGCCCACTTGAGGATCCGCTCGAAACCGCGTTTGAGCCCGCGGGCCACGATCGCGCCCACCAGCCCGATGGCCAGCAGGTGGAACAGGATCGTCTGCCAGGCGCTGGAGGTGAAACCGTCCCACAGCGCCTGGGTGTCACGCCCTTCGTCGAACGTCCCGGTGAGCGAGTAGACCACGTAGCGCAGCGTCCACCCGCACACCACCGAGTAGTAGAACAGGATGCCGACGGTGACGAACCCCATGTAGGCGCCCATCCAGGCGAACCTGCGTCCCATGAAGTCGCGGAAGGCGCCCACCGTGCCGAGCCGGCTCTTGGAGCCCATGAAGGATTCGGCCATCAGGATCGGGACCGCCCACACGAGGTTGGCCACCACCAAGGCGACCAGGAACGCGCCCCCGCCCCACTCGGCCGCGACCCGGGGGAACCGCCACAGGTTCCCGGTGCCCACGGCCATCCCGATCGCCGCGGCGATGAAGGCGAATCTGCTGCCGAACACTTCTCTGGCTGCCATCGGGGGTCGTTCCCTTCGCTATCTGGTTCCGCCGGTTCTGTGCCCCCGCGGCGACACGTCCGGATCTCTACCCGGACGGCGCCTCTCTGTGACCATCACGCAAGATTCAGTGCGGGTTCAAGCGCGAATCGACAACGGTTGCGCATCCTGTTGGCTCATGCGGATTCCCTGAGGCGGGACGGCCGGTGCCCGGGCGATCGACGGTCGAGGCGGGGACGGAGGGCGTCCGGCATGGGGTTCCTCTTCCTGTCCGCAGGGCGTGTCCGACGACTCGAACGCTGGGAAGACGCGATTCGCATAGCGAGAACTTTGAGCCAATCGGGTCGCCGACGAAAGAGGCGGCAGGACTAGACCTTGCCGCCCTCAGGGTCACGCCGGCTGGGCCTGCTCGCCGGTGTCCCCGTCGTCGGCCAGCTCGCGCAGCACCTGGACCAGGGCCGCCACGGTCGGCCTGTCCTGCGCCGCGGCACGCACGATCACGACGATGTGCCGCTCGAACGGTTCCGCGAGGCCGACGACGTCGAACCGCGAGGGGCGCAGCCGCATCATCAGGTCGGTGACCGGAGCGGCGCCGACCCCGGCCTCGACCAGTGCCAGCGAGGCGGCCGTGTCGGTCACCTCGTGGCGCACGTCGGGCTCGACCCCGGCACGGCGGCACACCGTGCGGATCGCCCGGCCGTAATGGCTTTCGGCCGCCGGAAGGATCCATCCCAGGGACGCCGTTTCGGAGAGGCTGATGGAATCCACACCCGGGAGCGTGCCCGCGGGGACCGCGAGGCAGAACCGTTCCCGGTAAAGCCGGACCACGTGCAGCGCCGGGTCACGGGGAATCGGCACATCGGGGTAGTCCAGTCCGAGCGCCAGATCCACCGTGCTGGAGGAGACCGCGTCGTAGACCTCGTCGACGTCCATCTCCCTGCTCTGCACGACCAGACCGGGATGACGCCGGTGGATCCTGCCGAGCGCGAGCGGAAGGATCTCCGCGGCGGCCGTGGCGAACAGGCCGACCTGCAGCGCCCCGGAGATCGCGCGGGTGGTCCGCTCCACCGCCGCGACCGCCTCGGCCTCGATGCCGAGGATGCGCTCGGCGTGCCCCGCCAGGGCGAGCCCGGCGTCGGTGAGCTCGACCCGGCGCCCGACCCGGCGCAGCAGCCGCACGCCCGCGGCCCGCTCAAGCGCGCCGAGCTGATGGGAGACACCGCCCGGGGTGTAGCCGAGCGACTGCGCCACGGCCGTGATCGTGCCGCGCCGCGCCAGCTCCACCAGCGACCGCAGTTGCACGCTCGTCCACTCCATATAGGAACTCTAATAAATACAGATGAAAAACTGTGAATAGACGTCAAAGATTCGCGGATGCACGATGGTGGCTGACGCACCTCCGCTCGCCTCGCGCCCCAGGCGTCGGCCCCACGGAAGGGACCACCGATGTCCGCCACCCCGGCCCCGCTCCCCGGCAGCGCGTCCGTCGTGATCATCGGTGGCGGGGTGATCGGCACCAGCATCGCCTTCCATCTCGCCGAGGCCGGCGTCGGCGACGTGGTGCTGCTCGAACGAGACGAGCTCGGCTCCGGCTCGACCTGCAAGGCCGCGGGCGGCGTCCGAGCCCAGTTCTCCGACGAGCTGAACATTGAGCTCGGCGCGCGCAGCCTCGAAGCGTTCACCCGCTTCCGCGAACGCCCCGGGCAGGAGATCGACCTTCGCCAGGTCGGCTACCTGTTCCTGCTGTCCACGCCCGAGCACGTCGCGGCCTTCGAACGCGACGTCGCGCTGCAGAACGAGCTCGGCGTCACCAGCCGCATGATCGACGTCTCGGAGGCGCGCAGGCTGTCACCTCTGATCGAGACCGACGGCCTGCTCGCCGCGGCGTTCTCCCCGGACGACGGCCACTGCACCCCCGAGTCGGTCGTGCTCGGCTACGCGACGGCGGCCAGAAGGCTCGGCGCCACACTGCGCACGAACACGCCGGTCACCGGCATCCGGACGCGGGCGGGCCGGGCCACCGCCGTGGTGACCGATCACGGCACGATCAGGGCCGACACCGTGGTCTGCGCGGCGGGCGCGTGGTCGCGCTCGATCGGGGAGATGGCCGGTGTGGAGCTGCCCGTGACGCCGGTGCGCCGCCAGGTGATGTTCACCCGGCCGATGCCCGATCTCGCCGCGGAGGTGCCGTTCACCATCGACTTCGCCTCGTCCTTCTACTTCCACCGCGAAGGCGGGGGGCTCCTGCTCGGCATGTCCGACCCGGAGCAGGAGCCGGGATTCCATCTCGGCTACTCCGACGCGTGGCTGCCCAGGCTGAGCCGGGCGGTCGAGACCCGCGCACCGCGGTTGCTCGACGTCGGGCTGTCGCGCGGCTGGGCGGGGCTCTACGAGGTCACCCCCGACCACAACGCTCTCATCGGCCGCGCCGACGAGCCGCCGAACCTCCTCTACGCCACCGGGTTCTCCGGCCACGGATTCCTGCAGGCGCCCGCGGTCGGCGAGGTGATCCGCGACCTCTGCCTCGAACGCGCGCCGGTCCTGGACGTGAGCCCGCTGAGCGTGCGGCGCTTCGCCGGCGGCCGGCCGCGCCCCGAAGCCCGCATCGTCTGAACACCGCACCCGAGCCGGGAGGCGAAGCATGAAGACGCTCGGCCAATGGCAGCTTCGCGCGGCCTTCGCGCGCAGGCTGTCGGAGATGTACGGGCGCGAGGTACCCGCGTACGCGACGCTGGTCGACGTCTCGCGGGAGGTCAACGCCGATGTTCTGCTCCGTTCCGGGGCCGCCGCCGAACGCTTCGGCTCCGTCGGCCGGGTCACCGCCGAGCGCCACGGCGCGATCCGGGTCGGCACCCCGGCCGAGCTGAACCAGGTCGCCCGGATCTTCGGGGCTCTCGGCATGGAGCCCGTGGGGTTCTACGACCTGCGGGAGGCCGCGTCCAGCGCGGTCCCCGTCGTGTCCACCGCCTTCCGGCCCGTCGAAGCCGGGGAGCTGGCCCGCAACCCGTTCCGCGTGTTCACCTCGATGCTGACGCCCGCCGACTCCCGGTTCTTCGATCCCGGGCTCCGGCGCAGGTTGGAGAACTTCCTGGCACGGCGGCGGTTGTTCCCGCCCGAGCTGCTCGCGCTGGCCGATCGCGCCGAGCGCGACCGGGAGCTGCCGGAAGCGGACGCGGAGCGGTTCCTGCACCTGGCGGTGCGCTCCTTCGAGCTGTCGGACGAACCCGTCGACCAGGGCTGGTACGAGACCCTGGAGAGGGTGTCCGCGGTCGCCGCCGACATCGGCGGAGTCCGCAGCACGCACGTCAACCACCTGACCCCGCGGGTCCTGGACATCGACGAGCTGTACCGGCGGATGACCGGGCGCGGCATCCGGATGATCGACACCATCCAGGGCCCGCCCCGATGGAACGGGCCCGACGTGCTGCTCCGCCAGACGTCCTTCCGCGCCCTGGCCGAACCCCGCCGGATGCGCGGGCCCGACGGAACCGTGTCCACGGGAGCGCTGCGGGTGCGGTTCGGCGAGGTGGAGGCGAGGGGGCTCGCGCTCACCCGGCGGGGGCGCGCCCGCTACGACGCCCTGCTCGACGAGGTGGACCGCCGGGCCGCCGCCCGTCCCGGCGTCCCCCGCGCCGACACGGCACGGGCGGTCTGGGAGGAGGGCCTCCCCTCCACCGAACGCGGACTCATCGAGCACGGGCTGGCGTTCTTCACCTATCACCTGTCCGGCGAGCGCCCCGCTCATGGCGGACCCGCGCCGGCGAACGTGATGGACCTGCTCCGGCAAGGGTGGATCCGCGCGGAGCCCATCGTCTACGAGGACTTCCTTCCCCGATCGGCCGCCGGCATCTTCCAGTCCAACCTCAGCGGCGAAGGCACCCGCAACACCGCCCGGGAAGCGATCCGGTACGACCTCGACTGGCTCGCCGGCGCGATCGGCCGCCATGTCCACGACCCCTTCGCCCTCTATGAGCGGCAGCAGAACGACTCGATCGCCGAGGTCGCCGAGGCCCTGGGCATCGAAGGGGCGCTCGACTGACGTCATCCGGCGGACAAGCCCGAAAGGAACCTCATGCCAGACACGCCACTCCCCAGCACCGGCTCGCTCCGCGACCGCGCCCGCACCGCCCTGCGCCGGGTCGGGGTGACCGTCACCGAGGGGGACGGACTCATCGCACGCACCCCCATCACCGGGGAACACCTGTTCGGCCTCGAAACCGGCACCGCCGCCGCCGAGGCGGACCGGGCGGTCACCGCGGCGGCCGCCGCCTTCCGGACGTGGCGCACCACCCCGCCGCCCGTCCGCGGCGACCTCGTCCGGCGCCTCGGCGACCTGCTCCGCGAGCACAAGGGCGACCTCGCCGACCTCATCACCATCGAAGCCGGCAAGATCCGCTCCGAGGCGCTCGGCGAGGTCCAGGAGATGATCGACATCTGCGACTTCGCCGTCGGGCTGTCCCGCCAGCTCTACGGCCGCACCATCGCCTCCGAACGCCCCGGCCACCGGCTCGCCGAGACCTGGCACCCGCTCGGCGTCGTCGGGGTCATCTCCACCTTCAACTTCCCCGCCGCCGTGTGGTCGTGGAACACCGCCATCGCGCTGGTCTGCGGCGACACCGTGGTGTGGAAGCCCTCGGAGCTGACGCCGCTGATCTCCGTGGCGGCCGGCCGGCTCGTGGAACGCGCGGCCGAGGACGCGGGCGCCCCCGCGGACGTGCACCGGCTGCTGCTGGGCGACCGGGCCGCCGGTGAGCGACTGGCCGACGATCCCCGCGTCGCCCTGGTGAGCGCCACCGGCTCCACCCGGATGGGCCGCGAGATCGGCCCGCGCGTCATGGCACGCTTCGGGCGCGTGCTTTTGGAACTCGGCGGCAACAACGCCTCGGTCGTCGCCCCGTCCGCCGACCTCGACCTGGCCACGCACGGCATCGTGTTCGCCGCCGCGGGCACCGCCGGCCAGCGGTGCACGACCCTGCGCCGCCTCATCGTCCACCGTGACGTCGCCGGCGACCTCGTCGACCGGCTCACCGGCGCGTACCGCAAGCTGCCCATCGGCGACCCCTTCGCCGACCACACCCTCGTCGGCCCGCTCATCTCCACCGGTGCCCACGACACCATGCGCCAGGCCCTCGACCGGGCGCGGGACGAGGGCGGCGAGCTGCTCGCGGGGGGCCGGCGCAGGCTCGCCGACGCCGCCCCCCGCGCCGCCTACGCCGAACCCGCGCTCGTGCGGATGCCCGGACAGACCGGCGTCGTCCGCGAGGAGACGTTCGCGCCGATCCTGTACGTGATGACCTACGACCGCTTCGACGACGCCATCGCCCTGCACAACGACGTCCCCCAGGGACTGTCCTCGTCGATCTTCACCCGCGACCAGCGCGAGGCCGAACGGTTCCTCGCCGCCGACGGCTCCGACTGCGGCATCGCCAACGTGAACATCGGCACGTCCGGCGCCGAGATCGGAGGAGCCTTCGGCGGTGAGAAGGAGACCGGCGGCGGACGCGAGTCGGGCTCCGACGCCTGGCGCGCCTACATGCGCCGCGCCACCAACACCGTCAACTACTCCGAGACCCTCACCCTCGCCCAGAACGTCAGCTTCCTGTAGCCACTCCTTCGACGAGTGCACACGGATCGAACACGTGATGTCCGGCATCACCGGAGCGGCGGCCAAGCCGCGGCACAGCACCGTCTACCCGAGCGCGGAGGACCCGGAAGAATGAAGATCTTGCTCGTCGGCGCGACCGGCGCCATCGGCGGCGCGGTGCACGCGGCCCTGTCGGACCGCGGCCACGACGTCATCGCGGCGCACCGCGGGTCACGCGAATGGCCCGTCGACATCTCCGATCCGGCCCAGATCGGCGACATCGTCCGCAGGGCCGGCGTCCTGGACGCCGTCGCGTGCACCGCCGGGTCGACACCGTTCGGCCCCTGGCGTGAGATGGACCGCGACGCCTGGATGTCCGGGATCAACAGCAAGCTCCTCGGGCAGGTCGAGCTGGTGCGGCAGGCCGCGGACCATGTGCGCACCGGCGGCTCGTTCACCCTCATCACCGGAATCCTCGCGCGCGAGCCCATCCGCACGGGGAGCGTCGCTTCGGCCGTCAACGGGGCACTCGAGGCCTGGGTGCGCGCCAGCGCCGCCGAGCTGTGGGGCGAGCAGCGCATCAACGCGGTGAGCCCGACCGTGCTCACCGAATCGCTGGGCAAGTACGGCGAAGCGTTCCCCGGCTTCCGGTCCGTCCCCGCCGCCGACGTCGGCCGGGCGTTCGTCCGGTCGATCGAGGGAACCGACACGGGCCGGATCTACGCGGTCTGACACGACGATCCGTCCGCCGTCAGCGCCCTGCCCGGGGAACGGACACATGGCGCGGGGCATCGGAACCACCCGGTTCGCCGTCCGGTATGCGCTGGGCGAGCACCCGGTAGGTGTTGGAGCGGCCGCCGCGCCGGATGACGGGATACAGCAGCTGGTCGGCCATGGCGGCGCCGAGCATCAGCGGGCCGGCGGCCAGATAGACGGCCGTGCGCGCGGCGACGCGGAGCCGCCGGTACCTCGGGTCGCGCCAGGGCTTGTCGGGATCGGGCACGATGCGGTGCGCCGGCATCATCACGAGCATCAGCAGGTCCACCGGCTGGTGCGCGGGGCCGCGTTCCACGGCGACGATCCGCATGCCGTGTTCGGACAGCGCGGCCGTGAGGTCGTCCAGCGGCACGAAGTGGAGGTGCTGCGGCTGGAACCAGGCGTGCCACCAGCGGCCCGCGAGCCGGCCGACCGTCCATTCGGGGTCGGGGACCTCGATGAGCAGATGCCCTCCGGGCGGCAGCACCCGGGCGGCCGCGTCCAGTTCCGCGTGTGGATCGACGGTGTGCTCGAGGTAGTGGTGCATGCTCACGACGTCGTACTCGCCGGCGAGCTTGTCGGCCAGCTCGGTGAACGAGCCGAGATGGGACGCGTCGGCCCAGCCGCGGCGTTCGGCCTCCTGGATGCTGACGCTCATGTCGAGGGCGTCGAAGCGGGTGTCCGGCCAGATGTCCCGGGCGGCGTTGCAGAAATGGCCGTGCCCGCCGCCGACGTCGAGCCAGGTCCGGGGGACCACGTGCCCGCGCGGCATTCTGGCGCGGTCCCGGTAGTGCGGCGCGGCCAGCCGGAAGCCGCGCTCGACCTCCGGGGCGCCGGAACCGTCGTAGTAGTCCCGGTAGTAGAAGTCGAGGCCGGTCGCGTTGAGGCGGGGATTCTGGAAGACGTGGCCGCAGGAGCCGCAGCGGTCCAGCCTGAAGAGACCGGGCCGGTGATGCTGGTGGTCGCCGCTCGTCAGCACGAGCCGCAGGTCGCCGTCGCCGCACCAGGGGCACGTGCGCCGGGGGGCCTCGAAGAAGCGCGCCACTCCTTCGGACAGTTCGGCCGCGTACTCCCGGCGCAGGCGTGGCATCTCCGGGTCGGGCTCCTCCCGGACGGCGGCGACCCGCAGCCACCGGCAGGGGGCGGCGATCGGCCGGGAGAGCGCGAAGCGGCGCCGGTCGTGCGGGCGGAGCGGGGTGCGGGCGGTGGCCAGGTAGGGCTGCGCGCATGCCGCGGCGAGGACGGCCGCCGCGGACGCCGCGTTCCCCGCCCGCCCGCGCGGGTGGACGAGGCAGGCCGCGAGGCCGGTGCCCAGAACGGCCAGGCCGATGATGTTCCCGGTCAGGTAGACGGGCAGGTCGCTCGGCCAGTGCCGGCGGAGGATCGCGCGGCGGTCGGCGACCGGGCTGCCGGCCGGGGTGATCCCGGAGACCACTGCGAGGTCCGTCCGCACCGGGGCGTAGAGCTTGAGGCGGGCGGTCAGCGCCTCGAACTCGGCGGAGGCCAGGCCGGTGAACCGGGTGATGCCGGCCCGCCCGGCCACGTCGGCGTCGACGAGCAGCGCGTGCCCGCCACCCGCGCCGACGGCGAGCCGGGCGCGGCGGTAGGTGTCCGGGTCGACGCGCCGGACGAGATCCAGGGCCCGGAGGCTGTCCAGGCCGGCCGGTACGAGGTCCAGGACCTGGAGGCGGCCTTCCCTGGCGTACGCGCTGGCGGCCCGCCGGGTCGCGGCGTCCACGTCGACGCCCGCGGCGGTGACGAAGAGGTGGTCCTCGGCCACGGGCTCGTCGCTGCCCGGCAGCGGCGTCAGCCTCGCCGCCCGGCCTCGCCGCCACAGCGCGTCCGCTGTGAAACCGGCCGCGGTCAAGAGCATGAGCGATCGCAGTCGCATGTCGTTTCCTTCGCGTTGGGAGCGAAAAGACGATGTGAGGCCCCGGGCGTGGCCGGGGTCTCAACGGCACTGCGATGATCGGGCGGTGGATCACCGGCCGAAATGACACTCGTGCCAAAGTCCGGGCCGCGGGCGCTCAACCGGATGAGTCGCGGGACGGGTCCGCCGCCGTCCCGGATGTGGCCGCCGGCGCGGGGAACCGGAGCAGGGCGTTCAGCGCGATGCTCATGTCGAGCCTGGTGTCGGGGTCGACGATGTCGCCGCCGTACATCTCCTGGAGGCTGCGGATGCGGTAGCGCACGGTCTGCGGGTGCACGTGCAGCCGCTCGGCCGCGGTGATCGCGTTGTCGCCGCAGTTGAGGTAGAGCAGCAGGGTCGCGGCCAGGGTCCGGCGGCGGTGCGCCGGAAGCTTCAGCAGCGGGCCGAGGTGGCGGACCGCCGCCGCGTCGATCAGGTCCTCGCACAGCGAGGCGGCCAGTACGGCGACGTGGTCGACGCACCGCACGACCCCGTCGCAGGGCAGGACTCCGCGCTCTACGAGCTCGACGGCCCGCCGGGCCCAGAGCAGGGAGACGGCGCCCCGGTTCAGCGGCACGGTGGGCCCGATCACGCCCGGGTGCTCCCGGACGAGCCGTGCCAGCAGCCGGTCCTGGCCCGGCCCGTCCGGATCGGGCACCACCAGGTACGGCGCCGGCCCCTCCCAATCGGCCAGGACCATCGGCGGAACGACGTGTGCGGTCCGCGAGACCGGCCGGCGCAGCGCGATGACGCCGATCGTGCTGGTGGGTCCCCAGTCCGCGGCGCGGCTCAGATCGGTGAGCGCCTCCAGGCTGGGGGGCGGATCGACGACCAGCAGGTCGCGCAGCCGGTTGCGGTGCCGCTCCCGCGCGGACGCCAGTTTCTCCTGGGCGGCGGCGTAGCCCTCGGCGGCGGCGTTGGCGACCGTCCCGAGCAGGAGGAACATGGAGTCGGTGAGCAGGGCCAGCGTCTCGCTGGGCCAGCCGAGACGGTACGCCTGCTCGATGAACCGCCGGCAGGCGACCTGGCTGCTCAGCCGCATGGCGTTCTGCAGGCTGTCGAGGGCGCGCCCCTTGCGGGCCTCGTGCGCGCCGAGCCGCGCGTAGATCGCCGCGAGGCCTTCCCGGTCGTACGCCGGCCGGCCGACGGTGTCGATGAAGTGCTCGACGGTCACGGAAATGGTCTCCTGCACGCGCCGGCCGTACTCGCTGTCGGACGGCTGCGCGTATTCGGGCAGCTGCCTGCGGATCTCCCTGGTGACCTCATCGACCACGGATTTCGTGTAAGGGCGGAGCAGATCGTCGAGACCGCGGTGCGACGCGTGCCGCTGGACGGGATGGTGCTTTCTGACGGACAACTGCCGGGTTCTCACAAGCATCTCCTACAGCCCCGTCTGGCGGGTCATATGAGTGAATTGGTTCGGCCGTCCAGCTCTTCCAGGCGCACGAGAAAGTTGATCTTGGTCGTCCGTGGAACAATTCCTGCACGTGCTCGATTTCCACTGCCCGGCGACCGGATCGTCGTTCGTCCCGGAGAACCGTCGTCGGGATGCTCCCCCTGATCGTGGTGCCGGACGGCCGCCTGCCCGCCGCTCGTTTCGGCCTCGTCGGGGCGAGGCGAAAGAACGGCGGGCAGTGGTGGTGGCCGTCAGACCTTGCCGGCGGCGAAGTCGGCGGCCTCGTCGGCGTCGTCGCCGTAGCTCAGGTGGGCGAGGATGTCGAAGCCCGCGCCGCAGACCGGGTCGCCGTCCGCGCACACGTCGAGGGTGCGGGACTGATAGGTCCCGGTGATGCTCCTCCCGATGGCCCGGATCGGGTTGCCGAACACCAGGACGGCGGCGACCCGGGGCTCGATCGAGGCGGGAATGGTCGCGGTGATCGGCCCGCCGACGGCGGCGCCGTCGCTGCTGATGCCGATGGAGTTGTCGACCACGTTGGCGCCCTGGGAGTAGCCGACGAGGATGAACTTCTGGTTCGGGCAGGACGCGGCCTGGCTCTTCACATGGTCGACGAGGTCGGTGTTCCCCTTGGAGGCCGAGCCGGTGCTCAGATCGGCCGGGTAGTCGACGGAGTACGCGCTGAACGTCCTGTTCCTGATCTCGCTCCTGAGCGCGGAGTAGACCGGGTCGCCGACGATCCAGCCCAGGGTGCCGGGCTCACCGGTGCCACGGGCACTGACCACGTTGACGTCGCTGCACTGGGCGGCCGAGGCGGGGGCCGCCGTCACGGCGACGCCTGCGCCGCTGACGACGCACGCCGTGGCGGCGAGCGCGGCGAACCGGCGGGAGGTGAGGGATGGGGGGAAACGCATGTGGGTCCCTTTCCGGGGGGGGGGAGGGGCTCGTGGCCGGAATACCGGCCTCGAATGGTGGTGTGATGATCGGACTTCACCGGAGCCCCGGAAACGCACCCGCATACAAAAAACCGGCCATGCTTGACTCAGCCATCTGAGTTGAGTTCAGGCCATTCGAACGTCACCGCCGGTGAACGACGTTGAACGGCCGCCACCGGAATGGGAATCGATGGCGGCCGGCTCCGTCGTCATGACCGGGCGGGGGACGATGTCGGCGGTTCGGTTACGTGTAGTCGTCGAAGAACACGGTGACGGTGTTGACGTCCGACGGCCAGTCGGGCACCACCATCCGGGCCGTCCGGCCGTCGCCGGCCCGCTGCCTGGTCTCCAGGACCACGCTGCCGGCCGGCGGGTCCGCCGCGGGCATGAAGATGTCGACGCCGCTCATGAACGGCAGGGCGGGGAACAGTCCCACCGAGACCGAGGTGTCGGTGTTGCGGTCGGATTTCCAGTCGTAGGCGAAGAGGCCGATCGCCCCCTTGCCGCGGGGGGCGGTCGTCGCGTTGAGCACATCGGTACCGTTGATGGTGAGCGTGTCGCCGTCCGTGCCCTGGTCGCCCCACCACTCCTTGTTCCGGTAGGCGAGCAGGGAGACGTGGTGCGGGCCGCGCTCGATGAGCCAGTCCACCGGGCCGCCCGGGTCGGAGGTGAGCAGCCGGATCCCCAGATCGGTGCGGCGGAAGGGCTGGAAGTACAGGTGGTGCACTCGATCGCTGCCGTCCGGTGAGATCGCGAACTCGTACCGTGCCGTTCCGCTGCCGTTGAACGGGCCGAAGGAGCCGTCGCCCGAGAGCCGGAACGTCGCGACCGGTTCGGAGCCGGCACGGCGTCCGGTGGCCGGGTCGACCTCGAACACGTCGAGCCGGGCGTCGGTGTAGCCGGCGTTCGTGGGGAAGGAGACCGCCCGGCCGGCCAGCCTGATCGGTCCGGACTCCGCCACGACGCCGGTCGTCCGGGGATCCGCTCCGGTGAGGAACTCGTAGACGGCCTTGAAGGTGGCGACGGAGGACGTCGTCTGCACGTGTGATTCGTCGGGGAGGTACACGTTGGTCGCCCCGGTCACCGCGCGGCTCTGGTTGTTCTCTCCCCAGATCGCCAGGGTGGGCACGCCGCCGGGGAGGGAGTCGGCGGCCATGCCGTCGATATTGACGTAGTGGGCGACGTTTCCCGCCCGCGAGGCGGAGCTCCGCAGGTAGTCCTGGGATATCCGGGTGCCGAGCGAATGCCCCAGCAGGTCGACCTTGTCTGCGCCGGTGGCCGCCTTCAGCTTGGCGATGCGCTCATCGAGGGCGGTGTACACCTCCTCGGTCGAGGTGTTGAGGAAGGTGGAGTCGTACTCCAGCGATTCGATGTAGGTCGCCGGATAGCCGTTGCTCGCGAACCGCTTGGCCTGGGTCTGGAATTGGCTGCCGGAGCCGAAGAACCCGTGCACGAAGATCATCGGTCGCGTTCCCGGCGGAGCGGGGGCCGGCTGGGCGCCGGCGGTCGTCGCGGGGAGAAGGCCGGTCAGCAGGACCAGGGTGGCCAGCCCGAACAGCATGCGGATTCGTCTCATGGGTGCGTTCCTCCGGTGAGTGAGGCGGCAGGATGCGTCCGGCGCCGCCCGGCGGTCACCGGACGCGCCCAGAACCTACGAACCGCGAACCCGCGCCCCTATGACGGTCGGCGCAGAATCGCCCGCCTCGCTTTTGCGGGAAGCGCATAGCCGGACGGCTCGCCCGCCGTGGCGGCGTTCTCGCGAACCTGTGACGCGGCGGGATAGGCGTCCCTTTCTCGCGCGCCGCGTCGCGGGCAGCCGGCGTCCGCGCGCAGGGCGAAGGCCGCGACCATCACCGGCTGCCCGGGATCCGAGGAGCGGCGCCGGCCCGCCGGTACACTGGCGGTTCGGTATACCGAACATCGCTGTGATCAGAGCGGGGGGCGGGAGCATGGCTGCGTCAGGGGAGTCGGTGCGGGACGTGCTGGCCGGCAACCTGCGCCGCGCGCGGCTGGAACTCGGTCTTTCGCTGTCGGAGCTGTCCCGCCGGTCGAGGATCGGCAAGGCGACGCTGTCCCAGCTGGAGGCCGGCGCCGGAAACCCCACGATCGAGACGGTGTTCAGCCTGTCCCGCGCGCTGGAGGTCCCCATCTCCGACCTGCTCGACCGCCAGGAGCCGTCCGGGCTGACCGTGGTCCGGGCCGGCGACGTCGAGGTGCTGCGCGGTGAGGGAGTGGACCTGCGGCCACTGCGTGGCATCGTGTCCGGCGGCGCCCTGTTCGAGGTGTACGACCAGCAGGTCAGGGCCGGTCGGCGGCAGGACTCGCTGGGCCATGTCGGGACCGAGCACACCATCGTCCAGGCCGGGCGGCTCGCCGTTCGGGTGGACGGCCGGGACACCGAGCTCGGCCCGGGCGACTACATCGCCTTCGACGCCGGCCTGCCGCACGCCTACACGGCGCTCGACGGGACCGTGCGCTCTGTTCTGCTCCTCCAGTACGACGCCGGTCGGCGGCTTCACTTCGGTGCGGCGGAGCCGCCGCACCGGGACGACACTCCCTGACGATCCTCAGGGACCTGCGCGTTGACACCCCGCCCGAGGGCGACGTAGCCTCAAAGCGTTCGATTTATCGAACAACGGGAGTGCGATGATGCGGGTCGTGGTGCTGGGCGCCGGGATCATCGGCGCGGCCTGCGCCCGTGAGCTGGCCCTGGCCGGATGCGACGTCGCGGTCGTGGACCGCTGTGGCCCCGCCGCGGCGACCACCGCGCACGGCGAGGGCAACGTCCTCGTCTCCGACAAGGCCCCCGGCCCCGAACTCGAACTGGCGAAGCTGTCCCGGCGGCTGTGGCCGCTGATACTCGAAACGCTTCCGGACGCCGGCGCGGTGGAGTGGGAACCCAAGGGCGGCATCGTCGTCGCGACCACCGGCGAAGGCGCGCAGCCCCTGCGGGAGTTCGCCGAGTCCCAGCGCGCGGCCGGCGTCAACGCCGAGGAACTGGACGCCGCCGCTCTCGCCCGGGCGGAACCGCATCTCACCCGCGACTGCGCCGCCGCCGTCCACTACTCCGACGACGCTCAAGTACAGCCCGCTGGAGCGGCCACCGCCCTGCTCGCGGACGCGGTGCGGGCCGGAGCCGCTCTGCACACCGGCCGCGAAGCCGTCGACGCCGTCACACGCGGCGGCCGGATCACCGGTGTCGGCACGTCCGGCGGGATCGTCGAGGGCGACGCCGTCGTCAACGCCGCCGGGCCGTGGTCGGGGGAGCTCGCCGCGCGGCTCGGCGTCCGGCTGGCCGTCCGGCCCCGGCGCGGCGAAGTGCTCGTGACCGCGCCGATGCCTCCGACCGTCTTCCACAAGGTCTACGACGCCGACTATGTGGGCGCGGTCGGCAGCGGCGCCGGGGAACTCCAGGCGTCCGCCGTGGTGGAGTCGACCCGCGCCGGGACGATCCTGCTCGGCTCCTCCCGGCGCCGCGTCGGATTCGACGACCGGATCCGTACCGAGGTGCTGTCGGTCATCGCCGGCAAAGCGCTCCGCCTCTTCCCGTCCCTGGCCGGCGTGCCGGTGATGCGCGCCTACGGCGGGTTCCGCCCGTACGTCGCCGACCATCTCCCCGTGATCGGCGCGGACCCGCGCCTGGAGGGGCTGTGGCACGCCACCGGCCACGAGGGCGCCGGCATCGGGCTCTCCGTCGGCACGGCCGCCGTGCTGCGCGACCTGATGCTCGGACGCGAACCGGACATCGCCGCGAAGCCGTTCAGGGCCGATCGGCCCGCCGTCCAATCCGGAGGGAACAGCGAATGAGCCCGAGACTCGTGCGTACGGCCGGCGACGCCTCCGGGCGGCGGGACGTTCCCCTCCGGATCACGGTGGACGGAGAGCCGCTCACCGGCATCGAGGGTCAGACGCTCGCCGGGGTGCTGATGGCGTCCGGCCGCCGGGCCTGGCGTGCGGGGCCGTCGGGCGCCCCGCGCGGGGTCTTCTGCGGCATCGGCGTGTGCTTCGACTGCCTGGTCACCGTCAACGGCGTCCGGGACGTGCGGGCATGCGGCCGCCGTGCCCGCGACGGCGACGCGGTCACCACCCAGTCCCGCGTGGACGGGGACGGCCGGTGACCCGGCACGTCGTGATCGTCGGGGCCGGGCCCGCGGGCCTGGGCGCGGCGGCGGGCGCGCTGCGCGCGGGAGCGCGGGTGACGCTGGTCGACGCGTCCGAGGACCCCGGCGGCCAGTATCACCGGACGCCGCCGGTCGCCTTGGCCGACGCACGCCCCGCACGTCCCGGGCGGAGCGGCTTCGAGCGCCTGCGCGGCCACGTGCTGGGGCATCCGCGCTGTGACTGGTGGCCGCAGACCGCCGTCTGGTCGATCGAACACCGCGATCAGGGGGCGCCGTGCCCGCATGTGCTGTGCGGGGAGGCGGACGCGGCCGGTCGGGAACGGTACGTCCTCGAACCGGACGCGCTCGTCCTGGCCCCCGGTGCGCATGACCGGGTGCTGCCGTTCCCCGGCTGGGACCTGCCCGGCGTCCACACCGCGGGGGCTGCGCAGGCGCTCGTCAAAGGGGAGCGCCTGGTCGTCGGTGACCGGGTGCTGATCGCCGGTTCCGGGCCGTTCCTCCTGCCGGCCGCCGCCGCGCTGCTGGTGGCGGGATCGACCGTCCAGGCCGTGCTGGAGGCCAACACTCCCGGCACGGTGGCGCGCGGTTGGACGCGGCGCCCGTGGGAGCGTGCGGCGCGGACCGGCAAGACCGCGGAGCTCGCCGGGTATGCCGCGTTGATGGCCCGGCATCGCGTCCCCTACCGGATGGGCCGCGCCGTGATCGAGGCTCGGGGCGACGGCCACGTGGAGGAGGTGGTCACGGCGCGGCTCCGTCCCGACTGGTCGGCGGTGCCCGGCACGGAACGGGCCGTCGAGGTGGACGCGCTGTGCGTGGCCCACGGGTTCAGCCCGCGGCTCGAACTGCCCGTCGCGGCCGGTTGCGGGCTCCGGGACGGCGCGTTCGTCGAGGTGGACGACGACCAGCGCACCACCGCCCCGGCCGTCCACGCCGCGGGGGAGATCACCGGTATCGCCGGTGCTCCGGCGGCCAGGGCGGAAGGGCTCCTCGCCGGCTGGATCGCCGCGGGCGGCGCACCGGACGCCCCCGAGCTGACGGCCGTGCGCAGCCATCGCGACCGCGGCCGCGTGTTCGCCGCGCGTCTCGCCGCCGCGCATCCCGTCGGGGCCGCCTGGCCCGGCTGGCTCCGCCCCGAGACCGTCGTGTGCCGCTGCGAGGAGACGACCTACGGCGCCCTCCGCAGCGCGGCCGACGATCCCGCCCGGAACTCCGCCCACGCGATCAAGCTCGCGACCCGGGCCGGACTCGGCCCCTGCCAGGGCCGGATGTGCGGTCCCGCCGTCGCCGACCTGCTGTCCCACCGCGCCGCTCACCACCGGCCCATCGCGCAGCCGATCCGGCTGGGCGAGCTCGCACGTCCCCCCGTCGGCAACACCAAGGAGAACGTCCGATGAGCGACACCACGCTCCAGAGCCTCGGCGGTGTCATCGTGGCGACGGCGCTGCCCTACCGCGACGACGCCGCCGCGCCCGCGGGGCTCGCCGTCGACTACGACCGGTACGCCGAGCACTGCCGCTGGCTCGTCGACAACGGCTGCCGCGGCGTCGGCCCCAACGGCTCCCTCGGCGAGTACTCGTCCCTGACCGACCGGGAGCGCCGCCGCGTCGCCCGCACCGCCGTCGAAACGGTCGGCCACGACGGTGTGGTGGTGGTCGGCGTGCACGGCCCCGGGTCCCACCAGGCGCGGCACTGGGCGGAGATCGCCGCCGAGGACGGCGCGGACGGCGTCCTGTGCCTGCCGCCCACCATGTACCGCGCCAACCGCGGAGAGGTCGTCGCCCACTACGAGGCCGTCGCGTCGGTCGGCCTGCCGGTCATGGTCTACAACAACCCGATCGACACCAAGGTCGACCTCACCCCGGATCTCCTCGCCGAGATCGCGCGGATCGACGGTGTCGTGGCGGTCAAGGAGTTCTCCGGCGACGTCCGCCGCGTCCTGGAGATCAAGGAGAAGGCCCCCGGCCTGGAGGTCGTCGCGGGCGCCGACGACGTGGTCGTGGAGTCGCTGCTGATGGGGGCGACAGGCTGGTTCGCCGGATTCCCGAACGTGTTCCCCGCCGAGGCGGCGCAGCTGTACGAGTTGGCCGCCGCCGGGAGGCTGGAGGACGCCCGCGCCCTGTACGAGCCGCTGGTCGCCGCGTTCCGGTGGGACTCGCGGACCGAGTTCGTCCAGGCCATCAAGCTCGGCATGGAACAGGTGGGCCGGTACGGCGGACCCTGCCGCCCGCCGCGCGGCCCGCTCACCGCCGAGCACCGCGCCGCCGTCACCGCCGACATGACCCGCGCCGTCAGGGCGCTCGCCGACCGCCGGGCCGCCTGATGCGCTCGGTCCGCACGATCACCGCGGTCGACTCGCACACCGAGGGGATGCCGACCCGCGTCGTCACCGGCGGGGTCCCGGCCATCCCCGGCGACACCATGGCCGAACGCCGCCGTCACGCCGCCGGGCACCTGGACGGACTGCGCCGCTTCCTGATGGACGAGCCGCGCGGCCACCCCGCGATGAGCGGCGCGCTGCTCCAGCCGCCCACCCGCCCGGACGCCGACTGGGGCGTCGTCTACATCGAGGTCAGCGGCTTCCTGCCGATGTGCGGGCACGGCACAATCGGTGTCGCGACCGTGCTGGTCGAGACCGGGATGGTCCCGGTGACCGAGCCGGAGACGATCGTCCGGCTGGACACCCCCGCCGGGCTCGTGGAGGCCCGTGTCGCCGTCCGCGGCGGCGTCGCCGAGCACGTCACCCTCCGCAACATCGCCTCGTTCGCCCTCCGGCAGGACGCCGTCGTGGAAGTGCCCGGCCTGGGGGAGGTCCGCCACGACCTGGCCTACGGCGGCAACTTCTACGCCATCACCGATCTCGAACCGCTCGGGCTGCCGTTCGACCGGGCCCGCAAGGACGACATCCTCGCCGCCGGCCTGTCCATCATGGCGGCGATCAACGCCACCGACCGTCCCGCCCATCCCGCCGACCCGCTGATCACGGGCTGCAAGCACGTCCAGTTCCTCGCGCCCGGCTCGGACGCCAGGCGGTCCCGCAACGCCATGGCGATCCACCCAGGCTGGTTCGACCGCTCACCGTGCGGCACCGGCACCTCCGCCCGCATGGCGCAACTGCACGCGCGCGGCGAACTGCCCCTGCACACCGAGTTCGTGAACGAGTCGTTCATCGGCACCCGCTTCACCGGACGCCTCGTCGGCACCACCGAGATCGCCGGTCTCCCCGCCGTCGTCCCCGAGTTCACCGGACGCGCCTGGATCACCGGCACCGCGAACTATCTCCTCGACCCCGCCGATCCCTTTCCCGAAGGCTTCGTCCTCTGAGACCGGGTCAGAGGCGGCCGGGTCGCCGCGCGTGCGGTGCCGGTCAGCCGCCGATCCCGGTGAGGGCGACGATCCGCAGCCTGGAGAAGGACCTGGGGACGCCGCTGTTCCACCGCACCGGGCGGCGCGTCGTCCTGACCGAGGCGGGCCGGGCGCTGATCGCCCCGGCGCGGCAGGCGGGGTGCGCAGCCTGGAGGTGGCGCGGGAGAGCGTCACCGCGGCTCAGGGCCTGAGGAAGGGACGCATCGCCGTCGCCTCGATGCCGTCCCCCGCGATCGAGCCGCCCGGCGGCATGATGCAGCGCTTCGCCGAGCGGTACCCGGGGGTGGACGTGCTGCTGCGGGACGCGCCGGTGCCGGGCGCGGTCATCGACATGGTGCGTACCGGGGTCACCGAGCTGGGGCTGCTGTCGGCGTGGGATCCGCCCGCCGCGACCGAGGTCGACCTGCACCCGGTGGAGGAGCAGCGGCTCGTCCTGGTGGCACCGCCGGGCGGTCCGTTCGCGCCGGGTCCGCCGCTGCCCCGGGAGCGCCTCGCCGGGCACGGCTGATCGCCGGGGAGCGCGGGACGGGCATGC
Source organism: Actinomadura sp. 3N407 (assembly GCF_052245875.1). Taxonomy (NCBI): domain Bacteria; kingdom Bacillati; phylum Actinomycetota; class Actinomycetes; order Streptosporangiales; family Thermomonosporaceae; genus Actinomadura; species Actinomadura sp. 3N407. Next base: position 50,378 of record NZ_JBQQBP010000019.1, read on the forward strand.
GGCGCCTGGCCGACGAGATCCGGGCCTCCGGGGTGGAGGTGCCGTTCGCGGTGGAGACCGACCACCGGGCGGCGATCCTTTCGCTGGTCCTCAAGGGGGTGGGCGTGGCGATCCTCGCGGAGGCGTGGCGCCCGCTGGCACTGCGCGCGGGCGCGGTCGTCCGCGACCTGGACCCGCCCGCCACGCTGCACGTCGCCCTGGCCGCCCGGAAGGGCTGGCTCAGCCCGATCGCCGAAGAGTTCCTGCGGGTGGCTCTTCCCGCGACCCGGGCGGCAGTCCCCGCCGATCAATAGGCACGGTTTATAGGACACATCGGGGACGCGTCTTGGACGTGACCGCGAACCCTTGATCCAATTCCGGGCATGAGCAGCAGCACGGGGCACCGCATCGCGTTGATCCCCGGCGACGGCATCGGCCGCGAGGTCGTCCCGGCGGCGCGGAGGGTCCTGGACGCCGTGTGCGAGCGGCACGGCCTGGCCCTCGACTACGCCGAATACGACTGGTCGTGCGAGCGGTACGAACGCGAGGGCGCGATGATGGCGGACGACGCCCTCGACCGCCTGGCCGAACACGACGCGGTCCTGCTGGGCGCCGTCGGGTACCCGGGCGTGCCCGACCACGTGTCGCTGTGGGGGTTGCTGATCCCGATCCGCCGCCGGTTCCGGCAGTACGTGAACCTGCGTCCCATCAAGGTGTTCGAGGGCCTGGACAGCCCGCTGCGCGGCGCCCGTGCCGGGGAGGTCGACTTCGTCGTCGTCCGGGAGAACGTGGAGGGCGAGTACAGCGAGATCGGCGGGCGGATCTACCAGGGCACGCCACAGGAGACCGCCGTGCAGGAGTCGGTGTTCACCCGCGCCGGCGTCACCCGCGTCCTCGACTACGCCTTCGACCTTGCCGGACGGCGCCGCGGGCGGCTCACCTCGGCGACCAAGTCGAACGGCATTGTGCACACCATGCCGTTCTGATCGCCGGTGACGCCCGGAGCCCGGCGCCCGGAGCCCGCCGCCCGGAGCCAGGGGCCACGGGCGGCGGGCACGCGTGCGGTGTTACCTGTGGCGCGCCACGTCGTAGGCCGCGCAGCCGATCAGTTCGAGGGACACCTGGAGCCGCTTCAGGCTGATGTTCTGGGCGATGGTGTCCTCGGGGGTGTGGTAGAGCGGCTCGAGCTGGCTGGGCGCCTCATCGCCGCGCCAGCTGAAGTTGCCCGCGGGGACGCCGCGTTCGTAGAAGGCCTCGTGGTCGCTGGAGCCGCGGGCGACGGGGCCCTCGGTCTGGTCGACGTAGCCGAGCCGGCGCGCGGCGGCGTTCACTGCGGCCGTGGTGGTGTTGTCCGCGCCGTCCACGGACAGCAGCCAGTACGTGGTCGCGGGCGGATGGCTGGTGGCGACCATGTCGTTCTGGAAGCACCCGGTGATCTGCTTGACGCCGGCCTCGTCGAGGTTCTTCACGTAGTGGCGGGCACCGACCAGGCCGTACTCCTCCGAACCCCACAGGTAGATGCGGATCGCCTGCTGGGTGGGCAGCCGCTTCAGGACGCGCGCCAGTTCCAGGCACAGCACGGTTCCGCTGCCGTCGTCGTTGGCGCCGGGCGAGCCGGGAACGCTGTCGTAATGGGCGCTGACGATGACGGCCTTGCCCTCCGGGTTGGGGAACGTCGCCCTCCGTTCGGCCAGGACGTTGTACGAGGTCAGCCCGGAGTGATGGGTGACCTGGAAGGACAGCCGCCGGGCGCCCGCCCGGATCCGCTCGCCGTGGTACTCGGCCAGGCCCAGCACCGGGATGGTGACCGGCTCCTTCAGATTGGGGGTGAAAGAGCCGGGTTTGCGCTCGGGGTAGGTGGTCGAGCGTGCGTTGATGATGAGCGCCGCAGTGGCGCCCGCGTCCGCGGCGGCCTTGGCCTGCTCGGTCTCCATGCCGATCACACGGTCGAACAGCACCGGTCTGCCGCGCACGTCGCCGGTGACCTCGGTGACCGGGCCCACGTCGACCACCTTGCCGCTCACGGTGGCGACGGCGCCCTGTGGAGAGGCGCTGCACTGCCAGAGCCGTTCGCCCTTGGCGCGGATCTCCGCCAGGTACTTGTCGGCGACCGGGAAGGGCTGCAGTTCGACCTGGTAGCCGAGGCCGCGCAGTTGCCAGGCGATGTAGCGGGCGGCGCGGTGTTCGGTCTCGGTCCCGGCGATGCGCCAGCCGATCTCGTCGCTGAGCACCTTCAGGTGCCGCAGGGCCCGGCGTGCGTCGACGCGGGCGACCACGGCCTTGTCGCCGGGGGTGAGGGAGGGCGGCCGGAGGGCACCGGGGCGCTGCCGGGTCGCGGCGGAGGCGGTGCCGGGCAGCAGGCCGACGGTCGCGAATCCGGCGAAGGCCGCGGCTCCGGCCAGCAGGTCACGGCGCTTGACCTCGGACATGGGATCTCCTGAGGAGGTAGGGGGCCGTGCCCGCCGGCCCGGGTCTCGAGCCGGTGACGGACGACGGCACCGCGAACGGAGCCCCCGTTTTGGGTGAAACCTATGCAAATCCCCCAACGTCAACAAGAACGGCCCGAAGTTCCGAGACCGAACCGTGATCAAGGTCGGCCATGGAGCGTTCCTGCGTTCGTGCGCAGGAACGGGCCCGCTTCCGGCGAGGTCGCTCGCCGGAAGCGGGCCCGTGGCGTCGCGCCAGTTCACCCCTGCCGTTCCTCGCCGCCGGAATTGAACGGCGGCCATGCTTCCGCCGTCGGGTCAGGCGACGTGGCCGCGCTTGAGCGCCGTGGCCATCTGTGTGATGCGCCTGGCCTGGTAGCGGGCACCGTCGAGTACGGGCCCGGCGGGCTGGCCCTCGCCGCCGACGTGGGAGGTGCCGTAGGGGTTGCCGAGATGGAACTGGATGTCGTCGGTGTAGCCGGGTGGGACGATCAGGCCGCCCCAGTGGCAGAAGACGTTGTGCAGGGTCAGCAGCGTGCTCTCGTGGCCGCCGTGTGCGGTCCCCGCCGAGCCGAACGCACCGTAGATCTTGTCCGCCAGCAGTCCCTTCTGCCAGACCGGCCCGGTGATGTCGATGAACTGCTTGAGCTGGCTGGCCATGGCGCCGTACCGGGTGGGGGTGCCCAGCATGATCGCGTCCGCCCACAGCAGGTCGTCCACGGTGGCTTCGGGGATGTCCTTGGCCTGCTCGGCATGGGCGGCCCAGGCGGGTTGGCCGGCGATGACCTGGGCGGGGGCCAGTTCGGCGACCTTGCGCAGCCGTACCTCGGCTCCGGCCTTCTCCGCGCCCTCGGCCGCCGCGGTGGCCAATGCGTGCACGTTCCCGGTGGCGCTGTAGTAGACGATCGCGACGTTCGTCATTGCAGGGATTCCTTTCGCTGAGCGTGTGAGGCAGAGGTTTTGTGATCTTCGCGGTCGGACGGGGACCTGATGAGGAGGGCCGCGAGGCTCAGGACGGCCATGCAGAACGCCATGCCGATGGCAAGGCGCATCCCCTCGAACCGGTAGTCGGTCATGGACCAGGTAACGGTGGCCAGGGCGGGACCGAGCGCGACGCCGAGCTGCCGTACCAGGCTGGTGGACGCGCCGGTGGTGGCCAGCAGATGGTGCGGGGACAGGCCCATGGCCATGGTCTGGTTGGGCCCGGCGAAGAGCCCGGCGCCCACGCCCACGAGGGTGAGCGGAACGGCGAGTTCGGCCGGGCCCCATCCGGCGTCGAAGCCGAGCAGTTCGAACGAGGCGAGGCTGAGGGAAAGGACGACCAATCCACCGGCGGCGGTCCGCTTGGCGCCCCACCGGTCGGAGAGCACCCCGCCCGCGAGGCCCGCCACCATGATCCCGATGGGCAGTGCCAGCATGGTCATCCCCGTCGTGCTGGGGGAGGTGCCGCCCTGGAGCAGGTGGAACGGGATCAGGAACTGCACGGTCATGATCGCGGTCATCTCGGTGAGCAGCGCCAGGTGCGGGCCGCGCATGCCCGGTACGGCGATCAGTTCACGGACGGGCCGTCCGGCCGGCAGCCGCCACCAGGCCAGCACGAACGGCACGGCCAGCGGGGCGAGCAGGAGCCAGGCGGGCCCGCCGCCCGCGCCCAGCGAGAGCGCGAGCATGACCGCGACCGCGGCGGCGCCGAGCAGCCCGGTCTCGGCCGTCCAGGACCGATCCGGTACGCGCAGCCGCCGGCCCGGACGCAGCTGCGACCGCGCGATCACGATCACCAGCGCGCTCACCGGGACGTTCAGATAGAAGATCCACGGCCAGCCGAGCGACTCGATGATCAGCCCGCCCAGGCCCGGCCCGGCCACGCCGCCCAGCGGTCCGAGCGTCATCACCACCGCCATCGCCCGCCCGCGCATCTGGGGCCGTACCGCGATCGTGGTGAGGACTGGGACGAGCGCGAACAGCGCCGCGCCGAACGCGCCCTGCACCACGCGGGCGGCCAGCAGCCACCCGATGCCCGGCGCGAGTCCGGCCGCGACGCCGGCCACCGCGAACCCGGTGACCGCGAAGACCAGCGCCTGGCGCCGTCCCACCCGGTCCAGCCAGCGTCCGCTCGGCAGGCTGAGCGCGATCAGCGGCAGCACGTACCCCAGCACGACCCATTCGGTGAGGCTCGTGCCGGTGCCGAACTCGTGCTCGATGGTGGGCAGCGCGACGTTGACGATGGTCACGTCCAGCTGGGCTATGAACACCGCGAGGCCCGTGGCGGCGACCAGCCACCAGCGATCGCGCATGCCGGAGTCGTTCCCGTCCACCGCCGGCCCCCCGAGGAAACTTGTCAGCCTGTCAACTTGGTAAAGTAGACATCACGACAAATTTCTGCAAGGGGCCGCATGGCGAGGGCGATCGGAGACCCACAGAACGCGCGGAGCCGCCGGACGCGCGAAGCGGTGCTGGCCGCGACACGGAACATCCTGGAGAGCGACGGGTTCGAGGCGCTGACCATGGCGGAGGTCGCCACCCGCGCCGGGATCTCACGCCAAGCCGTCTACCTGCACTTCCGCTCCCGCAGCGAGCTCGTGACCGCCCTGTTCGGGTACATGGGCGAGAAAGAGGGACTGACCGAGTCGCTCGGCCCCGTGTGGAACGCGCCTGATGCGGTCACCGCTCTCCGGGAGTGGGCGCGGCACCTGGCCGCCTACCATCCGCGGCTGATGGCGGTGGACCGGGCGATCGACCGCGTCCGCCACGCCGACGTCGATGCCGCACGGTACCGGGAGACCATCGACACCAGGCAGATGGCCGGCTGCCGTGTGCTGGCCGAGCGGCTGGCGGACGAGGGGCGCCTGGCCGAACCCTGGACGGTGGACACGGCCGCCGACATGCTGTGGGCTCTGATCGCCACGGACCTGTTCGAACGCATGCTCGCTCGCGGCTGGACGACCGCGGCCATCACCGAGCATCTTCGGGCGATGTTCGAAAAGACCTTCGTGCGGCCGACAGACCCCTGAACGAGTGCTTCCCGATGGCCGCAGGGGGCCGGTGATCGGGTGATCGGCCGGCCGTGAGTCTCCGCTGAGGTTCCCGGACCTCCTGCTGATCGGGCCGGAGCCCCACCGCGGCGTGCCGGCCGTCACTCGGTGGCTTGATTCCACTGAGCGATGGGCGTGGGGATGTCCGAATCTCGTCGCGTACCGGGTGTGGTTGAAGTTGATCGCATGAACGCCCAGAGTGGCCGTGTCCAAACTCAATGTCATTGCCACGGGTGAAGCGGAATTCCCGGGGGCGTCGCGGCCGGGCGGTTGAAGGGGAAACTGTGAAGAAGATCTAAGTTGATCATGTTTCGGGCATTCCGTAAGCTCGTTTCTGATCACGAAGGGTCGACGAACAGGAGACTGCGTGAAGCAGCGGATGGGCCGGATTCTGGCTACGGGCCTTGTCACCACAACGCTCGCCGGGCTCGGCACGACGGTGATGGCGGGACCCGCCAACGCCACCGACACCCGATGCAAGACCAGCACGAAGGAGTACCCGACCAACGGGTTCAACGCCGACGTCTCGGTGCGGCTCTGCATCTACCGCAACTGGGGCGGTCCGGGCGGCAGCAACAGCTACAAGTGGGCCAGCGCGCATGTCAGCTGGGGCGACTCGGGCTCCGGCAAGTTCGAGAACTTCGACGTCCAGGTGCGGATCGAACAGAACGACGCCGACATCAGGACCAAGACCTGCGACTTCACCGCGGAGATCAACGGCAGCAGCTCCGGCTCCAAGACCTGCAGGCTGCCCGGCACCGGGTCGTACCTGAACATCGCCGGCAACACCGCCGACGGGCATGTCGTCGCGAACGTCAACGACGACGGCAAGGGCAACCAGACGTGGGGCCTTGCGGGTACCGCGAAGCTCTGAGCCACCGGCCGGGCCCGCGCGCGGGCGCACCGGTGCGAAGGACCCCGTCCGGATCGTCCGGGCGGGGTCTTCGCGCGGTCACGGACTTTTCTCCGGGCCCGGCCGTGGAGCGTGGACCACGACCGGGTCCCTTGAGCGGTTCGCCCGGCTGGAACGCGCCGCTGCGGGAAGGATCGGAGGCATGCTGGACGCGCAGAGGGCGATGGTCGCGGACGAGCTCGAGATGCGGGGGTCGCCCTTGTGCGACTGCGCGCAGCACGGACCCGCGGTCAGCCGGTCGACCGGGGCGGCGATCGCGCATCACTGCGGTTGCGCGGCGGTGCGGGCGTCCGCCCTGGCGCGCCGCGCCGCGTCCGCCACCCGGCATGCGCGCGAGTGCGGGTGCGATGACGCCGACCGCGAGGCCGCGCTGTTCTGGGAGGGGGAGTTCGCCGCACGCCGTCCCGGTGGCCACGTGCCGGGCTCTGGAGCGTGCTGACCAGGGCCCGGCGAGTCAGGATGCCGGGTTCTGCGGCGGAAGGGCGGCGATCAATGGGTGATCGCGGTCGATCGGGCCGGTTCTCGACGCGCCTCCCGGAGAACCTAGGTCGGTGAAGAACTCCACGTTGGCCGCGTAGAAGTCCTTCCACTGCTCGGGCACGTCGTCCTCGTAATAAATCGCCTCGACGGGGCAGACCGGCTCGCAGGCGCCGCAGTCCACGCATTCGTCGGGGTGAATGTACAACGACCGGCCGCCTTCGTAAATGCAATCGACGGGGCATTCGTCAATGCAGGACTTGTCCTTGACATCGACGCAAGGCTGTGCGATCACATAGGTCATCGAAGACCTCCAGAAGTCGCTCTTGATGAGATCATGCGGCTTATGCGGTACGGGGCTACCGGGCGTGGATCACGATGCGTTCGCCGGTGTCGATCCTGCGCGTGCGCCCGGCGCGGTCCAGCATTTCGAAAAGGGGGACGGCGACCCGTCGGGTCGTGCCGAGTGCGCGCCGTCCGTCGCTCAGGGTGAACGGTTGCGGAAGCGTCGCGAGTCGCCGGACGGCCAGGTCCGCCGCGTCCGGCAGCAGGTAGACCCCGTCGGCGACGCGCAGAAGCCGCCCGGACCTGACGGCGGCGGCGAGGGCGCGCCGCCCCAGCCCGAGATCCATGAGCTCCTGGCCGCCCGGGGCCGCGAAGGGCTCCGCGGTCAACCTCTCACTGATCACGGCGAGCGCCTTCTCCGCCTCTGGCGGAAGGGTCGCCGAGACACCCGCGCGGTGAATGCCGTCGCCGTCCGACACGATCCCGTCCGCATGCGCGACAAGTGCGTCGACGAGCCGGACGTCGGGGAGCCCCAGCCTTTTGGCGACCGCCTCACGCGGAATTCCCGGCACCAGCGGCTGGTCGGCGGCCCACTGGTCGGCGACGGAGAACAGGCCGGCTTTCCAGTCGTCCCATTGCCGTTGGTGGACGAGCCAGTCCCCGATGGCCACCGCGTTGCCGGGTGGCTCCGCATCGGGCGCCATGACGCCCATCGCGACGAGCAGGTTCCGGTCCGCCACGCGGCGTCGCGTGATCTCCCCGGCCGGGTCGGCCTCGCCTGGCATCCCGGTGAGCTCGGTCGCGCGTGCGGCGGCGGCGCGGCGGCGGATCGGCGGCGGTGCGGTGTCCAGAACGATCAGCCCGGCCACGATCTTCTGCGCCCCCGGATCGCGGAGGATCGCGCGCTCGCCCACATGCAGGGGCAACGGGGCGGCCAGGGTCAACCGTGCCGTGTCCACGCCCAGCCTGCGGACGCGCACGGAAACGGCCGCCGAGCCGACATGGAGGATCAGAACCGACGCCATGCGATCCGCGGCGGATACGAGCCGCACGTCCATGGACGTCACGGGCTTCCACCGTGAAGGGGCGACGAGTGCGTCGCCCCGGCGGATCTCGCGGGTCGTCAGCCCGCGGACGTTCACGGCGACACGGGCGACGGCCGCGGTGCGGTCCACGGCCTCCTTGAGGCATTCCAGCTTCCGCACCCGAACCGGTCTGCGGGAGGGGGCGAGGAGCAGTTCGTCGCCGGTCGCGATCTCCCCCGTCCCGAGCGTGCCGGTGATTATGGTGCCCGCACCACGGATCGTGAAGACCCTGTCGACCCACAGACGTGCCGGCAGGCTCGGTGCCGGCGCGGGTATCTCCGCGACCAGGCGTCCGAGCGCCGCACGCAGATCGGTGACGCCCTCCCCGGTGAGCGCGCTGACCGCGACGGTCTCGACCTCCTCGAACACCGTGCCGGCCAGGTAGTCGTGTGCCTCCTCGGCCGCCAGATCGGCGTCGCCGAGATCGGCGCGGCTGATGACGAGGAGGCCGCGCCGGACGCCGAGCGCCTGGAGGGCGGCCAGGTGCTCACCGGTCTGCCGGCACCAGCCCTCGTCCGCCGCGACCACGAGCATCGCGGCCGGGACGGGCCCCAGGCCGGCGAGCATGTTGGTGATGAACCGGTGGTGGCCCGGGACGTCGACGAAGGCGACGGTGTCGCCGCCGGGGAGGATTGTCCAGGCATAACCGAGATCAATGGTCATGCCCCGGCTGCGCTCCTCGGCCCAGCGGTCGGGCTCCATCCCGGTCAGCGCGCGGAGCAGGGTCGACTTCCCGTGGTCGACGTGGCCCGCGGTGGCGATCACATGCATGGCCGGCCTCGCCCTCATCGCTTCCCGAGCCGCTCGTCGGCCGCGACCACCGCACGGTGCAGCGCCGTGTCGTCGTCCTCCGGCACGCATCGGAGGTCGAGCAGGCACTGGCCGCGCTCGACCCGGCCGACGACGCAGGGGCGGCCCTGGCGCAGCGGGGCGGCGATGGGCTCGGGGAGCCGGACCGCCCAGCCCGGGAGCGCCACGCCGGGAGCACCACCGCCGCCGACCGCGCCCGGACTCTCGACGGCGGCCGCGGTGATGCCTTCCGCCCGCAGGTCGGCCGCGAGGACCTCGGCTCGCCGCCGGAGGTCTTTTCGGTCCGCCGCGAGGGCCCGGCGCGCCGGGCCCTCGGGACCGCGCAGGGTCGCCTCCAGCGCGGCGAGTGCGAGCTTGTCGACGCGGAAGGCACGGGCGAGGGGGTTGCGGCGGAGCGCGTGGACGGTGTCGCGCCGCCCGAAGATCAGCCCCGCCTGCGGTCCGCCGAGCAGCTTGTCACCACTTGAGGTGACGAGGGTGGCGCCTTCGGTCAGCCAGGTCGTGACGTCGGGTTCGCCGGGGAGCAACGGGTCGTGGACGAGAAGGCCTGAGCCGACGTCCGCCACGACGGGAGGGCCGAGGGCGCTCAGCTCCCGCACGCCGACCGAATGCGTGAACCCGTCGACGCGGAAGTTCGACGGGTGGATCTTGACGATGAATCCGGTCTCGGGGCCGACCGCCTCCGCGTAGTCGGCCGGCCGCGTGCGATTCGTGGTGCCGACTTCGCGGAGCCTCGCCCCGGCGTGGATCAGCAGCTCCGGAATGCGGAAGCGGTCGCCGATCTCCACCATCTCGCCGCGGCTGATCACGATCTCGCGTCCGCGGGCGAGCGTGGCGACCGCCAGCGCGAGCGCCGCCGCGCCGTTGTTGACGATGTGGACGTCCTCGGCGGCCGGAACCGCCTCGCGCAGCGCCTCCAGCGTGCCGCGTCCTCGCCGGGCGCGCCCGCCGCCGGTCACGTCGTACTCCACATCGACGTACCCGGCGGCCGCCGACAGCGCCTCGACGGCGGCGGGTGACAACGGGGCGCGTCCGAGATTGGTGTGCAGGACGACGCCGGTGGCGTTGAGAACGGGCCTGAGCGTCGTCGCGGTCTCCGGCAGATGCGTGATCGCGGAGTCGGCCACGGAGTCGGGCGCTATCTCGCCCGAGCGGGCGCGTTCCTGCGCTTCGCGGACAGCGTGCTTCACCAGTGTCGGGCCGAGTTTGTGCAGCGGTTCGGCGAAACGGGTGTCCGCGAGGACGGTGTCGGTGCCGGGGACGAGTCGACGGGGATCACGCATGGACACCTCGGGGGACGGTCGTTGGCTGCGAACGGGGGATGCGGTCACACTCAGCGGGGTCAGAGGACGACGAGCGTGCGGTCGCGCGATTCGACCAGCTCGCCGATGATCGGTGAACCCGGTACCTCCCCCGCGACGAGGAGGCCGCCCGAGGTCTGGGCGTCGGCGAGGAGGAGGCGGTCGTCGGTGCGCACCGCCGCTCCCCAGTCCGTGTGCGGATCGACCCAGCCGAGATTCCGGTGCGTTCCGCCGCTGACGAATCCGTCGCGCACGGCCTCGCGCGCGCCGTCGAGGTAGGGCACCGCTGAGGGGTCCACCACCGCGGTGACGCCGCTCGCGCGGGCGAGCTTGTACAGGTGGCCCAGCAATCCGAATCCCGTGACGTCGGTTGCGCAGGCGGCCCCGGCGTCGAGGGCGGCCACGGACGCCTCCCGGTTGAGCTCGGCCATGGTCTCGACCGCCTGCGGGAAACGTTCCCCCGTCGCCTTATGGCGGTTGTTCAGGACCCCGGTGCCCAGCGGCTTCGTCAGGGAGATCGGCGTACCGGGACGGCCGGCGTCGTTCCGCAGCAGGCGGCCGGCGTCCGCCGTCCCGGTGACCGCCAGGCCGTACTTCGGCTCAACGTCGTCAACGCTGTGACCGCCGGCGAGATAGCATTTCGCGGCGACCGCGATGTCCATCCCGCCTCGCATCACTTCGGCGGCGAGTCCGATGGGCAGCCGGTCCCGCGGCCAGGCGAGCAGATTGACCGCCATGACCGGCGTCCCGCCCATCGCATATATGTCCGACAAGGCGTTCGCGGCGGCGATGCGGCCCCAGTCATAGGGATCGTCGACCACGGGCGTGAAGAAATCGGTCGTCAGTATCATTGTCGAGTTTCCCGCCGACCGGACGACGATGGCGTCGTCTCCGTCGTGCAGGCCGACGAGCAGTTCACTGCCGTTCGAGAACGTCAGGTCGGCCGGCAGGCCGCCGACCAGGGACTCCAATTCGCCCGGGGGAATCTTGCACGCGCAGCCGCCGCCGTGAGCGTACTGCGTCAGACGTATCTCTGCCGACGGTTCCGGTGATTCGCCGGAGATAATGGATTCGTCTATCAAAACTCCTCCAGATGGCGGCCGGTAACTAGCTGCTTATTCGATTCTCCGGACGTCCTCGACCATCTCTTCACCGCCGGGCCGGGACGCGGGCGGGCGGTTCAGGAGTGGTTCGCCGTTTCGATTGATCGAATCGTATCGCCCGTCCCGCCTTCAGCCCAGCCATTGGCTATGGAGTTGTGCGCCGAGGCTCCCGGATGAGGTTGATTCAGGCGCCTGCGATCGTGGTAATCTGACGTTGGCTGATCAAGCCTGGAGGTGCTTCCGGCCTGGTGACCGGCGCGGTCTTCAAAACCGTTGCGGCGAGCTGCGCTCGCCTGGCGAGTTCGATTCTCGTTCACCTCCGCCACAATTCGGCCCGGGTTGCCGCCCCGGTCCGGGCGGAATCGATTTCCACCGGCTCCGGTGGCCTTCTACAGGCTCACGCGACGAGTCGGCCCAGCGTTCGAAGTGCCGGCATGTCACCGTTCACCAGCAGCGTCGTCACCATGCTGGACCTCCAGTGGCGCAGGTCCTCGGCCAGCTTCTCGGGCGGGCCCACCAGTGCGACGTCCTCGATGAGCCGTGTCGGCACGGCGGCGGCGGCCTCGGCCCTGCGGCCCTCGAAGAACAGCTCCTGTATCTGGGCGACATCCTCCCCGTAACCCATGCGCGTCATGAGATCGGCATGGAAGTTCCTGGCCCGGGTCCCCATTCCGCCGATGTACAGCGCGAGCGTGGGCCGCAGCCGATCGGCGGCCTTCTCGACGCTGGCATCGATCGACACCCACGTGCTCGCGGCGACCTCGAACTCCTCCCACGGCCGGTAGGGCCGCGCTCGTGCCGCTCCCTCCTCAAGCGGCTTGCGGAAGTTCTCCTCGTGGTACGGCGAAAAGAGAAACGTGAGCCATCCGTCGGCGATCTCGCGGGCCAGGCCGATGTTCTTCGGGCCTTCGGCGCCGATATAGATCGGCATGTCCGCGCGCAACGGATGCAGGGCGGACTTCAGTGGCTTGCCCAGGCCCGTTCCACCGCGCAGCGGAAGCCGGTAGTGCTCTCCCTCGAACTCCACCGGCTTCTCGCGCGCGATGATCTCCCGGACGAGGCCGACGTACTCCCGGGTGCGCGAGAGCGGGTGCTTGAAGTCCTGTCCGTACCATCCCTCGACCACCTGCGGCCCCGACACCCCGAGCCCGAGAACGAACCTGCCGCCGGTCAGATGGTCCATCGTCATCGCGGCCATCGCGGTCGCGGCGGGTGTGCGCGCACTGATCTGGGCGACCGCCGTGCCGAAACGAAGGTGTGACGATCCGGCGGCACCCCAGGACAGCGGCACGAAGGCGTCCGAGCCGTACGCCTCGGCGGTCCAGTAGGAGTCGTATCCGAGTTCTTCCAGTTCGCGGATGACGAACGCGAGGTCACTCGGCGGCGCCTTGCTCCACAGCATGCCGTTGACTCCGAGCCTGAGCCGCGAATGGGGGCCGGCGATGTTCTGTTCTGCCATGACCGTCACTCCTGCGTCACAACGACTTTTCCTATGGTTCCGCGCGAAGCCAGGGCGCTCAGTGCTTTGGGGACGTCGGCGAAATCGATCCGTGCCGAGATCAGCGGATCGATGCCGCCTTCCGCGTGAAGTCTCAGCAGAGCCTGATATGTGTCCGCGATGTATTGGGGTCGCCGTGTCCAGTACAGGGCGAGATGGAGCCCGACGACGGAGTAGTTCTTGATGAGGACGTGGTTGGACGGAGCCTGTGCGATGCGCCCCCCGGTGAATCCCACGACCACGAGGCGCCCCTCGAACGCCACCGCCTTGCGCGACAGGTCGAAGGTCTCTCCTCCGACCGGGTCGTAGATGACGTCGGCGCCGCGGCCGCCGGTGAACTCCCGTACCGCCGCGACGAAGTCGTCGGTCCGGTAGTCGATCGCCAGGTCGGCTCCCAGAGCGCGGCACACGTCGACCTTCTCCGCGCCGCCGGCGGTGGCGGCCACCCGGGCCCCGGCGGCCCGGCCGAGCTGGATCGCCGCGCTGCCCACACCGCCCGCGCCCGCGTGCACCAGCAGTGTCTCGCCGGCCTGCAGCCGGGCGCGCCGATGGAGCCCGACGAGGCCGGTCGGGTAGGTGACCACCATCGCGGCGGCGGTCGCGGATGTGAGGTCGTCGGGGACCTCGAAGAGTTCGCCGACGCCGACGACCGCCCGCTCGGCGAACCCGCCGTGGGGCAGCCGGCAGATGCCCGCCACACGCGTGCCCTCGGCGATCGCGACCCCGGCCCCGGTGGCCACCACCCGGCCTGCGGCCTCCATGCCCGGCGTGAAGGGAAGAGGGGGACGCTCCTGGTACTGGCCACGGCATACCAGGATGTCGGGAAAGTTCAGTGCCGCGGCCTCGACCTCTATCACGACCTCGCCGGGGCCTGGCACGGGGACCGGCGACTCCTCAAGGGACAGAACGTCCTCCGGTGGGCCCAGCGACCGGATCCGCCATGCCTGCACGTGGGCTCCCTTCCTTGTCCGCCGCAGTCGGCGTGACCGCTAGCGGCGGTCTCATGTCATCCATCCGGAGAAAGGCACCGAGGCCGGGTTCGCAGTACGCCCCCGCTCAACGGGTGTCCGCGATGACGCGACCGTCATGTGACGGAACAAGGGTCGCGTACCGCATTTTCGGCTTCTCCGAGGTTCCGTTCCCTGCGATTCGGAACCGATATCGTTCGAGCACGGCCGGTATCACCGCCTGCATTTCCAGCATCGCCAGCTGGGCGCCGAGACATTTGCGCCGTCCACCGCCGAACGGCATCCACGCCGGGGGACTCTCCTCGAGGAAACGCTCTGGCCGGAAGTCATCCGGCTCGGGGAAATAGCGGGGCAGGTTGTGCAGCAGCGTGGCGGACGGGTTGACCCACCATCCCGGGGGGATCCGGTAGCCGCCCAGTTCCAGCGTCCCGGTGGTGTAGCGCGGCATGTCCGGTCCCACGGGCCGGGTGCGGAGCGTCTCCTTGATCACGGCGTCGAGGTAGCCGCGGTCACCGCCGTCGACGACCGCCCGGGTCAGGCGGTCGAGCACGGTGGGATGGCGGACCAGCCGCTCGAAGGCCCAGGCGAGTCCCGTCGCGGTGGTCTCGTGGCCGGCGACGATGAGGGTCATCAGGGCGTCGCGCAGTTCGAGGTCGGTCATCGCGCGGCCGTCGTCGTCACGTGCTCGCAGCAGCACCGAGAGAATGTCGCCCCGGTCCGCGAGGTCGCCCGCGTCGCGACGTTCCGCGATCTCGGCGTAGAGGATCTCGTCGGTCTTGGCGAACAGTTCCCTGAACCTCACGACCGGATTGCGCGGAAGCCGTGCGAGGAGCGGTTCGATCCGTGCCCACAGCGATCTCGGCAGGATGGAGATGAGCGAGTTCAGCGACTCCCACGATTCCAGCAGCGGGGGGAGGAGCTCATGGAGCCGCTCGACGCGCCTGGCGTCACGGACCCCGAACACGACGCGGAGGATTATCTCGAGAGTGATGACCTGTATGTGCGGGCGGAGGCGGATCTCCTTGCCCGTCGGCCATTCACGGACGTGCGCGGCGGCGATGGCCGCGATCTCTTCGCGGTACCGCTCGATGCGTTTGCCGTGGAAGGCCGAGCCGAGAAGCCGCCGCTGGCGCATCCAGTCGTCCCCGTCAAGGCATATCAGTGAATTGACCCCGACGAGAGGTTCGAGGAACGGCTTGCGGGCCTCGCCGGCCTGTCCGATGTCACGATCGGTACTGAAGACCTGTTGCGCGAGATCGGGATCGGCGACGTAGGCCACGGGCGGGATTCCGATGAAGGCCACCCGGAAAACGTCGCCGTGGCGTTGCCGGCAACGTTCGAAGAATCCGACGGGGTCCCGTAATGCGAGAACCGTCTGCAGCCATTTGGGGAGGCGTGGGCCCGGTGGCAGCCCGAGATCGGCCCGTCCGCCATCCGGGGCCGCCGGGATGCGGCTGTCACCGCTCGTGCTCTCCTCACTGGGCGGCTGAGCGGATTCGGCGGATCTGCGCGCGGTATCGTGGTTCCGGCTCCTGGCGCTTGCGGTACGGCGCATTTTCCCCTCGCCTCGAACACTGCGGTTTCACCATGGCGCGCCGGGTGTGCATGACCGAGCCCAATGTAACCGCGTGATGTACAGACACGGTCCAGAATGTCGCAATTCCGAGTATGACGACTCGGGCCACGGCTTTCCAGGGCGGACGCTCCCGGCGGAATCGAGGTTCGGCCATGGGCGGCCGATTGCGAGAGCATTCCCGGGGCGCCGGGCCGATCACCGGGGTCGCGGCCGTATCGGCGCGATGCCTACATGAAATTACGGGTGTGGAGTGCGGACAGTTCGGCGGCCTCGTCCGGGGGGAATCCGAGACGGATCAGCCGGCGCTGACGGCCCTCGTCCATGTCGGCGTGGAGCCGCTGGACGCGGCGGTAGCCGTCCGCGATGGCATGCGGTGTCCAGGCCCCGGCGGCGAGGACCACCAGCGAGTCGAACACGTCCCTGTTCAGCCCCGCGGTGTCGATCAGCGTGTCGTGGCGGCGTTCCACGGCGGACCGAAGCCGAGAGCGCAGGCTCGGGTCGAGCTCGGCCTGATGCTCCAGGTGGGCGACGCCGAACGCGACGTGCCGCGCCTCGTCCTGCCGGGCAAGCCGGGCGACCTGGCGGGTGACCGGATCGGGCGCATAGCGGTCCAGGAACGACAGCAGGCTGAGAAAGCTGCCCTCACCGAGCACGGACAGCAGGAACGACGCCAGCGAGAAGTCCGGCTCCGACAGCAGTGTCACGAGCGAGGAGCGGCCGCTGGCCGAGGACGTTCCCATCTCGCCGCGGCGGAGGAGGGCGCGCCGGGTGAAGACCTCGATGTGGCGCGCTTCGTCGGCGGCCTGGACCGCGAGGAGCTGCAAGACCTCGCGGAAGTGCGGGTGGACGCGGGCGAGCAACCGGGCCGGGATCACCAGGGCCGCCTGCTCGTTCTCCACGAGGTAGGTCATCACCTGGACCACGGCCTGCTCGACCTCGTCGGGTACGGAGAACTCGGCGTCCCACGCGACGGCCGACGCCGGGTCCCACTGGGCGGAGGCGGCGTTGGCATACAGCTTGGGAGCCAGGTCCGCCCAGACGATGTCGCGGTCGTCCAGGTCGGCGGCGAGGGCGGGACCGCCGGGCTCCACGAGCGCGCCGCGTGCCGCCGGCCCCCAGTGGGCGGCAGGCCGCTTGACGATTCCCGCCGGCGTGGGACCCCCGGCGTGTTCGGCGCCCGACCAGCGGTCGAGGTCGGCGCGCCCGCGGATCACCTGGCCGCGGACCGGCCCGGTGGTGTCCTCCCGGGCTTTCCAACGGTGGCCTGTCTGGCGGCACCAGGCCGTCAGATGGACGCCCAGGGCGGGATCCGAGCCGGTGACGGTGAGTTCCGCACCCGGCGGGAGCCCGGCGAGCGCACGGTTCAGCAGCAGATGGGCACCCTGCTCGAAGCCGAGAGCGCCGAGATCCACGACGGGCTGCGGGGGCTCGCTCATGGCGTGTACTCGCGTGCCGTGATCACGCCTCGGGCGTCGTAGAAGCCCACCTCGTCGACGGCGGTCTCCAGGGCGCCGTAGCCGGTGTCGCGCCCGGCCACCCATGCTTTGAGTCCCTCCATCTCCAGCAGCGGACGGACCTCGGGGTCGGTGAAGCTCATCGACAGCAGCAGAGTGGCGAACCGGTCCACGAGCTCGCCGGGTGCGGAGTCGACCACGGTCATGTTGCAGTGGTCGTACGGTGCGGTCTGCGCGAGCACCCGTGTACCGCCCGGAGGGAACACGCTCTCGCGCCCGAACAGGAGATGGTTCGCGTCGATCAGGCATGCCGCCGCGGCTTCCCCGGACGTCAGGGCGATGGCCGCGTCGCGCTCGCCGCCGATGTGGTCGCCGTGCAATCCCACACCGACGTCGAACCGGCGCACGGTCACGTTGTCACCGGGCACGACACCGTGGCCGCGGAGGTACGACAGCGGAATGAGGGTGGCCTGGGGGGAGTCGACCGCGCCCACTGCCAGCCGCTCGCCCTTGAGGTCGGTGACGGACATGTACGGCGACGAGTCGCGTACGACGACCAGCGACGTGAGATCGCGGTCGGTGTCTCGCATGAGGAGGGGCCGAACGGTCCGCCCTCGCTCCGCGGCCAGCCGACGGGTCCGGATCCAGGCGAGCGGGGAGTTCCAGGCCAGATGGATGCGGCCTTCGATCAGATCCTCGACCTGGCGTTCGTAGTTCGAGTACAGGACGAAATCGATGGGGAGTTCGCGCGCGGCGAGCCAGGTACGGAACCGCGACCAGATCGTCACGACCTTCGGGTCGTAGGCGACCGCCCCCAGCAGGAGTGACATCAGGAGACCTCCTCGTCGAGCAGCGGGCGGCCGATGCAGGCCCGCGCCACGAAGTCGTGCAGCGCTTCGGTGGTCGGGGCCATGACCCGGGCGGCGAGCGCGTCCCGGAACCGGCGTTCGACCCCGAGTTCCTTGCGGAACGCCGACCCGCCGCAGAGCCGCATCACACCGTCGGCCACTTCTGAGGCGGCCTCGGCGGCGACGGCTTTGACCTGCAGCACGCGCAATGCCGCGTCTTCCCGGTCGGTGTGGAGCGCGCTCAGCGTGTCGCGCAGGAACGACCGGGCCTCGTCGGTCCGGGTCCGGAGGCGGGCGAAGCTCGCCCGTGCCATCGGCTGATCGGCGAGGGTCTGACCGAGGTGCGTGAGCCGCGTTCGGGTCAGATGCTCTTGTGCCATCCCAGTCAGCGCTTCCATGACGCCGACGGAGAACGCTGCGTTCAGCACCAGGAAGCGAGGCAGCACCGTCTTCAGTGCGATGTCCAGGCCGGAGCCGTCGCCTCCGAGCATCGAGCCGACCGGGATCAGGACGTCGTCCGCCGTGACTGGGCTGGATGCGTTCCCGCGAAGGCCGAGGCCGTCGAACGGCCCCTGGACGGTCAGGCCGGCCGCTCCGCTCGGCACGGCCCAGAGGGTCATGGGGCCCGGCCCGCTCAGCGGGCGGCTCGACCAGACGTAGCTGTCCGCCTCGCCCGCGGCCGTGATCCAGCTCTTACGCGCGTGGAGCCGGACCATGTCACCGCCGGCGGCGGTCGCGGTGCCGACCGGCGCCCAGAAGTGGCTGCGCGAGCCCGCCTCCGAGAAGGCCAGCGTGGTCACGTGTTCGCCGCCCGCGATCGCCCGTCGGACGTCCTCGGGACCGTACGCCTCGATCACCGTCGTCGCGGCGTAATGCATGAGCACGACCATCGCGGTCGATCCGCACACGCCCGCGAGGCGCTCGACGACGTGAACGGCCGCCTCGAGTTCCGCCCCGGAGCCGCCCACGCCGGGTGCGCTCATCAGGCCGAGCAGGCCGGCCTTTCCGAGCGCCTCGACGCCCGCCCGCGGATAGGTTCCGCGCCGGTCCACCTCGGCGGCGTTCGGCGCGATGACGGTGTCGATGACCGAGGCGAGCGTGGCGGCGTGATCGTCGGCGCCGGTCACGGGCCCGGTGGCGGAAACAGAACTCACAGATACCTCCGTGTGGGGGTTCACGGCCACCCGGAGGCACGCGCTGCGACACTCGTCGATCAGCGGGACGTCATCGGCGTGGCCAGAAGCATTCCGCCCGACCGGACGGAACCGGATGCGGCTCAACGGAGTACGAACATGCCCGCGCTCCCTTTGCTCCAGTGGAAATGATTCGGGCCGTGGACGCGGCCGAGGTCACGCGGCGGTGCTCGTCCGCCGCCGGATCAGGAAGCGGTGCTCGCCTTCCTGCACGACCTCTTCGCGCTGGTTGTACATCTGAATGTGCATGGTGAGCTTTCCGCGCTCCGGATTCTTACTGCCTTCGAGGGCGGCGACGGTCACCTTGGTGCGGAGCGTGTCACCGAGGAGCATCGGCGCACGGAAACGCCAGTGCATGTCGAGAAGCGCGACGACGACGCCTTCCAGAAGGCCGATCCGGTCGTAGCCGCCGATCGCGAAGAGCATTCCCAGCGGACCGTGCGGTATGCGCTCGCCGAAGACGGACTGCTTGCCCACTTCGTCGTCGACGTGAAGCGGATTGAAATCACCTGACAGAGCCGAGAAGGCGGATATGTCCTGCTCGGTGATGGTCCGGCCGCTCGACCAGAAGGTCTGGCCCTGCCGCAGGTCGTCCCACAGAATTCCGCGATGCGGTTGCGTCATGACAATGACCCTTTTTACGGTGATCCGGTTCGTGCTCGGCTCACGGAAAGTCGAGCGCTTCCGGCAGTTCGGGGATCCGCGCGAACTCGTACGGTTCGGGTTTGCGGCCCGCCTGCAGGAGCCATGCGCGCCCGGTCTCCTCGGTGGACATCACGGTCTCGAACGCGTCCGCGACGTGTTCGACGTCCATGAGTTCGATGCCGGCTTCGTCGAGGAATGGGCGGTCATCGGCGATGAGGGGCGTGTCCACGAAATTCGGGCAGAGCGCGTTGATGGATATGCCGGCGGGTGCGAGTGCCGGCCCGAGGGAGCGGACGAGGCCGATCAGGGCGTGCTTGCTGATCGAGTAGATCGGGTCGTACGGCATTCCGATGAGCCCGCCGATGCTGGCGGTGACGACGAACTTCCCGCCGCCTTGCCGCCGGAGTTCCGGAAGCGCTGCGCAGACGCCGTAGAAGACACCGTCGAGATTGACGCCCATCGTCCTGCGGTATTGCTCGGGATCCAGCTCGGCTCCGCCGCACACCCCGGCATTCAGATGAACGACGTCGAGGCGGCCGAATCGCCGGACCGCGGCCGCGACGGCGGCCTCGTTGTCGGCGAGCACGGAGACGTCCGTGCGGTGGAATGCGCCTCCGATCCGCTCGGCCAATGCCGAACCCCGGTCCTCGTCCACATCCGCGACCACCACTTTGGTGCCCGAGCCGGAGAGCCGGCGCGCGACCGCGGCGCCGATGCCGCTGGAACCACCCGTCACGAGAGCGACCCGGTCGGTCTCCGCCGTGCTGTGATCGGTGCTGTCGGTGTCGAACATGGCCGGCCTCCCGGATCAGATGCAACAGGAACGTGACGAATCTCCGCCGATGCGGTCGCGCTGGCTATTTGGGCTGGACGACGATTTCGTTCTTTCCGCGCAGCAGGGCGTCGGCCACGCGGCTGAGCATGAGGATCATCCACTCGTCGAGGGGGCGGTCCATCTTCTTGGCGGCCTCCTGCCAGCGCTCCTCCTCACCCGACGGCACGTTCACCTGGATGACGACGCCCTCGGCCGGCCGGCCTTCACGGGAATTCGCCGACGTCTCCCGGTGAACCCGGAGGTACTGCCGAAGCAGGTTTCTGGACCAGCCGAACTTCTCGGCCCGGTCGAGCCACTCTTCCTGCTCGTCCTCGGGAAGTGAGGCCACCTCGGCATGATGCTGGAAGCTGAGCGTGCCGCGCCGCCGGGATTTGTCGATCTTGCGACTTATCCAGGCGTAGTTGCGGAGGGTCTGGTAGTCGAGAGTCGTCTCCTTGACCGCCTGTTTGTAGCGTTCCGGGTATCTGGTCTCCCCGTACACCAGCCAGTCTCCCAGCCACCAGGCGGACGCGTTTGCGAGCGTGGAGAGCTGCTCGCCTATCTTTTTCCAGCGGGAGAATGGTATCTGCGAGAGAAACCGAAGGCTGTTGCCTTGGGCCAGCGCATTGTCGTCGATCTTAAGGAGGCTGTCCTGACAGCTTCTCTTCGATGGTTGATCGACCTTGGAAGCGTTCTCTGTCGAGCGGGATATCACGCTTTCCAAACTCATCTTCGTTGGTCCCTCCCCAAGAGATCCATCGGGACACACGAGAGTCACTATCCCAACGGTTCGGCCGAGTGGTCAAGAGGTTGGATGGGGCGTTTCTGATCAGTTCGCTTTGGTGCTGATGGCTCGACGTAATGGTGCGGGGAGCGAAATTTGGCATGACGGTTCACCTGGCCGGACAGCAGATTCTCCCCGTGATCAACGGCCTAAGGAAAGGGTGTTCCCGCCCGTGTCGAAGTTAATCCTCCCTTGCTCCGGGGTTGTCCTGACCACATACTGCTCCTGTCGGATCCCAATGCCCGAAGGAGGCATAGTGGCGCAGCATCGTGTGTTCGACGGATGGGTCAATCTGAACACTCCCGAGTTCGCCGGAGTATTCACCGTGGATATCTACGATGAAGTCAGCTCCTTCTTCAGCAGGCCGGAGCAGATGCAGGCCGGCACCGCATTGCCCGAGATGATCAAGGAAATGCGGGCCGCCGGCATCGAACGCGCGGTCCTCACCGCGTACGGCGTGGAGTACCCGGACCTGCCGGACGTGCGCTGCGTCCAGGGGGAGGACGTCGTGAAGGTGGTCACGGAGCGGCCGGAGCTCTTCACGGCGTCGGCCGGTTTCAACTCCCCCCGCGCGATCGGCGGCCACGGCGGCGGGATAACCGCCGGCGTCCGCCGCCTCGCCACGCTGATCGACCAGGGACTTCGCGTGTTCCGCATCGTGCCG
The DNA here is from genome assembly GCF_052245875.1 of Actinomadura sp. 3N407. Classification (NCBI taxonomy): domain Bacteria; kingdom Bacillati; phylum Actinomycetota; class Actinomycetes; order Streptosporangiales; family Thermomonosporaceae; genus Actinomadura; species Actinomadura sp. 3N407. The sequence continues at coordinate 72,233 of NZ_JBQQBP010000019.1, forward strand.
TTCAACTTCGACCGTCCGCCGACGGACGCGTGCTTCTACCCCTACTACTCGCTGTGCGAGCAGACCGGCACGATCGCCTCGGTCAATGTCGGAGTACCGGGACCGAAGGGCGCGGCGTGGACCCAGGACCCGCTCCATCTGGACCGGGTGCTGCGCGACTTCCCCGATCTCACGGTGATCGCGTCGCACACGGGTCATCCGTGGGAGGAGATGCTCATCCGCCTGATGATGAAGTACGAGAACCTCTACCTCATGACCACCGCGTACAGCGCCCGCTACCTCAAGCCGGAGCTGGTCTCCTTCATGAGGTCGCGCCGCGGAAGGACCAAGGTCATGTTCGCGAGCGGATGGCCGCTTCTCGGCTTCGGCCGCGCGGTCGGCGACGCCCTCCGGCTCGACCTTCCCGACGAGGCGATGGACGGATATCTCTACGCCAACCTGGACCGCGTCCTGCGGCCGGGCGAGCCGGCGGCCGGGGGAGGGATGTAGCGTTCCACGACGAGCGCGGCCGCACCGCGGTGGCGCCGGACCGCGGGCCGGTGCCACCGCGGACGCGTTTCCGGCGTTCCCGTTCATGATGCCTCTGACGTCCGCGGGACGGCGGCGCTCTCGGCCCGCCGGCGCGCACGGCGGCGGGTCAGCGCGGAGATCGGCACGATCGCGAACGTGATCGCGAGCCCGATGCCCATCACCTTCGCCCCCCACAGCGATCCGCCGACCACCAGGACCAGCAGGTTCAGGATGAACAGCGCCACCGCGAGGACGGCCGCCTGGCCGGGCAGCCGGAAGGCGCCCGGACGGCCGTCGGGGCTGCGCCGCAGCAGCAGGTAGGCGAGGGGCAGCAGGACGAACACCACCACGTACCCGACCGCCGCGGCGGCGACGATGTCGACCACGTCCGTACCGAAGATCGCCAGCAGTGCGACGATGATCAGGATGTCGAAGAACAGCGAGCCCACCGGGGCGCCGCGCTTGTTCGTCGTCGCGAAGACCCGGGGCAGGTGCCCGTCCATGGACATCTGGTAGATCGTTCGGGACGACCCGAGGATGAACACCTGGGCTCCGAGGGTGATCGCGCAGATCAGCATCAGTCCGATGACCGCCGGTCCCGCGGAGCCGAAGAGGGCCTCCGCCGCGGGGGTGAAGGCGGCCGGCCCCTCGGACGCCGTTCCGGGCGGGCCCGCGGTGCCGATCAGGGAGATCGGGACCCCCGTGAACGTGATGACGCAGATGATGCCGGAGATGCCGAGGGACCGCGGGATCCGCTTCGTGGCGTCGCGGATTTCTGCGACCACGGTGGAGGCCATCTCCGCCCCGTACGCCGCCCACGCGGCGACGAAGAGCCACTTCAGGAAGATGAGGCCCAGCTGCATCGGATCGTGGGCGGCCTCGTCCGGCACCTCGATGGGCCACACCCGGCCGAACTCGAAGGAGGACGGCCGGAACAGCGGTCCGATCATGAGGAGGGTGAGCGGGACGATGCTGAACACCGCGAGACCGACGTTCAGCGTCATCGTGATGCGCAGCCCCAGCGAGTTGACGGCGTACAAGCAGGTCCCGATGCACGCCGCGAGCAGCAGGATGTTGACGCCGGGCAGGAGATGCTCGTGAAGGTAGGTCGACACGAGGATCAGGTGCGTGGCGATGCCGGGGGTCCACGCGAACCAGTACCCCCAGCTCGACACCGCCCCCAGCGTGTGGGAGCCGTTGGGGGCCGCGCGGTAGCCGAACTGTGCCACTCCGCCCGCGCGGTACGGGAACCGCGAGGCGAGTTCGCCGATGAGCAGGCACTGGAGCGCGCCGACCACGGCGGCGACCGGCCACACGACCAGGGCCAGGTTCCCGATGTCGTTCCTCATCGGCCCGAAGGACACGACGATGAGGCTCGCCGCTCCGAGCCCGACCGCGACCGCGTACCGCCAGGAGACCGTCCGCGGAAGCGCGCTCGCCGCGGGGAAGGTCCGGGTGCCCGGTTCGGAACGGCTCAGCGTGTTCGCCGATGCGCCGGAGGACCGTCCGGGGCTTCTTAAGTGCTCAGCGCTCACTGGGATCACTCACTCCGTTCATCGGGGAGCGGGCTCGGCCACGACCCGCGCACCGTTCTTCGGCGCGCAGGTGACGTAGCGGATGACGCCCGGTTCGGGCTTCGGCGTCGTGGGGGCGACGGTCACCCTTTCGAGCACGGCGCCGAGGACGCGTTCCATCTCGATGGACGCCAGGTTCGCGCCGACGCAGCGGTGCGGGCCCCAGCCGTAGGGCAGATATCGGTGCGCCGGAGGCGACGCGTTGAGGAACCGGTCGGGCAGGAACCGGTCGGGATCCGGGTAGTTCTCGGGATCGTGATGGATGAGCGTGGTCCCCGGCGTCACGAAGGTCCCGGCGGGTATGCGGAACCCCTTCAGCGTGACGTCGTCCGTCACCATGGGAACGGGACCGACGAGCACCGGGGGATGCAGCCTCAGCGACTCCTTGACCACTGCCTTGGCGTAGGCGTCCTCGCCGCCGGCGCGTTCGGCGCGGACGCGCCGCTGAGCGGCGGGATCGCGGGCCAGTTCGTGGAACGTCCACGAAAGCGCCGTCGATGTGGTCTCCAGGCCGGCGATGAGCACCGTGACGACGTGATCACGGATCTCCTTCCTGCTGAGCCTGTCGCCGTTCCCGTCCGTCACCGTGGCGAGCCGCGAGAGAACGTCCGCGCGGCCGGCGGAATGCCGCGCCGCCCGCCGCTCGTCGATCATGCTGTAGACGAGCGCGTCGACCCGCGCGCGTGCCCGGACGAATCTGCCCCACGGGCTCCACGGTCCGAGGTCGCGGCGCAGCGCGGGCAGCGGGAGGACGAGCGTGCCGCTCTCCACCATGCGGGTGATCGCCCGCGCGAGTTCGGCGAGCCGCGGTGCGACGTCGTCGCCGAACGTCACACGCAGCATCACCTGAAGGGTCAGGTCCTGCATGTGCGGGCGCAGTGCGAACGGCCGTCCCCGGGGCCAGGAGCCGACTTCCCGCAGGGCGACCTCCTCGACCATGTCACCGGAGTCACGGGAGCGGTCACGGCCGAAGAAGGGGGACAGCAGCTGGCGGGATCGCGCGTGGGCCCCCTCGTCGAGGGTGAAGGACGAGTGCGGGCCCACGATCGGCATCAGCTCGACCATGTTGATCTCGGAGGCGTGATAGATCTTCGGGTCGCCGGAGATGATCGCGCGCGTCGTCTCCTCGTCGGTGAAGAAGACGACGGTCCCGAGCGTGGCGACTCGGAGGGTGAAGGTGTCGCCGTACCGTGCGCCGCAGCGGCGCAGCCAGCCCTCGGGCCGTGCCGCGTAGCGCAGGAGCTGGGCGACGGGCGGCAGCGCCGGGCCTGGCGGGAGACCGCCCTGCCGGGTGACCGGTCTCGTACTCCCCATCGGATTCTCCTCGGATTGCAGTGCGTCGATCTGTCGCGATCTCGGTCCCGGTATCCGGACGTCAGGGGGCCCCGCCGTTCCGCGCCCGGGGCGGTCCGCTGGACACGGCGGCCTGGTGCGCGGCGATGCGGCGCCGCACCGCGGGATCGCCGAGCGAGGACGCGAGCCCGCCCCGCGCGTACTCCAGTCCCAGGTCCGGCGGAAGCGCCGCCGTGGCGTAGAAGGCGGACTTCCCGAGGCTGACGGCCGGTGCGGGCTTCTCCGACACCGTGGAGATCAGCCGTTCCATTTCGGCGTCGAGCTCGGCCGCGGCCACCACTCGCGAGACCAGGCCGGATTCGTGCGCCGTGCCGGCATCGATCCACTCCGCGGTCAGCATCATGTCCATCGCCCTCTTCGGCGAGCAGTGCCGGGTGAGCAGGGCCGACACGATGAACGGCCAGAGCCCCACGTCCACCTCGGGCAGCCCGAACACCGCCGTGTCGGAGCAGACGACCAGGTCGGCGGCGAGTACGAGCCCGACGCCTCCGGCGAGGCACAGGCCGTCGACGCGGGCCACGACGGGCAGGGGGCACCGCCGCATCGCGTCGATCAGCGCCGGTAGCGCGCTCGCCAGCCGCTCCGCGTCGTCGTGGGCGGCGAGCGCGCCCATCTCGCTCAGATCGGCGCCCGCGGAGAACACGCGCCGGCTGGAACTCTCCAGGACGACGACCCGGACCCCCTCGTCCACCAGGCGGGCCGCCGAGCCGAGCGCCGCCTGCAACGCGTGGAGCACCTCTGTGGACAACCGGTTGCGGTTCTTCTCGTCGTCGAGGACGAGATGCACGGAGGCGCCGCGACGATCCAGCCGGACGGGACCGTTCTCCCCCGGATGAGGCGCGTACCCGGCCATCAGCGGTCATCGCCCGGGTGCCGCTCGGCGATGCGCCGGCGGGTCGCCGGCCGCGTGAGCACCTCGCGGTGCATCGCGCTCTCCCGCCGCAGGGCGTCGTGGAGCCGGCTCCCGCGCTCGGCCGCGAGGTGCCGCTTGAAAAGGACCACCGCGTCGCGCGGGAGGTCCGCTATGTCACGGGCCAGGCGCAGCGCGGCCGGGCGGACATCGGCACGTGGCATGATCCCGTGCCCGATGGGCGCCCCGGCGGCACGGATGTCCCGGCCCTTGATCAGCCGCCCGGTCAGCAGCACCTCGCGTCCGAGGGGGGCGCCGAACGCCTCCTCGGCCAGCACGGTCGATCCCATCCCCGGCGTGAAACCGAGGTCGAGGAAGTTCGCGCCGTACAGCGACTCCTCGGCCAGGACGGCCATGTCGCACCACAGCCCGAGCATCAGGCCGCCGCCGACGGCGTGGCCGGACATGACGGCGATCGTCGGCACCGGGACGTCGAGGAGCAGCCGCCCGGCCTCCGACATCAGCCGTTCGATGCGCGCGTCGGAATCGTCCGCGAGCAGCACGCCGGCCGGGGCACCCGCGCTGAACCGCCGGGCGCCTCCCTCGACCAGCACCGCGTGAAGCCGCTCGTCCTCGGCGACCTCGCGGACGGCGGCCCGGAGCGACTCCAGCGCGGTCTCCTCGAAGTAGGGCCGTTCGTCCGTCGCCACCCGGATCGAGCCGATGCCGGGGGCGACCTCGCTGAACCATGCAGCCGTCATGATCATCCCGGGAAGTTCGCGTCGACGATTCCGCCGGAGGCGTACACGGTCGCGCCGTTCATGGCGCGGCCGGCGCGCCCGGCCAGGAGCAGCACCGCCGAGGCGACCTCCTCCGTGCCGCCCGCCCGTGCCAGCGGGTTGCTGAGCACGGACTTCCGGAAATGCGCGGGCATGTGCCGGGACAGTTCCGTCTCGACGAGCCCCGACACCACGAGGTTCGCCCTGATGCCCGACGGTCCGTACTGCTCGGCGATCGCGTGCGTCAGTCCCCGCAGGCCGCCCTTGCTCGTCGAGTAGGCGGTCTGGGACGGCGCGCCGCGGTCGAAGATGGACCCGATGTTGACGATCACGCCCGGGGTGTCGTGGCGGAGGAACTCGCGCAGGACCCGCTGGGACATCAGGAACGGTCCAGTCAGGTTGATGCCGAGAACGGTCCCGAACTCGGCGACGGGCATCTGCAGCAGCAGCGCGTCCTTGTCGATGGCCGCGTTGTTCAGCAGGACGTCGATCGTGCCCCAGACGCCGAGCGTCGCGTCGACGAAGGCGTCGACGTCACCGCGATGGGAGACGTCGGCGGCCATCGCGAACACGCGTCCGGTGCCGCCGATCCGCTCCGCCTCGGCGTGCACGTCCTGCGCCGCCTCGCCCATCGATCTCGCGCAGAAGGCGACCCGCGCGCCCCGCTCGACGGCGGCCAGCACGATGGACCGGCCGATTCCCCGGCTCCCGCCGGTCACGACGACGACCTTGCCGTCGAGGTCCCGCCGCCCGCCGGACGTCTCGCCGTTCACGCCGGCCCCTGGTCGCGCGAACCGCCGCACGTCATCCGGTCAGCTCCACTGGTAGGTGCGGTAGTAGCCCTTGACACCGGCCAGGATGAGCGAATCGCGACCCGCATAACTCTCCTCGAAGTGGTTGCCGACGGCTCCGGTGTCCGGTTCGTAGTCCTCCGCGGTGAGGCTCTGCTCGATGTCGTGGACGAGGCGTTCGTACGTCCCGACGTCCACCGCGCGCCGGGCGGCCAGGGCGGAGGAGATGCCGTGCCGGGCGAGCCGTGCCCCGGCGCCCGCCCGCAGGACGCCGCTGAAGAAGGCCGCGCTCGATCCGGAGCCATAGGAGTACAGGCCGATCCGCCGCCCGGCGCCCGCGTCCGGCACCCCGTCGATCAGACCGGCCAACGCGACGAAGAGGCACCCCGAGAAGGTGTTGCCGATCTTCTGGCAGTACCGCAGCGAGGGTGCGACCTTGCGCTCGAACTGCTCGGCGGAGGGCAGATCGGCGGCGCTCTCTTCGGCGAACAGCTGATGGGCCTGCTGGACGAGGGGTGCCAGCGGCGTGTGGCAGGCGAGGTGGTCGAGGTCGTCGTAGGCCGCCGCGCCGTCCTGCCTCCGGTAGTCGGACCACGCGCTCTCCGCGAGGTCGAGGTAGGCCGACAGCGACAGTTCCGCGTCGACGATGGTGTGCGTGTGCGTCGGCCGGGCGACGTCGTACACCTCCTGGCTCGCGTACCCCTTCGCCGCGTCCAGGGCGAGGATCCGCGGCTCCGCGGAGACCACCAGGGCGGTGGCGCCCATGCCCTCGGCGGCCTCCGCCGCGTGCCCGAAGAGCCGGCGCGACAGGTCGGTCGCGACCACCAGCGCCTTGCCGCCGGGGTTCGCGTGGACCCAGTCGGCGGCGAGCAGCAGCGCCGCGGCACCCCCGAAGCAGGCGTGCTTGATCTCCGTGTGGACGCACCTTCCCGGCAGGCCGAGGAACTCGTGCACGTAGGAACTGAGCGGCTTGGAGTAGTCCAGGCCGGACTCGGACGCGACGAGAAGGAGGCCGAACCCCGCCGCGCCGTGGTCGTCGACGAGCGGCCTGGCCGCGTTGACCGCCAGGGTGACGGGGTCCTCGTAGGGCGGTACGAGCGAACGGCCGTCGAGCCGCCACTGGGCGAGCCGCTTGCGTGGTGTGCCTCGCGCGTCGGCGATGTCCGAGGCGCTGATCGTCAGCGTGCTGCCGTAGACGTTCAGGTCGTCAATGCCGATATCGACTCGCATCGTGCTCGCTCCTGGTCAGCGGTACGTGTGGCCCTGGTGTGGATCGTCACGTGCAGCTCGTCGCCGGTGACGATCGACGCGTCGCCCGAGGCGAGGAAGACCACCGTCTCGGCGGCGTCTTCGGGGGAGCCGCCTGATCCGGCGTCGCCACGCCAGGCGACGACGGTGCTGCACGCCACGCCGCGCCTTCCGTATTCCTTGGCGACGCAGCGGCTCATCGACAGCAGCGCCGTCCGTGTGACGGTCGCGACCCCTCCGGGGCCCTCGTGGTCCGTCATGTCGATCACGTTCACGATCCGGCCGCCGTCACCGCAGATGAATTCGCCGACGGCGCGCTGGATCAGCAGGAAGGAGGTGTGCAGCGAGGAGACGAGCGCCTCGTTCCACTCCTCTTCCGAGACGTGGACCAGCCGCCCGCCGCCGTCGCCCGGGTGGACGATGTTGGCCAGAACGCTCAGCGGCACCCGGTCGGCCGCCAGATCGAAGAGGGCGTCGACCACGAGTTCGTCCGCCAGGTCGGCGGCGATGGGCGATGCCCGGTGCTCGTCCGGCCCGTCGTCCACGGTCTGGCCCGGCCGGTGCGTGCAGGCGAAGACACCTCCGCCCGCGTCCCGCGCGGCCGCGATCACCGCCTGGGCGAGGGGCCGGCCGGCGCCCGTCACGATGAGTCCCTGGCCTTCGAGGACGCCCATGGCTAGTGACCTCCCGCGAAGCGGGCGTCGCGTTGCCGCGCGTACCGGTCGAAGGTGACCGCGCTGACTCCGGGAGCCGCCTTGCCGACCATCTTGATCAGGCTCCGGCCCGGGCCGCACTGCACGACCTCGCCGACGCCGGACGCGGCGATCCGCTGCATGCTCTCGCGGAAGCGGACGCGGGCCACGATGTGCTCGGCGAGCAGCGACCGGATGTCGTCCTCGGCCGTCAGCGGGCGCGCCGTCACGTTGTCGATCACGGCGATCCGGGGCGTGCGGAAGGTGACCTGGCGCAGCGCCGTGGCGAACGCGTCCTTGACGCCCGTCAGCAGGTCGCAGTGGAAGGGGACGCTCACCGGAAGCTCGACGCTGATCGCGCCCTTGTCCTTGCACGCGGCCACGGCCGCCGAGACCGCGTCCGCCGCGCCCGAGACCACAGTGCGTCCCGGGGCGTTGTCGCATGCGACGCCCACGACACCGGCGGGACGTCCATCGCGACAGGCGTCGAGCACATCGGACAGCTCCAGCCCGCTGATGGCGACCATCGCGCCCTCACCGTCCGGAACGGCCGACTGCATCAGCTCGCCGCGGTGGGCGGCGAGCCGCACCGCGTCACGGAAGTCCAGGGCGCCGGCGACGACGAGGGCCGCGTACTGCCCGATGCTGTGACCTGCGAGTGCGCTCGGCCGCACTCCCATGTCCAGAAGGTGCCGTGCGTGCGCGACCTCGATGGTCACCAGGGCCGGCTGCGCGACCGCCGTCCGGCGCAGCTCGTCCGGCGACCCCTGGAAGATGATCTTCGACAGCGGGAAACCCAGCGCGGCGTCGGCCTCCTCGACGACGTCACCGCAGACCGGGCAATCGCGGCCGAGCGCGCGGGGGACGCTCTCGGCGTCGCCTCCCTGGCCCTCGAACACCAGGGCCGGCTCGCCCGCGCTCACGACACCGCTCCGAAGGCCACGCACGAGTTCATGCCACCGAATCCGAACGAGTTGGAAAGCGCGATGCTCGCCTTGTGCTCGCGCGCCGCGTTCGGCACGAAATCAAGATCCAGCGACTCGTCCTGCTTTTCCTGGTTGATCGTCGGATGTACGACGCCATGGCGCAGTTGCAGCACCGTGGCGACGGCCTCGACGACACCGGAGGCGCTCAGGCAGTGGCCGGTCATCGACTTCGTGGAATTCACCGGTATTTCGGATGCCCTGCTGCCGAGGACGGCCTTGATCGCCGCCACCTCCGTCGCGTCGCCCAGGGGCGTCGACGTGGCGTGGGCATTGATGTAGTCAACGCTTTCCGGGGCGATCCGTGCCGTGGTGAGCGTGTCGCGCATGGCACGTTCCTGGCCGGACTGGTCCGGCTTGGTCAGCCGGTGCGCGTTCGAGGTGCACGCACCGCCCAGCAGCGTGGCGACGGGCGACGCGGCCCGGTCGCGGACGCTGCCGGCCGACTCCAGCACGAGGGCGGCACCGCCCTCGCTGGGCACGAAGCCGGCGCGGAGCGCGTCGAAGGGGCGGGAGGCCCGTTCCGGCTCATCGTCGAACGTTCCAGTGCACAGCGCGTCGATCATGACGAGTCCCTGGAGCACCAGGGAGTCCTGCGCGACGGGCGCGCCGGTGACCAGCACCACGTCCGCCATTCCGGAACGGATCAGGCCGAGCGCCGTGATGATCGCGATGTTGCCGCTCGCGCAGGCGCCACCGACCATGAAACTCGGACCCTTGATTCCGAGGAGCTCACAGGTGACGCCGACGACGTCGGTGTCGAGATGGTGCACGCCGAACAACGGCTCGATGTACTCGGGGTCCTCTTCGAACGTCTTGAGGTTCTCCGAGATGTACGCGTGGCCGAGGTTGTGGCCGGCGCAGACGTGAGCGCATCTTTCCGCTGGAACGTCCGACTCGCCGATTCCGGCGTCGACCCATGCCTGCATCCCCGCGGCGGCCGTCAGGACCCCGGACAGCGGGGTCGAGCGAAGGAGCTTCCTCGCCTTCCGGGTGAGGTCCGGCGGATAGTCAGAACAGACGTCCGCAAGGTACTCCGAAAGGTCGAAATCGCTGAGGTCGCCACCGATTTTGGAATCGATTCTCGGATCCTTGTCCAGCCATCGGCGGATCGCGGATCGCCCGTTCACGAGACCGTTCCACAGGGAAGCGGTATCATACCCCAGGCCGGTTATCGCGCCACATCCGGTGATGGCCGCCCCGGTTCCCGTCGTCGCGGACAGTTGCTCTGCGCCGGATGGCATCCCGCCCTCCAATCAGTTCTTTTGGGCGGCTTTCTCGAAGAGCGTGACGAGTTCGCCGATGCTGTCGATCTTCGAGATCTCGGTGCGCGGGACCTTGACGTTCAGCTGCTTCATGGTGCGCGAGGCGACCTCGATGAGTTCGAGGGAGTCGGTGCCGTACTCCGCGAGGCTCACGTCCTCGGATATCTCCTGTCCGCGCGTGTCCTCCGAGATCAGGTGCAGGTTTTCCTGCAGCGCCACGAATATTTCGTCCCTGCTGAGCATCAGGCTGCCTCCCCTTCCTTTAACGCTCATTCATTGATCATTCCTTGTGCAGGCTAACACGGGCTCTCGAGGCCAGTCACTGGCGTGGGGCGTCCACCGGGGTCCCCGCTGAATTGGGCCTGACGGAGAGGTGGCGCCGACCCGCAGAAGGCCATTCAGGCTTGCGATGTCGTGCTGAGGCACACGAAAGAAATGGGCGCTGCCGGCGATGTGGGCAGCGGGCGCGCCCCTGGCCTTTCAGGCACGCGGACCGGAACGGGGACGGGCAGCGTCAATTCGCCACGGGCCCGGCCGCGGTTCGCTGGCGACGGTGTCCGTCAGCCGTTCGCCGTCGCGTCCGATCCGCGCCGGCCCGTGCGTTCGGTTCTCGCGGGGGAGAGGAACAGCGCGGCGATGGCGCCCAGTACGGCGATCGCGGCGCAGCTGAGCAGTGCGGTGCCGACGGCGTCGGTGAACGTGGTTTCGACCAGGTCGCGCAGGTGGTCGGTGTTCGGTCCGGTGATGTCCGCGGCGGGATCGCCGCTGACCCCGCCGCTGGTCAGGTCGGCCGGCGGTTCGCCCGTTGAGGGAAGGCCGGTCCCGGTGAGGGCTTGGCGGGCCTCGGTGACGAACCGGTTCTGCCAGATTCCGGAGACCACGGCTACGCCTGCGGTGATTCCCAGCAAATAAGCGACATAGGAGATGTTGCGGCCGGTGACCGTCTGCGTGGCGGGGACGTCGTCGAGAGCGGTGGCGGCGGTGGGGTCCTCCTGGAGGCCGAATCCCGCGCCGGCGATGGCCAGCGGGGCGAGGAAGAACAGCCAGCCGGAACTCGGCGAGGAGTGGGTGACCCAGTAGGTGCCCGCCGCGATCAGCAGGAAGCCGGGGATGACCAGCAGCCGGACGTCGACCCTGCCGGTGAGCGATTCGGAGACGGGCGCGACGATGACCGCGCCGACGATGATCGACATCAGCAGGGCCCCGGCCGCGAGCGCCGAGTAGCCGTGCTGGACCTGCAGGACGTGCGACAGGGCGAAGAACAGCCCGAGGCTCGCGAACTCGCCGACCCCGCGGGCGAGGTTGCCGACGGTGAACCGCCGTGACTTCAGCAGGTTGCGGGGCACGAACGGGTCGCCGGTGCGTCGCTCGTTGAGGACGAACAGGGCCAGGAGCGCGATCCCGGCGGCGGCGAAGCCGGCGATGAGCGGGGAGTCCCACCCGAAGCGGGTGCCCTCGATGACGGTGAAGGCCAGGGCGAACACGGCGAGACCGCCCAGAAGGGCGCCGGTGACGTTGAGGGAGCGTGGCGGGCGGTCTCCCCGTGTCGCCGGGACCAGCCTGCCGCCCGCGATGAGGACGGCCGCGCCGGTGAGCACGTTCAGGTAGAACATGAACTCCCACGACAGGCCCCAGGTGATGAGCCCGCTGACGACAGGTGCGCTGAGCGCGGCGACGGCGAACGCCGCCCGGTGCGCGGTGGCCGCGCGTTCTCTGGCCCGTCCCGCGAAGGCCGTCTTCGTCAGGGCGAAGGCGGCCGGTTCGGCCATCGCCGCGCCCAGCCCCTCGACCGCGCGGGCGGCCACCAGGAACTCCATCGACGGCGCGAGGGCGCACGCCAGAGACGCCGCGGTGAAGATCGCCATGCCGGGCAGGAACAGCCGGCGGTGTCCCTGCCGGTCGGCGAGCCTGGCCGCGGGGAGCAGGAACACGGCGAACGTCAGGACGAACGCGCCGTACGCCCACGTCGCCGTGTCGAGCGCGCCGCCGAGGTCCTCCAGCATCGCGGGCAGCGGGATGACCATGCCGGCGGTGTCGAACACCACGATGAACGTGCCCAGCAGGAGGACGGCGAGGAGCCCGTTCTCCGATCGCGGCGCCGGCCCCGTCTCGTGGTCGCCCGTGCGGCCGTTGCCGTCCTTCGCCGTCATACCGAGGGCTCCTCTCCGGCCGTGTCCTTGTCGCCCCCGCCTCGAGGGACGAAGAAGAGACCGATGACACCACCCACGACCGCCATGGCGGCGCAACTGAGAATGGCGGCGTTGGCCGCATGAGCGAGTGCCGTCTCAATGGCTTGTTGAAGCTGCTTGGATACCTGGCCCTCGCCAGTGCCCCCTTCCCCGGTCAGAAGGGACGAGGCGACGTCGTCCACCGCCCCGGCCGGCAGTGCCGCACTCGCCGGCGCGTCCTCCAGTTCGGTGATGAACCGGCTCTGCAGAACACTGGACGTCACCGCGATGCCCAGTTCGAACCCGAGCAGGACGGCTCCGTACGACACCGCGGACGCCACGCCGGCCTTCTCGGTCGGGATCTCCTTGAGCGAGCCGCTCGTCGTCGGCCCGTACAGGGCGCCGAGGGCGATGCCCGCGGCGAAGAGCGGTGCGATGAGCGCCGTCCATTCGGAGCCGGGCGCCAGTTGCGCAAGCCAGAACAGTGCGGCCGCGGAGGCGAACATGCCGGGAACGACGGGCCATCTGAGGTCGACACGGTCGGACAGGGCGCCGGCGAGCGGGGACGCGATGACCGCACCGATGATGAACGGAAGCAGCGTCAGCCCGGTCCGCAGAGGCGTGAAGCCGAGTCCGGCCTGCAGGAAGAGCACGAGCGGGAAGAAGATCGCCAGGCTGATGAACTCGACGGCACCCCGCAGGACATTGCCCACGGCGAACAGCCGGTACCGGAACAGGGACAGGTCCAGGAGCGGGTTCGCGACCCGGCCTTCCACGAGGACGAAGAGGACGAGGAGCACGGCGGCGGCGGCGAACGCCGTGACGATCGCAGGCGAGCCCCAGCCGTACTCCGAGCCCTGGACGATCCCGAACACGAGCGCGAACAGGCCGGCCCCGCTGAGCAGCACGCCCCCCAGATCGAGCCGCCGGTCGGCGTTCTCGTCGCGCGACTCGGAGATCAGCACGTACGCGGCGACGATCGCGATCACACCGATCGGCAGGTTGATGAAGAAGATGTACCGCCACGAGAAGGCGGTCGCGAGGAGGCCGCCGAGGATCGGGCCGCCGGCGCCGGCCAGACCGGCGGCGAGGCCCTCCACGCCGAACGCCAGGCCGAGCCTGTCGGCGGGGAACGTGGCCTTGATCAGGGCGATGATGGCCGGTTCGATGATCGCGGCGCCGACGCCCTGCACGACCCTGGCGCCGACAAGGAACTCCATGGACGGGGCGAGGCCGGCCGCCAGGGAGGCGATGGTGAACACGATCAGCCCCGCCACGAACATCCGGCGCCTGCCGTAGACGTCGGTGAGCTTGCCGAACATCAGCAGGAACGCGGCGAAGGCCAGCGCGAAACCGGCGGGGATCCACGTCGCCAGCGTGAGCGTGCCGCCGAGGTCCGACATGATCGCCGGCAGTGCGATGAGAACGACCGTGGCGTCCAGGACCACCACGAACATGCACAGGGTCAGGAGAACCAGGGTCGCCCACTGCGCGCCCGTCAGCGGAGTCGTCCGCCGCTCCTTCTGTGCTGCGTCGCCATCGCTCATACGAAGCCTTTCCGACGGGCGCCGTCTCCGGAGGCGTGGACGGGCTCGGTCTACGTGTGGACCAGCGCGAGCAGCGTCTCGGCCGCGCCGGCGATCGGCAGTTGGGGATCGAGGAGCGCGTGCAGGATCAGCCCGTCACCGGCGGCGATCAGCAGCGTCGCCAGATCCGTCGCGTTCGGGCCGCGCTCGACCACGCCGCGGCCCTGCTCAGCGCGCACCAGGTTCGAGACCATCTCCCGGTAGGCCCGCAGCAGCTCCGTGATCCGGCCCCGCAGCTCCGGATTCCGGCCGCACTCTCTCATCGCCTCCACGAGCACCCCGGAGCTGACGGGATCGATGGCCTCCGGCGCCGGTGGACTGGAGATCGAGGACTGGAACAGCGGGATCAGTTCGGTCAGCGTGGTGATCTTCTCGAGTTCGGCCAGCGGGAACATGCCCTCCACCGTGGACATCGCCGCCTCGGTCAGCAGCTCCTGTTTGCCGTGGAAGTGGTAGCTGACCGCGCCGTGGGGAAGCCCGGCCCGCTCGGCGACGGCCCGCGTGGTCACGCGTCCCCAGCCGACTTCCGAAATGAGCTGCGCCGCCGCATGCAGCAGCTGCTGCCGGGTGGCCAGCGACCGATGCCGCGTCCCTGGCTGACTGGACTGTCCAGATGTACTGGCCACACGACCAACTTTCGAAGTACGGGGATCGGCGGAAATGTGAGCGGGAGCGGGAGCGGGGGCGGGAGCGGGGGCGGGAGCGGGGGCGGGAGGCGGGCGGCGGACACCGATTCCGCTGACTGTCCAAATGTACTGTCCAGATGGACAAGATTTCTACCGTGAAACGGAGGCGATCTCCCCCGGCGTCAAGCCACCGCGTGCCGGCGGATCGCGGCGGCCCCGCACGGGGGACGGGCGCCATGGCCGTCGGCCGCGGGCATCGTCCCGGTGGGGTGCGCACCACCCGGCGCATCGTCCGGCACCATGCCGCGCACCTCCCTCACCGCGACCCCGGCCCGCGTCTGCCGCCGGGTCTCCTCGACGGGGCGGGCGGCGGGCCGCGGTCTAGGGGATCAACGCCACCTGCCCCGCGTAGGTGAGGCCGGCACCGAAGCCGACGAGCAGGGCGGGTTCACCGCTCTTGACCTCACCGCGTTCCAGCATCCCGTGCAAGGCCAGCGGGATGGACGCGGTGGAGGTGTTGCCGCGGTGCACGATGTCACGCGCGACCGGAACGGACTTCGGCAGCCGCAGCGCCCTGGCGACCGACTCGATGATTCTCAGGTTCGCCTGGTGTGGGACGAAGGCGCCCAGTTCGTGCGGAGCCACGCCCGCCGCGTCGAGGGCGCGGGCGGCGACCCTGGCGACCTCGGCCGTCGCCCAGCGGAAGACGGCGACGCCGTCCATGCGGACCATCGGCAAGATCACCTCGCCGCCGGCCAGCACGCCGGCTCTCAGCTCGGCGAACGTCGGCGACTGTGCGATCGCCTGCACCTTCGATCCGTCAGAACCCCAGACGACCGGGCCGATTCCCGGCTCGGCGGAGCGTCCGACGACCGCCGCTCCGGCGCCGTCACCGAACAGGAACGCCATCGAACGGTCATCGGGATCGACCATGTCGGTGGGTCTCTCGGAGCCGATGACCAGCGCACAGGCCGAACTTCCGGTGCGCACCGCGTCGGAGGCCACCGAGAGGGCGTAGCAGAAGCCGGCGCACCCGGCCGTGACGTCCATGGCGCCGGGTGCGCAGATGCCGATCCGGTGCGCGACCTCTGCCGCGGCGCCCGGCGTCTGGTAGGGGAGCGAGCTGGTGGCGACCACCACGAAGTCGATGTCGCCGGGGCCGAGCCCGGCCGCGCACATCGCGTTGTGGCCCGCGCGGTGCGCCATGTCGACCACCGACTCCTCCGGGCCCGCGACCCGGCGGGTCGCGATGCCGCTGCGTGTGCGGATCCACTCGTCGTCGGAGTCGATCCGCTCGCAGATCTCGTCGTTCGTGACGATGCGAGAAGGGCTGTACTCGCCCAACGCGAGTATCCGGCTTCCGAATGCGCCTGCGGACAGTCTCATGAACCCAAAATCCTCCGGATCCGGCCGGCATCAGAGGCGCGGGAGGCCTGCCTCGGCGCGCTGCGGGTCACCGATCGTTTCAAGGGGTCGCGTCCAAGAAATGACCGCCGACCACGAAAGGTCAAGACGAACGGTGACCAGCGTGGCCGGCGGCCATTTCCTGGGATCGATCAGTGGCTCCCGAGAACCGGGATGAGCACCATCGCGCCTTCCAGCGCCAGATTGATGGAGCCACCGCCGAGATGACGAGGCCAGTTGATCAGGAACGTTGTTTCGTAGGCGACGTTGACGCTGCGTCCCTCGCGAAGACCCAGCAGGCTGTCCTCCAGACTGGAGGTTATGCGGCCGTCTCAACCACCGGCGGCGCCGGCCCATATCGAGCCGGGCAGGAAGTCGAGTGTGCCCAGTGCCCGCCAGCCCGAGAGGTCGGGCTCGACGATGCACTCGTCCGTCGCCGTCGCACGGACCGGCCCCAGAAGGCTCAGGTCGTGCTTTCCGCTCGTGACGAGTTCGTGGATACCGGGGAAGATCATGTGGCCCGAGTACCGCACCCGGAGGTAGCAGTTCTCGTAGTCGATGACGCCCAGGTTGGTCATGGAATCGGACTCGGGGTCCATCGAGATGCTGATGGGCCCGGAGTCGATCGTTTCGGTACGGCTGACCGGGAACGGAAGGCCTTCCCGGCAGAAGCCGTACAGGCCGGCCACCCGGAAGACCGTCTTCTCGGTCGGTTCGCTCCTTGTGCGACGGCGTTCATCGATCTCCTGGGGGGAGATCGCGAGTTCGCCGTGCTCCGCATTCGTGGTCATACTCGGCGCAACCCCTCACTCTCGCTCTGGGTCACTCGCTGATACCTTGCTCTGCCGGCGGGACAAGTCGGCGTCCACGCCCATGCGTCCTCCAATCAGGCGACTCCGGGGTTCGATCTGGCTGGTGCTGAGGCGGGTGTGGCGGTGATCGCGGCTATTGCCCCGACCGGGTCTCCGCGTGGCCCTTGTCACCCTCGCTCTGCGACTGACATCCGCAGGCGTGGCGACCTTGCGCGTCCTCGTCCGCGTTCAGCGGTCGCGGATTGGCCCCGATCTGCAGGAGCGGGTCATCCTTCTTCCTCGAACGTTTACTGAAGAAGGCCTTCACGTCTGCGGAAACGCAGTCGACTGCACAGCGGGCGAGCTCTCTGATCCGCATCGTTCTCTTCTCTCCTGGACCGTCGGGATCGGCGTTCTTCTCGAGCTGTGCTCCCTCGTCCTCGTGCCCCGCCCACTCATCGGCCCTTTCACGGCAACCGGGGCAGTACCTCTTGCACGCATTGGTGCAGTTCGGCGTGCACACGCGGCGCCAAAGCCATTCCATACTCGCCATACGTCAACTCTCCCGCACGCGGTCGGGCCGATATCTTTCGCCGGAGGGCCGGCCGCCACTGATCAGAATTGGGCGGTGGCAACGAAGTCGCTCTGCCCTCCTTGTGAGCGTCACGGCCGCCGGTTGTTTCTGTCAAGAAGCGTGCACACGGCGATGATCGGCGGCGTCCGGGCTCTTCGTTGTCCCGCCGGCGGGACAACACGATCCCCTGACCAGTCGGTTCGCGAATCGAATCGGATTCGAAGACCGTTTAAACGGCGGAGGGGCGCTACTCCCGTCCGGGGTGCCCGGGGCGCAGTCAGGAGGACGAAGAGGGATCGGTTCAACGAACGGCGGTACGACGGACGGACTCATCGAACGGCGAGATTGAGCCGGGCGGGATGTACCCCGTGGAGATCGGCGACCTCGCTCAGTTCACGCGCAAGCTCGGTCGGAGGATTGCCCACCGAATGCTCGGTGATGCCCTCTTTCGCGAAGAGATACGTTTCGGCGAGACAGGCAATGGTGTTCCGCCCTTCGGCGAGCTGGAGCTCCATCGTATTGTGGTAATCCGGGATGAGGACCTGCCCGCCCTGAGCGACTTGAACGTCGTACTGCGAGAAGGCGGGAAACTCGGACGGGTCGATGTTCCGAGGGTGGGTGAGGTCGATGATGACCGCGCCGGGCTGGACGACCTCCGGGACGAGATGTGCCGTCGAGTCGCTCGTCAGGAGCAGAATGATCTGTGCCGCTTTGAGTTCGCTCTGCCCGCTGGTGACCCGGTGACCGTCGCAGAGGTCTCCGAGTTCTCGCCGGACGCGCCGCTCGGTCCTGCCGACGAGGATGAGGTCGAAGCCGTCCTCGGCCAGCAGCCGGGACGCCGCCGTGCCCACGGAACCGGTGCATCCGACGATGGCCACGGACGCCTGGGAGCCGAGTCCCAGGTACTCGGCGGCCTCGATCACGTTGTGGCGTGCAACGGCGGCGGTGTAGGCGTTTCCGTTGGTCAGCGTCACACCGCGCGGCAACGTGTCGAGCAGCGTGCGGCCCCCGCGCGTGGCGGGTGCGGTGAGCGCCCCCAGCCCGACCACCTTCGCACCCCGGTCGGCCGCGATCTGGACGCCTTCGGCGATCGCGTCGCGCGCCCGCAGGATCTGGTTCGGCATCCGCATCACGCAGATCATCTCGCCCCTGATCGGGGCGAACCCGAAAGTGATGCCTCCCACCACGGTCGGAGGAAGCGAGCACAGCTTTTCCTCGAACTCGTCCTCGCTTTCGCTGTGGTCGAAGATGAGCGAGCTGCCGCCAATGGAGTGAAGATCGCGACGGTCCCGCGGATGACCGAGGAATACGAACCAGGGAGCTTTGGCGCCCAGATAGGGAAGCATGCACTTCTCTTTCCGCTGTAGGTGGAGGTCGAACCGCACAGTCGCCGTGATCGTCCTGCGCTCGCCCCAGGCAATGATGATGGATAGCAATTGCCGACCACGTCAAGCCGGCGTCAGTCTGTAAACCATTTCTGGGGGATGTCGTTCAGCCTCCGGGCACGGTCGAAGCCGTGCTCCCGGACTCTTCCGGTGCGGGTCGGACCGCCGGTTTCACGGCCTACTTTTTGGGCAATCCGTAGGCACGACGCAGGATGCGGCTGAAGAGTCGTTGTGGCAGCAGTACCTTGATGTAGGGGAGCCAGTGCGCCTCGAAACCTGCTCCATAGCGCAGGCGTGGCGAGGGTGAATTGACAATCTTCAGGAGCAGTCGCGACAGTTGTTGCGGGTCATGCCCGCGCCCCGAGCTGGCCGTCAACGTCTTGATGGCGTTCTCCCGCGATGCGTCGTAGTCGCCGATGGCGCCATCGGCGATCAGCGCGGCCCCGAGAATGCCGGTCCTGAACAGGCCGGGTTCGACGAGGGAAACCCGTATCCCCAGTGGCCCCACCTCATAATGGAGCGCTTCGGTGTAACCCGCAAGGGAGCGTTTCGACGCCGAATAGACCGCCTGGCCCGGTTCGCCGATCCACGCGGCCAGTGAGCCGATGTTGACGATGCGGCCCTGTCGATTTCTCCGCATCTCCGGCAGCACCGCTTTGATCATGCGGACGGCGCCGAAGAAGTTCGTCTCGAAAACGGCATACGCTTCCTCCGCCGACGTTTCCTCGGCGAAGCCGACCTGCATGACGCCCGCATTGTTCAGCAGTACGTCGATACGACCGGCCCGCGTCAGAACCTCGTCCACGCAGCGCTGTACCGAATCATCGGAATGAACGTCCAGCTCCACCATTTCGACGCCGGCCACGGCAAGTTTCTCCACACCGGACGCATCGCGGTACATCGGCAGGTACGTTCCGAAGACCCGGAAGCCCTCGTCTGCGAAGAGCCGGGCGGTCGCCTCGCCTATTCCGGAAGACGCCCCCGTGATGAGGACCACCGTCTGCCCCGGTGCCATCCGCCGCCTCATGAGTTCTATACCGATCAAGTAGGAAAGTGGACGTCATTCAAGTGAACGATCGCCGCCGGTAGCGACCGGACGGTGCCGGTGACGATCGGATCGCGGCCTGCCGGTCCGCCGATCGGATGCCTCTAGGGCTGTATCCACGCCTTCAGCATGCTGGGAGGTCTGCCGACGCGGCAAGGTCCGCCTCCGCGTGCGGGACTGCCGCACTCCCCGCCTCGTTGAGCAGGTACAGCGAGGCGGTGTAGGCCGCATTGCGCCGCACCCCCGGCGGATCCGGGCTCGCTGCGCGCCGTGGCCGGTTCCGTCAGGACGGGGTTCGTCGGCGGCAGTGTCGTGCCCCCGGGGTACACGGGCGGTGCGGTGTCGGTGGTTGTCGGCGGGTGCTGCGGCGGTCAGGTGCCGAGTTCGGAGCTCAGCTTCGTCAGTTGCGCGTCGTAGATGCGCTGGAGGCCCTTGGGGGCGAAGGTCCGCTCGAAGAAGCCTCCGATGCCGCCCGCTCCGTCCCAGGTGGTCTCGACCTGAACGCGGGCGCCCTCGGTGGCGGGGGAGACGGTCCAGGTGGTGACCATGGAGGAGTTGGCGTCCTGCTCCACCAGCATGTTCTCGCCGGGAGTGCGCACGGTGAAAAGGCAGTCGCGTACGCGCTTGCTGGTGGCGGCCAGCTTCCAGTGCACCACCGTGCCGTCGCCTTGGCCGCCTTCTCGCACTTCGTATTCGCTGAAGTGCTCGGTCAGCATGCGGGATCGCACGCCCGTGTAATCGCCGAGTGCTTCTAGTACCCGTTCCGGGCTCGCGTCGAGCGTTCTTTCTGCGGTGACCACGACTTGTCCCATGCCGGTCATCTTCCCACCTCACCGAGGGCGCGTCGGCCACAGGACCGCTGCCTGGAGCCGTCCCGGCGAGTTGTCGACAGCCGGAAACCGTCCGGGTTCGCCCCTACAATCGTGCGATTGGGTACCAGGCAGGAGGTCCGTCCGTGAGTGGTGAGCATCATCCGGAGTGGGTGATCGATCCGGAGACCCCCAGCGTTGCCCGGATGTACGACTACTACCTCGGTGGCAAGGACAACTTCGCCGCGGACCGGCAGGCCGCCGATCAGGTGGTGGCGGCGATGCCGAACGTGCTGGAGTTCACCCGCGCCAACCGCAGGCTGGTGTCCCGGGCCGTGACGATGATGGCCGGGCACGGCGTGCGGCAGTTCCTCGACATCGGCTCCGGGCTGCCGACGCAGGAGAACGTGCACCAGGTGGCCCAGCGCGCCGCCCCCGACTCCCGCGTCGTCTACGTCGACAACGACCCGATCGTGCTCGTGCACGCACGGGCGCTGCTGGCCGACAATCCGATGACCACGGTCGTGGAGGCCGACCTGCGCGAACCGGGGAGCATCCTGGACCATCCCGAGATCACGACCCGGATCGACTTCGACCGGCCGGTGGCCCTTCTGATGCTGGCCATCCTGCATTTCGTCCCGGACGAGGACCGCCCGGCCGAGATCGTGGCGAAGCTGCGCGCGCCGCTCGTCCCGGGCAGCTACCTGGTCATCTCGCACGGCCACCGGGGCGAGGTCAGCCGGGACGTCGAGGAGCGGGTGCGGTCCGCGTACGGCAGGACGGGGGCGGGGGACCTCGTCCCGCGCGGGGCCGACGAGGTGATGACGTTCTTCGAGGGCACCGAGCTGGTCGGGCCCGGCCTGGTCCAGGTGGCCGACTGGCGGGCGGACGCCGAACCGTTCGAGCCCGACCTGTCCCGGCCCGGATTCCTCGCCGGTGTGGGGAGAGTCGTCTGATGCTGCCGCTGGAGTTCCTGTTCAGCCGGACGTTCAGCGAGGACCCGTACGCCGCGTACGCCGAGCTGCGGGCATCGGGGCCGGTCCACCAGGTCGACTTCCCCCGCGGGGCCACCGCCTTCCTGGTGGTCGACCACGCGCACGGCCGCGCGGCCCTGAACGACCCGCGGCTGTCCAAGGACAGTGCGCACAGCGCCCTGCCCGTGAACGGCGACCTGTTCTTCGGCGGGACGATGCTCGCCATGGACCCGCCCGACCACACCCGGATGCGGGCGCTGGTGGCCAAGGCGTTCACCGGGCGGCGGGTCGAGAAGCTGCGCCCCCGCGTCCAGGAGATCGCCGACGGGCTGCTGGACGGCATCGCGGCCCGCGGCGCGGCCGACCTGATCGAGGAGTTCGCCGTCCCGCTGCCGATCCAGGTCATCTGTGAGCTGCTCGGCGTCCCGGCGTCGGACCGGGCCCGGTTCCGCGAGTGGACGGCGGTGCTGACGGTGCCGGCGTTGACCGCCGAGGCCCGGGAGCGTCGCCGCGAGGTCGCGCTGGCGTTCAACGACTACCTGACCGGCGTCATCGCCGAACGCCGGGCCGGTCCGGGGGACGACCTCATCAGCGGCCTGATCACCGCCCGCGACGGGGACGCCTCCCTCACCGGGGCCGAGATGCTCAACAGCGTCGCGCTGCTGCTCATCGCCGGGCACGAGACCACGGTCAACCTCATCGGCAACGGGGTGCTCGCCCTGCTCCGGGCGCCCGGCCAGCTCGAACTGCTCCGGTCGCGGCCCGATCTGCTGCCGTCCGCGATAGAGGAGCTGCTGCGGTACGACGGCCCGGTCGAAAGGGCGAGCCAGCGCGTCGCCCTGGAGGACATGGAGATCGCCGGGACGCCGATCCCCAAGGGCGCCTGGGTGCACGTCTCGCTGGGCGCCGCGGACCGCGACCCCGCGGTGTTCGACGCCCCCGACCGGCTGGACGTGACCCGCGCCCCCAAACGGCACGTCGCCTTCGGTCACGGCCTGCACTTCTGCCTCGGCGCCCCGCTGGCCCGGCTGGAGGGCCAGATCGCCATCGGCGGCCTGCTGGACCGCTTCCCCGATCTCGCCCTTGCCGTGCCTGCCGGCGAGTTGCGCCACCACCGCACCGGTTCGATCGTCCGCGGGCTGGTCTCCCTTCCCGTACGGGTCTGAACGCGGCGCCCGGGGCGTCCGTTTCGTCTCGGCGGTGACGCGGCCGGGGTGCCCGGTGGTCAGGTGAAGCGCCGGATGCGGACCGTCCCGCTGCGGGTGGCGCCGGCGATGGAGCGGCCGTCCGGGGCGAACGCCAGCGTGCTCACCTCGTCGGTGTCGTCGGTCAGGGTGGCGATGGACGCGCCGGTCCGGGTGTTCCACAGCCGGACGGTCTTGTCCTTCCCGCCGCTGGCGAGCGTGCCGCCGTCCGGGCTGAAGGCGAGCGTCCTGACGTATTCGGTGTGGCCCCGCAGGGTCCGGATCTTCCGCCCGGTGCGGGCGTCCCAGAGGTGGACGTCGTGCGAGTAGTCGATCGACCCGGCGATGAGCGTGCCGTCGGGGCTGAACGTCAGCGCCATGAGTCCGGGTTCGTCCAGTTCGGCGACGGTTCGGCCGGTCGCGGTGTCCCAGATCCAGATGGGTCCGGTCTGTGAGCGGCCGCCCGCGAGGAGCCGTCCGTCCGGGCTGTAGGCGAGGTGGACGCCGTCGCCGAAGCGCGGGCCGGTCCTGCGGCCGGTCCGCACGTCCCAGATGTCGACGGTGTCGCCGTGGTTGGCGGCGAGCCTGGCGCCGTCGGCGGTCAGCGCCAGGGAGACCGGGCGGTCGGGGAGGTCGATGCGGCGGATGGTCGTGCCGGTGGCCGCGTCACCGATCGCGATATGGGCGTCGAAGCAGCCGGCCAGGATCCGCCCGTCGGCGCTGAGCGCCTGGGTGCCGTAGTCGAGCACCTCGGGCATGTCGATGATCTTGTGTTCGCCCGTGGACGGTTTCCAGTACCAGACGGCTCTGAGCCCGACGGCCATCAGCGTCCGGGCGCCCTCGACGAACGTGAGGTGGTCGGGGCTGAGCGGCCGGCCGACGAGCACGGTCGTCTCGGTGGGGGCGCCGGTCGGGGTGTACGGGGGCGGTTTCGCGGGCGTCTCGTCGGGGCGGGAGAGCAGCAGCGCGGCCGGGACGCCGATCGCGGCGGCGGTCGCGGCGGCCGCCCCGGCGATGAGGGCGCGGCGCGGGATCCGGCGCGGGGGCACGGCCGGCGAGGCGGTCAGGCGGCGCCCGATCTCGTCGAGGGCGGGGCGCCGGCCGGGGTCCTTGTCCAGGCACGCCGCGACGAGGTCGTGCAGGTCCCCCTCCATGCCGTCGAGCCGAGGCGGTTCGGCGACGATGCGCTGGACGATCATGGGGACGCTGCCGGCCTGGAACGGCGCGTGGCCGGTGGCGGCGAAGGCGAGCACGCAGCCGAGGGCGAAGACGTCGGCGGCGGGACCGGCGCGGTCGGCGCGGATCTGCTCGGGCGCCATGTAGGCGTAGGTGCCGACGACGGCGCCCGTGGCAGTGAGCGTGGTGGCGTCGGCGGTGCGGGCGATGCCGAAGTCGATGATGCGGGGCCCGTCGGGGGACATGATGACGTTGCCCGGTTTGAGGTCGCGGTGGACGAGCCCGCAGGCGTGGACGGCGGCCAGGCCCTCGGTGAGCGCCGCGCCGAGCCTCCGCACCGCATCGGGTGTGAGGGGGCCGTCGCGGGTGATCTGGTCGCGCAGGGACGGGCCGGGGACGTAGGCGGTCGCCATCCAGGGTTCGGCCGCGTCGGGGTCGGCGTCCACGACCTGGGCGGTGTAGAAGCCGCCGACCCTGCGCGCCGCCTCGACCTCGCGGGCGAAGCGGGCGCGGAAGCGGGTGTCGGCGGCGTGCTCGGCGCGGATCACCTTGACGGCCACCTGCCGCCCGCCCGGTGAGATGCCGAGGAACACCTGGCCCATGCCGCCCTCGCCGAGCCGCCTCTCCAGCCGGTACGGGCCGACGCTGGGGGGATCCTGTGGCCGCAACGTCTGCATCTACCGGACCTTCCAGATACGGACGGACTTGTCGTCCTCTCCGCCGCCGGCGGCGACGGTCGTGCCGTCGGGGCCGAGCGCCAGCGTGTCGAGAAGTTCGGTGTGCCCGGTCAGGACGGCGGTGGCCCGGCGGGTCGCGACGTCCCAGAGCCGGACGGTCCGGTCGAGGCCGCAACTGGCGAGGGTGGTGCCGTCCTTGCTGCAGGCCACCGCCCGCACCTCGTCGAGATGGCCGGTGAGGGTGGCGGTGATCCGGCGGGCGGCCACGTCCCACAGCGAGATCTCGTCGCTCCCGCCGCACGTGGCGATGAGGGCGCCGCCGCGGCCGAAGGCCAGCGACAGGGTCTCCTCCGTCGGGCCCCGGAACAGGGCGAGCCTCCGGCGGGTCGCCACGTCCCAGATCAGGACGGCGCCGCGTCCGTCCCCGTCGTCGCCGTACCCGGTGAGGGCGGCGGCGAGGGTCTTCCCGTCCGGGCTGAACTCCGCTTTCACGACGGTGTGGGGGGCGGGGTCGCCTTGCGGGTTCCGGGTGAGGGGGCCGGTGTCGTAGACGGTGGCGCGGCCGGTCTGGATGTCCCACAGGCGCACGTCAGGGTTTCCGGTGGCGAGCGTCCGGCCGTCCGGGCTGAACGCGACCGTGAAGACCGAGTACCGCTCGGTGCGGAAGGTTCTGATCTTGCGGCCGGACGCGACGTCCCAGAGCACGGCGTAGGGATCCACGTGCGCGGTGGCCAGCAGCCTTCCGTCCGGGCTGAACGCCGCCCCCCGCACCCGGGCGCCGTCGAGGGTGCGCAGCGGGCGGGCGGTGGACACGTCCCAGATGCGCGGTGCGTCGTCGCCGCTCGACCCGCTGGCCAGCAGCCTGCCGTCGGGGCTGAACGCGACCGCCTCGACGGCGCCGCCGTGGCCGGTGAGCGTGGCGGCGGGCCCGAGCTGCACGGTCGCCGCGGGGCCCCGGGTGCGCTCCCCGCGCCGCGCGGCGATGAGGGCGCCGGCACCGCCCGCGGTGGTGGCGGCGACGGCGCCCAGCAGCACGGCACGGCGGGCCACGCGGCGCTTGCTCGTGACATCGGGTGCGTTCCCGGCCTCCGTGGTCGCGACCAGCGTGCCGGGAGGCGCCGTGGGCGCCGAAGCGGCGGGGGGCCGGACCGGCGGGTCCGGCAGGGGGCCCGGCGGCGAGGAGGTGAGGTGGCCGACGAGCGCCGGGACGGCCGGGCGGGCCCGCGGGTCCTTGGACAGGCAGGCGGCGACCGCCCTGGCGAGGCTGACGGGGAGCCCGTTCAGGGGCGGATCCTCGTGGAGGACGCGGTGCACGACGGCCGGGACGGTGGAGGCGTCGAACGGGCCCTGTCCGGTGGCGGCGTAGACGAGCACGCAGCCGAGCGCGAAGACGTCGGCGGGGGGACCCGTGCGTTCGCCCCGCACCTGTTCGGGTGCCATGAACGTGTAGGTGCCGATGACCGCGCCGTCCACGGTCAGCGGGTCGGCGTCGGCGGCGCGGGCGATGCCGAAGTCGATGATGCGGGGCCCGTCGGGGGACATGATGACGTTGCCGGGCTTCAGGTCGCGGTGGACGAGCCCGCAGGCGTGGATGGCGGCCAGGCCCTCGGCGAGCGCCGCGCCCAGCCGCCGTACCGCGCCGGGGTCGAGGGGGCCGTCGCCCGCGATGCGGTCCCGCAGCGACGGGCCCGGCACGAACGCGGTCGCCATCCACGGCGCCTCGGCTTCCGCGTCGGCGTCGACCACCTGCGCGGTGTGAAATCCACCCACTCTTCGCGCGGCGTCGACTTCCCGGGCGAACCGGGCGCGGAAGTGCGGGTCGGCCGCGTGCTCGCCGCGGATCAGCTTGACCGCCACCTGCCGTCCGCCGGGTGAGATGCCCAGGAACACCTGGCCCATGCCGCCCTCGCCCAGCCGTCCTTCGAGCCGGTACGGGCCGACCCGGGCGGGATCACCGCGCCTCAGCGCTTCCATGACCGAGAGCCCCCAAGAGATACGTTCGCACCTGATCGATCAGAGAGATCATTCCAAGCGGCCGCCATCGGCGGAGGCACTTCGCGCCAAGATCTGGGGACGGTCGTTACCAGATCTTCCGCCGGTGGGTGCACATGGACACCGGTCGGAAACTCGCGGGCGCCGATGTCCGATCGGGCCCTCTCCCGTTCGTCTTGGAGGTGGAGAGCAACATCCGTTTCACGATCGGAAGGAGCGGGCCATGAACCCGACCCTCAACACCATCGACATCGTGGTGTCCGACATCCAGGCCTCGATGGACTTCTACGCCCGGCTCGGGCTGGCGTTCACCGTCGACGAGGCCTACCCGGACCACGCCGGCTGCGACCTGCCGAGCGGGCTCCACCTGATGCTGGACACCGAGAAGTTCCGCAGCTCCGCCCAGACCGGCGGATGGAGCCGCCCCTCCGGCGACCCGCGCAACTTCCTGGCCTTCCAGTTCGGCGACCCGGCCGCCGTCGACGCCAAGTACGCCGAACTCACCGGCGCCGGCCACACCGGCGTCCAGGAACCGTGGGACGCCTTCTGGGGGATGCGGTACGCCACCGTCCTCGACCCCGACGGCAACGGCATCGACCTGTACTGCCCCCTGCCCGCCGAGTAGACGGCCGCCCATTGACCGGCCGCCGGTACCCACATTCGATGGGGGGTTGCATCCGGTACCGGGGTACAGGCTTACCTTCGAGGTATGGAACTGGAACAGGTACGGTCCGGGCCGGGCGATGCGGGGTGGGCGCCGCGGGCGTGCACCCTGCCGACGGCCGAGCGGCCGTTGAGGGAGGCCGAGTTCGACGCGCTGTTCGGCGAGGCGGTGACCGAGGTGCGGCGTGCGGGGCCGGGACGCGTCGAGCTGGTGTTGCGTTCCGAGCCGGATGTGGCCGCCCGGGCGGCCGGGCTGGCGGTGCGCGAGACCGGCTGCTGCTCGTTCTTCACCTTCGCCCTGACGGCGGCCGGCGGCGCGCTGACCCTGGAGGTGAGCGTCGCCGGCCCGCACGTCGAGGTGCTGGACGCCCTGGCCGCCCGCGCGGCGGAGCTGGCGGGCCAGGGGAGCCGGGCGTGACCGGGCCCGCCGTCGCCGGCGGGTTGCGCAGCGGGCAGGTCGCGGCGGCGGCCGGGGTGAATCTCCAGACGCTCCGGTACTACGAGCGCCGGGGCCTGCTCGCCGAGCCCGAGCGGACGGCGGGTGGGCACCGGGTGTATCCGGCCGAGGCGGTGACGCTGCTGCGGGTGATCAAGACCGCGCAGCGGCTCGGGTTCACCCTGGAGGAGGTCGCCGAACTGCTGGACGCCGGGACGCACCGGCACCGCCGCGCCGATTCCGGGTTGCGGACGCGGGTGAGCGCCAAACTCGCCGAGGTCGAATCCAGAATCGTCGATCTGCGCACCATCGCGGGCACGTTGCGCCAAGCCCTGGACGCCGGGTGCGACGATCTGGTCGCATGCGCCGGGGAACAGGGCTGCCCGCTGCCGTTCGCCGACCTGGCCGTCGACTCCGGTGGCGAGGACACGAGCCCACCGGCCGCCGCCGCGGGCCCGAGCCGTCTGCTCGGGCCCAGCCGCCGTGCGGGTCGCTAGTCGTCCTGGCCGCCGTCGAACTCCCAGTGCCACGGTTCGTACGGGTTGCTGTAGGCCCAGGCCGGGTGGATCCAGCCGTACTTCTCGGAGTTGTCTTCCATCCACTCGAACTGGGGTGAATCGGCGTCCTGGACGCCGTCGCACAAGTCGAGGGCGATGCCGTTCCCGTGCTTGCTGTTGCCCGGTCGCGCGGCCATGCCCGCCGGCATGGTCTCGTACAGCTCCTGCTGCTTCTCGTAGCTGCGATAGGAGCTCCGCACGCACATCTCGTGGCCGAAGCGCTCCTGGTAGGCCGCGTTGAGCTTGTAGAACGCCACCGCGGCGTCGGCTCGCAGGAACTCGTCCCGCTGTGGCAGCGGGCAGAGCTCGTCGACCGGGATCCGGCCGTTGGGGTACCCGTGGTCCGTGGCCTCCGAGGGCTCGCAGTCGGCCGGCGGCTCGCTCGGCGCGTCCTCGGCTCGTCGGGAATCCGGTCGTTCGCCGCGGTCCGCCGAGACCTTCGCGGAGGCGGGCCTGCCGGGGTTCTCGGAGTCTCCGCCCCCCGGCATGAGGGCGAGGGAGCCGACAAGGGCACCGGCGAGGACGACGCCCAATACGGGTGGGGGGTATCCGTTCTTCTTGACGTGCCTGCCTGTCACGGCATCTGCTCCTTCCATGTCGCCTACCGGGTTAGCTGACGGATTCGGACGTGGAAGTCGCCCTACGACCCTTCCCGAACATGGCGAGAAGGCGTCGATTCACCCCTGCGAGGCGGCACAGGCCGGCCGGCCTGGACGTCACTCGCGCTGGTTCCCCGGCTCCGCGCGATCGCGGACTCGGCGTCGCCGCCTTCATCCCGAGCCGCGGGCTGAGGATGAGACGGACGCACTGGTCGATGGCCACGGCGCATGGCGGGCGCCGAATTCGGACAGAACCTACCAAAGGCTCAAGAGAATGCAAACACCCACAAAATCAGCAATGCCGCAGGTCGGACGGTGAGAGGGACGTCATCGACCGAGACCTGCGCGCGGTGGCGGCTAGACGGCATCGAGGTCGGCGGCCGAGTAGCGGGCGGTGAACAGGTGCATGGTGCGTGCGGGTGACCCGTGCGCTCCGTGCTCCGGGGGGCGGCCCGCCAGGAGTACGTCGACCCGGTCGCGCAGTGCCGTGGCGCCCGGCATCCGCACGATCTCGTCCCAGCCGTAACCGGTGAGCAGGATGACCGACAGGGAGGTCTCCTCCCGGACGCGGGCCAGCAGCCGGAGGACGGCGCGGCGCTGCCGGAGCGGCTCGTCGCCTCTGACCGTCACGCCCTCGATCCGGTCGCCCAGGGCGGCGATGTGCGCGAACGTCTCGTCCACCGTGACTCGGAAGCCGTGCCCCGCGGGTGCGGCGCCGGGGCGGCCGGGGCTCCGCAACCACAGGACGGCACGGGAGCCGGGGCCGCTGGTCTCGCTGACGCGCTCGAAGGCGCTGATGTGCAGCGGGCGCGGCCGGATCACGCGGCCGGTCCTCGCCGCGCGTCCGTCTGGCCCACCGTGATCGCTGGAACTCACGCCGTGATTACACTTCCGTCACGCCGGGACCGGTCCCGGTACGCGATCCCGGACGATGGTCGACGGTGAGTCCGGCGGCAGGAGGAGGACGGCGGTGGAGCCGCTTCGGCGTGGTGATCCGCACCGGGTGGGTCCGTACCGGCTGCTCGGCAGGCTCGGCGCGGGCGGGATGGGGGTCGTCTACCTGGGACGGTCGGGGGCCGGCCGGCCGATCGCCGTCAAGGTCATCAGGCGGTCGATGGCGGGGGAGCCCAGATACGCGGCCCGGTTCCGCCGCGAGGTGGACGCCGCCCGCCGGGTGTCGGGGGTGTTCACCGCGCCGGTGCTGGACGCCGACCCGGACGCGGCCGCGCCGTGGCTGGTCACCGCCTACCTGCCGGGGCTGTCGCTGCGCGAGGCCGTCGGCCGGTTCGGCCCGCTGCCGCCGGACGCCGTCCGGCCGCTGGCGGCCGGGCTGGCCGAGGCGCTCGCGGACATCCACCGCACCGGCGTGGTGCACCGCGACCTGAAGCCGGGCAACGTGATGCTGACCGCCGGCGGGCCCCGGGTGATCGACTTCGGCATCGCCCGGCCGGAGGACGCGACGGCCATCACCCGCGTGGGCGCGCCCATCGGCACGCCCGGGTTCATGGCGCCCGAGCAGGTCCGCGGGGAGAAGGTCGGGCCGGCGGCCGACGTGTTCTCCCTGGGCGCGATGCTGGCGTACGCGGCGACCGGGGCGGAGCCGTTCGGGTCCGGGCCGGCGCGGTCGCGTGACCTGCGGGCGATGACGGCGCACGCGGACCTGGACGCGATCACCGAACCCTGGCTGCTCGCGCTGATCGGGGCGTGCCTGCACGTCGACCCCGGGCTGCGTCCGTCCGCCGCCGCCGTGCTGGAACTGCTGGGACCGCCGGGTCGGGACGAGCCGTCCCTGCTGGGGGCCCGGTGGCTGCCGCCGGGGATCGCGGAGGAGATCGACCGCCGCACCGCCGAGGCCGAGACGCTGACGCGGCCCCCGGCCGGCGACGCGGCGGACCGGGACTCCGCGGCCGGGCAGGCGCCGACGGAGGATCCGGACGGTGCCGTCCAGGGCACGGCGCCCCCGGCGGAGGACGTCACCCGCCGGACGATCCTGGCCGGGGTGGGCGCGGGCGTCCTGACGGCGGGCGCTCTCGGGACGTTCGCGTGGCGGAGGACCCGCGACCGGAGCGACGGCTCGCGACCGCCCGGGGCGCGGCGCGCCGGCGCGCCGGAGGGACCGCCGCCCGAGGGACGTTCGAGGTGGACGCGCCGGGTGAGCGAGGATTTCCTGAGCCTCGCCACCGCCGGTGGGGTGCTGCTGGCGAACGGGAGCGAGAAGAACGGGGACGACGGCACCGGAATCGTCCACGCGCTGGATTCGCGCACGGGCAAGGTGCTGTGGAAGCGCGACGGAGGCTCCTCCGCGGTGGGCGGAGGCGACGTGACGTATCTGACCCTGAACGAGAGCAGGGAGATCAGCGCGGTCCGTTCCAGGACGGGCGAGGAGCTGTGGAGGCATGAGGTCGACTTCGACAGGCTCCCGAGCGGGGACCTGGCGGCCACCGGCCCGGTGGTCGTCTTCGGCCGCGAGGAGATCACCGCGCTGGACGCGACCGGCGGGGGGCGCCGCTGGACGTCCCGGGCGGCCGCCCGGTCCGGGCTCTCCGCGGCGGACGGCCTCGTGCTGGCGCTGTCGTCCGAGGCCCTGGTCGGCCTGGACGCGCGGACCGGGAAGACCCGCTGGACGTATCCGCTGGACTACGGCGACTACCAGATCACCGGCGACGGCATGGTCTTCGCCTGCGACCGGTTCGGGACGTTGCACGCGATACGCGCCGCCGACGGCGCGTCCGCCTGGCGGAGACGGAACGTCGGCGGCTGGGGCAGCCAGGTGGGCGGCGGGCGCTTCTACGTCGAAGGACGCGATGGCGTCGTGCTCGCCCTGGACAGCGCGACCGGACGGCAGATCTGGTCGCGCGGGCTGACGCGGCTGAAGGACGATCCCCGCGGCCAGGCGACGGCCTATTGCCTGTCCGGCACCACCCTGTACGCCATCTGCGCCGACGGCAATCTCTACGCGCTGGACACCGCCGACGGCCGTGTCCGGTGGACCTACGGAACCGAGAAATCCATCCGCGTCCAGCCTGTGAGCGTGAACGGGCTGGTCTTCATCGGCGCCGGGGACGGGAACGTCCGGGCCGTCGCCGCACCACGCTGAATCGGAGGACCATGTGCGACCCCTTGAGCCGGACGACCCACGCTGGGTGGAGACCATGGGACGGCGGTACCGCGTCCTGGCGCGCATCGGGTCCGGCGGGATGGGCGTGGTGTATCTCGGCCGCTCCGCCGCCGGGCGGACCGTGGCGATCAAGATGGTGCATCCCGAGTTCGCCGCGGACCACGACTTCCGGGCCCGGTTCGAGCGCGAGGCCAGGGTCGCGCGATCGGTCGGCGGCGGCTTCACCGCCGCGGTGATCGACGCCGATCCGGGCGCGGAGATCCCGTGGCTGGTGACCGAGTTCCTGCCGTCGGTGTCGCTGCGCGACGCCGTCCACGCGTCCGGCCCGCTCGCGGTGGACGCGGTGTGGGCGCTGGCGGCGGGCGTCGCGGAGGCGCTCGTGTCGATTCACGGCGCCGGCGTCGTGCACCGGGACCTGAAACCCGCGAACGTCCTGCTGACCGCGGACGGTCCCCGCGTGATCGACTTCGGCATCGCCCGCGCGGTGGACTCCTCGTCCATCTCGCGCCCGGGTGCGCAGGCCGGATCCCCGGGGTTCATGTCGCCGGAGCAGGTGGCGGGGGTGACGGTCGGCCCGTCCGGCGACGTCTTCTCGTTCGGGTCGACGCTGGCGTTCGCGTGCACGGGCCGGGAACCGTTCGGCGAGGGCCCGTGGCATGCGAAGATGCGACGCGTCCAGACGGAGCCGCCGCGGCTTGACGGGATCGCCGACGGTGACCTCCGGTCGTTGATCGAGTCGTGCATGCAGCTCGACCCGGAGCGCCGGCCCACCGCCCGCCGGCTGGTGGAGCGGCTGTCGGGCCGGGGGGACGGTGGCGTCCCGCTGCCGCCCGCCGTGGTGGCCGGGATCGCCCAGCGCCGGACCGAGGCGGAGAACCCGCCGGCCGCCCCGCCCCCGCAGACCGCCCCGCCGCCGTCCCGGCCGGGCGGGCGCCGCCGGGGTCTGGTGCTCGGTGCGGCGGGCGCGGCCGTCCTCCTGGCCGGCGTCGTGCTTCCGGTCGCGGGCTGGTACGCGTTCCGGGGCGAGGCCGGCGCGTCCGCCGACCCCACGCCCACCGCCTCGGCCGCGCCGGCCTCACCGTCGCCTTCGCCCACGTCGACGGCGACGCGGGCGGAGATCACCTTCTCCGTCGAGGGCGACGGCAGGATCAGCTCGCTGACCTACATGGTGAACGGGAAGTCCACGACGCTGAAGAAGGTTCGGCTGCCGTGGCGGAAGACGGTTCCGATGCCCGAATGGCCCCCGCGGATCTCCTGGAAGCTGACGTACCGCGCCCCGGCGGGCGGGGCCGCCCACACGGTCGCGGTGGACGGGAACGTGATCATCGCCGGCCGGGGCAGCGAGGGCAGTGACATGGCCGCCGAAGGCCTGTACTGACGTGCACGCGATTCCGGCGCCGGGACCCCTCCCGCTCGGTGAGGGATACTTTGATCGCGGCCACGCGCGAGGAGAGGACGTGCCACGTGACGATGATGACGCGGAAGGCGCCGGGCAAGGTCGGCATCCTCCCGAAGGAGAGCGGCGGCCTGGCCGCCGGGCTGCCGCCCGCCCAGCCCGGCACGCTGTTCGTCATGGGGCCGGACGGCGGGATGCGCGTGTCCCCGGACGCCGGGTTCGATGTCGTGTTCGGACGGTGCGAGCCGGACGTCCACGTCTGCGTCGGCGGTGACGACACCCGGGTCAGCCGGCGGCACGGCGTCATCACCCGGGAGCACTCGCGCTGGGTGCTGCACAACGTCGGCAAGCTGGCCATCCGGTTCCCGGGATCGCGGCTGGTGCTCGGTGGGCACCGGGCCGAACTGCCGGTCGCGTACTCGCCGCTGTTCATCGTCGGCCCGGCGAAGGAGCACCTCCTCGAAGTGCGGATCGCCGCGGGACCGCCGCCGCCGGGAGGCGTCGACCTGCACGAGGTCGAGACCCACGACCCGGACGACGTGAACCCGTGGCGTCTGAGCGACACCGAGAGGCTGGTGCTGACCTGCCTCGCCCAGCGCTACCTGCGGCAGGAGCCGTGGCCGCAGCCGCTCACCTGGGCCCAGGTCGCCGACGAGATGGGCCGGCTCCGTCCCGGCGAGACCTGGAACGACAAGCGGGCCGCCCGCGTCGTCACCGCGGTCCGCATGCGGCTCAGCACCGCGATGGACGGGCTGCGCGAGGAGGAGATCCCGCCGCCGCTCGGCAACGCGCTCAACCACAACCTCATCACCGGCCTGCTGGTCAACACCCGGCTCCGCACATCGGACCTGACCCTCCTCGGCGGCTGACGCCCGCGCGGGGCCCGTCAAAGCAGGGAGATCAGGAGGAAGAGGCCGAGGACCAGGGCCACCCAGAGCACCATGACGTCGGTCGACCACGGCACTCCGAGCCACCCCCGCGCCCGGAAGGGCCGGGAGGCGATGGTGGAGACGCGGCCCCCCTGCCGCTGGAAGGGCTTGCTGATCTCGTCCCGCATGCGTGTCGCGCCCTGGAGGCCCGTGCGCCAGGCGCGCGGCAGCAGGCGGCGGTAGATCACGTCGGCGTCCAGGTTCACCGAGGGCAGCTCGGCCGGGTAGAGGCCGGTCCGCATCAGCACCGTGAAGGCCAGCGAGGCGAGCAGCAGCAGCTGCACCTGGTTGACGACGTGCGGGACGGTGTAGGCCGAGTAGTCCATCTCGTACGGGAGCAGGCCGTACAGCAGGTTCGGCGCCACCCCGATGGCGATGGAGCCGGCCGCGGCCAGGCCCATGGCGAGGCGCATGTTCAGCGGTGCCTCGGAGACCCGGTGCCCCTGGTCGTGGGCGAAGAACGCGAAGAACGGGATCTTGATCCCGGCATGGTGGAAGACTCCGGCCGAGGCGAACAGCAGCAGCAGCCAGACGGCGGTGCGGTGCTCCTCCGCGAAGGCCTCCATGATGATCGACTTGGTGGCGAACCCGGAGAAGAGCGGGAACGCGGAGATGGACGCGGCTCCGATGACGCACAGCACCATGGTCTGCGGCATCGACTTGTAGAGCCCGCCCAGTTCCGAGCCCTTGGTCGTCCCGGTGCGCAGCAGGACCGCGCCCATGCTCATGAACAGCAGGCCCTTGAACAGGATGTCGGCGAACGCGTGCGCGGCGGCGCCGTTGACGCCGAGCGCGCCGCCGACCCCGACCGCGGCGACCATGAAGCCGAGCTGGTTGATCATGCTGTACGCCAGCACCCGGCGCAGATCGTTCTCGATCACGGCGTAGAAGATCGGGAAGCACGCCATCACGACGCCGACCCACACCAGCGCCCCGGTGCCGGGGAAGCCGCGCGCCAGCACGTAGACGGCGAACTTGGTCGTGAACGCCGACAGCGCCACGGTGCCGACGACGGTGGCCTCCGGGTAGGTGTCCTGGAGCCAGGCGTGCAGGACGGGGAAGGCGCATTTGATCCCGACCGCGAGCAGGATCAGCAGGCCGCCGGGCTCGGTCGCGCCGATGAAGCCGAATTCCAGGCCCGCCCCCGACTGCACGTGCAGGACGATGCCGCCCAGCATCAGCAGGCCGGACGCGACCTGCGCGACGAGGTAGCGCATCCCGGCCCGGTAGGCGCGCTCGGTGCGCCGTGCCCAGATCAGGAACACCGAGGACAGGCCGGCCAGCTCCCAGAAGACGAACAAGGTGATCAGGTCGCCGGCGAGCGCCCCGCCGACCGCGGCCGAGGCGTAGACGGGGATCACGGCCTGCTGCATCCGGTCCCGCAGGTGCAGGGCGTAGATCACCGAGATGAACGCCGCGAGGAGGAAGGCCGTCGCGAAGATCCGCGCCAGCGCGTCCACCCGCAGCGGCTCCAGCCGGAGGCCCAGCATCCCGAACCCGCCGTGCACGCCCTCGGGCAGCGTCCACAGCACCGCCATCGCGGCGACCGGGAGCAGCATCATCCAGACCGCGCGAACCCGGCCGGCCAGCAGCGGGATGGGCAGCGCACCGGCGATGAGCAGCAGCGCCGGGTTAATCGTCATCGTCGGTCCGCTCCGGCCGCTCGTAGTAGTCCTCGCGGCGCATCAGCACCCGGCGCAGCTGCTTGGCGGTCAGCACCAGCGTCACGCTGCCGATGAACCCGTAGAGGGCGTAGAAGCCGAAGAGGTTCTCGAAGCCGAAGAACGGGTGCTTGGTGTAGAACAGGTCGGCGAGGAACACCAGGGCGCACAGCGTGTAGAGGCCGTGGACGACGCGGTCCACGTTGCGGGGCTCGTCCAGCCAACGATGATCGTCTTTCATGGTGACTCCAGGACCTCGTTGAGGGGGGCGATGACCGCATCGACTCCGATGAACAGGGCCACGCAGGCCACGGCGGTGAGGACGAGGGGGAGCACCAGCGTCCACGGCGCCTCCCCGTCGCCCGGCCGGCCGGCGGGCGGGCGGAAGAACGCCCGCGCCGGGATCGGCATCAGGTAGGCCAGCGACAGCAGCGACCCCGCCAGCAGGACCCCGAACATCACGGTCTGCCCGGCGTCGGCCGCCCCGAGCAGCAGGAGCCACTTGCTCCACACGCCGCCCAGCGGGGGCAGCCCGACGATGGAGACCGCGGCGACCAGGAAGGCCCCGAACGTCCAGGGCATGGTGCGGCCGAGCCCGTCGAGCTCGCTGACGCGGGTTCGGTTGGTCGCGGTGTAGATCGCGCCGGCGCAGAAGAACAGCGTGATCTTGGCCGCGGCGTGGTTGGCGATGTGCAGCGCGCCGCCCGCGGCGGCGATGTCGTTGGCGAGGGCGGCGGCGAGGACGATGTAGGCGAGCTGGCTCACCGTCGAGTACGCCAGCCGTGCCTTGAGGTCGTCGCGCGTGACCGCGATCAGGCCCGCGCCCAGCAGCGTGACCGCGGCGACCCACATCATCGGCTCCGCGGCGCCGGTGACGTCGAGCGTGTCGATGCCGAAGACGTAGATCGAGACCTTGAGGACCGTGAACACGCCCGCCTTGACCACCGCGACCGCGTGCAGCAGGGCCGACACCGGCGTGGGCGCC
The DNA here is from genome assembly GCF_052245875.1 of Actinomadura sp. 3N407. Taxonomy (NCBI): domain Bacteria; kingdom Bacillati; phylum Actinomycetota; class Actinomycetes; order Streptosporangiales; family Thermomonosporaceae; genus Actinomadura; species Actinomadura sp. 3N407. Next base: position 109,013 of record NZ_JBQQBP010000019.1, read on the forward strand.
ACCATGGCTCCGGGGAGCCAGCGGTGGAAGGGGAACAGCGCCGCCTTCCCGATGCCGAACAGGTAAAGCGCGAACAGCACGGTCAGAGTGGCCGTTCCCGCCTTGCCGTGCAGGATCCCCCCGGCCACGAAGTCCGTGGTTCCGGCGAGGACGGCCGTCCAGACGATGGCCGGGAGCAGCAGGCCGATCGAGGTCGTCAGCAACAGCCCCAGGTAGACGCGTCCGCCGCGTTTGGCCTGTTCGTTGCCCGAGTGGATGACCAGCGGCCAGGTCGACAGCGTCAGGACCTCGTACCCGATGAACAGTGTCGCGAGGTTGCCGGAGAACGCGATCCAGAGCGCCGACGCGATGGCCAGGGCGAAGAAGAAGTAGAAGCGGGTCTGGTTGCGCTGCAGGTTGCCGCGCATGTAGCCGATCGCGTACAGGGTCGTCACCGGCCACAGCAGCCCGGCGACGGTCGCGAACAGCAGGCCGAGCGGTTCCAGCGTGAACACCAGCGAGATGCCCGGCAGCCAGTCCCAGAGGCGGAGCCGCAGCCCGTCGTCCACCGCCGGCCACAGCGAGAGGACCATCGCGGCCGTCGCGACGGCGGCGACCAGCGAGGCCGCCTCGCGCAGGTTGGGACGGCGCCGGAGTGCGACCACGGCGAGGCCGCCCAGCAGCGGCACCGCCACCGCGGCGGGCAGGGCGAGCGCGGCGTCGGGGGACGGCAGGCCCGCGGACTGGACGGTCATTCCGCGCCCCCCATCAGGACGGCCGCGGCGCCTTCCGCCAGGCTCATCGGCCAGCCGGGCGCGAACCCGAACACCAGGGACAGCAGGACGAGGGACCAGGTCGCGGCGGCCATGGACGGCGGCGGTCTCTCGACCGTCACGGGCTCGGCGGGACGGCGGAACCAGCCGACCTCGATGACCCGCCCCACGTAGACCACCGACAGCAGGGAGCTGATGAGCAGGACCGCGAGGACCGCCCAGCGTCCGTCCTCGATGAGGGCCTCCGCGAGCACCCACTTGCTGACGAACCCGGCCGTCGGCGGCAACCCGATCAGCCCGAGACCGGCCACCACGATCGCGGCGAACGTCCACGGCATGGCCCGGCCGAGCCCCGCCATCGCCGACAGCCGCGCCGAGCCGAGCCGCAGCACCACGATGCCCGCCGCGGCGAACAGCGCGCCCTTGATCAGCGCGTGGTTGATGATGTGCAGGTACGCGGCGGTCAGGCCGTCGGCGGTCGCGAGGCTGAAACCGGCGGCGATGTACCCGACCTGGGCGATGCTCGACCAGGCCAGCAGGTATCTGAAGTCCGTCTGGAAGCACGCGACGGCGGACGCGACTAGCATCGCCAGGCACGCCAGCAGCAGCCCGATCTCGGTGACCGGCATCCTCCCGAAGACCAGCGCCGCCCCGAAGACGCCGAACGCGAAGCGCAGCAGCAGGTAGATCGCGACCTTGGTGTTGGTCGCCGCCAGGAACGTGGCGACCACCGACGGCGATTCCGCGTAGGCGTCCGGCAGCCAGGCGTGCAGCGGGAAGAGGGCCATCTTGATGGCCAGGCCCACGAACACGAAGATGACGGCGGCGGCCAGGGCGCGGTTGCCGTAGATCTCCGGCAGCCGCTGCGCCAGGTCGGCCATGTTGAGCGTGCCGGTCACGGCGTAGGCCAGTCCGATGCCGATCAGCACGAAGGTGGCGCCGATCGTCCCGACGATCAGGTACTGGAACGCGGCCAGAAGGGCGCGTTTGCGCCGTCCCATGGCGACCAGCGCGTACGAGGACAGGGAGGTGATCTCCAGGAAGACGAAGGCGTTGAAGGCGTCGCCGGTGGCCGTGATGCCGAGCAGGCCGGCGAGGTTCAGGCAGAGGCAGGCGTAGAACAGCGGGGCCCGGGCCGGCTCGATCTCCGACGCGATGCTCCGCCGGCCGTAGACGGCGGCGGCGAGGCCGATGGCCGCCACCAGGATCAGCACCGGAACGTTGGCCTTGTCGACGACGTACTCGATGCCCGCCGGCGGCCGCCATCCGCCCATCGTGTAGCGGAACACCTCGCCGTCGGCGACGTGCCAGGCCATCACGGACGCGCAGGCGAGGGACGACGCCGCGGCGGCCAGGAACAGCAGCCACGCGGCCGTCCGGGAGCGCAGCAGCACGCACAGCGGGGCGCACAGCAGAGGGATCACGACCTGCAGCGCAGGCAGATGGGGCGTCACGAGGCCTGCCCGTCGTCGACGTTGTCCCGCTCGATGACCTCGTCCTCCTCGATCGTGCCGTAGGCCTCGTAGATCCGTATCGCGAGCGCGAGCCCCAGCGACGTGGTGGCGACACCGACGACGATCGCGGTGAGGATCAGTACGTGCGGCAGCGGGTGGGAGTAGGTCTCGACGCCCTTCTCGATGATCGGCGCGTGACCGTCCTCGACCTTGCCGAGGGCGATGTAGAACATGAACACGCCGATCTGGAAGAGGTTCAGGCCGATCAGCTTCTTCACCAGGTTGCCGTGGCTGATCACCGTGTACAGGCCGATGACCATCAGGATGAACACGAACCAGTAGATGTAGTGGTCACCGGTCATCGGCGCGCCCCGCGGCCGGCGAAGCTGTAGAACACCGCGATCAGCACGGCCGCCACCGTGATCCCCACCGCGGTCTCGATGATCAGGATGCCGATGTGCTGGCCTTCCTCCGGATGATCGGGTACCAGGGTGTCGTAGTCGAGGAACGTCCCGCCCAGCAGCATGTTCGCGATTCCGAGACCGGCGTAGAGCAGTACGCCGACCGGCACAAGGCCCAGCATCACCGGCCAGGGCAGGACGCGTTCGACGCTCCTGATGCCGAACACCAGTCCGTAGAGCACGAAGCCCGCCGCGAAGATCACGCCGCCCTGGAACCCCCCGCCCGGCCCGTAATCCCCATGAAAGAGGACATAGCACGCGAAGATAAATATGAAGGGCATCAAGATCTTGCTGGCCACCCGGAGGACGCGGTACTCGCTCATCACGACCGCGCGGGCCTCGTCCTGCTCCCCGCGCCGCCGCGTCCGCATCAGCAGCAGCGGGACGGTGACGCCCGCGGTGAAGATCACGACCAGTTCGCCCAGCGTGTCGTAGCCGCGATAGGAGGCCAGCACGGCCGCGACCGTGTTCGGGATGCCGATGTCCTCCTGTGACTCCTGGAGATAGGTGTGGCCCACGGGATGGGTCTGCACGGGCGTGTCCGGATCGGCGAACGACGGCAGGTCCTGGCTCGCGTACAGGAGCGTGGCGCCCAGCAGCACGGCCACCGCACCGCCCGACCAGAGCTTGCGGCGGGGGGTGACCGCCTCCCGTGAACGGGTCAGCGCCAGCGCGCCGAGGAACAGGACCGTGCTGATCCCGGTCCCGACGGCCGCCTCGGTGATGGCCACGTCCAGCGCGTCCAGGGACACGAAGAGGCTCGCCGACAGCAGGCCCGCCAGCGCGGTCAGCATGGTCGCCTCGTAGAGCGCGCGCAGCCGGGTGATCGCGAGCGCGGTCGCCAGCAGAAGCGCGAACAGCGAGACGTTCATCAGCACCAGCAGGGACATCAGTGACGGTCCTCGCCTTCGGCCGGAAGCCGTTCGCCGTCCCGGCGCGCCGCCTGGGCGAGCGCGTGCGCGGCGGTCGGGCCCGTCAGCATCATGAACAACATGATCAGTACCAGCCGGAGCGCGCTCTGCCAGCTCTCCGCCTGCAGCAGCAGCCCCAGGATCAGCAGGGCCGCCCCGGCGGAGTCGGTGAGGCTGCCGGCGTGCGTGCGGGTGTAGAAGTCCGGGAACCGCAGCAGGCCGACGCCCCCCGAGACCACGAACACGCAGCCGGCCAGCACCAGCGCGCCGCTCGCGACGTCGATGAGCAGCGAGACGCTCACCGCGCGTTCCCTTCGTCGGTTTCGGGCAGCAGTTCGTCGATGTGGGTCAGCCGCAGGACGGCGACCGTGGTGACGAAGTTGACCAGCGCGTAGAGCAGCGCGATCTCGAAGATGTAGGGCCGCCCGGAAATGGCTCCGACCACCGCGATGAACAGGACGGTCTTCGTCCCGAACACGTTGATCGCCAGAACCCGGTTGTAGAGCCTGGGCCCCAGGAACGCCCGGACGAGCGCCAGGGCCATGGCGACGAGCAGAGCGGTGACGGCCGCGATGAGCATCAGCCTGTCCCCAGGCCCTCGACCCGGGTCCGCATCGCACCGCCCCGCAGGCCGGCGATGCCCTCCCGCTGGAGGCCGTGCACCTCGATGTCGTCATCGCGGAAGGAGACCGAGAGCGTCCCCGGCGTCAGGGTGATCGAGTTCGCGTAGATGACCTTCGACAGGTCCGGCAGGTCGGCGGCAGCGACCATGCCGACGGCGGGACGGATCCTGCTCCGCGGCGACCACACCAGCCGCAGCACCGTCAGCGCCGAAAGCATGATCTGCCCGCTCAGCCACAGCAGGTAGCGCGGCAGGCGCGGCACGAGCCGCAGCGGGAGGCTCTCGTCGTCGACGACCTGCATCCGCCAGATCACCCAGACCACCAGGACGACGGACAACGCGCCGAGCATCAGCAGCAGCGGTGTGTAGTGCCCGGATATCGCGAGCCAGAAGGCCGCGAGCAAGGGCAGCAGTTTGAGCGCCGTGGCGCGACGCCCGTTGCGACCGGCCGTTACGGGGGTGGGCAGGCAGGGCATCAACGCACTCCGAGAGAGTTCGGGCAGGACTTGCCGACCAGACTTCCCGGCGCACCAGTTCACGACACTAACTGGATTCAGGCCAGATGACCACACAGGCCCCATGTGTGCGGTGCCACAGGTTACGGTCGCGCGCCCCCCGGATCTGTCCCGCCGGACCCGTGGACCATACAAGCATATTGCGTATTGGACGTTTGTATTGCACGCTGGGGAGCGTGGCAGACCGGTCACGAGCGGACGAGGACCTGACCGCCCGCGCGAGGATCCGCGACGCGGCACTGCGAGTGTTCGCCGAGCGCGGTGTGAGCGGCGCGACGATCCGCGGGATCGCCGACGCCGCCGGGGTGTCGGCCGGGCTGGTGCAGCACTACTTCGGGTCGAAGGAGGTGCTGCGCCGGGCGTGCGACGAGTACGCCATCGACGTCCTGACGACCACCAAGCGGGAGGCGCTCGAAGGCGGCTTCTCCACCCCCGGCTTCATGTCGATGGCGCTGAGCGTGGGCCTGCCGGTCCGGCGTTACATGGCCCGGGCCCTGGTGGACGGGTCGCCGGCGGCGGCGGACCTGTTCGACCAGGCGGTGGAGGTCTCCGAGGAGATGCTCGCGCAGGGCGCACCCGGCGTGTCCCCGGCGAAGACCTCGGACCCGCATGGATACGCGGCGGTCTTGAGCGCGATGATCTTCGGGGTGACCGTCCTGCACGAGCATCTGGCGCGGAACCTGGGCGCCGACCCGCTCACCCCGGCCGGGCACCCGCGCATGACGCTCGCCATGCTGGACATCCTGAGCGACGACCTGCTGAGCCCGGAGTTGCTGGCGCAGAGCCGCGCCGCGATGGAGCAGATGCGCTCCTTCGCGCCGGACGACGCGGGGGCCGACCGGGAGCTGCGCATCCCGACCTCGGACGCCGCCGCCCGCAAGACCGATTCGGATCCGCCGGCCTGATCCCGCGCCGGCACCGCTCCGCGCGGGCCTGCTCCTCGACGGCCCGGTCCGCGGTGGCCCGCACGGCCATCGCGCGGCACGTCCGGTCCCTCCGCGCGTCCTCATGCCGTCACGGCAGGGGGCGGCTGCTCCCGTACCCCCACGTCCCCCAAGGCGTAGCCATGTCCGAACAGACCCCACATCCCATCGAAGTCTCCGGCCTCGTCAAGACGTTCGGCCGGACCCGCGCGCTCGACGGGCTCGACCTGAGCGTCCGCACCGGGGAGGTGCACGGATTCCTCGGCCCGAACGGCGCGGGCAAGTCCACCACCATCCGGATCCTGCTGGGCCTGCTCCGCGCGGACGCGGGCACCGCCCGGCTGCTGGGCGGCGACCCCTGGAAGGACGCGGTGCGGCTGCACCGCCGCATCGCCTACGTGCCCGGCGACGTCGATCTGTGGCCCAACCTCACCGGCGGGCAGGCCATCGACCTGCTGGCCCGGCTGCGCGGCGGGCTCGACAGGGCGCGCCGGGACGACCTGTGCGACCGGTTCGACCTGGACACCTCCAAGAAGGGGCGGACCTACTCCAAGGGCAACCGGCAGAAGGTCGCCCTCGTGTCCGCGCTGGCTTCCGACGCCGAGCTGCTGATCCTGGACGAGCCCACCGCGGGCCTGGACCCGCTGATGGAGGCGGTCTTCCAGGAGTGCATCGTCGAGGCGAAGGCCGCCGGTCGCACGGTGCTGCTGTCCAGCCATATCCTCGCCCAGGTCGAGAAGCTGTGCGACCGGGTGAGCATCATCCGCCTCGGCAGGGTCGTGGAGACCGGGGCGCTCAGCCGGATGCGGCACCTGACCCGCACGACGATCGAGGCCGAGACCGCGCGGCCGCCCGCGGGCCTGGACGAGCTGCCCGGCGTGCACGACGTCCGGAGCGAGGACGGGCGGGTCCGGTTCGACGTCGACGGGGAGCACCTGGGCGCGGCCGTCCACCGGCTGGCGGAGTTCGACATCCGCGGCCTGGTCAGTCGGCCGCCCACGCTGGAGCAGCTGTTCCTGCGGCATTACGGCGAGGAACTGGCCGAGGACGGCGTCCCCGTCGAGCAGGTCGCGGACGGGCCCGCCACCAGGGACGGGGGCGAGTGATGGCCGTCGCCACCGAGGCTCCCGCCGCGGCGGGCCGCCGCGGCGACGGCACCCTGACCGGCACGGGGACGCTGGTGCGGTTCATGCTGCGACGCGACAGGATCCGCATCCCGGTGTGGATCCTCTCCCTGACGCTGGGCACGCTGATGACGGCGTCGAACCTGCGGACCACCTATGCCACGCCGGAGGGCCGCGAGTCCCGCGCCGCGCTGGTGGACAGCCCGGCGGGCATCGCCTTCAGCGGCCCCGGCTACGGCCTCGACGACTACACCTACGGCGCGATGCTCGCCAACGAGGTCCTCGGCTTCGTCGCGATCTTCGTGGCGCTGATGAGCGTGCTGCTGTTCACCCGGCACACCAGGACCGAGGAGGAGGCGGGCCGCGCCGAGCTGCTCCGCGCCGGCGTGCTCGGACGCCACGCGCCCATCACCGCCGCGCTGATCGTGGTGGGCGGCGCCAACGTCGGCCTGGGCGCGCTCATGACGCTCGCCCTGGGCGGCAGCGGCATCGAGACCGTGACGTGGTCGGGTTCCCTGCTGTTCGGCGCCTCGCTGACCGCCGTGGGGCTGTTCTTCACCGCCGTCGCGGCGTTCACCGCGCAGATCACCGAGTACGGCCGCGGAGCCGCCGGCATGGCGGGCGCGGCGATCGGCGCCGCCTACGCGCTGCGGGCCGTCGGCGACATCGGCGGCGGCGCGCTGTCCTGGCTGTCGCCGATCGGGTGGGCGCAGGCCACCAGGGTCTACGTCGACGGCCGGTGGTGGCCGCTGGCCCTGGCCGTGGCGGGGGCGGCCGCCCTGCTGGCCGTGGCGTTCGCGGTGACCACGCGGCGCGACGTGGGCGCGGGCCTGATGCCGCCGAGGCCCGGCCCGCGCACCGCTTCACCGTTCCTGAGCACCCCGCTCGGGTCCGCGCTGCGGCTGCAACGCGCCGCTCTCCTCTGGTGGAGCGTGTCGATGGCCGCGCTCGGGGCCGTGTACGGGGCGTTCGCCGGCGACGTGCGGGACGCGGTCGGCGGCAACGAGACCGTCCGGGAATGGGTGCGGAGCCTTCCCGGCTCCGACCTGACCGAGCAGTTCCTCGGCGTGATCATGGCCATGCTGGCGACCGTCTGCGGCGTCTACGCGGTCCTGGCGCTCCAGAAGCCGCGCGGCGAGGAGACCGCGGGCCGGGCCGAACCGGTGCTGGCCGCCGCGGTGTCCCGGACGCGCTGGCTCGCCGGGCACCTGACCGTCGCCCTGGCCGGCAGCGTCGTCGTCCTGCTGCTCAGCGGGCTGGGCGCGGGGATCACCGCCGCGATCTCGGCCGGCGACGCCGGGCTGCTGTACGCGATGCCGGGAGCCGCCCTGGCGTACGCGCCGGCCGTGTGGGTCACGGCCGGCGCGGCCGTGGCGGTGTTCGGGCTTGCGCCCCGGGCCATCGGGCTGGTGTGGGCGGTGGTGGTGTACGCGGTCGTCGTCACCATGTTCGGCAGGCTGCTGCAGTTTCCGGACTGGATGCACGACCTGTCGCCGTTCGGGCACGTGCCGCAGCTCCCCGGCGCCCGGATGAGCTGGCCGCCGATGCTGATCCTCACGGCGATCGCCGCCGCGCTCATCGCGGCCGGCCTGGCCGGCTTCCGCCGCCGCGACCTGACCCTGCGCTGAGGGCGTCCACTGTGACCCTCCCCACCATCGGGGGAGGGTCCCGTGGATCCTGGGAAGTGTGGACGGGATGGAACCGCTGGTGACGTTCGGTCATGGCACCGCCGGGCGGGAGGAGCTGGCCCGCGCGCTGCGTGACGCCGGGGTGTCGGCCGTCGTGGACGTGCGCACCGCGCCCGGCAGCCGGCGCAACCCGGACGCGCAGCGCAGCGCCCTGGAGGAGTGGCTGCCCGCGGAGGGGATCGGGTACCGGTGGGAGAAGCGGCTGGGCGGCTTCCGCCGGGTCGGGCCGGACTCGCCCGACACGTTCTGGCGCAACGATTCCTTCCGCGGCTATGCCGGGCACACCCGCAGCCCCGACTTCGTGGCCGCCATGGACGAGCTGCTGGGCGAGGCCGGCCGGGCCCGCACGGCCGTCATGTGCAGCGAGTCGGTGTGGTGGCGTTGCCACCGCAGGCTCATCGCCGACTTCGCGGTGCTGGCACGCGGCCGGCCCGTCCTGCACCTCGCCCATGACGGCCGCCTCACCGGGCATCCGCCCACGTCCGGGGCGCGGCTGCGCGATGACGGGCTGCTCGTCTACGACGGGGAGTGACGGGCCCGGCCCGCCGCGCCCGTGCCGCCCTGTCGCCGCTCTATTCGCCGCGCCAGACGGGTGGGCGCTTCTCGGCGAAGGCGGTGGCGCCCTCGCGGGCGTCGCGGGAGGTGAAGATCGGGCGGATCAGTTCCTGCTGGCGGGTGAACGCCTCGTCGGCGGACCAGTCGGCGGAGGCGACGATGATCTCCTTGGTGGTGGCGACGGCGAGCGGGGCGTTGGCGGCGATGCGGGCGGCCAGGTCGCGGGCGGCGTCCAGGGCCTTGCCGGACGGGGTGACCTCGACGACCAGGCCGTGCTTCTCGGCGTCGGCGGCGGTCATGAACTCGCCGGTGAGGGCGAGCTTCATCGCGACCGCGTACGGGACGCGCTGGGGGAGCCGGATGAGGCCGCCCGCCCCGGCGACGAGGCCGCGTTTGACCTCGGGGATGCCGAACTTGGCGTCCTCGGCGGCGACGATCAGGTCGCAGGCGAGGGCGACTTCGCAGCCGCCGGCCAGGGCGTAGCCCTCGACCGCCGCGATCACCGGTTTGCGCGGGGGACGCAGCGTGAGGCCGGCGAGGCCGCGCCCGGGGACGGTGACGTCCTCGCCGGCGACGAACGCCTTGAGGTCCATGCCGGAGCAGAAGGTTCCGCCGGCGCCGGTGATGACGGCGGCGGTGAGGTCCCTGCGGGCCTCGAACTCGTCCAGTGCGGCGGCCACCCCGTCGCTGACCGCGCGGTTGACGGCGTTGCGGGCCTCGGGCCGGTTGATGGTGATGACGGTGACCCCGTCCGCGTGCTCGACCAGCACCTCGTCTGACATGCCGCCTATCCTAATGATCGCCCGGTTTCATCCGGCGCCGGTGTGGTCCGCGCCGGCCTGGGCCTCATCGGCGAAGTGCCGACGGGAGACGGACGTCGGGGCGCAGGGGAGCGGCCGAACGCGCGCGGGCGGCCGCGGCCGTGACCCCGGTCCCGTAGGCGACGTCCTCGGTGAGCCGCAGGACGGTGTAGCGGGCGGGGTCGATGGGGGGCCGCTGCCGCAGCCATTCCAGCGCGATGGGCGTGAGCATGGCCAGGGCGGCGGTGCGGGCGACGCGGCTGCGCGGGCACGCGGCCAGGGCGAGCAGGCCGGCGGGCCACCATTCGCGGCGCAGCGCGTGCCCGAGGCCGGCGGCGTCGGCGACGATGCCCTTGCCGACGAGCGCGACGGCCAGGCTCCAGTCGGCGGGCAGCGGTGCCAGGCTCCGGGCCAGCAGCGCCGCCGAGACGCCCGCGCACGCGGCCGCGGCGCCGGGGCGTCCCCGCGCGAGCAGCCCGAGGACGGCGAGGTTCCACATCGACGGGCGGGCGGGGGCGAGCCTGCCGGGGTGACGCCGCGCCAGGTCGGCGGCGGACGTTCCGTACTCGTGGCGGCGCCGTGCCCAGTCCGCCGGGTGCAGCCGTCCGGTGTGGGTGACGTGGGCGGCGGGCTCGTAGCGGACGTTCCACCCGAGGTCGGACAGCCGCCAGACGAAGTCGACGTCCTCGCCCAGCCGCAGGTCCTCGTCGAAGGCGTCGCCCTCGACCGCCGCCACGCGCACCAGCAGCGTCGCGGTGGGCACGAAGCCGAGCCTGCCTCCCGGCCGGACGAGCGCGGGCCGCACACCCATGTCCAGGGAGGACCGGGCGGCCTCGTAGCGGGCCAGCAGCGGGGAGCCGTGGTCGCCGCCGGGAAGCACGCGCGGCGCGACGGCGGCGACGCGGGGGTCGTCGAAATGCGGGACGAGGACGTCCAGCCAGCCGCCGCCGGGCCGGCAGTCGGAGTCGACGAACGCGACGAGCGGTGTCTCGACGAGCCGCAGGCCGGTGTTGCGCGCGGCGGCGGGACCCCGGTTGCGGGGGTGCCGGACCAGCCGCGCGCCGTGCGCGGCGGCCGCCCGGCGCAGCGGTGCGGGGTCCGGTGACCCGTCGTCCACGACGATCACCGGCACGTCCGCGATGGCCGCCAGGCACCGCTCCAGCTCGGAGGCGCGCCCGTAGGCGGGGATGACGACCGTCACGTCGTGCGGGCCGCGACGCGGTGCCGGGACGGGGTGGGCCATGCCGAGGTCGAGGAGGCGGCGGGCCACCGCCCGCCCGGTCGGGGAGGTGTCGGCCAGGCCGCGCGGCCCGGCCCGGCGCAGCGCCGCCAGGTGCGGGCGGGCGGCGTCGGCCAGGCGCACCACCTTCCAGGGCGACCCGCCGGTGGCGACCCGCCCGCCGGACCAGAAGGACGTCTCCCGGTCCAGGGCGACGGCGAAGCCGGCCGGGAGCCTCATGCCCTGGCCTTCGGGGACGGCGTGCCGGGGTCGAGGAGGCGGCCGCGCTCGTCCACCCGCGCGCCGCCGATCCGGAGCACGGCGGACGCCACGACGGCGTCCACGATCTCGCGGCCCCGCTCGCCGGAGGCCCCCGCCGGGTCACCGAGGACGCCGGACGGCGACACGGCCCGGACGCCCCGCGCGACGAGCTCGGGCATGATCACGTCGAGCGGCCGGGTCTCACCCGTGACCGCGCCGAACGGCCGCACCAGGCCGGGAGCCAGGTACAGCATCACCGACGTCTCGGCGAACCCGGCGTGCGCGTCGCCGCCGGGGATGCCGCAGCCGGTCCAGGCGGCGTCGTGTCCCTCGCGGCGGAGCCGGCCCGCGGCGGCGTCGAGCGTGGCGACGTTGCCGCCGTGCCCGTTGACGAGGACCACGCGCCCGGCCCACGCGGCGAGCGAGCGCGCGGTCTCCACGATCACGGCGTGCAGCGCCTCGTGCCCGATGGAGATCGTGCCGGGGAATCCGGCGTGCTCGCCGCTGGCGCCGTAGGCGATCGCCGGCGCGACGAGCACCTGCCCGCCCGCCTGCGCACGCAGGACATCGGCCACCCGCTCGGCCACGGCCCGGGCGATCACCGTGTCCGTGGACAGCGGCAGATGCGGCCCGTGCTGCTCGGTCGACCCGAGCGGCACCAGGACCAGGGGCGCCGCCGCGACGTCCGGCCAGGCCGCCCCCGCCAGATCACCGTCACCGGTTCCGGCCACGTCAGCCCGCCGTGTCGCCGCCCAGCGTCAGGCGGAAGCCCGGCGGGACGACGAGGTCGTCGGGGGACAGGTCGTGGACGCTGGAGTGGCCCAGGCCGAGGACGGCGGAGTCGAGGCCGCCGCGCAGGATGTCCAGGACGTTCTCCACCCCGGCCTGCCCGTTGGCGGCCAGACCCCACAGGTACGCGCGGCCGATGAGCACGGCCCGCGCGCCCAGGGCGAGCGCCTTGGCGACGTCTCCGCCGCGCCGCACGCCGCCGTCCAGCAGGACCTCGATCTGGTCGCCGACCGCGTCCGCGACGGACGGCAGGACGCGGATCGTGGCGGGCGTGGTGTCCAGGTTGTTGCCGCCGTGGTTGGACACCGACAGGGCGGTGACGCCGGCGTCGACCGCCCTCTTGGCGTCGTCCACGCGGGTGACGCCCTTGAGCATGAACGGCCCGCCCCACTCCTTGCGCAGCCACGCCACGTCCTCCCAGGTGGGAGGCGGTGTCTGCATCCACTCGCCGTAGGCGCCGAAGAAGGTGGGGGCCGGTCCCTCCGGCGGCTTGAGGTTCGGCGCGGTGAGGTCGGGCATGCGGCCCGTCCTGGCGAACTTCCACAGCCAGCCGGGGTGGGGCAGGACGCCCGGCGCCAGCTTCGCCATGGTCCTGACGTCGATCTTCTCCGGGATCATGGGGCTGCCCCAGTCCCGGCCGTGGGAGAACGACCAGTCGAGCGTGGCGATCAGCGCCTTGGCCCCGGCGTTCTTCGCGCGTTCCATGCGCTGCAGCATCGCGTCGCGGTCGCCGCTCCAGTACATCTGGAAGAAGACGTTCGGGTTGGCGTCCGCGACGTCCTCCACGGGTTTGCTCGCGAACGAGCTGAGGCCCATGATGACGCCCCGGTCGGCGGCGGCCCGCGCCACCGCCACCTCGCCGTCGGGGTGGACGGCCTGGACGCCGGTGGGGGAGATCAGCACGGGGAACGACGACTCCACACCCATCACGGTGGTGGACAGATCGCGCTCCGCCTTGTGGCCGACGACGCGCGGCGCGAAGCCGAGTTCGCCGAAGGCGCGGGTGTTGTCGCCGATCGTCCGGCCGCGCTCGGACCCGGCGACCAGCGCTCCGTAGACCATGTACGGCAGCCGCCTCTTGGCCCGGCGCTGCGCCTCGGCCACGGTCTCGAACCACGGGTTCCTGAACATGTGCGATATCTCCTGGGGATGGGCCGCCGCCGGTGACTCGTCTCAGGTGATGCGGAGGCCGGCGAGGGGGTTCTCCTCGCAGGCGCTCACCGGCGGGCGGTCCGGGGGCCGGCGGGACAGCGTCACCGGGACCGGCCTCCGCCGGGCCGGTGCGGTGCGGTGCGAGTGGTCGGCGGACGGCCTGGGGATGCCCGACCGGTCTTCGGGACGCCCGGCCAGCAGCTTCTCGCCGTACCCCTGGACGCATTCGGGGTCGGGGCCGTCGAGCGGCAGGCCGGTGAAGAACTTGGCGGCCATGCAGCCGCCCTTGCACGTGTCGTAGAAGGCGCAGGAGGTGCACGCCCCGCCGTTCTGCGGCTCGCGCAGGCCGCGGAACAGGTCGGACTCGCGCCAGACGCGGGTGAAGCCCCCCGGCCGCCGGATGTTCCCCGCGAGGAACTCCTCGTGGATCGCGAAGGGGCAGGCGTACACGTCGCCGACCGGGTCGATGAGGCACACCACCCGCCCGGCGCCGCACAGGTTGAGCCCCGGCAGCGCCTGCCCGTAGGCGGACAGGTGGAAGAACGAGTCGCCGGTCAGGACGCTGTCGCCGTGCGCGACCAGCCAGTCGTACAGCTCGCGCTGCTGCCCGCTGGTGGGGTGCAGCTCGTCCCACACGTCGGCGCCGCGGCCGGACGGGCGCAGCCGGGTCAGGCGGAGCTGGGCGCCGTGCTCGTCGGCGAGCGCCTTGAACGCGTCCATCTGCGGGATGTTGTGCCGCGTGCACACGACGGAGAGCTTGAAGTTCTTCATGCCCGCGTCCGCGAGGTTGCGCATCGCGCGCAGGGCGGTGTCGTAGGAGCCGGGGCCGCGCAGCGCGTCGTTGACGTCGGCGGTCGCGCCGTCGAGCGAGATCTGGACGTCGACGTAGTCGTTGGCCGCGAGCCGCCGCGCGACCTCGGGCGTGATCCGGACGCCGTTGGTGGAGAACTTCACGCCGACGTTGTGCGCGGTGGCGTAGTCCAGCAGCTCCCAGAAGTCGGGGCGGACGGTCGGCTCCCCGCCGCCGATGTTGACGTAGAAGACCTGCATGGCCTCCAGTTCGTCGATGACGGCCCTGGCCTCGGCGGTGCTCAGCTCACGCGGGTCGCGGCGCCCCGAGCTGGACAGGCAGTGCGCGCAGGACAGGTTGCAGGCGTAGGTGAGTTCCCAGGTCAGGCAGATCGGCGCGTCGAGCCCGTACTCGAACAGGTCGACCAGCCGCGTCCCGGGTTCCGTGGTGGCGGTCATGAGGTCCTTTCGACGAGCATCGAGGACCGGACGAGCGCGCCGAGGGCCGCGCGGTACCGGGCCAGGTCGGAGGCCGGGACGCCGGCCGCCGCGCAGGCGTCCCGGGCCGTGGGCGCGTCCTTGAGGGACCGCACGACCTCCAGCAGGCGGCGGTCCTTGAGGAAGGACAACTTGCGCGTGCCGAAGTGGTAGAGGAGCGCGCCGAAGGGCTCGGGCCGCACCGAGACCTGCGGGTGCAGGTCCCAGGCGCGGTCGAGGTCGATGCCTGGCATGCCGGCGGACATGGCGGCCGGTCTAGTAGACGCCGCACATGCCGTCGATCGAGACCTCCTCGATCAGGGACTCGGCGACGTCGAGCTCCTCGGCCGCGTCGTCGGCCTGGTCCGTGACCTGGTTCTCCGGGGCGGTGTCCATGTGTCCTCCTTTGCCGGCTTGGTCGGATACTAAATGCATCGAGTGCCAAAAGATAGGCTCCGATCATGATCCGGCGTGCCGACGTGCTCGTCATCGGGGCGGGCGGCAGCGGCGCCGCCCTGGCGGCCAGGCTCAGCGACGACCCCGGCCGCGAGGTCCTGGTCGTGGAGGCCGGGCCGGTCCCGCGCGCCCTGCCGGAGTTCCCGGCGGACCTGCTGGACGCCCGCCTCGTCCCGGGCGCCCGGCCGGGGGACCCCGCCGTCCGGACGTTCCCGGCTCTGCTCACGTCCGGCAAGCCCTACACGGCGGTCCGGGGGCGCTTCCTCGGCGGTTCGACCACCGTGAACGGCGGCTACTTCATCCGGGCACGGCGCGCCGACTTCGACCGCTGGTCGGCTGCCGCCGCCGACGACCTCTGGTCCTATGACCGGGTGCTGCCCTTCCTGCGCGCACTGGAGACCGACCTCGACCACGGGGCCGCGCCGCTGCACGGCGACCGCGGCCCGGTCCCCGTCCGCCGCACCGGGCTGCGGCATCCCGCCGCCGCGGCGTTCCAGGCCGCCGCCCGCGAACTCCGGCATCCGGACGAGCCCGACAAGAACGCCCAGGACGCGCCCGGCTTCGGCCCGGTGCCGTCGAACACGGTGGACGGCCGGCGGGTCAACACCGGCATCGCCTACCTGCTCGGCGCGGCGGCGCGTCGTCCCAACCTCACCGTGGTGGGCGGCTGCGCGGTCCGGTCGGTGACGATCAGCCGCGGCCGTGCGACCGGGGTCGTGGCCGAGCACGGCGGGCGGCGGACGGTGCTGGAGGCGGACGAGATCGTCCTGTGCGCGGGCGCCCTCACCTCACCGCACCTGCTGCACCTGTCGGGCATCGGACCCGCCGAAGACCTCGCGCGCGCCGGCGTTCCGGTCGTCCACGACCTCCCCGCCGTGGGCGCCGCGCTCAGCGACCACCCGCAGGTGGCCGTGGAGTGGGTCCCCCGGCGGCCGATGCCCGAGCCGTCCGGCTCCTGGCTCGGCGGCGCGCTGCACCTGCCCTCCTCCGGCGGCGCCGGGGCGGGCGACCTGGAAGTCCTCCAGTCCCTCGTGCCCATCACCGGTCTGATCGCGGGGACGACCACGGACCCCGGCGCGCCCCTGCCCTTCCTCGTGTCGGTGCTGACCCCGCGCAGGTCCGGCGGGCTGCGCACGGTGTCGGCGGACCCCGGCGTCCCGCCGCGCATCGAGTACGGGTACCTGGAAACCGGCGCCGACCGGAGCCGGATGCGCGAGGCGGTGCGCGCGGCGGCCGCCGTGGTGGCCGCCGCGGCCTTCGGCGAGGTCTCGCGGGGCCTGGTCGGGCCCGCCGCCCCGGCACTGGACGACGACCGCGCGCTGGATCGGTGGATACGCGCCCGGCTCGGCACGGCCCAGCACACCTGCGGCACCGTCCCGATGGGACCGGCGGGCGCCGTCGACGCCCGCGGCAGGGTCCACGGGCTGGAGGGGCTCCGCGTAGCCGATACCTCGATCCTCCCGACGGCTCCGCTGCGCGGCCCGGCCGCCACGGCCGTCCTCATCGGCGAGCTGATCGCTTACGCCGGGTCGTGCTGAGTCAGGGCGCGGACACGGTCCCGGCGTCGTCCAGCACCGCGGTCAGGCCGGCGCCCAGGTGGCGGATGGCCTCGTCCAGCAGGCCCGACAGCGCCGTCCGCCCCTCGCACGCCAGCCAGTGCTCATAGGCGGAGACCGCGGCGGCGAGGACGAGGTGGCCTGCGAGCCGGGGGACCTGCGCCGACGCCGGGACGCCGGTGCGCCCCGCCACGAACTCGGTGATGACCGCCCGCCATGACGCGTACCGCAGGGTGGCGTCCGCCTGGAGGGTCGGCACCCGCAGGATCAGTTCCATGCGCTGCCGGTGCCAGGGCACCTCCTGCGGGTCGAACCGGTTGAACTCGACGACGGCGCGGCGCACCGCGTCCATCATCGGCGCGTGCGGATCGGTGTCGTCCAGCAGCCCGCGCAGCCTGCGCAGCTGACCCTCGAAATCGCCCCACACCAGGTCGTTCTTGGACGAGAAGTAGCGGAAGAACGTCCGCCGCGCGATCCCCGCCGCAGCCGCGATGTCGTCCACCGTGGTCTTGTCGAACCCCTGCCGGGCGAACAGCTCGAAGGCCAGCCGCTCCAGGGCGGCCGGCGAGGTCGCGCGCGGCCTGCCCATGGCCCGCCGGTTGCCGGCCGTCCCGGCCTTGGAGGTCACGGGTACAGGTTCCCACGGCCCGCGCGGTCACCGCGCGGGCTCCGCGAGATGGCGTCTCCAGGCCCGCCCGACGCACAGGGGCCTGACCGGCCTGCTCGCGTTCCTCGGTGTTCCGGGCCGCTGCCGGGGGCGGGTAAATCTTCTGGAAAGCGGCTTTCGCCCCTTGGATGACCCGGGGTTTTCGAGGTTCACTGTTGGTGGGTGGAGGAAGCCCGTCGAACGGCACGGAGAAGTGGGAGACCACGCACCGCGCATCTTGTGACGTCGTCTAAACGACGCAGGACTTCCTTCACTCTTTTCGTGCAGGCATTCGGGCACTACCGCGGCCTTCTGTGGGAATCGACGCCGAGAGCGACCGCAGGACGGACGAAGGAGAGCGTGCCATGCCCAAGCCGGCTCCGATCATTGTGGGTGTCGACGGTTCCGCGCATGCCTGGCGGGCCTTGGACTGGGCGGCCGACTACGCCGCCCGGCACCGCCTGCCGGCCCGTCTGGTGCACGGGTCGCGCGCCCTCGTGCCGGACGGGACGATCCCGGACGACGCGCTGCGCCGCCTGGTCGCCGAGCGGGAGGAGATGCTCGCCGAGGCCCGGCGGTACGCGCTGAAGCAGCATCCCGACCTGGAGGTCACGACGCGGCTGGAGCCGACGGACCCGGGCGGCGCGCTGGTGGACGGCGGCGAGGACGCCGCGCTGGTGGCGGTCGGGTCGCGCGGCCTCGGCGGGTTCGAGGGCCTGCTGTTCGGCTCGGTCGGCCTCCACGTCGCCGCGCGCGCCCCGTGCCCGGTGCTGGTGGTGACCGAGGCGGCGCCCTATCCGGGTGACGCGCCGCCGCAGGTCGTGGTCGGGGTCAAGGGGGAGCCGGGCGAGGACGCGGTGGTCCGCTGGGCCTACGAGGAGGCCGATTCGCGCGGTGCCGGGATCGTCGCGCTGCACGCCGTCGGCGGCGATTTCTCGCCCCGCCGGCGGGTGATCGAGGACATGGAGCTGTCGGCGGCCGTCGCCGGGATGAGCGAGGACTTCCCGGACGTCCCGGTCAGGGAGCTGGTCTCCGACCGCACGGCGCCGCGGGCGTTGACCGAGGCGTCGCGGAACGCCGCGCTGGTCGTGGTCGGCGCCCGTCCACGGAAGAAGAACCTGATCGGGATGGCGCTCGGGCGCGTCAACCACGCGGCGCTGCACCACTCGCGCTGCCCCGTGGTCATCGTGCCCACCGGCGGGTGAGCCGGGGAAGGGAGCGGTCGATGGTCGCGCTGACCAGGGCCCAGCGGCCGAACGTCCTGTTCGGCTATGACGGGACCGAGCAGAACGACCCCGCGTTGCGCTGGGCGGTCGAGGAGGCCCGGCTGCGCGGGCTGGATCTGGTGATGTGCCATTGCTGGCACTGGCCGTATCCGCGGAGCCATGTGGACGAGGGCGTTCAGGCGATCGTCCAGCGGGCGGGGGGGAACCTCCTGCAGCAGGGCGAGGGGTGGGCACGCGAGTTGGGCGCGCCGGGGGAGGTGCGGACGGCGCTGCGGCAGGGACCGGTCCCCGACGCGCTGGTGCGCGAGTCCGGTGACGCGGAGCTGATCGTGATCGGCTCGCATGAGCCGAACCGGCTGCCCGAGGGGTCGACGGCGACACAGCTTCCGGCGCGGGCGCACCGCCCCGTGATCGCGGTGCGCGGTGCCGGCGCCGGGCGCGGCCTGGTCGTGGCCGGGGCGGACGGGTCGCCGGCGGCGGGCGCGGCGCTCGGCTTCGCCATGGAGGAGGCCGTCCTCCGGAGCTGCGACCTGCATGTCGTCTGCGGGGCCTGGGAGCCCGGCGCCGTGCCCGTCTCCGAACTGTCCTTGTTCACCGACAAGGAGACGCTGTTCCGCGCGCGCGCCGTCATGCTGGAGGAGGCCGTCCAGCCTTGGCGGGATCGCTACCCGGAGGTGCCGGTGCGGATCTCGGTGCTGCTGGAGCGTCCCCGGGAGGCCCTGCTGGACGCGGCCGCCGGCGCCGATCTGCTCGTCGTGGGGGACCGGGGCACCGGCGGTGTGGATCCGCTGCTGCTCGGCGCGACGAGTTCGACGATGCTGCAGCATGCCCCTTGCACGGTTGCGATCGTCCCGCAGCCCTGATCCGCGGCCGGGGGCCGATGCGGTTGGTCGCCGAGGCGGGCCCGCGCGCGGCGTCCCAGAGCCGGTCGCCGCGCCCGCCGGTCGCAGTGGCGCCGCACGAGCCCGTACAGGCCGAACAGCGGCGGCCCCATGGCGATGACGACGCCCGTCCCCGCCGAGCTGGACGGCCTCTTTTTTGCCCCAGGCGTGGGGTTAGAGCCGTCCGGGTGGGGAGTTTCGCTTTGAGAGGCCACGAAAGGAGGGCACGATGTCCGAACCGATCGTCGTCGGCACCGACGGGTCCGGTGAGTCGGACCGTGCCGTGGAATGGGCCGCCGCCGAGGCCGTCCTGCGCCGGCGTCCCCTGCGCATCGTGCACGCCGTGGAGAGCTGGCCGTTCAAGGCGCCGCTGTTCGCGCCGCCCGAGAAGGCGGACGGTCTGAGCCGCGCGGGCAAGGCGCTGCTGGACACGGTCGCGGCGCGCGTCCACGAGCGGTGGCCGGACCTCGAGACGGCGACCGCGCTGGTCGCCGAGGAGACGCCCGACGCCCTGCGGGAGCAGGCGGACGACGCGTTCGAACTGGTGATGGGCAGCCGCGGCCGGGGCGGCTTCGCCAGCCTGCTGCTGGGGTCGACCAGCCTGCGGGTCGCCTCGCGGTGCACCGTCCCGGTCGTGATCGTGCGCGGGGACGTCACCGACCGCGGCGAGGTCGTCGCGGGGGTCGACCTGCGCCGGGGCACGGACGCGGTCCTCGACCACGCCTTCGGCGCCGCGGCGCTGCGGGGCGCGCGGCTGCGGATCGTTCACGCGTGGCAGATGCCCACGACGCTCATCGACGCCGGCTACACGGCCGAGGAAGAGGAGGAGGCCGGACGGCGGCTGCGGGGGCGGCTGGTCGCGGCGTACGACCCGCACCGGCGCGAGTACCCGCAGGTGGAGGTCGTCGACGAGGTCGTCCTGAAGCACCCGGTGACCGCGCTGACCAACCCGTCGCGCGATGCCCGCCTGCTCGTGGCGGGCGCCCACGAACGCCGCTGGAACGCGCCGCGGCTCGGGTCCACCAGCCACGGGCTCATCCACCACGCGCAATGCCCGGTCGTCATCGTCCCTCCCCGCTGAGCGAGGTTCAGCGGGACGGTTTCTCGATGCGGTCGGCGAGTGCCCGGCAGCCGGGGCCGGAGAGTTCGTCCACGATGCCGCGCCGCCCGGCGATGGCCATCAGCAGCGCCTCGGCGGTGCCCCGCACTTCCGGGCCGGAGCCCTTGGACCAGTTCAGGTCGGTCGCCACGAGGCGGAGGCGCCGGACGCGCCAGAAGCCGCCGAGGACCGGGGCGGCCAGCGCGCCGCCCAGGGTGGGCAGCAGCCGCTCCGCCGGTATCTCGCGCGGCATGCCCAGCGGACGCCGGATGTCCTGGTGGTGGATGACGCCGTCCACGAGCGCGATCCGTCCGCCGAACGCGGCGGTCAGGCCCTTGGGCTGCCGGCGTCGCCTCAGCAGCGCCAGCAGTTCGGCGGGGGAGAGCGCGCGGTGGGCGTCCACGCCCAGGGCGTTGGCCCGCCCCAGCAGGAAACGGCCCTTCGCCAGCCGCCGCCCCACCTCCCGCATGCTCAGGTCCTCGTAGCTGATCATGTGGCCCACGACGTCGCGGACCCGCCAGCCCTCGCACAACGTGGGCGCGTCCCACTGTTCGGGCGTCAGCGTCTCAAGGAAATCCGCCAGGTCGGTCCGCTCGTCCCGCGCCAGTGCCTTCGCGTCCATGACGACTCCCTAACGCACGCCGGCGTCCCCGCGCAAGCGCCGTGGTTCGGCCGGGGCTCGCGGGGTAGGCGACCTATCCCGCAGGACGGCGATTCGGGGAGGGGCATGCGATGGCGACCGTGGCGATCAACGGGCTGGGCAGGATCGGCCGGGCGGCGCTGAAGATCCTGCTGGACACCGAGGGGCTCGACGTGGCCGCGGTGAACGACATCGCCGACGCCGACAATCTGGCCTATCTGCTCAAGTACGACACCGTGTACGGGCGGTACGGCCGCGAGGTCAGCGCGGAGGACGGGACCCTGCTCGTGGACGGCCACCGGATCCCGGCGTTCACCGAACGCGACCCGGCCGAGCTGCCCTGGGGCGACCTCGGCGTCGATCTGGTGCTGGAGTGCACCGGCGTCTTCACCCGCGAAGAGGATCTGAAGAAGCACATCGAGGCCGGCGCGTCGTACGTGATCCTGTCCGCGCCGTCGAAGACGGAGACGGTGCCGACGGTGGTGCACGGCGTGAACCGTCCGGACGGTGAGCCGCGGATCGTCTCGTGCGCGAGCTGCACGACGAACTGCATCACGCCGATCGTCGAGGTCGCGCACCGGCGGGTCGGGGTGGAGCGCGCGGTGATGACGGCCATCCACGCCTACACCGGCGGTCAGCAGCTGGTGGACGGCCCGAGCAAGCGGTACCGGCGTGGACGGGCGGGCGCGGCCAACCTGGTGCCGACGTCGACCGGCGCGGCGCAGGCCACCACCCAGGCGGTGCCGGACCTTGCCGGACGGTTCGACGGGATCGCGGTGCGCGCCCCCGTCCCGGTGGGGTCGATCGCCGACGTCGTGTTCGTCGCGTCCCGGGACACGACGGCGGAGGAGATCAACGACGCGTTCCGGGAGGAGTCCGAGACAGCCCAGTACCGGGGCATCCTCGGCGTCTCGGCGGACCCGCTCGTGTCGGCCGACATCGTCGGCGACCCGCGCGCCGCGATCGTGGATCTCGACATGACGCAGGTCGTGGACGGCACGCTGGTCAAGGTGATGGCCTGGTACGACAACGAGTGGGGGTTCACGCACCAGATGGTCCGTGAGGCCCGCAGCATCCTCACGTGACCGACGCGTTCTCCAGGGCCGCGGAAGACCCGATTACGGTACCGGCGTGAATCCCAGCCGCGCCGGTACCCGTCTCGCCGCGGTGAAGCAGGCGGTCTCCACCCTCAACCCGGGCTATTTCGCGTTCGTCATGGGTACCGCGATCCTGTCGATCGGGGTCACCGGCCACGGACTGACGACCCTGTCCGCCGTGCTGCTGTGGCTCGCCGCGGCCGGCTACGCCGTCCTGGTCGTCCTGACCGCCTGGCGCGCCGCCGCCTTCCGCGCCGAACTGAAGACGGAGTTCACCGACCCGCGGCGCGGCTTCGGGTTCTTCACGTTCGTCGCCGCCACGAACGTCCTCGGCGCCCGCCTGGTCGCCGCCGACCACAAGACGACCGCGTTCGCACTGCTCATCGTCGGATGCGTGGCCTGGATCGCGCTCGGCTACGTGGTCCCGTGGACGGCGGTCCTCGGACGCGCGGAACGCCCGGTCGTGGCAGGAGCGAACGGCACCTGGTTCATCTGGGTGGTGGCCAGCCAGTCCGTCGCGGTGCTCGCCGCCGTCCTGGAACCGGTGGTCGGGTTCGGCCGGCACGAGCTCGCCATGCTCGCGGTGGGGTCCTGGTCGGTCGGCATGTTCCTCTACGCGGGCACCGGCGTGTTCGTCGCCGCCCGCATGCTGCTGTACCCGCTGCGCCCGGCCGACCTCACCCCGCCGTACTGGGTCGCGATGGGCGCCACCGCGATCACCGTCCTCGCCGGTGCCCGGATCGTGCAGATGGCCGACACCCCGATGGTCACCGCGACGCGCGGCCTGATCGCCGGCACGTCCGTCATGGTGTGGGCGTTCGGCACGTGGCTGATCCCGCCGCTGGTCGCGGCCGGCTGGTGGCGGCACATCACCCACCGGGTCCCGCTGCGCTACGACGTGACGCTGTGGAGCGTGGTGTTCCCGCTCGGCATGTACGGCGCAGCCGGGCACTACCTCGGCACCGCCGACGACCTTCCCATCGTCCGCGCGATCGGCGAGACGGAGACCTGGGTGGCGCTCGCCGTCTGGGCGCTGACGTTCGCCGCCATGCTCGTCCACCTGGCGAACACCCTGGGACGCCCGGGTGGGAGCCGCGCGGCGGGGAGCTGAGGGGCACCTCCCGGCCGCGCGGCGGCTGGCGGCTCTGCGGGTCACCTGTCCGGACGGGCCTTGAGGACGGCCTGGATGAGGTCGTCGGGATCGGGCGCGTTGACGATCTTCCACTGCGTCCCGCCGGGGATCAGCGCCCACCACTCCTTGGTGGAGACGCCCCACCAGCAGACGACGCCGTCGAACCGCTCCTGAAGCTCGGCGATCGTCACCGCGTGAGACGGGTCCGGCATGGAGGGGATGTCAGGGCACGTCGCGTCGATCGCCGACTCCTGGTGTGTCCGCGCGGCGAGCGCGGCCGTGACGAACGGCTACCGCTGGAGCGTGTGTCGAGGTGGCGTTGGAGCCAATGCACACTGGCGTAAGAGCAGCCACAGCGACGACACCGGCGGCCAATGTGTCGAGGTGGCGTCCATGGTGCCGGTATCGACTGCGACGTGGCAGAAGAGCAGTCGTAGTACTAACACCGGGGATCAGTGTGTCGAGGTAGCGGACTTGCTGTCGGCGGTGGCGGTGCGGGACTCGAAGGACCCGGACGGGCCGAAGTTGGTGTTCGGGGCCGACGCGTGGCAGGCGTTCGCGAGCCGCGTGAAGGGCGGAACCCTCGACCTGTCCTGAGATCACGAGCAGAGCCCCCGAACCGCACGGGCCGGGGGCTTTCGCGTCCCACCTCCTCCTTTGCTTTGGCTCGGCCCCGCGCCCCAGGCAAGGACGTCTCCACGCCGAGGACTCCCACCCTCAAGCCCCGGCCCCGCGCCATCGCAGTTCTGGCCCGGTCCCGCCAGGACGCCACCTGCCGGCGCACCAGGACGCCAACGGCTGCGCTCGCTGCTGCGCGTGACCACGGACCGATGTCTCGGTGTCAGGCTTCGGCTACCACGAGGCCCATCTCGTTTCGTGGGGTGGCGATCTGAGTGATGGAGTGAAAGCCGGTGGCGGTGAGTCGTGCCGCCAGTTCGGCGGGGGTCCAGGGGGTGATGTCGCGGCGGGCCATTCGCCATCGAAGCACAGCCTCGCGTACGGGCTCGGGCTGGTCCGTGTCGGCCAGTACGGTCGCGCCGACCAGCCAGCCTCCGGGCCGTAGCGCGGCCAGGACGCGCGGCAAAGCCTGCGTGGCGGCGTGCGGTGCGAGGACGCCGAGTGGCAGCCAGGCCAGGTCGTAGGCGGCGGTGTCGGCGAGTTCGGCGACGTCCTGGAGCCGTAGGTCGACGCGGTCGCGGACCCCTCGGCGGGTCAGATGCTCCTCGGCCAGACGCAGTGCGCGGGGAGCGGTGTCGATGCCGACCGCTCGGGCGGTCGGCGCCCGCGAGATCACGCCGGCGGCGATGGCGCCGATACCTGTGCCGATGTCGAGAAAGTGCAGGCCGGGACGGTGCAGGACCTTGCCGACATCGGGGACGCGAGCCGTCACCAGATCCAGGAATGCGGTCATGCGCTCGCCGGAGGACTCGCCCTGAACGATGAAGGACGCGTCGTCATCTTCTTCGGCGGGGCGTCCGTCGGCTGCGTCGGCGGCTTGGCGGAGGATTCCCGCGATCTGGCCGGTGAAGGCGACCGGCGCGGGCAGCCCGTCCAGGAACGTGCGGTAGGCGGGATGCAGCCGCCAGCCGTCCGGGGTGTGTTCGGCGTATCCGGCGGCGCCCAGTACCGCGCCGTGCTCCTCGCTCAACGAGGAGGCGCGTACCGCGGCGGCCAGGGCGGCGAGCACCCAGGCATCGGTCATCAGTGCATCGATGCGGGAGCGGGGAGCGGGTTCCCGAGGCGCCATGTCGTGAGTCTGGCATTCGCCAGAACCCTCGACAAAACACCGAATTTATGTTGATCATGGACTCTGGGCAACTGTCCGGCCAATCGCAGAGGAGGGTGCTTGTGGCTTGCGCAGGCTACGACTGGACCGTCTCCCTTGAGCACGTGAGCGATGCTGTGCTCGAAGCGGACGAGCTCGAACTCGACACCGACGAGGCGACCGAGGGCGTTGCCGCGGTCTGAGTGGATCGCCGCGACCGGGACGGGCACCGTTCCGGTCGCGGCGGGCACCGAGGTTTGGCCGGGCGCACGCGAGCGTGAGCTGGCGCTGGATGAGGCCGAGCGGCGAGTTCTCGCAGATATTCGCGGGCTCGGCTGGTGTTCCCGTCATCGGCTGCTGGATGAGAACGAGCCCACTGCGGTTCAGTGCGAGTTGCGGTCCGCGGACGGCTCCGAAATCCCCTACGGGCTCGGCAGTGGCAAAGGGCAGAAAGCACAGGCCCGTGTCGGGGCGCATTTCGAAGCGCTGGAGCATGCTTTCAGTGGTCCCATCGTTCTTGATTCCCTGCCCGTGCGTCTCAGCGATCCAGACGATCTGCTCGCCGGTCCGCTCGGTGCCGAGCGGGCGGTCCGGGAGCTGGCTCGCCAGAAGGATGCCCGCGTCGCGTGCCTGCGGTATTCGGCGCTGGACGGTGGAACTCCGGTGGATGTCCCCTTGGCCCTGTGGGCGCCGTGGTATCCGCTCCCTACCGAGGCGATGGCGCGCGAACGGGCGAGGCTCGGCGACACGGCCGACTATCGACCGGTGCTCTCCTACACCGTCAACACGGGCTGCGCGATCGGCGCCACCGAGGACGAGGCGCTGCTGCACGCGCTGAACGAGTGGGCCGAACGGGACGCGTTCTCCCTTTTCCTGCTGCGCAGCGTTCATGACGGAGGGGCGATGCCCGCCTGCATACCGCCCGGGGCGCTGCCCGGTTTCCTGAAGGAACGACTAGATCGCGCGGCCGTGCTCGTGGACGGCCCGGTCGTCCTCCTGGACTTGACCACCGACCTGGGTATCCCCGTGGTGATGGCCTACGCGCCTGAGTCAGGCGGCGGCGCGGCACGCCGGTACGGGCTCGGCGCCTCGCTCTCCGGCGAGACGGCCGTGGAACGCGCGGTGACCGAGCTGGTGCAGGGCGAGCTTCTGGCCCGGGTCGTGGCCGAGCACGACAGGGACGCCGCCGTCCGGGACCGGCGTGCCGACCGCCTGTCCTTCGCGCGGGTGGTGGCCGACCACGACATCGCGGACGCGGTGCGTGACCGGCTCGCCGGCCATCCGAGGCTGCTGGCCTGCGCGCACCTGGACTTCGCCGAACGTCTGGGCGACGCCCCGATGACCGGTATGCCTCCGGAGACCGTTCCTCCCGGCACCAGCGTGCCGCGGCAACGCGCCGCCGCCGTCGAACGGATCGACGCCGCCGGTCACCGCATCGTGGCGCACCGGCTGAGGGTGCTGGACCACGGCACCACCGTGGTCCAGGTGCAATGCCCCGGACTGGAACGGTTCCATTTGATCACGAAGGGTCACCTCGCTCTGCCCGGCCCACGGGGCAGGCGGCTTCGAGGACGGTAGACCGGATACCGGCCCGGCTGGAACAGTGTCCTGTGGATCTCGGGCCGTGCAGACGGTGTACTTGAGGAGATGCCGATGCGCTGGGTGACCTACACCTCCCCGGCCACAGCGACCGACCGGGCCGGGCTGCTCGTGGACGACGTCGTCCACGGCCTGGACGCCGCGTTGCCGGAGCTGCTGGGCGACCTGCCGGCGGCCGGCGAACGGGCCCGTTCGGCGCCCGCCGAGACGCTGCCCCTGACCGAGGCCCGGCTCCGCGCACCGGTCCCGGAACCGCCCTCGGTGCGTGACTTCCTGTCGTTCGAGGAACACGCCAAGAACGCCTCCGCCGCCTTCGGCCGCGACGTCGACCCCGTCTGGTACTCCCAGCCGGTCTTCTACTTCACCAACCCGGCGGCCGTGCGCGGACCCCGCGACGACGTCCCGATCTCCCCGGGCTCACAGAAGTTCGACTACGAGGTCGAGGTCGCCGCCGTCGTCGGCCGCCCGGGAGCGGACCTCACCCCGGCCGAGGCGGAGGCGCGCATCGCCGGCTACACGATCTTCGTCGACTGGAGCGCCCGCGACGTCCAGGGCGTGGAATCGCGCGTCGGCCTCGGCCCGGCGAAGGGCAAGGACGGCGCGACCTCCCTGGGCCCCTTCCTGGTGACGCCGGACGAACTCGACGGCCACCGGTCGGGCCGGGGCTACGACCTGGCGATGTCCGCCTCGGTGAACGGCGTCCACCAAGGCGGCGGCTCCTGGGCCGGCATCCACTGGTCGTTCGGCCAGATGCTGGCCTACGCCTCACGCGGCACCCGTCTGCGCCCCGGCGACATCATCGGCAGCGGCACCGTCGGCACCGGCTGCCTGCTGGAACTCTCCTCCCTGCACGGCACGGGCAAGCACCCCTGGCTGCGGCCGGGCGACATCGTCACCGTCGAGATCGAGCACCTCGGCGCGGTGAACGCGAAGATCACCGCGCCCGCCCCGGTCATCCCGCTCGACTGACCGCGGGTGCCGGTCAGCCCTCGGCGATGCAGAAGGGATGCCCCTCGGGATCGGCGAGGACCGTCCACTCGCCCTCGCCGGGCTGGAACTCGGGCCTGGACGCGCCCAGCGCCACGAGCTCCCCGGTCGCGGCCTCCACGTCGGCGACCTTGAAGTCGAGGTGCGCGTGCTTGCCCGCGTCGGGCCACCCCGGCCTCCGGTAGCCGGGAACCCGCTGGAACGCCAACTGGACCGGGCCGTTCCCGAGATAGGCGGAATCGTCGTCGCCGTGGGTGACGTCCCAGCCGGTCGCCTTCCGGTAGAACTCGGCCAGCGCCTTCGGGTCGGCGCAGTCGAAAATGATCGCGGTGGGCTCCGCGAGAGCGGTCATGGTGACTCCCCAGATCGTCGTTTGACGTGCCCGCCCAGCATCCGCCGCGCGGCGTCCGGCGGTCTTGAAGATCCTTGCGGCCGTTTCGTCGTACCGTCCGCGTAATGTGCGCCGCGTGCTGTGCGCCGTGCCCCTCACCGCCCGGCCGGACTTCGCGGTGTCCGCGGTGTCCTGCCGCGCCGACCACCCGCGATGGTCGGAACCGGACGTCCGCGACGACCACCGGCTCGTGCTCGTGCGCCGCGGACGGTTCCGCCGGCGGGCCGACGGCGCCTCCGCCGACCTCGACCCCACCCTCGGCTACCTGGGTGCGCCGGGCGAGGAGGAACGCTTCGCGCACCCCGCCGGAGGCGACGTCTGCACGTCCATCAACCTCGGTCCCCGCCTCCGCGAAGGGCTCACCGGCCGGACGACCGTGTACGTGGACACCCGCGTCGACATGGCCCACCGGCGTCTCCTCGCGGCGGCCGCCGGCGGCGACGTCGACTACGCGCTGACCGAAGAACTCCTCCACCTCATCGCGGCCGCCGCCCGCCGCCCCGCGCCCGGCCCGGCCCCGCCGACCGTGTCCTCGTCGCCGCCGCCCGCGCCGCCATCATCGACGACCACCCGGACGCGTCCGGCCTCCTCCCGCTGGCCGCGCTCCTGAACGTCTCCCCGTACCGGCTGAGCCGCGTGTTCACCCGCGAGATGGGCGTCTCCCTGACCCGCTACCGCAGCCGCGTCCGCGTCGGACGGGCGATGGACCGCATCGAAGCCGGCGAACGCGCCCTCGCCGCCCTCGCCGCCGACCTCGGCTTCGCCGACCAGGCCCACCTGACCCGCACCGTCCGCGCCCACCTCGGCCGGACCCCCACCGCCCTCCGCGGCCTCCTCACCGGCGGCTCTGAGCGCGAGGCGACCCGGTCCGACGTACGATGTCGCATGTGACCAGCAGATCCGCCTCGGCGCCGAACCTCAGCGATCTGGCCCGGCTGCGCCGCGTCCGCGACCGGATCGACCGGGAGTACGCGCAGCCGCTGGACGTGGAGGCCCTCGCCCGCGGCGTGAACATGTCGGCCGGGCACCTCAGCCGCCGGTTCCGACTCGCCTACGGTGAGTCGCCGTACTCCTATCTGATGACGCGGCGGATCGAGCGCGCGATGGCGCTGCTGCGCCGCGGCGACCTCAGCGTCACCGACGTCTGCTTCGAGGTCGGCTGCCAGTCACTGGGCACGTTCAGCACGCGCTTCACCGAGCTGGTCGGTGTACCGCCCAGCGTCTACCGGGGCGAGGCGGCCCGCGCGACGGCGGGGATGCCGCCGTGCGTCGCGAAACAGGTGACGCGACCGATCAGGAATCGAGAAGCGCCGGTCGGCGGTCCGCGCCTAGCGTGATCGCCATGGAATTCACCATTCACTCGAGCTTCCTTCCGCACAACGACCCGGACGCCTCCCTGGCCTTCTACCGCGACATCCTCGGCTTCGAGGTCCGCGGCGACGTCGGATACGGCGGGATGCGCTGGATCACGGTCGGCCCCGCCGGCCAGCCCGACACGTCCATCGTCCTGGAGCCCCCGGCCGTCGAGGGGTCCGGCATCACCGACGACGAGCTCCGCACCATCACCGAGATGATGGCCAAGGGCACCTACGCCGGCGTCAACCTGGCCACCGCCGACCTCGACGGCGCCTTCGAACGGCTTCAGGCCGGCGGCGCCGAGATCGCCCAGGAGCCGACCGATCAGCCGTACGGTGTCCGCGACTGCGCCGTCCGCGACCCCGCGGGCAACCTGATCCGCATCCAGGAGCAGCAGCGCTGAGCCGCCCGGCGATCGCCGCCGTCACTGAACACGCGGCTGCCCGGAAATACGATCATGGGCGTGAAGACACCGGAACCGCGATTCAGTAGGGTCGGCCAGTGCCTCGAACACTACGGACCGACCGGCTGGTTCTGCGTCGCTGGAAGGACGGCGACCGGGAGCCTTTCGCCGCGCTCAACGCCGATCCCGAGGTCATGGAGCATTTCCCGGCCCCATTGACCCGGCGTGAAAGCGACGCCCTGATCGACCGGATCGAGTCCTGCTTCGAAGAGGACGGCTTCGGTTTGTGGGCCTTGGAAATCGCCGATACGGGCCAGTTCATCGGAATGACGGGCCTGGCCGTCGTGCGTTTCCAGGCGCCCTTCGTCCCCGCCGTGGAGGTCGGCTGGCGGCTCGCCCGCTCCGCCTGGGGCCACGGCTACGCCGCCGAGGCCGCCCGCCGCGCCCTGCGCGCCGGGTTCGACGGCTTCGGCCTTGACGAGGTCGTCTCCTTCACCAGCACCACCAATCTCAAATCACAGGCCGTCATGAAACGCATCGGCATGACCCACGATCCCGCCGGCGACTTCGACCATCCCCTCGTCGACGACGGCCACCGGCTGAAACGCCACGTCCTGTGGCGCATGACCGCCGTCCCCGATGGTGACGGGTCCGCTTGAACCCATGGAGAACCTGATCAAGGGCCCGGGCGCCTCGCGGATGGGCGACGACCGCGGGTTCGGACGCCGGTGCCCGGCCTCCCGGCCCAAATGATCAGCAGGCTGCGGAGGCCCGGCGAAATCTCGGTGGCCTGGTGCGCCGTGCTCCTCTGCCTGGGCTGTCGCTGTCGGCCGGACAGTCCAGCGTCGGACCCCGCACGGACGACCGCGGATGCGTCCCGCTCCCACCGGTACGGGACACCGGCGGCGGCGCACGGGTCGACCAGTGGGACCGGCTCGTCGATGCCCAACGCCGCTCCGAATTCTCACCGCGTCCGGGAGAACTCGGCAGGGCACTGTCGGAACACGACGGATGTGGGACCGCCGTCGGCCCCGGCGCCGCGATCGCCCTGGCCCGCCCGGACGGAACGGTCGAGCGCTACAGCCCCGCCGTCGGCACCGCCGCACTCGACTGCCCGGTCACCGTCGTCGACGGCGGCCAGGTCGTCGAGTCCGGCTCCGGCCGGCTCAACTCCCTGGCGAAGGTCGACGCGTACGCGGGCGCGTCCTGGAACGCGTCCCCGCCACCGCCACCGTCCTCGTGCAGGGCGTCACCGAACCACCGGGCGGCACCCGGCGTCTCGCGGTCGGTGACCGTCCCGATCCGGCTGCTGCCGGCCCGCCCACCCTGGCGGGTACCGCTGGCGGTCAGCCTCCTCACCTTCACCGTCCTCGTGGTGGACGCCGCGACCGGCACCCTCCTGCACCGCGCCGGCCCGTTCGGCCCGTCCGCCCTGTACGGCGGCCGCTACTACGGTTTCGGCAACTCCACCTTCGCCGTCTTCTCCGTCGCCGCCCTCGTCCTGTCCGGAGCGGCCGCGGCGGAACTGATCTCCCGCGGACGCCGCCGCGCCGCCACCGCCTCCGTGGTCGCCATCGGTACCGTGGCGGTCGCCGTGGACACCTGGCCCGCATGGGGAGCCGACGTCGGCGGCGGGCTCGCCCTGATCCCGGGAGTGGCCGTCCTGGCCTTCGCGGTCGCCGGGATACGCCTGACCCCCGTGCGCCTCCTCGCCGTCGCGGCCTCGGCCGTGACGGTGGTCGCCGCCGTGGGGGTCGCCGACTGGCTGCGCCCCCCGGCCTCCCGCACCCACGCCGGACGCTTCGTCCAGGAAATCCTCGAAGGCCAGGCATGGCAGCTCGTCGAACGCAAAGCCGGCTACGCCTTCAGTTCCCTTGCGGGCGGCCCTCTGGCCTGGGGGACCGCGGCCGTCCTGGTCCTCCTGGTCCTGACCTTGGCCTGGCCGCACCGCTTCTCGCCGCCCTACCTGGACGCGGCCCAACGCGAATGGCCGACCCTGCGCCCCACTTTGATAGCGACCCTGACCACTTGCGGGGTCGGCGCAGTGGTGAACGACTACGGCATCCGCCTGATCACCTTCGGCCTGATAACCCTGCTTCCCCTGCTCGCCGTGAGCATCGCCGTCGTCACGATCTCCGGCCTGCCGGAAGACCGTGCCCACCATGACGATCACGAGGATGGTGGGGCGGGCCATCCAGGCGCACTGCCACCGCGACGAGGGCCTGGGCGATGACCGGATCGCCCGCACCCCGGCCCGGCCGATCTGGCCGACGGCACGGTGTGCCCCCGCCCCGCCTTGATCTGGACAACTGTCCAGACTAGAGTCCGCATCGTTCGACGCGGCCGGGCCGACGCCCCCTGATCCAAGGAACAGCCCATGGACGACCTTCCAGAACTGGGCTTCTACGGTCTGGCCGGCCATTCGGCCACACCCCGCGACCTGCTCGCCGAAGTCGCCGAAGGCGAACGCCTGGGCCTCGGCTCGGTCTTCCTGTCCGAACGGTTCGCGACCAAGGAGGCGGCCACCCTCTCCGGCGCCGCCGCCGCGGTCGGCGAACGGATCGGCATCGCGACCGCCGCCACCAACCACAACACCCGGCACCCCCTGCTGACCGCCACTTTCGCGACGACCATGCACCGCCTCTCCGGCGGCCGCTTCGCGCTCGGCCTCGGCCGCGGCTTCGACATGCTCTTCGACGTCATGGGCGTGCCCCGCGTCACCACCGCGCAGCTCGAAGACGTCACCGGCATCCTGCGCCGCCTCTGGCGCGGCGAGGCGGTGGCCGGGCACGACGGCCCCGCCGGGAAGTTCCCCTACCTCATCCAGGACCCGTCCTTCGACGAGGACATCCCCATCATCCTGACCGCCATGGGGGAGCGGACCCTGGAGTTCGCCGGCCGCGTCGCCGACGGCGTCGTCCTGCACACCTTCTTCACCGACGAGACCCTCGCCAAGTCCGTCGCCACCATCCGCCGCGGCGCGCTCGAAGCCGGCCGCGACCCCGCGTCCGTCCGCGTCTGGTCCGTTTTGGCCACGGTAGGCGATCACCTGGACGACGACCTGCGCCTGCGCAAACTCGTCGGCCGCCTCGCCACGTACCTGCAGGGATACGGCGACCTCCTGGTGCGCGTCAACGGCTGGGACCCCGCCGTCCTGGCCCGCTTCCGCGCCGACGACCTCGTTACCGGCTACCCCGGCGCCTTCGACGCGATCGGAACGACCGACGACCTGCTCCACGTGGCCGGCCTGATCCCGGACAAGTGGCTCGCCGCGTCCGCGACCGGCAGCCCCGACCAGTGCGCGGCCCGCGTCCTCGACCAGTTCACCGCGGGCGCCGACGGCGTCATCCTGCACGGCGCGGCCCCCGCCGAACTCGCGCCGATCCTCGACGCCTATCGCCGCGTCCGCCCGCCCGGCCGCGCCGCCCACTCCCGGAACCCGGGCCGGCCATGAAGATCATCGCCGGCCCGGAAGGCCTGACCCCGGCCTGGCTGACCGAAATCCTGAACACCCGGATCGACAAGGTCGACGTGGAGGCCATAGGCACCGGCCAGATGGTCACAGACGTACAGCAGCCGGTCCGAAGATGATCGGTCTCATGGGACCGCTGGGGGCGATGGCTGAACCGCGACGGCTGGATCCCGCCGTCTACGGTGGGGCGGATGAGAATGGAGATCGATGAGGTCGGGGGGTGGCTGCGGGAGCGGCTGCCGGGGCTGGCGGAGGAGCACGGGGTGCCGGGGGCGGCGGTCGCCGTCGATGCCGGGGGGCGGGTGGTCGAGGCGGCGGCGGGGGTGCTCAGTACGGCGACCGGGGTGGAGGCGACGGTCGACTCGGTGTTCCAGATCGGGTCGGTCACCAAGGTGCTGACGGCGACGCTGGTGATGGGGCTCGTCGCGGAGGGGCTCGTCGAGCTCGACGCCCCGGTGGAGAGGTACCTTCCCGGGTTCCGGGACGCGACCGTGCGGCAGCTGCTGTGCCACACGGCCGGGTTCGAGGGGGACGTGTTCACCGACACGGGCAAGGGGGACGACTGCCTGGAGAGGTACGTGGAACTGCTGGCCGGCGTGCCGCAGATCTTCGAGCCCGGGGAGATGTTCTCCTACAACAACGCGGGCTACAGCGTTCTGGGGCGGATCGTCGAGATCGTGCGGGGCGAGCCGTACGACCGGTGCATGCGGGACCACCTGTTCACGCCCCTGGGCATGACGCACGCGGCGAGCGATCCGTACGAGGCGATCCTGCATCGCGCGGCGGTGGGACATCTCGGAGGGCGGCCCGTCCCGGTCTGGGCGATGGCGCGCTCGAACGCGCCCGCCGGGTCGATGCTCGCCATGACCCCGCGCGACCTGCTGGCCTTCGCCCGGGCGCATCTCGCCGACGAGGGGCTGCGGGCCATGCGGGAGCCGCAGGTCGTCCTGCCGGACATCGGCTGGGGGACGGCCTGGGGCCTGGGCTGGGAGCTCTACGACCTGCCGGGCGGCCCGGTGTTCGGCCACAACGGCAACACCATCGGGCAGTCGGCCGTCCTGCGGGTCGACCCCGGCCGCGACGTGTCCGTGGCGATCTTCACCAACGGGGGCGACCGCAAGCCGCTGATGAAGGAGATCCTCGGCAGGGTCGTCGAGTCGCCCGCCGAGCCCGTCCCGGATCCCGCGGCGCCCCCGGACGCCGGGCGCTGCGCGGGCGTCTACCTGTCGAGCACGAGCCAGACCACGGTGGGCGGGGACGACCGGGGACGGCTGTGGCTGGAGCAGGTCCCCCTCGGCCTCGCGGCGGAGGCCGGCGACGAGCCGTACCGGACGGAGCTGCTCGGCTGGCGGGGGGACTCCCTGCTGCCCGCGGAGCCCGGCCACGGGCCCGTCGCGTTCCTGGGAGACGACGGCGAGGGTCGTGCGCGTTACCTGCACACGGGCCGGGCGGACGTTCGCGCGGCCGGACGGATCGAAGCCTGAACATTCGCCGGACCGGACGAGCACCGTCCCGTCCGGGCCGAACTCCGCGGCCATGCACGCCGCCGCCTGGACGACGTCGGCGGGAGGATGCGCCTCCACCAGCGGTCCGACGATGTCGTCGTCCCACGTGATCTCCACATCCGGATCACGCCTGACGGTTCTGGCGGACAGTGGTCTTCGGTGAAGGTTCTCCGGTGGTCGGAGGGTGTGTATAGCCTGCGGTGAGCTGGTGGGATTCCTGTGGTCTGGGTGGGGTGTATGGGTGAGGCCGCTGAGCGCGGGCCGGTCGTCGGGCGGGTACTGGGGACGCAGTCGGCGACGCCGCTGTCGTTCTGGGTGGGGCTGGAACCCGGGACGGTCGTCCAGCTGGACGAGGTGATCGCCGCGCGGCGGGAGGTTCCGGGGCGGGGCGAGGTGCTGATCGCCGGGGTCGTCACGAACGTGGAGGCCAGGCATGAGGGGGCCGCCTACGACTCGGACGTGTTCCTCATCGCCCAGGGGGTGCTGCCCGCGGCGGTGGTCGAGTCGGCCGAGGTCACGGTGACGCGGGTCGAGCCCGAGGTGTACGTGCCGCCGCTGCCCGGCACGGAGGCGCGCAGGGCGGGCGCCCTGGACCGGGAGCGGGCGCTGTACTTCGACGTGATGGAGCGGCGGATTCCGGTCGGGCTCGGGCGGGACGGGGAGCCGATCCACGTGAACCTGGAGTTCCTCGACGGGACGCGCGGCGCGCATGTCTCCATCTCCGGGATTTCCGGCGTGGCGACCAAGACGTCGTTCGCCACGTTCCTGCTTTACTCGATCTTCAATTCGGGGGCGCTGGGCGCGGAGGCGCACAACACGAAGGCGCTGATCTTCTCGGTGAAGGGCGAGGATCTGCTCTTCCTCGACCACGCCAACAACCGGCTGGACGAGAACGCGCGGGCCGCGTACCGGCGGCTGGGGTTGCGGCCGGGGCCGTTCGGGAGCGTGCACGTGTTCGCGCCGCCCCGGCCCGGCGACCCGAACGGGACGCCGCACGTGACGGCGCGCACCCAGGACGTCAGCCCGTTCTACTGGACGCTCGCCGAGTTCTGCGAAGAGGAGCTTCTGCGTTACGTGTTCGCCGACACCGAGGACGAGCGGGCGCAGTACACGATTCTGATCGGACAGGTCGCGGCGAGGCTCGCCCGCGACGCCGAGCCCGTCGGAGCCGGCGGCGCGGTCCGGCTGGGGGACGGCGGCCAGGTCTGCCGCACCTATGAGGATCTGGTCCGGTTCATCGAGGAGACGTTGACGGACGAGGACACCCGCCGCGCCTGGGGCGCGCAGCTGATGGGGCTCGGCACCGTCAACGCGTTCCTGCGGCGGCTCCGTTCGTCGGTGCGGCCGCTGTCGCCGATCGTGCGCGGCGACCTCCCTGCCAGGAGCGGCCGGTCGATCGAGACGGACGCGCAGGTCACCGTGGTGGATCTGCACAATCTGCCCGAGCGCGCCCAGCGGTTCGTCGTCGGGGTGGTGCTGCGGGGCGAGTTCGCGCGCAAGGAGAGCACGGGCAGCGCGCGGCCGCTGCTGTTCGTGGTGCTGGACGAGCTGAACAAGTACGCGCCGCGCGAGGGCGACTCGCCGATCAAGGAGATCCTGCTGGACGTCGCCGAGCGGGGCCGTTCGCTCGGCGTGATCCTCATCGGTGCGCAGCAGACGGCGTCGGAGGTCGAGCGCCGCATCGTCGCGAACTGCGCGGTGCGGGTGGCCGGGCGGCTGGACGCGGCGGAGGCGTCCCGGGGCGAGTACGGCTGGCTGCCGCCGGCGGCGCGGGCGCGGGCCACGATCGCCAAGCCCGGGACGATGTTCGTCGGGCAGCCGGAGCTGCCGGTGCCGCTGGCGGTCGAGTTCCCGTTCCCCGCCTGGGCGACGCGTCCCGCCGAGGCGGCCCCGCGTGCGATGGCGCGTTCCGGGCCGTCCCGCGACCCGTTCGAGGGTCTCGGCGAGGACGACGAAGTACCCCCCTTCTGATCCACCGGGAGCGGACATGAAGTTCCTGCACACCGCCGACTGGCACGTCGGCAAGGTGCTCCGGGGCCGGTCACGGTTCGATGAGCACACGAAGGTGCTGGGCGAGCTGGTCGAGGTCGCCCGGGAGGAGGACGTCGACGCCGTCATCGTCGCCGGGGACGTCTTCGACGGCGCGGTCCCGACGCCGCCGTCGCAGGCCCTGGTGATGAAGACGCTGATGGCGCTTCAGGAGGGCGGCCGGGAGGTCGTCGTCCTCGCGGGCAACCACGACGATCCCCGCCTGCTCGACGACGTGTACCGGCCGGTGCTGCGGCAGCTCGGCATCCGGGTCGTCGGGAGGTTCCGGCGTCCGGACGCGGGCGGGCTGCTGTCGTGGACGGCCCGGACCGGAGAGCCGGTCAGGCTCGCCGCCATGCCGTTCCTTTCGCAGCGTTACGTCGTCCGGGCCCTGGAGGCGCTGACCGACACGCCCGACCAGCACAACCGCGACTACGCCCACCGGTTCGGGAGGCTCGCCGAGGCGCTCACGGCGGGGTTCACCGCCGACACCGTGAACCTGGTCGCGGCGCACGGCACGCTGCCGGGCGGCAGGCTCGGCGGCGGCGAACGCGAGGCACAGACGATCTTCTCCTACTACTTCGAGTCGTCGGCGTTCCCGCCGACCGCCCACTACGCCGCGCTCGGCCACCTGCACCGGCGGCAGCGGATGCCCGGCCCCTGCCCCATCTGGTACAGCGGCTCCCCGATCGCCGTCGACTTCGGGGAGGAGCAGAACACGCCGGGAGCGCTGGTCGTCGAGGTCACGCCGGGACGTCCCGCCGACGTGCGCGAGGTGACGCTGAAGGGCGCCCGCGTCCTGCGCACGGCCGGCGGCTCCCTCGGCGCGCTGGAGGCGATGGCGGGCGACCTCGGAGACGCGTGGCTGCGCGTCGTGGTCGCGGAGAAGCCGCGCGCCGGCCTCGCCGACGACGTGCGGGAGATCCTCCCGAACGCGCTGACCGTCGACATCGACGAGGCGTTCCGCCCGACGTCCGCACCGCGGCAGGCGACCGTCACCGGGCGGGACGCCCCGACGCCGCGCGGGCTGTTCCGCACCTATCTCGAACAGCTCGGACATGAGGACGAGCGGGTCGAGGCGTTGTTCGACCGGCTCCACGACGAACTCGACGGGCACGGGGGAGGGGAGGACTGATGCGTCCGCTGTGCGTCCACATGGACAGCTTCTGCAGCTACCGAACACCGACCTCGGTCAGCCTCCACGACGTGGACTACTTCGTCCTCGTCGGCCCCACCGGATCGGGCAAGAGCACCGTCATCGACGCGATCTGCTTCGCGCTGTACGGGTCGGTTCCGCGGTGGGGGAAGGAGAACGTGATCCGGCTGGCGCTGGCGCCGTCCGCCAACTCCGGCAAGGTCGCGCTCGTCTTCGAGTCGGCGGGCCGCCGCTACGGGGTCGTCCGGGCACTGGCCCGCAGTGGACGCGGCGCGGTGACCACGAAGGAGGCGCGGCTGGACGAGCTGGACCCGTCCGTCGACCCCGCAGGGGGCATCGAGGAACTGCTGGCCGCGCAGGTCCGGACGATCGCCGACGGCGACGGGGTGACGGCCGCCGTCCAGCGCATCACCGGGCTCGAATACAGGTTCTTCATGCAGTGCGTCGTCCTCCCGCAAGGGCGGTTCGCCGACTTCCTGCAGGCCGAGCCGAGAAAGCGGCAGGACCTCCTCGTCCAGCTCCTCGACGCGAAGACCTTCGAGCTGATCAAGCAGCGGGCGGGCGAGGAGGCCAAGGCCGCCGAGGTCCGGGCGCAGGCGGCCGAGGCGCAGCGGGCCAAGCTCACCGGCGCCGACGAGACCGCCGAGGACGAGGCCGCGCGGCGGCTGGAGCGCATGCGGGCCCTCCGAGACCGTGTCCGCGAGGCACTCGACGAGCTGCAGCGGACCGGCGACGAGATCCGGGAGGGGACGGCGGAGGCCGCCGAGGCGGAGGGTGCGCTCGCCGCCCTGACCGCGCTCGCCATGCCCGGCGACGTCCCGACCCTCGCGGACGACCTCAAGGCCGCGAACGACGAGGCCGAGCGCCTCACCCGGGAGGTGGCCCGGCACGAGGAGGCGGAGTCCGCGGCCCGCGACCGGGTCGCGGACCTCGGCGACAAGACCGTCCTCGACCTGGCGATCACGGCTCATCGTGACCACGTCCGTCTCACCGGCGAGATCGAGGAGGCCCGGGCCGGGGCCGGGGAGGCGGGCCGGAACGTGGACGACGCCGGCGCGGACCTCGCCGTCGCCGGCGCGAACCTCGAACAGGCCGAGGCCGAGCGGCAACGCGTCCGCGACGCCGACACCGCCGCCGACCTCGCCCGGCGGCTCTCCGTCGGCGAACCGTGCCCGGTCTGCCGGCGGGACGTCACCGACCTGCCCGAGCACCACGCCCCGCCGGCCCTCGGCGCGGCGGACCGGAACGTACAGGCCCGCAAGCGGGAACTCGACGCCGCGCAGACGAGGCTCCGGGAACTGGAGCGCGAACTGTCAAAGCGCGAAGCGGACCTCGCCGGCCTCGGGCGGCAGCTCGACGCCCAGGCGGCCCGCATCCACGCCCACCCGGACCCCGAGGAGGTGCAGAGGCGCCTCGACGCCATCGCGGCGGCCGAGCAGGAGGCGACCACGGCGCGGCAGGCCGTCCGCACCGCCCGGGCCGAGCTGGCGAAGGCCGAGGACGAGCGCACGGCCCTCGACCGCGAGGCCGGCAGGGCACTCGCCGAGCTGGACGGCGCCCGCGACACCGTGGTCGCACTCGGCGCGCCATCGGTCGACCGCGCCGACCTGCACGCCGCCTGGACGACCCTCCTCGGCTGGCGCGACCGGGAGGAGGGCCGCCGGAGGCAGGCGGCCGAGGCGCTGGAGAACACGCTGGGCGACCTGCGGCACCGGCGGGACGAGCGGCGCCGGGCGCTCGCCGCCGAACTGGACGCCCATGAGATCGCCGTGCCCGCGTCCATCGAACCCGAGACGGTCCGCGAGGCCGTCCTGAACGCCGGGAACCAGGCGGGCAACCGGCTGGAGCGCATCCGGCGGGACCGCCGGATGGCCGGGGAACTGGCCGAAGAGATCCACCGCCACCGGCAGGACGCCCGCGTCGCGGGCGAACTGGCCCGGCACCTGCGGGCCAACAACTTCGAGAACTGGCTGTGCGGCGAGGCCCTGGCGCTGCTCGTCGGCACCGCGTCCGGGACGCTGCGGGAGCTGTCGGACGGCCAGTTCGAACTCGTCCTCGACGACAAGAACGCCATCGAGGTGATCGACTACGCGGAGGCGGGGCTGCGGCGCAGCGTCCGGACGCTGTCCGGCGGGGAGACGTTCCAGGCGTCGCTGGCGCTCGCGCTGGCGCTGTCGGACCAGGTGGCGCGGTTCGGCGGCGGCGCGGCCCGGAGCCTGGACTCGATCTTCCTGGACGAGGGCTTCGGCACCCTCGACCCCGTCACCCTCGACACGGTCGCGACGACGCTCGAACGCCTGACGTCAGGGGGTGATCGTATGGTCGGCATCGTGACCCACGTTCCGGCGCTCGCCGAGCGCGTCCCCGTCCGCTTCGACGTGTCCCGCGACAACACCGGCTCGCATCTGGAGAAGAGGAGCACGTGACCACGGCACCGCCGGCCGCGACCGCCGCCATCACCGTCGACCCCTGGGACCCGGGGTACGCCACCTCGCTGACCGCCGAGGCGATCGGCGAGCTGGACCCCTCGTCCGTCCAGCTCGACCTCGACGTGGAGCTGCCGTCGGGCCGCTGGCGCCCGGTCGGGCCGCCCGCGGCGGGGCCGCCGCCCGGCGGGCTGATCGTGGCGGACGGCGTCCGCCGCGTCGAGGCCCGGGTGTGGGTCGGCGACCCGTCCGGGGGCATGCCCGCCCCCGGCATCGCCGCGTCCTGCGCCGCCGGGCTGGTGCGCTGCGCGCCCGGCGGGCTCGCCGAACTCGCCGAGGTGGACGTGCGCCGCTCGCTGTTCACCCCGTCCCGGCACGCCGCCGACCTGTCCACCTGGGCGGGCACGTACGTCGCGGCGCGGGCCCGCGGCGGCACCGCCGAGCAGCTCTCCCTCGCCCTCCAGGGGCAGCTCAGCGACCTGGAGGTGACCCTGGCGACCCGGTACCGGACCTCTTCCGGCCCCGACGACCTGCTCATCGTGGACGGCCCCCTGCGCGGTCGCGCCCACCTGCCGCGCACCATCGGCTACGTCAAGACCCACCACGCCGCCTACCTGGCCGACCCGCAGACGGCCGTCCTCACGGCGCTCCGGCCGGGTCAGCGCACGCCCGTCTTCCTCATGACGACGAGCTGGGCGCGCCACTCCTGGTATCTGCGGCTGCCGACCCCGTCCACCGCGCCCTGGGCGGGCATCGCCCGCTGCGAGGCCGCGGCGGACCTGCCCCGGGACGCGGTCGTCGAGCTCGCCGACCACAGCGCGGCGATCATCCCGGGGCTGGCCGGGATCGGTTACAAGGATCCGCGCGCCCCGCAGAACCTCGTCCCGATCGGCGGCCTGGAGAAGGTTCTCCGGCACCGGCTGGGCGACCCCGGCCTGTTGTACCGGGCGCTCCGGACGGCCACGCGGCCCCGGGGCGGCTGATCTAGGGCCGGATGCCGCCGGTCCAGGAGGCTTCGAGGTCGCCGCCGTCGACCGGGGCCGTGCGGCGCAGGGCGGTGCGGGCGCCGTCGCCGTCGCCGGTGGCGAGACGCACGGCGATCTTGTCCTCGATGTCCTTCGGCGCTCCTCCGGAGTAGCCGTTGAAGACGCTGGAGAAGATCAGCGTGCGGCCGCCGGGGTCCTTCACGTATCCGGACAGGGCGGTGACGCCGGTCAGCGTCCCGGTCTTGGCGCGGACCTTCCCGTCCGCGGCGGTGCCCCTCATGCGGTTCGCGAGCGTCCCGCCGGCCAGGGGGTCCGGCTGCCCGGCGATGGGCAGCGCGGCGTGCCAGGCGGGGAACCACCGCGTCTTTCGGACGTTCCTCAGCAGGGTGCCGAGCTGCACGGCCGTCGTGTGGTTGCCGCGGGACAGGCCCGAGCCGTCCGTCATGGTCACCTGGGAGGTGTCGACGCCGAGGCGGCGGATGTAGGCGGTGATGGCGGGCAGCCCCGCCTCCCAGGTGCCTTCGCCCCGCACCTCGCGGCCGATCGCCTTGACGAGGGTCTCGGCCATGACGTTGTTGCTGAGCTTCAGGAACGGCTTGGCGAGCCGCGACAGCGGCATCGAGGTGCGGGTCGCGATCGTCCTGGCGCCCGGGGGCGTCCTGCCGCGCTCCGTCGCGCCGGACACCTCGACGCCGTGCGCCTTCAGCGCCTTGCGGAAGACGTCCGCCGCGTACAGCGCGGGCTCCTCGACCGTCCGCAGGACGCTGGTGGGCGCCGCGCCCGCCGGGTGGGAGCCGGTGATGACGATGGTGTTGGTGCCGTTGCTCCGGTTGACCGCGAGGGTGGACGCCGACCCGGGCGGGCCGGTGACCGACCTGTTGTCGATCTTCACGACGTCGGTGCCGGGGGTCAGCCCGGCCCGGACCGGCTTCCCTTCGCGGGCGGCCGGGGCGAGGGAGATCTTGATCGAGCCCGCGTCGAAGTCGTCGTTGGGCGCGATGGTGAGCGCGGACGTCTGCCCGGCGTAGGCATACTGGAGATCAGCGGGGTCCCAGTCGTCCGGGGTCCGCTTGGCGCCGAACCAGGTGTCGTCGGCGACGAGATCGCCCTTGATCCTGGTGATGCCCTTGGCGGCGACGGCCGCGGCGAGGCGGTCGTACTCGGCGGCCCGCATGGTGGTGTCGCCGGTGCCCTTGAGGTAGAGGTCGCCGCCCTTGACGCTCACCGTCGTCCGGAACCGGTGTCCGGGGCCGAGGATGCCGAAGGCCGCCGCCGAGGTCTGCAGCTTGTTGTTGGACGCCGGCGTGACCTGCCCGTCGCCGTTGCGGTCGTAGAGGACCTCGCCGGTCCCCGCGTCACGGACGACCACGCCGACGGTCGCGCCCTGGAGGCGCCCGTCCTGGAGTATGGCGTCCAGATCCTCCGCCAGGTCCCCACCCGGGGCGGCGTAGGCGGGGACGGCGGCGGCGCCGCCCAGGACCATGCTTCCGCCCAGCAGCAGGGCGGCCCCGACGTTCTTGATCATGACATCCGAGTCTACGAAGGAGGCGCCGGGTCCCCAAGCACCACCGCGA
Source organism: Actinomadura sp. 3N407 (assembly GCF_052245875.1). Taxonomy (NCBI): domain Bacteria; kingdom Bacillati; phylum Actinomycetota; class Actinomycetes; order Streptosporangiales; family Thermomonosporaceae; genus Actinomadura; species Actinomadura sp. 3N407. The sequence goes on from NZ_JBQQBP010000019.1 coordinate 151,886, forward strand.
GCACCGGACGTCCGCGCAGGTGATCTCTAGAGTGATCTCAATCACATTAATATACAAACAACCCTTGACGCGCGACACTACTTTGTCTAGCGTTCCTCGCGGTCGAGGTAAGCGTCCCGATTTCCCCGCGTGGAGGGAAGGCCCTCATGCCCACCAGATCCGAACCTGATCGGGACACCGTCACCGTCCCCGACGATCCGCTGCTGACCGTCGAGGGTCTCGACGTCGGCTACGACGGTGCGGTGCGCGCCCTGCGCGGAGTGTCCCTGCAGGTCCCGAGGGGCGGCGTCGTCGCGGTGCTCGGCGGCAACGGCGCCGGCAAGACCACGCTGCTGCGCGCCGTCTCCGGATCGCTCGGCACCGTCGGCGGCGGCATCACCGCGGGCACCGTCCGCCTCGACGGACGGGACATCGGCGGCCTGCCGACGGCGGAGATCGTGCGGGCGGGCGTGGCGCAGGTTCCCGAGGGCCGGCGGGTGTTCCGCGACCTCACGGTGGAGGAGAACCTCCGCGCCGGCGGCTTCACCGCGCCGGAACGCGTCAAGCGCGAGGCCCTGGAACGGGTCTTCGAGCTGTTCCCCGACCTGGCCGGCCGCCGCCGCCAGCGGGCCGGGCTGCTGTCCGGGGGCCAGCAGCAGATGCTCGCCATCGGACGCGGTCTGATGAGCCGGCCCCGCCTGCTGCTGCTGGACGAGCCGTCGCTCGGCCTGGCGCCGCAGCTGGTCACGCAGATCGGCGAGATCATCACGGAGATCAACCGGCAGGGCACGGCGGTGCTGCTGATCGAGCAGAACGCCGTCATGGGGCTGCGGGTCGCGGGCAGCGCCTACGTGCTGGAGGTGGGGACGGTCGCCGCCTCCGGCCCCGCCGAGGTGCTGGCCGGCACCGACGAGATCCGCAGCCGCTACCTCGGCGGCGGTACGACCGAAGCCACCGACACCGACACCGGCGCCGACAGCGACGCCGACACCGAGATCGGGGCCGACACGGAGGCCGCCGCCGGCGCGCGGGACGGCGGGCTGACCGGCCTGGCCAAGGCCGTGCACGCCGGCGCGGGCGACCGGGCGGTGCGCGCGGAGGCGTTGCGCGTGGAAGGGGTGACGGTCCGGTTCGGCGGCGTCACCGCGCTCCTGGACGTCTCCTTCGAGATCGCGCCCGGCACGGTGCACGCGCTCATCGGCCCCAACGGGGCCGGCAAGTCGACCTGCATCAACGTCCTCGGCGGGGCGTACAAGGTCGCCGAGGGCACCGTCCGCTACGGCGACCGCGTCCTCACCGGGCTGCGGGCGGACCAGATCGCCGGGCTCGGCGTCGCGCGGACCTTCCAGAACATCTCGCTGTCCCTGGACGCCACGGTCGCCGACAACCTGCTCACCGGGCGGCACCGCCTGATGCGGTCCGGCGTCCTCGGCGGCGCGTTCGGCCTGCCGCGCGCCCGCCGGGAGGACCGCGAGCACCGCGCCCAGGTCGGGCGGGTCGCCGAACTGCTCGGCATCGCCGGGCTGCTCGGCCGGGCCGTGCACACCCTCTCCTACGGCGACCGCAAGCGGGTCGAGCTGGGGCGTGCGCTGTGCGCCGAGCCGACCCTGCTGCTCCTGGACGAGCCGGTCGCCGGGATGAACCACGGCGAGTCCGCCGAGATGGCCGAGACGATCATGGCGGTGCAGCGCGAGCTCGGGATCTCCATCCTGCTCGTCGAGCACGACATGCCGTTCGTGATGGGCCTCGCCGAACGCGTCACCGTGCTGGACTTCGGCCGGCTCATCGCCGACGGCACGCCCGCCGAGGTCCAGCGCGACCCCGAAGTGCTGAGGGCCTACCTCGGGGCCGAGGCGGCATGAGCGGAAAGGGGCGCACCACATGAGTTATCTGCTGACCCAGCTGGTGAACGGCGTGTCGCTCGGGCTGGTCCTCGGGCTGATCGCCGTCGGGTTCGTGGTCGTGTTCAAGTCCACCGGGGTTCTGAACTTCGCGCACGGCTCGGTGCTCCTGCTCGGCGCCTACCTGGTGGCGCGGCTGCAGTCGCCGCTCGGGTTCTGGGTCGCGCTCGCGGTCGGGGTGCTGGGCGCGGCCCTGGTCGCGGCACTGATCAACGCGCTGCTGGTACGGCACGTCGCCGAACGCGACCCCGGCGTGTTCGCGATCCTGACGATCGGCGTGGACATCCTGCTGCTCACCGAGCTGACCAGGCAGATCGGCAACGACGTCCTCAGCAACGGTGCGCCGTGGGGCGCGTCGGTGGTCAGCGTGGCCGGGATCAGCCTGCCGGCGTCCCGGGCGATCGCGGCCGGTACGGCGCTGGTGCTGTTCGCCACGCTCGGGGTGCTGGCCGCCCGCACCGACTGGGGCGTCGCGATGCGCGCGGCGGCGGCCGACCCCGACACCGCGTCGCTGATGGGCATCCGGCTCAGCCGCACCAGCGCGATCGGGTGGGGCCTCGCCGGTGCGCTGGCGGCCGTCGCCGGGGTGTTCCTCACCTCCTACCCGACGCCCGGTGTCGAGCCCGGCATCTCCGTCATCGCCTTCGCCGCCATTCCCGCCTGGGTGCTGGGCGGCTTCGACTCGGTCCCGGGCGCCGTCGTCGGCGGTCTGGTCATCGGGGTCGCGCAGGCGCTCGCGGTGGGCTACGAGTCCGACCTGCATTTTCTCGGCAGCGGCTTCGGCGAGGTCGTCCCGTACGCGGTGATGGTCCTGGTCCTGCTGCTTCGCCCGCACGGGTTGTTCGGCCAGAAGGAGGCCATTCGTGTCTGATCGGCCGCACGCACTCGGCCTCACCCGGTTCCGGCGGGTCACGCCGTCCCGGGCCACCGGCGCCGTCCTGCTCCTCGTCGCCGTCGCCGGCCCGCTGTGGCTCTCCGACTTCTGGCTGCAGGCCGGGCTGTTCGCGATGGCCGCCGTGGTCGGGGCGATCGGCCTCACCCTCCTGGTCGGCGTCGCGGGCCAGCTCTCGCTCGGGCACGCGTTCTTCCTCGGCGTCGGCGCCTACACCTACACCCTGCTCGCCGGTGGGCGGGAGGGCGAGATGTCCGGCTTCGGGCTGCCGCCGGTGCTGGCCCTCATCGCGGCCGCGGTGGTGTCGGGCGCCGCCGGCGCGGTGTTCAGCCCCATCGCGGGACGGCTTCGCGGCATCTACCTCGGCCTCGCCTCGCTCGGGCTGGTGTTCCTCGGCCGGCACGTCTGGCTCAACGCCGACGACGTCACCGGCGGGTACAACGGCCGCACCGTCGAGGCGTTCGCGGTGCCCGGCTTCAGCTTCAGCGACGAGAACCCCGACTACCTCGCGGTGCTCGGGACGCCGTTCGAGGACCTGCACCGCCTCTGGTACCTGTTCCTGGTCATCGCGCTGCTGGCCGGCTTCCTCGGCCGGGGCATCAAGGCCGGGCGCGCGGGCCGCGCGATGGCCGGCGTCCGCGACGGCGAGACCGCCGCCGCGTCCGTCGGGATCCAGGTCGCCAGGGTCAAGGCCACCGCGTTCACCGTCTCCTCGGTCTACGCCGGGATCGCCGGCGCGCTGACGGCGCTGGCCTTCGGCCGGATCGCGCCGGACTCGTTCGCGCTGACGGTGTCCATCGACTACCTGGTGATGATCGTGCTCGGCGGCGCCGGCTCGATCGCGGGCGCCTCCGCCGGGGCGGTGTTCGTCTCGGTGCTGCCGCTGCTGCTCGTCCAGTACAGCTCGCAGCTGCCCTTCCTGTCCGCGGCCGGCTCCGGCGGCCTCGACGCCGCCACGCTGAGCCGGTTCGTCTACGGCGTCGCGATCATCGCCGTCCTGATCTTCCTGCGCGGCGGGCTCTCCGGGGCCCTGCGCCGCGTGGGGATCCGCACCGAGCGGACCGGGGGGCCGGCCCGGTCCACACGTCCTGCCGAACGTTCCAGCCTGAAGGAGACCACCCCATGACCTTCCGTCCCCTAGCCGCGGCGGCGCTGTGCGTGGCCGCGCTCACGGCATGCAGTACCACCGACCCCAACGCAGGATCCGGAGGAGACGGGAAGGGGGTCCGCACCGGCAACGGCGTCACCGACTCCGAGATCAAGATCGGTGTTCTCACCGACCTGTCCGGTCCGTTCAAGGCCGGTGCCGCCGTGCAGGTCCAGGAGAAGAAGGCCTACTGGGCGGCCAAGAGCGCGCAGGGCGGAATCTGCGGCCGGAAGATCACGGTCGACGTCCGCGACCACGGCTACAACCCGCAGCGCGCCGTGTCGCTCTACCGGAGCATGTCGCCGAACATCGTGGCGCTCCAGCAGGTGCTCGGCTCGCCCGTCGTCGCGGCCGTGCTCCCGCTCGCGGAGAAGGACGACCTCTACGTCGGCGGCATGGGCTGGGCCAGCGTCGCCCTCGACTACAAGGTGGCGCAGGTCCCCGGCACCACCTACAGCATCGAGGCCGCCAACGCCGTCGACTACCTCGTCGACACGCTGAAGGTCCCCGAGGGCAGCACGATCGGGCACGTCTACTTCGAGGGCGACTTCGGCGGAGACTCCCTCGCCGGCGCCCAGCACGCGGCCGGGGAGCGCGGGCTGAAGATCCACCCGATCAAGATCACCCCGCAGGACTCCGACATGTCCGCCCAGGCGACGGCGCTGGAGCGGGCCGACGTCAAGGGCGTCATCCTGGGCGCCGCCCCGTCGCAGCTGTCCTCGCTCGCCAGCGTGCTCGCCTCCAACGGGGTGAACGTCCCCCTCATCGGGAACACGCCCACATTCAACCCGGCGCTGCTGGACACCCCGGCCCGGGAGGGGCTGATCAAGAACTTCTACACGGTGACCAGCGTCGCGCCCTACAGCGGTGAGGGCGCCGGGGTGAAGAAGGCCACCGAGATGTTCGAGAAGAACGCGCCGGACGGCGCCAAGGGCTGGGAGGTCCCGCTCGCCTACGGGCAGGCGGAGCTGCTCGCCAAGGCGCTGGAGGCGGCGTGCCAGAGCGGCGACCTCACGCCGAAGGGCGTCGTGGAGGCGATGCACAAGACGTCCGACCTGGACACCCAGGGCCTGTTCGCCGGGAAGCTGAACTACACCGAGACGGGCAAGCCCCCGGCGCGCACGGTGTTCGTCTCCAGGGTCGACCCGGAGGCGCCGGGCGGGTTGAAGGTGCTGGACACCATCGAAGGCCCGAGCGCCCTCAGCTACACGTTCGACTGAGCGGGCGGCACCCATGGCGGACGCGCTCCGGCGGTCGGAACTGCGCGGCGCGCCGGGGCCGCGCCTTGAGGAGTCGGTGGTCGGCGACGTGCTGCGCCGGGCCGCCCGGCTGGGACCGGACGACGTCGTCCTGACCGTCCCGGCCGGGCGGGGCCCCGGGAACGGGACGGCGGCGCGGGACGAAGGGGGGAGCTGGACGGCGGCGGAGCTGCTGGCCGACGCCACCGCCGTCGCGGCGTCGCTGCTGCGCCGCCATCCGCCCGGCACGCGCATCGCCACGTACCTGGCCAACGGGCCCGAAGCGGTCCTGCTCCAGTTCGGCGTGGCGCTGGCCGGCATGGTGCTCGTCCCGGTCAACCCGAAGGCCCGGCCGGACGAGCTGGCGCACGCGCTCGGCCTGTCGGAGGCCGCGCGCCTGTACGTCCGCGACGGGGACGCGGACGTGGCGGGCCGGGCGGCGTCGAGGCCGCCGCGCCTCGACGCGGTGGTGCGCCTCGGCGGGGACTGGCGGGAACTGCGGGCGGGAGGGCCGGCGCCGGTCCTCCCGCCGGTCGCCCCGGACTCGCCGGCGCAGATCCAGTTCACCTCCGGGACGAGCGGACGGCCCAAGGGTGTACGGATCCACCACCAGGGCATGGTGCTCACCTCCCACGCGTTCGCCCGGCGGATCGGCCTGCCGCCGGGGGGTGTGTGGGTCAACCCGATGCCGCTGTTCCACACCGCGGGCAACGTCCTCGGGACGATGGGCGCGCTGTGGCAGCGCGCCGAGCACGTCGTGCTGCGGTTCGAGCCCGCCGCCGTCCTGGAGGCCATGGCGGCGCGGCGGGCGACGCTGCTGTCCGCCGCGCCGACGCTGCTGCACCTGCTGATGGACCATCCGGACTTCGCCGGTACCGATCTGCGCGACCTGCGGGTCGTGTTCACCGGCGGCATGACCCTGACGCCCGCGATGGTCGACACGATCGAGGCGCGCTTCGGCGCGCCGCTGTCGGTCACGTTCGGCATGACGGAGACGTGCGGCTGCGCTCTGCAGACGGCACCGCTGGCAGACGACGCCGAGGTCCGCCGCACCACGGTCGGCGTCCCGATCGCGGGCACCGACGTGCGCGTGGTGGACGCCTCCGGCGAGGTCGCCCCGATCGGCCGGGCCGGGGAACTGCTGCTGCGCGGGACGCGGCTGACCCGGGGCTACCACGACGACCCGGAGGCGACCGCCCGCGCCATCGACGCCGACGGCTGGCTGCACACCGGCGACCTCGCCGTGATGGACGCCCGAGGACGCCTGCGCATCGCGGGGCGGCTCAAGGACATGATCAAGACCGGTGGCGAGAACGTCGCCCCCGAGGAGGTCGAGGACGTCGTCACCGGCCATCCCGGCGTGGCGCGCGCGGCGGTCGTGGGCGTCCCGGACACCCGGTGGGGTGAGCTGGTGGTGGCGTTCGTCGTCCCCGAGCCCGGCGCGGACTTCGACGCGGACGCGGTCACCGCGCACTGCCGCGAGCGGCTCAGCCCGTTCAAGGTGCCCCGGCGCTGGACCGTCGTCCACGAGCTGCCGCTGACCGCCTCGGCCAAGGTCAGGCGCGCGGAGCTGCGCCGCCGCGCCGCTGAGTCGCACGAGCACGGGCACTAGCCCGAGCCCGAGCACGGGGCGCTGACGCGCCCCTCGCCGCGTCCCGGGACGCTAGCGCGGGCCGGGCTCCGTCGGCGGGAGCGGGGTCTCCTTGGTCGGCTGGAGGTAGTTGTGGGCCGCCGCGGCGAGGACGGCGCCGGTCATCGGGGCCACGATGAACAGCCAGACCCCTTCCAGGGCCGAGCCGCCGGCGACCAGGGCCGGACCCACGCTCCGCGCCGGGTTGACCGACGTCCCCGTCATCGGGATCCCGATCAGGTGGACGGTGGTGAGCGCCAGCCCGATCGCGACGCCGCTGACGGCCGGGATGGCGGTAGAGCTCGTCATGGACAGGACGATGAACACGAACAGCGCGGTCAGGATGGCCTCGGCGAGGAAGGCGCCGCCCGCGTTGATCTGGATGAGGCTGTCCTCGCCCCATCCGTTCGCCCCCAGCCCGGTCACGGACCGGCTGTAGATCGCGGAGCCCGAGAAGGTGAGCCAGAGCAGGAGTGCGCCGAGGATCCCGCCGACGAACTGGGCGATCCAGTAGCGGCCGGCGTCCCCGGGCGTGATCCGGCGGGCGAGCAGCACGCCCAGTGTGACGGCCGGATTGATGTGGCAGCCCGAGACCGGCCCGATCGCGTAGACCAGGACGAGCAGCACCAGCCCGAACGCCAATGCCGTGGCCACCACACCCGCGGAGGGGCTGCCGCCGGCCACGCCGAATCCGAACGACAGGGTCGCCACCCCCACCGCGAAATAGACGAGGAGCAAGGTGCCCACGAGTTCCGCCGCGACTCTTCTGACCACGCGTCCCCCTCTTCGATGAGCCGGTTCCTCCCCCTCATCCCCGGGCGGCGCGGGAGATCAGCGCCAAATGATCATTTCTGCCGGAGATTTGGCGTCCGGTTGACCTTTCGGCACGGGTGCCGGTGCCTTCGCCTCTTCTGGAGCGCGCCGGATGCGCGCAGACTGAATGAAGGAGGGCAGGCACATGAACGGCTCGGAAAGGATTCGAAGACCGCACGTCCTGTTCGGCTACGACGGGACTGCTGAGAACGACGGCGCGTTGCTGTGGGCGGTCGAGGAGGCCCGACGGCGCGAACTCGACCTGGTGATCTGCCACTGCTGGCACTGGCCCTACGCGAGCGGCCACGAGGACCCGCACGCCGAGGCGATCATGAAGCGGGCGGGGGAGAACCTGCTGGAGCGGGGCGTCCGCCGCGCGCGGAGGCTGGGCGTGCCGGGCACGGTGCGCCGGCGCCTGATGCGGGGGCCGGTGGACGAGGCGCTGCTGAGCGCGTCCGGCGCGGCGGAACTTCTGGTGATCGGCTCGCACGATCGGCTGGACGACGGGGCGACGGCGCTGGAGGTGCCGGCGCGGTCGGAACGGCCGGTGATCGTCGTCCCGGACGGGCGGACGCGGCCCCGGCGGGTCGTGGTGGGCACGGACGGGACGGCGGGCTGCGACCCGGCGCTCGGCTTCGCCTTCGGGGAGGCGGCCCTGCGCGGCTGGGAACTGCACGTCGTCTACGGATGCTGGGAGCCGTCGGCGGTGAGCGAAGCGGAACTGGCGCTGTTCAACGACAGGGAAGCCCTGGAGAAGACGCGCGCCGCCGAACTGGAGGACGCCGTCGCGCCGTGGCGGGAACGCAACCCGGAGATCGACGTGACGGTCTCGCTGCTGCTGGAACGTCCGTGCGAGGCGCTGCGGGACGCGGCGGACGGCGCCGGGCTCCTCGTGCTGGGCGACCGTGGAAACGGACCGTGGCCGCTGGGCGCGACGAGTTCCGAGATGCTCCGCGAGGCGCGGTGCCCGGTCGCGGTCGTCCCGGGCCGCAAATCCCGGGACGACTGGGCCTACGCCTCTGACCAGGACGTGGCGACCCCCCACGCGACGGCCGACCCGGCCGGCGGCTAGCGCTTGCGGAGGATGCCGCCGTATTCCGCGTTCGGGGTCGTCGCAGGCGACCTGGCTGAAGGCCGGGTGGCTGCCGGGGACGGCACGGTCGATGACGTGGTGCAGCGGCCCGGCGCGCGTTCCGACTCCGTCCGCCGAAGAACGATCATGGTTTGGCCACCAGCGCGGCGGTCGCGTCCAGCGCCGGGTCGGTCGGCAGGTCGGGGTCGAGGATCAGCTGGAGCAGCAGGCCGTCCAGGATGGCGGTGAACAGCATGGCGGTGCCCTCGCGGCGTTCCACCGGCCAGTCCGGGCACAGCTGCGCCAGCCGCTCGGCGATCCGGCCGCGCAGGGCGCGCGACCAGTCGCGGCGCTCGGCCCCCATCCGCGGGTCGCGCAGGGCCCTGACCAGCAGTTCGGCGGCCAGCCTGAGGTTGCGCTCGCCGGCCACCATGTCCGGGACGAGATCGCGCAGCGCCCGCACCGCGGCCGGGGTGTCCGGCGCCTCCAGCAGCGCGTCCACCACCGGATCGATGATCATTTCGCTGGCCCGCTGCGCGACGGCGACGTGCAGCCCCGGCAGCCCGTTGAAGTAGTGGTGGAGCAGGCCCGGACGGGTGCGGGCGCGGTCCGCGACGGCCCGCGCCGTGATCGCCGCCCAGCCGCCCTCGGCGAGCAGATCGAGGCCGATCTGCACGAGCTGGTCCCGGCGCGCCCGCCCGCGAGGAGTCGACGCGCGATGGTCCTCGTGGGTCATGCCGCCAAGCTATCCCAACGGTTGCATCGTGCAAAGATCATCAGCGGGGACTTCGGGGGTTGCGGTTCCGGCCATCCTTGCACTGTGCAAGGATGAATCCCCCAAGATGGAACGCGGTGGTCCGCTCGGAGGCGTGCTGTGAGCGACGACGCCGCCGCGGCCATGCCGCTGTCGATCGACATCACCATCGAGCGGCGCTGCATCGTCGTCCGGCTCGGCGGACACCTCGTCACCGGCAACGTCCCCAGGCTGAACCGCTGGATCGACCGCATCGGGAGGCTGGAGGGCCGCGTCCTGGTCGCCATGGACCTCCAGGGCGTCGTCGGCTGCGACTCCGTGGGCGTCGGCGCGCTGGCCGACGGCGCGGGACGCATCCGCCGGGCGGGCGGCCACCTCATCGCCGCGCACTACCCCGGCGCCTGCGACGACTTCCCGGGACGGGCCGTCCTGGAGACCCGCCCCACCGTCCGGGACGCCATCGACGAACTCCACGACCGGCACCCGTAGCTCCCGCCCGGCGCGGTTCCGGGGACGCCTTCCGGGTAGGGCCGGTGCATGATCGATGCGGTCCTCTTCGACGTCGACGGGACGCTGGTCGACACCAACTACCTGCACGCCACGACCTGGTGGCAGGCGTTCCTCCAGCACGGCCACACGGTCCCGATGGCGAACGTGGGCTGCGCTGCGTCTGCGTTCTCACCGGCGGCTGGACCCGCGAGGAACTGGAGGAGGCGGGTGCGGCCGCCGTCTACGGCGACGTCCGGGTGCTGCTGCGGGACCTGGACGGGAGCCCCCTCGCCTGAGCGGGCTCCCGGCCCCGGCTACGAGGCGCGCTCCCGCTCGGCGGCGAGCTGCAGCGCCACGTCGATGATCATGTCCTCCTGGCCGCCGACGTACCCGGCCTCGCCGACCTTCTGCAGGATCTCGTGCGCCGGGACGCCGTAGCGTTCGGCGGCGCGCTCGGCGTGCAGCAGGAAGCTGGAGTACACGCCCGCGTACCCCTGCGTGATCGCGCCCCGGTCGGCGAACGGCAGCCGGTGCAGGAACGGCTTCACCACGTCGTCGGCGGCGGCCATCACACCCTGCACGTCCACGCCGGTCGGGACGCCGAGCCGCTCGAACGTCGGGACGAGCACCTCGGTGGGGGAGTTGCCCGCCCCCGCGCCCAGCGCGCACAGCGCCCCGTCGATCTGCAGCGCGCCGTTCTGCTGCGCCAGCACCGAGTTCGCGACGCCCAGCGACAGGTTCTGGTGGCCGTGGAACCCGACCTGCGCCTCCCGCCCGATCTCCTTGACCAGCGCGCTGATGCGCTCCTGCGCGTCGCCGAGGACGAGGGCCCCGGCGGAGTCGACGACGTAGACGCACTGCGCGCCGCCGTCCACCATGATCCGGGCCTGCTTCGCCAGCTCCTCCGGCCCTACCCGGTGCGCCATCATCAGGAACCCGACGGTCTCCATGCCGAGGTCGCGGGCGGCGGCGAAATGCTGGAGCGACACGTCCGCCTCGGTGCAGTGCGTCGCGATCCGGGCCACGGCCGCGCCCGCGTCGTGCGCCAGCTTCAAGTCCTCGACCGTGCCGACGCCGGGCAGCATCAGCACGGCGATCCTGGCGCGGGTCGCCTCGTCCACGGCCGCGGCGACGAGCTTGACGTCGTCCTCCAGCGAGAAGCCGTAGTTGAACGACGAGCCGCCGAGGCCGTCGCCGTGCGTGACCTCGATGACCTCCACCCCGGCGCCGTCGAGGGCGTGCACGACCCCGCGGACCTGCTCCTCGGTGAAGCGGTGCGCCATCGCGTGGCTGCCGTCCCGCAGCGTCGAGTCGGTGATCCTGATCTTGTCGGCGGTGCTCTGCTCGGTCACTTCGGTCATGAGTTGGCCTTCCTGCGCGCGAGCTGCTCGCCCACCCGGGCGGCGGCCGCGGTCATGATGTCGAGGTTGCCGGCCCACGGCGGCAGGTAGTCGCCGTTGCCGCGGACCTCCAGGAACACCGCGACGCGGGCCATCCCGTTCCAGATGTCGCGGGGCTCGTCGAACTGCGGCTCGGCGCGCAGCGTGTAGCCGGGCACGTAGGTGGCGACCTCGGCGACCATCTTCTCCACCGACTCGGTGATCGCCTTGGTGTCGGCGTCCGCCGGGATCGCGCAGAACACCGTGTCCCGCATGATCATCGGCGGGTCGACCGGGTTCAGGATGATGATCGCCTTGCCCCGGCCGGCGCCGCCGACCCGCTCGATGGCGTGCGCGGTGGTCTGGGTGAACTCGTCGATGTTGGCGCGGGTGCCGGGACCCGCCGAGCGCGACGCGATCGACGCGACGATCTCCGCGTACGGCACCGGGACCACCGACGACACGGCGTGCACGATCGGGATCGTCGCCTGCCCGCCGCACGTGATCATGTTGAGGTTCGGGGCGTCCGACAGCGTGTCCAGGTTCACCGGCGGGCACACCAGCGGACCCGTCGCCGCGGGCGTCAGGTCGACCGCGGTGACCCCCGCCTCCTCGTAGCGCGGGGCGTTGGCCAGATGCGCCTTCGCGGACGTCGCCTCGAACACGATGTCGGGCAGGGCGGGCTGTGCCAGCAGCCAGTCCACGCCCTCCGCCGACGCCGGGACGCCCAGCTTGCGGGCGCGGTCCAGGCCGTCCGACTCCGGGACCACCCCCACCATCGAGTGGACGTCGATCAGCTCACTGCGCATCAGCTTGACCAGCAGGTCGGTGCCGATGTTGCCGGGACCGACGATCGCGGCGCTCAGCTTGCTCATATCCGTGCCTCCTTTCCGAACCGTGCGGTCACCGAGCCGATCCCGGCGAACGTGGCGGTGAGGGTCTCACCGGGTGCGACCGGCACGGCGGCGGTGATCGAGCCGGGCAGCACCACATGGCCCGCCTCCAGCGACACGCCGCGTTCGCCGAGGACGTTGGCCAGCCACACCAGCGCGTTGATCGGCGAGCCCAGCACCGCGCCGCCCGCACCGGTGTCGATCAGGTCCCCGTCGCGGCGCAGCAGGCAGCCCATCAGCGACAGGTCCAGGCCGTCCAGCCGGACCGGGCGGGTGCCGAGCACGACACCGCCGCTGGAGGCGTTGTCGGCGATCGTGTCCGGGAGGGTGATCTTCCAGTCGGCGATCCGGGAGTCGATGACCTCCAGCGCCGGCAGCACGTACTCCACGGCGCCGACCGCGTCGGCGGCCGTCGCGCCGGGCCCGGCCAGCGGGCGGCCCAGCACGAACGCGATCTCCGGCTCGATCCGGGGCTGCAGGAACCGGCCGGTGTCGATCGGGGCGCTGTCCTGGAAGAACATCGAGTCCAGCAGCACACCGAAGTCCGGCTGGTTCACTCCCATCTGCCGCTGCATCGCCGCCGAGGTCAGCCCGACCTTGTGGCCCTTGATCCGCGCGCCCGCGCCCGTCCACGCCTCCACCTGCGCGAGCTGCACCGCGTACGCGTCGGCGACCGACATGTCCGGATGGTTCGCCGTCAGCGGCGAGATGGGGGTGCCGGTCGCGTACGCGTCGAGCAGCGCCGCCGCGGCCTTCTCCACCGAACCCGGGTCCATGGGCTGTCCTTTCATCGTCTGCGCAGGTCGTCGACCGCGCAGGCCCGAGCCTCTCCCGCCCGGGCCACCGGGGGCAACGCCACCGTCCCGCGTGGTGGGACACCTCTTCTACATTGGGGCCATGCCGTCCGACGACACGTTCCTGCGCCGCGCCGTCGCGGTGCTGACCGCCTTCCGCGCGGACGAGGACGGCCTCGGCGCCGCCGAGCTCGCCCGCCGCAGCGGCCTGCCCCGGTCGACGGCGCACCGCATCGCCGCCGACCTCGTCGAGGCGGGGCTGTTGGAACGGCAGGGCCCGCGCGTCCGGCTCGGCCTGAAGCTGTTCGAGATCGGGCAGCGGGTACCGCGCCAGCGGGTCCTGCGGGACGCGGCCGTCCCGTACATGTCGGACCTGCGGGAGGCGACCCGGCAGACCGTCCATCTCGCGGTGCTGGAGGGCGGCGAGGTCGTCTACGTGGAGATCCTCGGCTCGTCCGGCGGGCCCCGGCTGCCGTCGCAGGTGGGCGGCCGGCTGCCCGCGCACGTCACCGGCGTCGGCAAGGCGATCCTCGCGTTCTCCCCGCCGGACGTGGTGAGGGCCGTCCTGGATGCGGGTCTCGTCAAGACCAGCGAACGCAGCGTCGTCGCGCCGGGGCTCCTGGCGAAGGAACTGGAGACGATCCACCGCGAGGGCGTCGCCTACGACCGGGAGGAGTCCGGCCGCGGGATCGTCTGCGCGGCCAGCCCCGTCCTCGGCCCCGACGGCCTGGTCCTCGGCGCCCTGTCGGTGTCGGGCTGGTCGAACCGGATGCGCCTCGCCGCGGTCGCCCCCGCCGTCCACACCGCCGCCCTCACCCTGTCGCGCACCCTCGGCCAGCGGCAGCGGGGCGGCTAGGCGGCGGGGCCGCTAGGGCAGGTGCCGGGCCAGCAGTTGCGCGAGGTGCTCGCCGTCGCGCCGTGCCAGCTCGCGGAGCTGCGTGCGGCAGCTGAACCCGTCGGCCAGGACGACGTCGCCCTCACCGGTCCTCCGCACGGCCGGGAGCAGCTGGTATTCGGCGACGGCGACGGACACGTCGTGATGGCCCTTCTCGACGCCGAAGTTGCCCGCGAGCCCGCAGCAGTTCCCGAGCCGGCCGACGTCGGCGCCCGCCTCCCCGAGCAGCGCGGCGTCCTTCGTCCAGCCCATGACGGCGTGGTGGTGGCAGTGCGGCTGCGCGATCCCGGTGACCCCGGACAGGTCGGGCGGCGTCCAGTCGTCGGTTTCGGCGAGCAGCTCGGCGAGGGTGCGGGTCGCGGCGGCCACCTCGCGCGCCGCGGCCGCGTCCACCCCGCTCAGCAGCTCCTCCGCGTCCGACCGCAGCACACCCGTGCAGGACGGCTCCATCCCGACGACCTTCGCGCCGCGCCGGACATGGGGGAGCAGCGCCTGCACGGTGCGCCGTGCCTGCGCGCGGGCCCCGTCCAGCTGCCCGGTCGAGATCCACGTGATCCCGCAGCACACGGGACGTTCGGTGACGGTGACGCGGTATCCGGCGTGTTCCAGCACCTTCACGGTCGCCTTGCCGACGTCGGGCGAGAACGCGTCGGTGAAGCTGTCCACGAACAGGACGACGTCGCCGTGGCGTCCCTCCGCGCTTCGATGCGACGCGAACCAGCGCCGGAACGTCACGGGGGCGAACGGGGGCAGCGTGCGCCGCCGGTCGATGCCCGCGCTCCGCGCGACCAGGGACCTCAGCGCCGGCGACCGCATCCCCGCGTTCGCGACCTTGATCATCATGGGGATCCGGGCGAGCAGCCGCGTCCAGCGGGGCAGCCGCCCCAGCGCGTAGTGGGCGCGGGGCCGGACCCTGCGCCGGTACCTGCGGTGCAGCGCCTCCGCCTTGTAGGACGCCATGTCGATGCCGGTGGGGCAGTCGGACGCGCACCCCTTGCACGAAAGACACAGGTCGAGCACGTCGTGCAGGGCATCGGACTTCCAGCCGTCCGGGCCGAGCTTCCCGCTGACGACCTCCTGAAGCACCCGGGACCGTCCGCGCGTGGAGTCCTTCTCCTCCCGGGTCGCCAGATACGACGGGCACATGACGCCGCCCGACGCGGTGTTGTCGGCGCGGCACTTGCCCACCCCGGTGCACCGGTGCACGGCCCGCGACAGGTCGCCGCGATCGTCGCGGTGGGCGAGCCCGAGGCCGCGCGTCAGCGGGACGGCCTGCACCGCGCGCAGATCGGCGTCGACGGGCGCCGGACGGACGATGATGCCCGGATTGAGCACGTCATCGGGATCGAAGACGTCCTTGACGGCCGAGCACAGCGCCAGCGCGCCGGCCGAGTACATGTGCGGCAGCAGCTCGCTCCGCGCCCGCCCGTCCCCGTGCTCCCCGGACATGGTGCCGCCGTGCCGGGCCGCCAGCGCCGCCGCCTCGCCCAGGAAATCGCGGAAGACCCCGCGCCCGCCGGACCGCCCGAACGGGAAGTCGATGCGGACGTGAATGCACCCGTCCCCGAAATGCCCGTACGGGACGCCGAAGAGCCCGTACTCGCCCAGCAGCGCCTCGAACTCGCGCAGGTACGCCCCCAGCCGCTCCGGCGGCACCGCGGCGTCCTCCCACCCGGCATGGGCCTGCTCGCCCCCGGGCGTCCGCGCCACGAGCCCCGACCCGTCCTCGCGGATCCTCCACAGCGCGTCGGCGAGCGCCATGTCCTCGACCAGCATGGAGTCGACGCACCCTGACGCACCGACGGCTTTCCGCGCGGTCGACCGCAGCGCCTCGACCCGCGGCCCGGCGAGCTCCACGAGGAGCCACCCCGACCCTCGCGGCAGCGGAGGCACCGCGTCGGCTCCCCGCCGCTCCCGCACGACACCGGTGATCCGCGAATCCAGCCCCTCGCACGCCACCGGCCCATGCGGCAGGATCGCCGGGACGGCGTCGGCGGCCTCCGCCATCGACCCGAACCCGAGGACGGCCAGCAGCCGGCATTCGGGCTCGCGCACCATCCGCACCCGCGCCGCCAGCGTCAGCGCGAGCGTCCCCTCGGTGCCGACCAGCGCCCGCGTGACGTCGAACCCCTTCTCCGGCAGCAGATGCTCAAGCGAGTAACCGGAGACCTGCCGCCCGAACCGCCCGAACTCCGTCCGCACCAGGGCGAGGTGTTCGCCCACCAGCCCCCGCAGCCGCTCAAGCAGCGCGGACTCGGCACCGCCGCCGGGCACGTCCCCCAGCCGCAGCCGCTCCCCGGAACCGGTGACGACGTCCAGGCCGAGCACGTTGTCGCTCGTCCGCCCGTATCCGAGCGCCCGCGACCCGCACGCGTTGTTGCCGATCATCCCGCCGAGCGTGGCCCGCGTCCGCGTGGACGGATCGGGCCCGAACCGCAGCCCGTGCCGCGCCGCCGCCTGATGCAGCCGCGCCTGCACGATGCCCGGCTCGACCAGCGCCGTCCCCGCGTCCGGGTCGATCTCCAGCACCCGGTTCAGATGCCGGCTCACGTCCGCCACCACACCGGCCCCGACCGCGTTGCCCGCGATGGACGTCCCGCCGCCCCGCATCGTCAGCGGCACCCCGAACTCCCGGCACACCCCGAGCAGCGCCGGCAGCTCGCCCGCCTCCCGGGGCGTCACCACGACCTGCGGCGGCACCCGGTAGAGCGAGGCGTCCGACGAGTACATCGACCGGGCGAGCGCGGAGTCGTCGACCCCGCTCACCCCGGCCCGCCGCAGCGCCCCGACAAGCTCGCGATGACCGCTCAAGCCGCCGCCTCCGTCTCCGGGGGCGCCGTGGTGCCCGGACCCCCGCGATGAACTCATGATGGACGGTAGTAACGGTAGGTCATGGCGGCGCGCGCCACGCGGCGGCCGTGCGGGCCCGCCGGTTCACTGCGAAGACCATGGACGGTCTCGGGACGCCTGTTCGGGCGATGCGCGGGGTGGTGCGCGGCCCGGCCGGGGCAGGCGATAACGTCCCGGTGAACCGGTCCCGATCATCGTCCGGCCGTCCAGGGAGGCACCCGTGCTCGAGGTCACCACCGCCGATGTGCGGCTCTTCCTTCATGTGCTCGCCGCGACGATCTGGGTCGGCGGGCAGATCACGCTGGGCGCGCTCGTCCCGGCGCTGCGCGGCTACGAGGGCGTCACGAAGGTCGCCGCCCGCCGCTACAACATGATCGCCTGGCCCGCGTTCGCCGTCCTCGTCCTGACCGGCGTCTGGAACATCACCGCCGGCGACATGGGCGACGCGGCGCAGCGCACCCTGGGGGTGAAGCTCGCCTTCGTCCTCCTGTCGGGCGTGGCCGCGTTCCTGCACACCCGTGCCCGCTCGAAGGCCGGTCTCGCCGCCTGGGGCGCCCTCGGCGCGGTGGGCGCTCTGGCGGCCCTGTTCTTCGGCGTCCAGCTCGGCTGATCTTGCGCCTGAAATATACCGCAGTGTCCCGCAATGTCCGGAACTCTACCCTCTGTCCGTTATGACCCGGTGACGCGTACGCTGGTGTCGTTGGGCCCCGCTCAGCGGCGAGGGATGGGCGAGACCTTGCCCGGCCCTCCCTCGCAGCTGCCCATCGGGGGAACGACATGAGGCAGATCATCGTCGTGGTGGTGGCCGCGCTGCTCGCGGCGGTCCTGGCGAGCGCCGGTGCCATCGCCTTCATCAAGCTGAGCCCGGACGAGTCGCGCGACGCCGGCAGGGTCGGCGAGACCAGGACGTCGGCGCCCCCCGCCCAGGAACCGGAGCAGAGGCGGGCGCCGCCCGAGCCGCGGCCGACCGTCACCGTCACCGAACCCCGGACCGTGGCTCCGGAGCAGCCCGGCTACGGCGCCGCCGACGCGAACTTCCTGGCGCTGATCGCCGCCGACGGCATCACGGCCCCGGACGACTGGGCGATCGAGGCGGGGCGGGCGACGTGCGGCATGGACTACGCGTCCGCGCGCGAGTATCTGACCGACGGCGGTCTCTACGACCACCACGTCCAGGCGTTCCTGGACGCCTGGGTGATCACGCACGGCGGCTGCTGACGCCGGCCGCGACCCGGCCGGCGATCCTGTCCAGGGCGTCCAGCAGCTCGGGCGGCCCGCCGACCTCGAAGGCGGCGTCGAGCATGAGCACGTGCATGGCCAGCCGGTACGGGGTGTCGGCGCTCGCGTGGACCACGCACGTGCCCGCGTCCACCGGCTCGACGAGCACGGACGCAGGGACGTGCTCCGAGATCTCCCCGGCCGGCGCGTGGACGGTGACACGCGCCCGGTGATGGGCGAGCGCCGCGTCCACCCCCCGCGGAACAAGATCGGCGGGAGGGTCCTCGCGCGGCGTGAAGCGCGGGCCGTCCGGGGTGCGCGGGGTCAGCCGGTCGACGCGGAAGGTGCGCCAGCCGTCGCGGGACGCGTCCCAGCCGACCAGGTACCAGCGGCGACCGGTGTGCACCAGCCGGTAGGGCTCGACCTCGCGGACGGTCTCGGTGCCGTCGTGGCGCCGGTAGCCGAACCGGAGCCGGCGGCGGTCACGGCAGGCGGCGGCGATGGTGGCCAGGGTGTCGGCCGCCACCGTGGGGCCGCCGTGCGCCAGCGGGGTCGTGTATCCGTGCAGCGCGGCGACACGGCGCCGCAGCCGGGACGGGAGGACCTGCTCCAGCTTGGCCAGCGCCCGGACGCAGGTCTCCTCGATCCCGGTGACCGTGCCGCCGGCCGCCGTGCGCAGGCTGACGGCGACCGCCACGGCCTCCTCGTCGTCCAGCAGCAGCGGCGGCAGGGCGGCGCCGGCGCCGAGCCGGTACCCGCCCGCCACCCCCGGGACGGCGTGCACCGGATAGCCGAGGTCGCGCAGCTTGCCGATGTCGTAGCGGACGGTCCGGGGGCTGACCTGAAGGCGTTCGGCCAGCTCGGCGCCCGTCCAGTCCGCGCGGGTCTGCAACAGGGACAGCAGGCGAAGCAGGCGGGCCGACGTTTCCAGCATGTCCGCATTCTCCTCCCAATCGCGGCAGGAATCTTGCCGCATTGAGGGAGAGGGTTCTTCCATGAGCGAAGACATCCGCCCCTTCCGCATCGAGATTCCGCAGGCCGACCTCGACGATCTCCGCGATCGGCTCGCCCGGACCCGGCTCCCCGGCCAGGTCCCCGGCACCGGCGCCGAGCGCGGCGTCCCCGAGGACCGCGTGCGCGAGCTGACCGGCCACTGGGCCTCCGGATACGACTGGCGCGAGCACGAGGCGCGGCTGAACGAGCACCCGCAGTTCGTCACCACGATCGACGGCCAGCGGATCCACTTCCTGCACGTCCGCTCGCCCGAGCCGGACGCGACGCCGCTGATCCTCACGCACGGCTGGCCCGGCTCGGTCGCCGAGTTCCTCGACGTGATCGGCCCGCTGACCGACCCGGCCGCCCGCGGCGGCGACCCCGCCGACGCGTTCCACCTGGTCATACCGTCGCTGCCCGGGTACGGGTTCTCGTCCCCGCTCGCCGGCGGCGGCTGGACGCTCGGCCGCATCGCCGGGGCGTGGGCGGAGCTGATGGACCGCCTCGGCTACGACCGGTACGGCGCGCAGGGCGGCGACTGGGGATCGGGCGTGTCCCGCGAGCTGGGACGCCTCGCCCCCGACCGGCTGATCGGCGTGCACGTCAACTTCCTGCTCACCTTCGGCTCCCCCGAGGGCCTGGACGAGGCGGACCGGGAGCGCCTGGCCGGGACGGAGCGCTTCACCTCCGAGATGGGCGGCTACATGGCCATCCAGTCGACCCGCCCGCAGACCCTCGCCTACGGGCTCGCCGACTCCCCGGCCGGGCAGCTCGCGTGGATCGCCGAGAAGTTCTCCGAGTGGACCGAGGACGCCATCGACCGCGACGCGCTCCTGACCAACGTCTCCCTCTACTGGCTGACGAACACGGCGGGCTCGTCGGCGCAGCTCTACTACGAGTTCGCCCACGCCTGGGAGGAGAGCGAGCCCTCCACCGTCCCGACGGGCGTCGCCGTGTTCCCCTTCGAGGCGGCCCTGCCGGTCCGGGCGCTGGCCGAGCGGACCGACAAGATCGTCCGGTGGACGGAGTTCGACCGCGGCGGCCACTTCGCCGCCCTGGAGCAGCCCGGCCTGCTCGTGTCCGACATCAGGGACTTCTTCCGTGAACTGACCCGTGGGTAGATCCCCTAGGTTTGCCCCATGAGCGATTCTGTGGCGGTGGGGCTGGTCGGGGCGGGACCCTGGGCCGGGATGGTGCACGCGCCGACGCTGGCGGAGGGGCCGTCCACCCGGCTCGCCGGGGTGTGGGCCCGGCGGCCGGAGGCGTCCGCCGAACTCGCCGGCAGGCACGGCGCGCCCTCGTTCGAACGGATCGAGGAGCTGTTCGACGCCTGCGAGGCCGTGGCGTTCTCCGTCCCGCCCGACGTCCAGGCCGACCTCGCCGCGCGCGCCGCCCGCGCGGGCAAGGCCGTCCTGCTGGAAAAGCCCCTCGCCATGGACCTCGATGGCGCCCGCCGCGCGGCGGGCGCCATCGCCGAGGCGGGCGTCGTCTCCCAGATGGTCTTCACGCTGCGCTACTCGCGCGCCGCCCGCGCCTTCCTCGGCCGGGTACGGGACCTCGACCCGTTCGGCGGCTACGGCTCGTTCGTCTCCTCGGTGCTCAGCGGCGGTCCGTTCGCCACCCCGTGGCGGCTGGAGAAGGGCGCGCTGCTCGACCTCGGCCCGCACATCGTCGACCTGCTGGACGCCTCGCTCGGCCGGGTCGCCGGCGTCCGCGCGCACGGCGACCCGCTCGGCTGGCTGGGGCTGACGCTGGAGCACGAGGGCGGCGCGGTCAGCCAGGCCTCGGTCTCGATGGCGGGGACGGGGGAGCTGCCGCCCGCGCACGTCGAGGTGTACGGGCGGAAGGGGCACGCCCGGCTCGACTGGTCCGAGCTCGGCGACGACGCGTTCGCGACCATGGTCGCGGAGTTCGCCGGTGCGGTGCGCGGCGAGCCCGGCGGCGCGCTGGACGCCGCGCACGGCCTGCGGATCCAGGAGATCCTCGCCTCCGCCGAGGCGCAGCTCGCGGGCGAATGACGTCTGCCATGCTGGATGCCATGGCTCGTACGATCGAAGAGATCCTCGCCGACGCGCGCGTCCGCCTGGCACGCCTCGACCCCGGTCAGGCCCACGCCGAGACGCGGGACGGCGCGCTGCTGGTCGACATCAGGCCCGCGGCCCAGCGCGCGGACGAGGGCGAGGTGCCCGGCGCGCTGATCGTGGAACGCAACGTCCTCGAATGGCGCCTCGACCCGGTGTCGGCCGCCCGGCTCCCCCAGGCGACCGGCCACGACCTGCGCGTCATCGTGTTCTGCTCGGAGGGCTACACCTCCAGTCTCGCCGCGGCGTGCCTGCACGACCTCGGCCTCACCCGCGCCACCGACGTCGTCGGCGGCTTCCGGGCGTGGCGGGCCGCGGGCCTGCCGACGACCGGGGGAACGGGCGCATGAGCACCGTCGTGCTGGTGGGCAATCCGCGGCCGAAGTCGCGGACGCTCGCGGCGGCGCTCCAGGCCGCCGAGGCGGTCGACGAGCGGATCGGGGTCACCGCCGAGGCCGGGACCGTCGACCTGTCGGTGCTGGCGCCCGACCTGCTGAGCGCCGTCCCGCCGCCCGGCGTGCAGCACGCCCTGGACACCGTCGGCGGCGCGGACGTCCTCATCGTGGCGAGCCCGACCTACAAGGCCACCTACACCGGCCTGCTGAAGGTGTTCCTGGACCGCTTCGCCGCCGGTTCGCTGGCGTCCGCGGTCGCCCTGCCCCTCCTGGTGATGGGCGACCCCAGGCACGCCCTCGCCGTGGAGACGCATCTGCGGCCGCTCCTCATCGAACTGGGCGCGAACGTCGCGACCCCCGGCCTGGCACTGCTCGAATCGCAGCTCGCGGACGCCGAGGACGTCATCGGAGCCTGGGCCGACCGCGTCGCCCCGCAGGTGGCCGGCTTCCTCGCGAACAGATCCACCGGCATCTGACCGGCCGCGCGATCCCGCCATTTCCTGGGCTATTCTCTTAGCGCGCCCGGCCGATTTCGCTGGGTGATTTCGCGTTCAGCTTAGTGTTCTCCTCCGCCGTTTTAGCGGAATTCTATAAGACGTGAACTTATTTCTGATCGGGTCTTTGTTTCTCTGGATCACTCGGGTACAAACAGGTTGTATTCCGCGCGGTCATGTCTCCCGTTCACCGCGCGAAGGGGGCCGTGTGCGGGCGCCGCACCCGGAAACAGAAAGCCCGCTCCCGAGGAGGAGACCCCGTGAAAGCTCCCACCAGACTCGCCGTGCCGGTGGTGGCCGCGTCCGCCGCGCTGGCCCTGACGGCGGGCACCGCGTCCGCCGCCACCACGACCCTCCGCGAGGAGACCGCCACCGGAGCGCCCTACTCCGGAAACTGGCAGGTCTCCACGGTCGGGCCGCTCACCTTCTCCGTCGACTTCCTGGGCTCGGAGGTGACCGGGTCGTGTGAGAGCGCGACGCTGCAGGGCACCGTCCAGTCCGCCGGCGCCGGCGAGCTGACCGCCGCGTCGATCGGCGCGTGCGAGACCTCCAACGGCCTCAGCTCGCCCGCGACCGACCTCGACCTCAGCGAAGTGCCCGACAAGAGCGGCCAGGTCGCCTACGACCCGGTCGACGGCGGACGCGACGGCACGCTGTCCATCAACGCCGGCCTGAGCTTCAAGGTCGAAGGCAAGATCCTCGGCTTCACCGTCACCTGCTACTACGGCTTCCGCACCGGCGACACCCCCGGGCTCGCCTTCGACGTCTACAACCGCGACAACCCGAACCGGCCGCTCCCGGACCTCGACGACGCGCAGGGCGCGGCCGACGACATCACGCTCGTCCGGCAACCGGGGAGCAGCGGCCTGTGCCCGTCCGACGGCACCGGCGCCGGCGCCGGCATCGCCCGCGGTGAGAGCACTCCCGGCTCCGGCGTCTTCGACCGCAAGCTCTACCTGACCTCGTAACGCCCCTGCCTGTGACGCCCGCCCGCCGGTCCGGGCCGCCCCCGCCCCGTCCCGTCCGCTCGGGGCGGCCCGGACCACCCGCGGAGAAAGAGAAAGACGGCCGGGCCCCGGGGCCGGTGCAAGGGAGTGATCATCCTCCTCGGAGCCCGGCCGCCCCCTCTGCCCTCGCGATGCTGGGTCGCCGCGTCGGAACGGCCGGGGGCGTACGGCCGGAATCCTCCTGGACGAACGCGAGGAATTCGAGCGTAACTCCGCAGGTCAGCGCACGGTAATGACAGCTTGCTTACAGTTGTTTCCCACCGGTGTCCGGATCCCGGCGTGGCAAAATCACCCGCCCCCGCGACGGGGATGTGGCCTGAATCACGTCCGGGAACGTCACGACCGGCGACCCTGTCCCGTCCTGATGCAGAAACCGTCGTTCCCGGCGACGCTGCCGGGACGGATCAGGGGAGGTCATCATGCGAGTTCTCGTCGCCGGGTCCACCGGGGTCATCGGGCGCCGGCTCGTCCCGCTGCTGGACGCCGTCGGGCACGAGGTGACCGGGCTGGCCCGCACCCGCCGCCCGGCCGCCGCCGGGCGGACCGTGACCGCCGACGCGCTCGACCGGGACGCGCTGGCCCGCGCCGTCGCCGAGGCCGCGCCGGACGCGGTCGTCAACCTGCTCACCGCGATCCCCGCCGCGCCCGACCCGAGGCGCCTGGCCCGCGACTTCGCGGCCACCAACCGGCTCCGCACCGAAGGCACCCGCAACCTGTACGACGCGGCCGCGAACGCCGGCGTCACCCGCGTCCTCGCCGAGGGCCTCGCCTACGCCTACCAGCCGGGCGACGGCCTGGCCGACGAGGACTCCCCCCTCTGGACCGACCGGACGCCCAAGCAGTTCGCGCCCGTCCTCGCCGCGCTCATCGAACTCGAACGGCTGACCGGCGAGGCCGGGGGACTGGTCCTGCGGTTCGGCCACCTGTACGGGCCGGGCTCCGCCTTCGCCCCGGACGGCGCGTTCACCGGCCAGGTCCGCGCCGGCAAGCTGCCCGTGGTCGGCGGCGGGAACTCGACCCTGTCGTTCACCCACGCCGACGACGCCGCGACCGCCCTCGTCGCCGCCCTCGACAAGGACCTGACCGGCGTCGCGAACGTCGTGGACGACACGCCCGTCACCATGGGCGAGTTCCTGCCCGCGTTCGCGCGGACGCTGGACGCGCCCGCGCCCAAGCGCGTCCCCGCCGCCCTCGCCCGGCTCGCCGTCGGCGGCTGGGGCGTGGCGTACATGAACGGGCTGCGCGGCGCCGGCAACACCCGCGCCCGGCTCCGCCTCGACTGGCGCCCCCGGTACGCGTCCTGGACGGACGGCTTCGCGGCCGGCCGCGGCCCGGGGGGCGGTGACCCGGCCCGCGCGGCATGATCGTCCCATGGACGCGACGACGACCGGGGCCTCCGGGGACCCCGGGGACCCCGGGGCCTTCGAGAAGCACCGCCCGCTCCTCCTCGGCCTCGCCTACCGGCTGCTCGGCAGCATGTGGGACGCCGAGGACGTCGTCCAGGAGGCGTTCCTGCGCTGGACCCGGGCCGGCGCGGCCGAGATCAGGGATCCGCGCGCCTACCTCGTCACGATCGTGTCGCGGCTCGCGCTCGACCAGCTCCGCTCCGCCCGCGTCACCCGCGAGGCCTACACCGGGCCGTGGCTGCCCGAACCCGTCCCCGCCGACGCGTTCGGGCCGCTGGATACCGCCGAGATGACCGACACCCTCGCCTACGCGACCCTGCACATGATGGAGCGGCTGTCGCCGCCCGAACGCGCCGTGTTCGTCCTGCGCGAGGCGTTCGAACTGCCCTACGAGCAGATCGCCGGCGTCCTCGGCGTCCCCGCCGCGACGTGCCGCCAGCACCACCGCCGGGCCGCCGCGCGCCTCGCCGAGGGCCGCGACCGGTTCCGCCCGGCCGCCGCCGACCACACCGAGCTGCTCGGACGGTTCCTGGACGCGGCCCGCGGCGGTGACCTCGGCGCCCTCACCGAACTGCTCGCCGAGGACATCGTCGCCTGGAACGACGGCGGCGGCCGCACCCGCGCGGCGCTGCACCCCGTCGAAGGCCGCGCGCACGTCGCGGCGTTCATCGCGGGCCTCGCGTCCCGCTCCGGGCTCGGCACGACCGAGATCGTTGAGGTTAACGGCGGCCCCGCCGTGTGGACGCACATCGACGGCCGGCGACAGCTCACGGTGTTCGACATCCGGGACGGCCTGATCCACGCGATCTACGGCGTCCTCAACCCGGACAAGCTCAGCCGCGTCCGGCCGCCCGGATGACGGACCCGCGGAACCGCATCCCGGCGCGTGCGGGACAATGGGACGTGTGAGAGCGGTGGCCATCTCCGACACCCACGCGCCCCGGCGCTGGAAGTCGTGCCCGCCGCGGGTGGCCGCGCACCTGCGGGACGCCGACGTGATCCTGCACGCCGGCGACGTGTGCACCGCCTCCGTCCTCGACGAGCTCGCCGAGTACGCGCCCGTCCACGCCGTCCTCGGCAACAACGACGGACCCGACGTCGCCGCATGGGGCGCCCCCGAACGCCTCGAACTCGACCTCGGCGGCCTCGCGGTCGCCCTGGTCCACGACAGCGGCCAGGCCCGCGGCCGGACCGCCCGGATGCGCCGCTGGTTCCCCGACGCGGACCTCGTCGTCTTCGGGCATTCGCACATCCCGCTGGACGAGACCGGCGACGGCGTCCGCATCTTCAACCCCGGATCGCCCACCGACCGCCGCCGCCGGCCCCACGGCACCCTCGGCCTCCTCGAAATCCACGAAGGCCGGCTCACCGGCGCCGAAATCGTTCCCGTCACCTGACCCCGGCCGCGACAATGCGTGAATGAACGCCGTACCGAACGGCCGCCTCCCCTGGGACGGAACACCCGCGCACGTCCGGGCGGACGTGGAAGGGCTGCTGGGCGCCCGCGTCATCGACGCCGCCACCCGGCCCGGCGGGTTCTCCCCGGGCGTCGCCGCACGCCTGCACCTGGACGACGGCCGCCGCGCGTTCGTCAAGAGCGCCGGCCCCGAACCCAACCCGGACACGCCCGGCCTGCACCGCGCCGAAGCCATCGACGCGCCCACGGCCGCCGAACGGTTCGGCGCCGCGTTCCGGGGCTGGCGGCTCCTGTCCGCCGGTGAGGACCTCACCGGCCTCGACCCGTGGGCCCGGCGCAACCTCACCCGGCTGGCCGCCCTCGAAGACGCGTGGGAAGAGGCGTCCGCGGGCCCGACACTCGCCCACGCCGACCTCCGCGCCGACAACCTCCTCCTCACCGCCGACCGGGTCGTCGTCGACTGGCCGTGGGCCTGCCTCGCGGCGCCGTGGTTCGACCTGGTCACGACGCTCCCGAGCATCCACACGCAGGGCGGCCCGCCGCCCGCCGGCGTCTTCGCCGCCCACCCCGTCGCCCGGCACGCCGACGACGACGCGGTGACGTCCGTCCTCGCGGCGCTGGCGGGATACCTCGTCCGGGCGGGCAGGCGGCCGCCGCCGGGCCTGCCCACCCTCCGCGCGTTCCAGAAGGCCCAAGGCGACGCCGCCCTCGACTGGCTGCGGCGGCGCATGGAATCGTCACCCTGAGAAGATCGCCGACAGATGAGGATCCCGGCATGACCGACCGCGTGACCGTGAACGTCCACGAGGGAGTCGCCGACGTGCGGCTCAACCGCCCAGACAAGCTGAACGCCCTCGACATGGCCACGTTCGACGCGCTCGCCGAGACCGGGGAGACGCTCGCCGCGGACCCGTCCGTCCGCGCCGTCGTCCTGTCCGGCGAGGGCCGCGCGTTCTGCGCCGGGCTCGACTTCGCCAACTTCGCCGCCATGGCCGGTGACTCCGCCCCCGACGAGGGCAGCACCCGCTTCCGGCGGCTGGCGGGCGACATCACCGCACGCGAACCGGGACGCATCACCAACCTCGGCCAGCAGGCCGTGCACGCCTGGCGGGAAATGCCGCAGCCCGTCATCGCCGCCGTCCACGGCCACGCCCTCGGCGGCGGCCTGCAGATCGCGCTCGGCGCCGACATCCGGATCGTCGCCCCCGACGCGAAACTGTCGGTCCTGGAGATCCGCTGGGGCCTGGTGCCCGACATGACGGGAACCGCCGCCCTGATCCGTCTCATCGGCGAGGACGTCGCGAAGGAACTCACCTTCACCGGCCGCACGATCAGCGGCGAGGAGGCCGCCCGCATCGGCCTCGCCACCCGCACCGCCGCCGACCCGCACGCCGCCGCCACCGAACTCGCCCGGGAGATCGCCGGCCACAGCCCCGACGCCGTCCGCGGCGCGAAACGCCTCCTCAACCGCGCGGCGGACGACGACCTGGCCGGCCAGTTCCTCGAAGAGTCACGGACGCTCGGAGAACTGCGCGGCACCCCCAATCAGGTCGAGGCCGTCCGCGCCTACTTCGAGAGGCGCCCGCCCGCCTTCACCGCCCCGGCCTGACCCGGCAGGCGGCCCGCCTATGAGCCGCCCGGTTCGTCCCGATTCCAGAACCGGGCGATGCCCGCGGCCAGTGCCTTGCCCTGTGCGAGACCCGCGTCCGCCGACGGTGTGCGGGTGGACGGGGCCAGCGGATCGGCGCCGAACGCCGCCAGCGACGCCCCGTCCGGATCGATCACCTCGACGCGCCCGCCCCGGTCGCCGACCACCGCGATGCCCGCCTCCAGCGCCGGGTCCTCCATCGGCGCGATGACCAGCACACGCTCATGACCGGCGGCGAGGTCGACGTTGTTCACCGATCGCACGCCGCCGTCCACGTACCGGACGGAGTCGATCGTCACCGGCGGCCAGATCATCGGGACGGCGCAGCTCGCCGCGACCGCGTCCACGAGCCCGACCCCCGAGTCGCGGTCGAAGACGCGGAGATCACCGGTCAGGGCGTTCACCGCCGTCACCTTCAGGGCCCGGGACGGCCACTCGTGACGGGGCAGCCGCCCCTCGATCACCGCCCGCCGTTCGGCCTCCGCGACCGTGTCGGCGGCCAGCGCCCGCGCACCGAGCGCCCGCCGGATCACGGCGGGGTCGTCGTTGTCCTCGGCGAGCCGCATCCAGATCTCCGCGAACTCGGCGACGGTCACGCCGCCGGACGGAACCAGCTCGCGGTTCTGCAGCGCGGGATCCGCCTGCCGCGCGAGCAACTCACCGATCGGCAGGCCGCTCCCGATCTGCGCGCCCACCGCGGCGCCCGCCGACGTCCCGACCAGGAGATCGGCCCCGGTCACGTCCGTCCCCTCGCGGGCCAGCCCGGCGATGACGCCCGTCAGCCACGCGATGCCCGCGACACCGCCACCACCGAGAACCAGGGCACGTCCGCTCATCAGCGACCTCCGGGGAAGTACCCGCTCCAAGGCGGGACGACGTCGATGCGCACACGAAGGGGAGCGTAGGGGTGCCGGTCCGGTCCCCGTCGACCGGGGTCAGGCGGCGAGGAAGGAACCGAACGGCAGGTTCCGCACCAGCCAGAAGAGGAGGACCGCCGCGAAGAACGCCCAGATGAACGCGGGAGGAGCCGTCTTCGTGCGGGTGGGACGGTCCCGGGCCAGGGCCTTCGCCCACCGGAACCAGAAGAACGCCAGGACCGGGATCATCGTCACGGCGAAGACGTTCAACGCCAGGGCGTCCCCGACGTGACCGTGGGCGAGCGCGTGAATGGTCCGCATCGAGCCGCAGCCCGGGCACTGCAGGCCCGTCAGCGAGAGGAACGGGCAGGTCGGATAGTGACCTTGCTCATTCGGATCTACCGCGGCGATGTAGGAGACGACCGCGGCGGTGAGGACCACGACCCCGGCCGGCCGGAGCAGCCGGACCGCCACCGCGGCCGCGGAACGGCCGCGGGGCCCGCCCCGCCGCCCGGTGAGGGGCCCGCCCGGCTGAAGCAGGGCGGACCGGCGCTCGCTCGTCATGAATCAGGAGCTGGTCGCGAAGGACACCACGAACGAGATGAGGAGCACGACCACACCCACGGCGGCGGAGACGATCGCCCAGGTCTTGGCGTTGTTGGACGCTTTCTGAGCACCGGCGTGGTCACCGGCCTGCCACTTGGAGTTGACCTGCGCGGCGAACACGATGGACACGACCCCCGCGGGCAGGCAGCAGAGGAGCGTCGTGAGGATCGCCCACACCAGATGGTTCGGGGGCGGGCTGCCGGCACCGTAGGGGTTCGGCGGCGGGGGAGCGGGCGGGTAGGCCATGGGTCGTACCTCCGTGCATGTGGGCTGGGTAATCCAAGAAGATAGATGGTTACCAGTCCCGATGGGTTCCCGCCTACTCCCACGTTCGGCCCGAGGCGAGGCCGGCGGTGCTCCAAGTTGACGTGGCCGCTACGACCGCGTAAGTTAACCCCTCGTCCCCACACGGATGCCAGGACGCCTGCACGGCGGCCGGCCAACCGGGGAACCACCACCGAACCAGCCGACGCGGCTTCGCCGTGCCCGGCCTGCCATGGTGATCGGAAAAGGTCGATTTTGACAATCGCGCCGGATCTGATGAAATAGCTTCACCGCCCGGAAGGCGCCGCGCGAGCGGCAGCGGAAGGGTATTTATCGGAAAAGGGCACGAAATTGACATTCGGCCCGGATCCGGTAAAGTAAGATGAGTCGCCCCGGAGCCGGGGCCTGCGGGAGCGGGGTTCGGCGCGGTGGGTGTCCGTTTCTTGAGAACTCAACAGCGTGTTAAAAGCCAGTGCCTTTATCGGCTCGGCCGGTTCTTTTGTCGGTCGGGTCGCCCCGTGTGCCGCCCCGCTGTGTAGGGGGTGGTGGGGGTTTCTTTGAGGCAAGGGCCCCGCCTTTTTTGGTGGGGTTGTTTGCTGGGATTGTTTTCCGAGGTTTGGCCGGCTGGGGGTTCGTTCTCTGGTTGGTCGTTGTGCCTTAATGGAGAGTTTGATCCTGGCTCAGGACGAACGCTGGCGGCGTGCTTAACACATGCAAGTCGAGCGGAAAGGCCCCTTTGGGGGTACTCGAGCGGCGAACGG